>JAPOSC010000051.1:11842-187109 GCA_026709935.1 Thiotrichales bacterium
CCACTTACAAACCCCGCCCCCCCCCCACACAACACAAATCCGGTACACACTTTCCCACCACCACCCTCTTCCAGGGTGTACGACGGCAATCGGCAATTCCCCCCCCCCCCCCCCCCCGAGGGGCTGTTGTCGATGGCGAAGCGATTCCGGCAGTTTCAGGTGGAAGACAGGGTAGTACGGCAGTTTTGTCTTGCGCCGTTGCAGCCTGACGACATCGAATTGGTTGGCCTTTCCTTCGAGCGCATTGAGTATGTCGGGAAGATCCGGGTGCAATCTGGCGTCATCCTCAAAAATGGCCGCCATGTCGTCGGCGCTCTCGACCAACGAGCGCAGAACAGCCCAATGACTCAGCAGACAAGCGATGGTCGCATCGTCCATTGGCAACATCCCCCGGCGCCAGCGGGTCTCTTGATCGATGAGTTGCCGAGTACCGTCATTTAGGTCAAGCCGACTGACTGCCGACCAGAGCTCATAGTCGACTCCGATCTTCCGGAATTCACACTGAATTGCTTCACGCCGCTCCCGCGCCAGCGGCAGGTTGATGACGATGCAACGCATGCACGAAACTCCTCTCCACTCGCATACCGGCGCGCAGAAAGGAGCGCCGGATCATGCCTACTGGCAGGTTTGGCGTGCAAGGCCCTGCCTGTTCATCCAGCTTGGGGAACTACCCCTGCCGTAGGATTAAGCTGGAACTACCCCTTACCGCGAGGTTAGACTGCTGCATTAAGATGGACCAGCGACAGGCCACGCGCCAGATGATACGGGAAACGCTGGGTACGCGCAGCGGTAACGGCGAAAGAGGTTTGACGGATTAAATGGTGTCCTGATAGTCAGCCGAGACCAGCGACTTGATCGGGCGCTGTCGGAATGCCAGAGATGGGATTGATCGTTTATTGCGACGTGTCGGCATTCGAATTGCGAGTATGTGATCCTCCACCGTCGCCACTCCGCCGAACAGCAGGATGAGTCCAAGGGTAAGGTCGATACTGAATGAGGTTACTGTACACAGTCGTGCTGTGTCTTGTCGTCCCACTCATCGTGGCACGGCTCATGTCGCGGGGGTTCCGGGAACGCGCCTATCGGGATCGTATCAGCGAACGCTTCGGACTAGGCACACACATTGGGTCCAGGCGAGGATGCCTATGGGTTCACGCGGCATCGGTTGGTGAGGTCCAGGCTGCAACGCCGATCGTCAGAGCACTTGAGTCCCGCTATCCCGGTGAGACGATCCTCGTCACAACGACGACTCCGACCGGCGCACAGCGGGCAGTGGAGACCTTCGGGGACTCGGTCGTCCATCGCTACCTGCCTTTCGATTTACCCTGGACGATGGCAAGATATCTTGATCGGGTTAAGCCTCGGGTGGCGATCATCATGGAAACCGAGATCTGGCCCAACTTGATGGCGCTTTGCCGCGCCCGCGAAGTGCCGGTCGTGTTGGCCAATGCCCGTCTTTCCGAGCGCTCCGCATCACGCTACCGCATGTTTCGCCGCCTTTACACACCGGTCTTCAGGGGAGTGGCGGCGGTCGCAGCACAAAGCGACAAGGATGCAATCCGACTGGCGTCCATAGGCGCGCCCCAGGAGTGCATCGACGTGACCGGAAACACGAAATTCGACGTCCCGATCCCGACCGGTCTGCGCGAGAACGCCGCTGCCCTTCGACGTACATGGGGAGCGACGCGGAGAGTCTGGATAGCGGCGAGCACGCACCAGGGTGAGGAATCACAGATCCTCGCCGCTTTCGAGCAAGTGCACAACCGATTGCCTGAGAGCCTGTTGATCCTCGTACCCCGACATCCTGAACGCTTCCCGGAGGCCGAGGCGCTCGCTCGCCGATGCGGGCTCATATCAGTTCTGCGATCTCAGCGAACCACCGATTGCACGAAAGCACAAGTCTACATCGGTGACACGATGGGCGAGCTACTCCTGCTTTACGCTGCTGCGGACGTAGCCTTCGTAGGTGGTTCGCTCGTCGAGATCGGCGGACACAACGTGCTTGAGCCGGCAGCCCTCGGAGTACCCGTATTTTTCGGGCCGCACCATTTCAACTTCGCCGAGATCAGCCGCCAGTTGGTCGAAGCGGGAGGCGCGGAGATCATCATTGATACTGCACACCTTGCCCGATCCGTCATACGGCACTTGGAAGACGAAGACTTGCGCAGCAACGCAGGCGAGAAGGGGCGCGCTTTCGTGAAAAGTGGCCGTGGCGCGTGGGAGCGAGTGATCGCGATGATTACTCCTCACGTGGAAGGCCATGTCACTGATTGAGATCGTCATCCTGGCGCGTGTCGGGCGGACTACGCTTCTCGTCCTATCAGATATTTTTATCTTGTCAAATTAAATGCAGAAGCTGTTTCTTGTGGAAACTATACGGTAGTGTAAAATATTTTCTTATCCATATGGAATTATATTATATCCCTTATTATTTATAACATGAGCACAGTCACTAAGAGATAAATCTTATGAAATTTTTAAAAACACATACCTCTTTATCCATGCGACAATCGGATACGCATAACGCTTGCTACTATCAGGATCTGCATGATACATCCGAAGCATACCAATATAATAACTGGTTGATTGGAGAAAAATTACTTCAGGAAATGATTTTTGGGAAAACTATCATCGAAATAGGATGCGGAAACGGATATTTTTTAAGAGAAGCATCCAAGATCGCAAAGAGCGTTCACGGCATTGATTGGGCGATCAGTCCATGTATGGACAATTTGCCTCCGAATGTGACTTTTACCCAGATCGATTTGTTGCTAGAATCGATTCCAAAAGCAGATGTTCTTTGCTCGGGCGATGTCCTGGAGCATTTCCCGGAAGCGTCATTGAATATGCTAATCGAGCGAATATTGACTGCCGCGCCGATTCAGTATCACGTCATAGCGTGCTTTGATGACAACCACAGTCACTTGACAATCAAGAAACCGGATTGGTGGTTACGCAAGTTTCAGGAGATAGGGAACCGGAAATTCCATTGCGAATCGCGCTACAGGAAACGCAGACGCATATTTGGACGTAACAAGCAGATTGCAGTAATCTACTCCCCTTGAAGAAGCACTACCAGTAATATTGAATGAATCCATTCTCTCATCAACACGTAGTATATAGATATGAAAATCGAAGATATCACGCTCGTGATTACTTCATGCAATCGCTTCGATCTTCTAGAGAGGACGATTCAGTCCATGGAACCATGGATTCACGAATTGCCCTATAAGATAATCGTAGAAGATAGTAACTCTCAACCGGAATTATTCAACCGTCTTCGCACATTAGATTTCCGAATTATCATTAATGGGCGCCGACTCGGGCAATTGCCATCGATCGATCGTGCATACGAACAATTAAAGACAGAATTCATCTTTCACTGCGAAGATGATTGGGAATTTTCGAGAAGACCGAATATGGAGGCCGCACGCCAAATACTGAAAGAAGGAATTGATGATGAGGGCAAGTTCTCTGTGGTCTGTTTTCGTGAGACAACTGGCACCAAACACAGTCGGAAAGGTTTGTTCAGGGATCGCACCGTACAAGGTTCTCTCTTTCGATATTCGTTCGATCACAAGTACCCTTTCAACTACTTCTCCTTCAATCCAGGAATGCTGAGACGTGATTTTTATGAACGCTACGGACCGTGGAGCAAATTCAAGAACGAGCGGAGCATTGCGCAGGCGATAATGAGAGAAAGGCGCTGCATTGCTAGGGAGCTTCCGGGTATCGTAAGACATATCGGAAAGGGACGCAGTCGAGTCCGCCCCAGCAAGTGGAAATGGATCAGAGAGCTCGCAAAAAATTGGCTCGTATCTAAAATATAAAACTAAAATCTTTATTATTTATTTGAGGAAATGCACTGTGAAAAATCCATATTTTTTTCGAAAGATTTTTTTAATATACAAACGTTTTCGAAATAAGTTACTCGCAGATTTGATTTATCAAAAAATTCTTTCTAACACCGACAAGGAATTGATTCTTGGATTTTATATAAGTCAACGCAAAAGTTTAGTTTCGTGCGCAATTTCACCAGATGCTATTCACATCCGAATTAACTTTCTCCGAAAGATTCATGGCTGGAATTCTATAGAAGTAGAATCATTTATTAAGAATATCGCAAACCTATCTCAAAAAAGTAAAAAAACCACGCATGTTATTGTATGGGGAAATCGAGATCGAATACATAATCTAGAAATTCTCACGAAATTTTTTCCAAAAATAATTAGAATTGAAGATGGATTATTATATATACCAAAATATAAGAAAAAGAAAACATCTTTTATAGTTAACTATCATGGCATATATTTTGATGGTCGTCAACCAAGTGATTTAGAATTATCACTTAATACATTATCTCCAGGATATGCAATTTATTACAAAAATGCTCAGAGATTTTTGAATTATATTATTTCTAATAAAATGACAAAATATCGTCATTATGATAGAGAAAAAATATTAATTGATCCTGCAGGATTACTAATCATTGGACAAGTAAATGAAGATCAAGCAATTATATCAACAACGACAATAGGGAAAACTAACTTTGATCTAATTTCATTTATTATAAAATCCCAAGCTATTCCTAATGCTACAACTTTTTACTATAAACCACATCCAAGAAATAAGGAAAACAGGAAAGAAATTGCGCGCATAATTTCAAATTTTCCTGATATAGTTATTTTAGATTCAAAAATAAATATTCACACTCTTTTTGCTCAGAAACCACTTGTCGCAACAATGACTTCTGGTGCGGGATTAGAGGCTGCACTACATGGATGTACTGTGTATTGCTTCGGAATTTCATTTTATTCTAATTGGGGATTTACGATTGATTATTTTGATTGCCCACGAAGAAAAAATAAAATTTCTGCTGAGGACTTAGCAGTGTTTTTATGGATGGAATTTACTGTCTATATTAATCCAGTATCACGTAGAATTATCAAGCCGCAAGATGCATTTAAAATAAATATAAATTAATAAAAAATAGACGATTAAATTTTTATTAAAAACTCTCATATCTGTGAATACAAGAATAATGCAGCAACTCGGAGAACTTTTAGAGATATTCTTCTTACGCTTTGTCGCAAGTAGGATACTGCCTGTGTCATGGTTTCGTCGCATTGATCCGGCCACAATCGCGAAAGCCAAACGGCGAGGACGGCTACATCTTCAGATCGTTAGCCATTGCTGGCGCTACGCTCATTTCTTGATCTATCAACTTAGCTCTCTGATTCTACACCACAGTGCCAAGCTCGATCTCACGGTGACAATATACTACTGCCCCGAGGATGAATCGACTCTGAGAGTACTGCGCTTCTTCGGCGAAATGAAGCAACCGGGTCTTACTTGGGATTGGCGTGCACTGCCGAAGGAGCAACTTTTTCGTCGCGGGATCGGCAGAAACTTGGCAGCGAAGAGCACCACCGCTGACTGGGTGTGGTTCACCGATGTAGACATCATCTTTCAGGACAAGTGCCTCGACGTCTTGGCAGATCTTCTGCAGGGACGCGACGATGTGCTTCTCTATCCTACGATGACGCGCGCTACCAAGCTCCTTCCGGAAGACGACGATATTCTTTCGCGAGGCCGCGGAGCTCCGACGATCATCAGTCTCCCACTACAGGCATTTCCACTCCACATGGGACCAGCCTCCAGGGCAACCGGACCCCACCAGATAATGCATGGGGACGTTGCGCGGGAGTGCGGATACTGTGACGGATCGCGCGTCTTCCAAAAACCCGCGAAGCATTGGCGCAAGTGCTACGAGGATTCCGCATTCCGTTGGTTGATCGGTAGCCACGGTGTGCCGATCGATCTGCCGGGAGTTTGCCGGATTCGACACAGCGCCAAGGGCCGATACAGGCAAGGGGCATTCAGCGCAGTCCTACGCGCTTCCGTGCGGAAACTTCAAGATCGATATATGTGATCATCGCAATCTCCAAGCGCTTGCAATGGAGTCTCACGCCCCACTACGGTAAGCGTCCAGCAGGGCACGGAAATCTGACTCTTGGCAGCACAGACTGGGTTCCAGCCGACGCTGCTTATCCAGAGAGCGCCACAAGCGGAGGATACCACGTTCTCTCCAACCGCGCCCGCGACGAAAGCGCGCCCGATCGAAGTCGACGAGATGAAATTGCCCCCTGTCGTCCATCAGTACGTTACTCGCGTTGAGATCAGGATGCCAAACCTCATTGTCGTGGAATTGGCGCAAGGTCACGCCCAGCCGCCTCCACTCCGATTCGCTCAGTTTCCTCTGCAACAGAAGACGGTGCAGCGCAGTGCAGTTTGGAATTCGCAACGTCATGAGATCGGCTCGGTAGAAGCCGAGGCCGGATTGGATGATTCGCCACGCAGCCGGTGCGGGTACTGGTAATCCACGTGCGCGCATCCCGCAGAGCATTCTCCACTCGCATGCCGGGCGGCTGCGGACGCGCGACACCCCGAAGTAGCTGTCGTAGTTGAGGCGCGAAACCGCGCCTCCACGCCGATAATGACGCAGAACGAAGACTTTATCCTGGTAAGCAAACGACCATCCCACGCCTCGTAGACCCTGCTCGGCGACAAGCAACAAACCCTCCGCCTCAAGATACTCAGGATCGAAGAGGGTTGCCGCAAAGCCGGGCAGAAGCCTCTTGTCATAGACGATGTATTGATGTCGCTCCTCAATTTCCGCTGGGAAGGGCTGATTTTCGTTCTGCCCAATTCTCCTGGATTTCAACGCGGATCCCTCTTTAGCGAATTCAGGGCCAGAGCGTGTTGTCGGCGAGGGCCCGGTGCAGGCGCTCCGCTGGCCACACGTCGATTCCGTCCTGCGTGCGGAAAGATCTCCTGCCGTCGTAGACAAGCACTCGTCGCACCATACCCGGAAGCTCGGCCACCGCACGCAGGCCCGGCAGCATTCCGGGGTGGTAGCGTGGCGCAGACTTGACCTCAAGGGCGACAAACTCGTCGGCGCGGCGCAGGAGAAAATCCACCTCGGTGCGGTTGGCGGGATGGGGCGCCCAGTAGCGAAGATCTTCGTAGAGATCGCTCTCCTCGCCGTACGCCCGGAGCAGGTGAAACACCCAGCCTTCGAGGAGCGCCCCACGCTCCTCGGGCGCAATCGCCCCTCCGAGCTTCTTCACCGCGCGCACAAGTCCCGGATCCACCCAGTACAGCTTCGGATGGCGACGCTCGCGCACCCGTAGCTTCGCTTCGAAGGCAGGCAGGCGGCTTGCGAGCAGCGTGTCCTCCAGGATGTCGAGGTAGCCCTGCACGGTGGTGCGCGCGACCCCGCAGTCACGGGCGAGGCCGGATATGTTCACGACCTCACCGTGAAAGAGGGCCGCAATCGGGAGAAAGCGGGCGAATCCGGGGAGATTCCGCACCAGCGCCTCGGCCCGGATCTCCTCCTTGAGGTAGAGCTGAACGTAGCTCTCGAGCACCTCGCCCGGCGCCTCGGAGGCCCACACCAGTGGAATCGTCCCCCACCGAAGCGCGGCGCCCAGGTCGAAATCGTCACCGAGCTCCGAAGGCGTGAGTGGAAACATGGTTCTGCGCAAAGCTCGACCCGCGAGCAGGTTGACCCCGGCCGCCTTGAGCTTGCGCGCACTCGATCCGAGCAGGGCGAACTTGAGCTGCCGTTCCTCGATAAACCGGTGCACTTCATTCAGCAGATTCGGGAGGCGCTGTATCTCGTCGACCACTACCCAGCTTCCGCGTGGAGACGAGGCAAGCTCCGCCGCGAACAGCGACGGATCCACGAGATAATCCTGATAGCGAGCCTCGTCGAGCAGATCGATGCGCAGCGCATCGGGGAATTGCCGTCGTGCCCACATACTCTTCCCGACCCCGCGCACCCCCAGGAGGAAGAAGCTCTGCCGGGGCGGGCGGGTCAGTCGAGAATAGGACTTGTTGCGCATCATATCGTCATAATACGTCGAAAATTGACGACATGATTTCATGTTTCCATCAGCAGAACGACTACTTGGCACATCAAAAGTGGCAATCGGCGCCGCGTTAGCCTCGGCGCGACGGAGAGTCTGTCACAGCCTGGCGTCGATACCAGCTTCTTTCCGTTCGTCGTCTGCGACGTAGTAAGTGACGAGATGAATCGAGGGCCGCCGTGTGGGCACGCACCAACGCCTCGATCAGCGCATCAGGCGGGCAGATACCGGCGCAGCCGTGTCGATTCGCGGGAAATCGGCGTGGAGCTGATTGAACAGTACGTTCGATTCGTACGGCGACACCGCAGACGGGACCCACAGCACCGATGTTCGTCCGCGGTCGTACCACTGGTTGCCGAGCGCACGAGTCGATGCGAAGTCGTTCGCAGCCATTGATGCGCGGTCGAATTCGTCGATTCGCTCCTGCTCGATACCGGCGGGTATCGTCACTCTCACGCACACGAGTTCCGGTGGAAGCGCGCTTGTCTGCCAGTGCACCAGGTTCTCCAGCACGGCGAGGGCATAGGTCTCTGCCGCGTGGATGACCCGGCGTCCGGGCCCGATCCATCGACTGCCCCACCGGTGAGTTCCACCGCCGTCGAACGGTGGATAGCGCGCGTGAACGATTCGATAAGCATGTTGGGGGGCTTCAGGCCGGAAGACCATGCAACCCCCTTTCGATGACCTCTTCGACCTCACGACCGCCTACCTCGGTCAGAGCGGTGTCGAATGGAGTCCGATCACCCAGCTCCGGATGAGGATGCATCATGAAGCGTGCAGCGACTTCGGAGTCCTGGAACGCGAACAGAGCCAGAGCGTACAGCCGAGCGATGCGTTCCGTGGTCTCGCTGACCTGGAGGTTGAAGCGCTCGACCCGCTGATACGTTGCCCGTGGCACGATCTTGTTCCGCAGCCGCACACCGGAATCATCCGCGCGGTCTCCCGACACGATGGTCGTGATCAGCCGGTCCAGCGCCGGCTTGGGAATCCCCGCGCGAACCGCATCCTCAAGATCTCGCGTATCCCTGATGGGGCGGCCCAAAACACCGGAGCCACCCAGAATACCTGCGATCGCCGTGGCATCCACACCCATCCGAATCTCTCCGACCACCCTGCTTCACATGAGACAATACTAGGCATTGAATGAGCACAGCACAAGGAGATATGACGTGTACAGAGCGCAGAGACAGTCGGTAGACTGCCGGTCGCCGGTCGCCCTACTGTCGGCAGCCGGTTGCGCGGGGGGCGCGCCATCGTGCGGGAACTGAACAGAATCACCCTTGACGCGCTCGTCACGGACGGAAAACCGTGCATTCGGGGCTTGCGGATCCTGGCCGTTGCCACCCTCCTGACCCTCGTCCTGCTTCTCTCCACCGCGGCTGACGCCCTCACCAACGCGCAGCGGGAACTCCCGCAGCGGTTCGAGGCGACCTTCTCGCTCAAGACAGCGGGCGCGACGTTCGCTCGCTCGCAGTGGTCTCTCGCGCCCGAGGACGGCGGCCGGTTCGTTTCCACATCCCGGACGGAGCCGACGGGAATGTTCTCCCTGATCCGCGACGATACCCGCGTCGAGCACAGCGAATGGGCCTACGCGGGGGACTGGCTGCAGCCGATCAGGTATCGCTACGAGCGCACCGGTCGCAAGACCCGCGTCATCGACATCACGTTCGACTGGGAGAAGAACACCGCGCGCCACGAGTCCGGGGGCACGACATGGCAACTGGAGGTGCCGCCCGGGACCATGGACAAATTCAGCTATATTCTCGCCCTGATGCGGGATCTCGAACTCGGCGCGCGCCGGATGGAGTACACCATCGCCGACGGCGGCCGTCACCTCAAGCGTTACGTGCTGACCGGCGTTGGCGAGGAGCACATCGAGACCGCGCTCGGAACGCTCGACACCGTCGTCATCCGG
This sequence comes from Thiotrichales bacterium, assembly GCA_026709935.1. Taxonomy (GTDB): domain Bacteria; phylum Pseudomonadota; class Gammaproteobacteria; order HK1; family HK1; genus HK1. Next base: position 21,689 of record JAPOSC010000051.1, read on the forward strand.
CGCGAGCGGGAGAACAGTACTCGCCGAACGACCTTCTGGTGCGCGAAATCGCTTGGCCACTTTCCGGTGAAGATCGTCCACACCGAACGCGACGACGCCACTCTCACCCTCCAGATCGAATCGCTCAGCGGCATCGAACGCCGCAATCTCTGACCGGCGAGTGAGGACGCACCGACGTACCCGCAGGTACGGAGCGAGCTTGCGAAGCAAGCGGCATCGAGCCCCCCGAGCCAAACCCAAGCCACACCTATGTCGTGTTCAACGCGGCGCGAACGTAAAACGCTTGGGGAGCAAGCGTTGGTTCGATCAGATCCGTGCCCGCAGTCGTGAATCGGTGAAATTTCCGAGTCAGGTACGGAGCGAGCTTGCAGTGAGGGGGCTGCTCTCAGGGAGAAATTCGGGGCACTTGAGCCCCGTGTTCACCCGGTGTGCTCGTCCACCGAACCGAGAGCGGCCGCGAGCGCCGCGGTGAGCGCCTCGAACGGTAGTCCGACGCACCGGTGACGGCTCGTTACGTCGCGTACCGGTGCGAACATCTCGAGCGCTGGCCATGGAAACGGGGCGCCGTCGCGGAGCGCCGCCTCCACCTCCGTCTCCATACCGAGCAGCTCCTCCAGCCCCCGCTCCGGCGCCTGCTCCGCGATCAGTACTGCGGCGGCTTCGCACAGCACGCATCCTCTGACCACGTGCCCGACGCGCGCCACCCCCGCGGCCGGCGGATCGAGCGCCACGTCGATGGTGACCCGATCCCCGCACAGAGGGTTGTCGACGGTCGCGGAACCGTGCGAGCAAACAAGCCGACCGTGCCCGGAGGTGCGGCGGGCCGCGGTCAGGATCGCGTCGTGGTAGAGGTCGTTCAAGATCCAGCGACTCCCGCGCTTCCCGTCGGTGCTCCGAGAGGCCGGCCCATCGTGCGATTCCGGCGAGAGTTCGACCTCCGGAGCATCCGGTCGGAGCGATTTCCAGCGCGTACTCCAGTCTGGCGGAAATGGCGGTTCAAGGCCCGCCTCCAATGTCACGCAACGCCTGCGGAGAATCCACATCGACGAGCACGGCGCGATCATCCATCGCCACCTCGCATACGTACTCCTCGTACTCGCCGATGAGGTGACGTGCGCCCACGTCCCCGCGCACCCCGGCGATCTCATCGAAGAAACGCCGGGCAAACAGGACCGGGTTGCCGCGCTTGCCCTCGAACACCGGGACACAGATCTCGCGCCCCTCGGCGGGATCGAATGCCGCCGCCAGCCGGTCGATGTGCGTCGAGGTGACGAGCGGCATGTCGCCGAGGCAGATCACCGCGGCCTCGGTGGACTCCGGCAACGCCGCGAGCCCGGCTCGAATCGAGCCGCTCAGGCCCTGCCGGTACTCGGGGTTGTGGACGAGGTGCGCACCGGTCCCCGCCAGCGACTCCTCCACCCGATCGGCTTCGTGCCCGGTGACGACCACCACTGATCGCACGCTCGATCCCGCAAGCGCATCGACCACCGCGCGCACCATCGCGCGCCCGCCAAGCGGCGCCAGGAGCTTGTTGACCGACCCCATTCGGGTCGAGCGTCCGGCCGCGAGCACCAGCGCCGACACGTTCGGGGCCCGCGCCGGGGCCGACTCGTGCGACCCGCGCCGGGGCTGGGAACGCGCTGCGGTCTCCTTGAGCAGCCCACCGACTCCCATGGCCATGATGTCTCGCGGCCCCACCTCCAACCCGGCGGCGAGCCGTTCGAGAACCAGATCGAGACCGTTCAGCGCCGGTGAGCGCGCGCATCCGGGCAGGCCGAGCACCGGATATCCCCGGCAGCGGGCCAGCAGGAGCAAGTTGCCCGGATCGACGGGCATGCCGAGGTGAAGCACCTCGCCCCCTGCGGCCACGACGCCGGCGGGAACGATGTCGCGGCGGTCGACGATGGCCGAAGCCCCCACGATCAACACGATCCCGGCGCCGGAGTCGAACGCGCATCCAACGGCCTCCGCGACAGCGCCGGGGACATGTTCGCAGCGGGTGTCGCTCACGACCCATCCGCCGAGCGCCTCGATGCGTGCGCGCAGCACCCGGGACGTCTTGTCGAGCACGGTCTCCTTCGTGGCCGGGAGCCGGGTCTGGATCAGGGCGGCCTTCATCGGCTCGAACGCCTGCACCCTGATTGGCCGGATTGGCCGAATCGGTGGCTCGGCGCCGAGGCAGGCGAGCGCGCGATCGAGCACCACGCGCGGCACCGCGAACGGAATCACCTTGATGGTCGCGAGCATCTCGCCCTCGCGCACCGCCCGCGGCGCCGACAGGGTGGCGACGGTCAGCGCCTCGTCCACCGCATTGAACCGGTCGACATCCGGAGCGCGAACAAGGAGCAGGCCATCGATCGCCGCGAACACGTTGCAGCGCCCGGTGAACGGCGCCCCGACCCGCACCCCCTCCCCCGCGAGCGCCTGCGCCGCCGCCGCCGCGGCCTCATCCTCGGTCACGTCGCCGGGGTCGAGCCTCGCGCCCACCACCGCGTCGCACTTCTCGTGCTTCAGCGCCTCGACATCCGCAGCGCTCAGCACGCGCCCCTTCCTGAACGTCCGGCCCCCAACCCGCATCGAGTGCGCGAGCACGGTGCCCGCCGCGTCGACGACATTGACCCGGCCGAACCTCACCCCTCGGCCCGCGCCCGCAGCACCAACGTGAACTCGGCGACGATCGATGCGGCGATCTCCGCCGGGCTCACCGCCCCGATGTCGAGCCCGATCGGCGCGTGAATCCTGGCCAGCGCCTCCTGCGTCAATCCCGCGGTGGCCAGCCGCTCGATGCGCCGGCCATGGGTGCGTCGGCTGCCGAGGCTCCCGATGTAGAACGCAGGGGATGCGAGCGCGACGCGGAGCGCCGGGTCGTCAAGTTTGGGGTCGTGCGTGAGCGTCACCACCGCGCTGCGGGCATCGAGCCCCACCGCGGCGAGCGCATCGTCGGGCCAGTCGGTGCTCACCTTCACCCCGGAGAATCGCTCGCCGGTGACGAAGGCACGACGCGGATCGATCACCGTCACCGCGTAACCCAGGAGCGACGCCATCGGAACGAGAGCCTGGGCGATATGGACCGCCCCCACCACGAACAGCCGGAGCGGCGGGTTCATCGCGTGCAGGAAGTACCGGGCCCCGGCGATCTCCACGACGGCGCTCCGGTCGCGGGAGAGCGCGGCGAGCGCGGCGTCCCGGAGGTCCGCGGCGAGCCCGGAGGCCGGCCCGCCCCGGATCTCCGCCCACTGGCGCCCGGAGTCCAACTCGGTGACAAGCACCAGCGGGCGCTGGTGCGCCCGCGCTTCAAGCACGGCATGCAGCACCGAGCGGTTCATCGCGGGACGCCTTGCGCGGAACCTTCGGACCTCGACCGAAATCGGTCTGCCACCTCACGGACTCCGGCCCCCGGCCGGACTGGAAGGGCAGGCGCGTTAAACGGAAGAATCATGCCGGGCAGAGTCCTTCCCCGATTCGTGCCTTCAGCCTCTGCGGAGACGGGGACAGAGCACGGAAGCGCTCGGGCCCCGTCCATCGGGGAAGTATTCGCGCCAGGATCACGGAGGCGTTCACGGAGTCGGCTTCAGTCCTCGACCGGCTCGACATACACCTGCACCTTGCCACCGCAGGTCAGGCCGACCTCCCACGCCTGCTCGTTGCTGACGCCGAAGTCGAGCGTGCGGGGCTTGCGGTCGCGAATGGCTTCGATGCCCTGCGCGATCACCGCCCCCTCGATGCACCCGCCCGACACCGAGCCGGCGAAGCGCCCCTCCTTGTCGAGCACGAGCTGACTCCCGACCGGCCGCGGGGACGACCCCCAGGTGGCGATGACGGTGGCGATGGCGACACCCCTGCCTTCCCCGCGCCAGCGCTCGGCCGTCGTCAGGGGGTCGGGGTCCGGCTCGTTCACCGCAAGTTCGGAATCGTCCATCGTCGTCTCCGGCGCACCGCAGCGCCGATCCGGCCGTTCATGGGCAGGCCCGGGCCGTGCGGATGGAGCACATCGCACGTTCTCGGGGCTGGCCCATGGTAACGCAGGAACACGTCCGGCCAAACGAGCCGGCGGCACGCGCGTCAAGTCCTGCGGGGACAGATGGGGGGACAGGCGGCATCAAGGGTCGAGGCCACGTAGTAGTATCTGCGCCCGGTCGCGCCGTGCGCGCCGCTCATCGATGCCACCGAAGAACACTCCCCGATGCGACGACACCGATTCGCCAAGATCATCGCCACCCTGGGACCCGCCTCGGCCGCACCGGACACCATCCGCGCCCTGTTCGCGGCTGGTGTCGACGTGTTTCGGCTGAACTTCAGTCACGGCGACCATGAGGCCCACCGGCAGTGCTACGAGGCGATCCGGCAGCTCGAAGCCACCACCGGGCGACCCATCGGCATACTGCTCGACCTCCAGGGGCCGAAACTGCGCATCGGCGAATTCGTGGGAGGGCGGGCGAGGCTCGAAGAGGGCGAGTCGTTCATGCTCGACCTCGACGCCGGCCCCGGGGACACGCATCGGGTCGCGCTCCCCCACCCGGAGGTATTCACCGCCCTCAGGCCGGGTACCGATCTCCTCGTCAACGACGGCAAGATTCGGCTCGAGATCGAGACCTGCGGCGCGAACTTCGCGGGTACGCGGGTGAAGGTCGGCGGCGAGATCTCGGACCACAAGGGCGTCAATATTCCCAACGCGGTGCTTCCCATCTCGCCGCTGACGGACAAGGACCGCCGGGACCTCACGCTGGGCCTGGAGCTCGGGGTGGACTGGGTAGCGGCATCGTTCGTCCAGCGCCCGCAGGACGTACTCCTGCTGCGCGAGGCGATCGGCGACCGCGCCAGTCTGATGACAAAGCTCGAAAAGCCCTCCGCGGTGGAGAGGCTGGACGAGATCGTCGGGCTGTCGGACGCGATCATGGTCGCACGGGGCGACCTCGGCGTGGAGCTTCCGCCGGAGGACGTGCCGAGCATCTCCCGCCGCATCGTGCGGACCTGCCGTGACGCGGGAAAGCCGGTGATCGTGGCGACCCAGATGCTGGAGTCGATGATCTCGGCTCCGGTGCCGACCCGGGCGGAAGCCTCCGACGTGGCCACCGCCGTTTACGACGGCGCCGATGCGGTCATGCTCTCGGGCGAAACTGCGGTGGGACGCTTCCCGGTCGAGACCGTGGACATCATGCATCGCATCGTCACCCGGGTGGAGCGCGACCCCCACTACCGGGAGCTGATTGGGGCGACGCACACATCGCCGGACCCGACCGCAGCCGACGCGATTTCCGATGCGATGCGCCGCAGCGCCGAAACCCTGTCGGTCTCCGCCGCGGTGACCTACACCAAGTCCGGATCGAGCAGCCTGCGGGCGGCGCGCGAACGCCCGAGCGCGCCGATCCTGAGTCTGACGCCCCACCTGAGCACCGCGCGCCGCCTCGCTCTGGTCTGGGGGATCCACTCCGTCCTGACCGGGGACGTCACCCAGGTCGAACAGATGGTCGATCAGGCGTGCCACACTGCGGTCGCCGAGGGGTTCGCGAACGCGGGCGAGCGGGTCGTCATCATGGCCGGCATGCCGTTCGGCGTCTCCGGAACCACGAACCTGCTCCGCATCGCCCGCGTGCCGGCGCCGGCCACCGCAGTGGCGGGCGAAGGGGTCGGTGGAGCCGGACGGCAGGCATCGACGAGTCCCTGATTCAGTATCGCCGATCCATCCAAGGGAGACCCGCGTCAGGCGCGCGGGGGACCCGCGTTAGTACAGACCGAGGGCCGCCGCTACCAGCGCGACGGCGGCCAGGATCGCGAATGCGAACAGCACCTGCGAAACGTCGCGGTTGCGCGCCCGCATCTCGAACGACAGCCAGCCAAGCACCACGACCAGAGCGGCGAGGATGTAGACGACGCGCACGCCGGGCCCGCCGGGCTCAGCCCGAAGCGCGTCCTTCGAGCCGGTCGAGGAGTTCCTGCGGCTCGACGTAGCCGGGGATCATCTCGCCGGATTCCAGCACGATCGACGGGGTACCCCGCACGCCGATCGCCTGACCCGCGTCGTAGTGCACACCCACGGGATTGTCGCACTGCGCCGTCTCCACCGCGCGCCCGGCCTTGGCGTCGGTCATCGCGGCCTGCTGGTCCGACGCGCACCACACCGAGACCATCCGGTCGTAGGTGTCGGAGCCGATGCCGGCCCGGGGGAATGCCGTGTACCGGATCTCGATGCCGAGCCGGTTGTAATCGGCAATCTGCTGGTGCATGAGCTGACAGTACCCGCAGTCGATGTCGGTGAAGACGGTGATCGTGTGCTTTGCCGTCGACGGCGCGAACACCACCATGCTCGCGTCGCCGAGCGCGCCGACAGCCTCCGCTCGCGCGTGCGAGCGCGCCACCTCGGTCATATTGTCTCCCGTCTCGAGATCCAACAGATCACCGCGCAGCATGTGCCGGCCGTCGGCGGAGAAGTAGACGACGAAGGGACCGTATCGGACCTCGTAGATCCCAGGCAGGGCGGACTCGACAACATGGTCCGGCTGCTGATCCGAAACCATCACCGCCAGCCGCTCGGCGAGCGCCGGCGGAACATCTTCGGCCGCCGGCGCGGGCATGAATCCGGGCCACACCAGCAACGCCGTCACGGCAAGGAACGTTCGCATCGCAATCACCCTCCGTCCGAGTCCCGTCCATGATACGCCACCCGAAACCCGCCGCCATTCGGCGTTCACGGCCGGTCTTCATCGTCGAATCCGCAGCGCACACTGGTCCTTCATGGTCGCGGCCGCTCAGGCACAGTCGCGATGGCTCAGGTTCGGGCCCGCCGCCATACCGTCCCCTGCGCTCCGTCCTCGAGCACGATGCCCGCGGCGCTCAGCGCATCGCGCAGCCGATCCGCCTCGGCCCAGTCCCGGCGCGCTCGGGCTTCCCCCCGCTGCGCGATCATCGTCTCGATGGTGTCGTCGTCCGGGCCCTCACCGGCGGAAGCCCCGCGCAGCCAGACATCCGGGTCGGCGTCGAGAAGGCCCAGAACCCCGCCCAGCGTGTGCAGCGTGCGGGCAAGCATCCGGGCGCGATCCGGGTCCGACCCGCGCACCCGCTGGACCTCGTGGGCAAGCTCGAAGAGCACCGAGAGCGCTCCCGGGGTGTTGAAGTCGTCGTCCATCGCGGCCCGGAAGCGCGCGAGCCAGGTCGCGTCGGGCTCGGACTCGCCCTCCCCCGCGCCGGCGTCCCGCAGCGCCGTGTACAGGCGCCGGACCGAGGCGTCCGCCTGCCGCAGGTGGTCCTCGGAGTAGTTGAGCGGACTCCGGTAGTGGCTCGACAGCATGAAGCAGCGCACCGCCTCCGCCGGATAGTGGGCGAGCACTCCGCGCACGGTGAAGAAGTTGCCGAGCGATTTCGACATCTTCTCGTCGTCGATGCGCACGAAGCCGTTGTGCATCCACAAGTTCACGAACTTGCAGCCGGTGGCGGCCTCGCTCTGAGCGATCTCGTTCTCGTGGTGCGGAAACTGGAGATCCATCCCCCCACCGTGGATGTCGAAGTGATTCCCCAGGCAGGAGGTGGACATCGCCGAGCACTCGATGTGCCAGCCGGGACGGCCCGGGCCCCACGGCGAAGCCCAGCTCGGCTCGCCGGGCTTCGCCGCCTTCCACAACACGAAGTCGAGGGGATCGTCCTTCGCCTCGTCCACCTCGACCCGGGCTCCGCTGCGCAGATCCTCCGGCCGCCGGTCGGACAGCGCTCCGTAGGCGGGAAACGCGCTCACATCGTAGTACACGTCCCCGTTCGCCCCGCAGTAGGCGGCCCCGTTCGCGAGCAGCCGCTCCACCATCGCGATGATGGGATCGATGTAGTGCGTCGCGCGAGGCTCTTCGTCCGGGTCGAGCACCCCGAGGGCGCGGCAGTCCTCATGCATGTAGTGGATGAAGCGCTCCGTGAGCACCCGGAAGTCTTCGCCGTTTTCGTTCGCCCGGGCGATGATCTTGTCATCGATGTCGGTGATGTTGCGCACGTAGGTGACCCGGTAGCCCAGGCTGCGCAGGTAGCGGGCGACGGTATCGAACGCCACGAGCACCCGGGCGTGGCCCAGGTGGCAGTGGTCGTAGACCGTCATGCCGCATACGTACATCCGCACATGACCGGGCTCGATGGGGCGAAGTTCCTCCTTCGCCCGGGTCAGGGTGTTGTAGATCCGAAGCATGATGAACGGCTGAATAATCGATGCGCGAGAGCGGGGCCGGTTTGTAGCACATCCGTCCACCGTCTGCCGGCAATCCCGCCATGCACACGGCCGGGTACCCGACCGAGGGCCCGACCAGTTGCCTAGCCTTTGCTCGGCCTTTGCTCGGCCTTTGCTCGGCCTTTGCTCGGCTTTGGCTCGGCCGGGTGTCCAGCCGTGTGCTCGGCCCTGTGACGTGAGTCGCGTCGGAATGCCCGACGGGAGGAAGCGTCCCCGCCGGCGTTGCAGGACGAGAGTCGGGGCGCCGGCGATTGTCTCCCGGCCTATCCGCTCCCCGTCTCTCGCTTGTGCCGGCGCAACGCGTCGAGCACGTCATGCCGGGCGCCGAGATCGGGTTCGCCGCACTGCGCCAGAATGACCGCTCGCGCCGCGTCGCGAAGGGTCACCGCCCGGCGCCACATTCGGGCATCCTGCGGCTCGTCTCGGAACTGTCCGTGCGCATCGGTCCGGTGCCGGCCCGACGCGCCACCGGGGCCTGCATCGCGCCGATCCCCGCGCGCGTCGCCGGCGCGCCCCGCCGCCGTGGAGTCCGCATCGGCCGAATCAGCGGCGTGGGGTGGCGCGCGCGATCCACCACCGGGTTCACCCGATGTCTCCCCGGCCGATGGATCCGCAGGCGCAATCGGCGCCCCGACCCGAACCGAGATCGTTCCGGGATGCGGAATCCGCTGCCCGTCGCGAAGCGCCGACCGCGAGCCGACGATAGTGACCGGAACGACGGCGGCCCCTCCTTCCACCGCGACGGAGAACGCGCCGAGCCGGAACGGCAGCAGGCCCGGCATGCGGTGCAGCGTGCCTTCGGGAAAGAATCCCAGCGTGTCCCCGCGCTTCAGCCGATCCGCGAACGATGCGACATCCGCGACGCTGCGTTCGTGATCCAGCCGGTGCACGAACGCCACTCCGAGCGTGCGCAACAGCGGCGCGAGGAACCGGTTGCCCTCCAGCTCTCCCTTGACCACCCAGCCGACCGGCACCGGCAGCACGGCGAAAAGCACGGGACCGTCGAGGTAGCTCGCATGGTTCGCGACGAACACACATGGCCCGGCACCTTCGAGGCGCGACGCTCCGCTCACCCGGAGCCGGATGCCGAGGGCCCGGAGCGCGGCGCGGGCAAGGCCGTACCCGCGTCGCCAACGCGCAAAGCGGCTCCCGGGCAGGACCACCACCGCGAACCACGCAAACGCAAGGGTCACCCCCACCACCACCGCGGCATGGATCGCATAGCCGGCGCGCGCCGCTCGCGACACCCACGATCGGACCGCGCCACGCGCCGCGGCGAGCGCAAGCCGGGCGACCTGCCGCCGTACCGACCCCGCCCCGCGCCGGAGCGCGCCGTTCTCGAACAGTTCGCGCACCGCAGACCGCCGAATCTTCCCGCTGGAAGTCTTGAGGACGCTGTGCGGCGGCGCCAGAACAATCTCGTCGGGACCGCCTCCGAGCAGGGTCGACGCAGTGCGCGTGATGGCATCCATGATGTCGCTTCGACGGCCTGGATCCTTCTCGCGCGTCTCCGCGACCACTACCAGCCGCTCCGTTCCCGAGACCGGGTCCGAAGCCGCGAACACTGCGACGCAGCCCTTGCGCACCCCCTCGATCGCGCCGACCGCAGCCTCCAGATCGTACGGATAGAGGTTGCGTCCGGCGCGGACGATGAGGTCCTTGTCCCGTCCGGTGACATGGAGCTCGCCGCCGGCGACGTAGCCACGGTCTCCCGACCGCAGCCATTCACCGTTGAACAGCGCCCGGTTCGCGGCCGGATTGCGATGGTAACCGGACGTGGTCGACGGCCCGCGAAACTCGATCGCCCCTTCCGTTCGCTCGCGCAGCTCGTTCCCGCGATCGCCGACGATCCGCACCTCGAAGCCCGGTATGGGCGGCCCGCAGGAGACGAAGCGGCGCACTTGCCCGAGCGAGTCACTGGGCAAGCCACCGGGCGAATCACCGGACAGCGGCAGCGCTTCTCCTCTCTGCGCGATTGCGTCCGCGTCGACCGTCTCGACCCGCGGGCCGCGCCCGACGGGGGTGAACGCCACCCCCAGGGTCGCCTCCGCGAGTCCATACACGGGGGTCATCGCCTTCGGGTCGAACCCGCAGGGAGCGAACTTCGCGGCGAACCGCTCCATGGTGTCCGGACTGACCGGCTCGGCTCCGTTGAACGCAATGCGCCAGCTCGAGAGATCGAGCCCTTCCAGGTGCTCCGGCTCCACGCGGCGCACACACAGCTCGTAGGCGAAGTTCGGCGCGCCGGACAGCGTGCCGCGGTGGCGATGGATCGCTTCGAGCCAGCGAGCGGGACGGGCGAGAAAGTCGAGCGGAGACATCAGCACCAGCGGGAAACCGTAGTACAGACTCCCCATCCACGCCCCGATGAGCCCCATGTCGTGATACAGCGGCAGCCAGCTCACGAACACGTCGCGCGGCGTCGCGCCGAGCGCGGCGGCCATGGCTTTCAGCGAAGCGAGCACGTCGCCGTGGCTGAGCATCACGCCCTTGGGGTCACCAGTGCTGCCCGAGGTGTACTGGAGGAACGCAGTGGAGGATTCGTCGAGCACCGGACGGGTGCCGAGGCGCGCGCCGTCGTCGAGTGCGCCAATGTCCACCACCGGGTCGACCATCGAGCCGAGCCCCGGAACCCGCGCGGTCAGCAGCTTCGACACGCCGAGCGCCGCGTCGAACGTCACGAGCATCTGCACGTTCGCATTGGCCAGAATGCCCGCGTGGCGCACGACGTGATCCTCGATCTGGTTCGGACGCGCGGGCGGATAGATGGGCACGGGGATCGCGCCGACCATCTGCACCCCGAGGAAGGCCGCCAGGTAGTCGAGACCGGTGGGCAGCATGAGCGCTGCACTCCGGCCGGGCTCGAGCCCTCGCGCGACGAGGCCGGCTGCTACGCGCTCGGCGCGCTCCACGAGTTCGGCGAACGTGACCTGCTCGGGTTGTCCATGCAGGGACCAAAGTTCGACGTGCACACTGTCTCCGTGGTGGTGCGCATGAAAGTCCACCGCCTCGAGCAGCGTCGAGGCGCCGGAGGGGATCGCGTCCACCGCGTCGAGCCGTGCTTCGCGGCCGCGCACCGACGCGGCGCCGCGGATGCGCCGCTCGCCGGCCCGCAGCGCCGGCAGCAGCTCTCGCGCAGTCTCCGCGCTGGCCATGACCGTTTCCGGAATCCCGGCGCCGAACCTGTGCTCGAGCCGCGAGAGCAGCTCCATCCGCGACAGACTGTCGAGCCCCAGATCGCGGTCGAGCGAGCTGTCGAGCGTGATCTCGACCCGGGCGCCGAGGTGGGGGTGAAGCTCGGTCACGACCTCGCGCATTGCCACGAGCAGGGAGTCCGCATCGAGACCCTGCGGCTCGGTTGGTCCTTCCTTCGCGGACTCGGACATGACGCTCGACATGGCGGGGACGAGGCCTTCAGGGAGGCCACGGCGAGAGGGAACGGGGATGATACCGCACCGGATCTTCCCTCCCGTCAGCGCTCCGGACCTGCCGCGTCGCGCGCAAGGAGCGCCTCCACCGCCTCGACCGGGCTCGATGCGCCGGTCACCACGTCCCGGACCTGCTCGCAGATGGGCATCTCGACCCCGAAGCGGCGCGCGAGACTCATCACGCGGGCGCTCGTCTCCACGCCTTCGACGACCTGTCCGACCGTGGCGGCGGCCTCGCCCGGCGACGCCCCGCGCGCGAGCGCGAGCCCGAACTTCCGATTGCGCGACTGGTCGTCGGTACAGGTGAGCACCAGATCGCCCAGCCCCGCGAGCCCCATGAAAGTCGCGGTCCGCCCGCCCGCTGCCTCGCCGAGTCGCACCATCTCGGCGAGGCCCCGCGCGACAAGCGCGGCGCGGGCATTCGCACCGAAGCCGAGCTCGTCCGCGATGCCGGCGGCAATCGCGAGAACATTCTTGACCGCACCCGCGATCTGTACGCCGACGAGATCATCGCCCGTGTAGATGCGGAACCGCGAGTTCGCGAGACGAGACGCCCACTGCGCGGCGAACCCGGCGTCGGTCGCGGCGAGCGTCACCGCAGTCGGAAGACGCCTTGCCACCTCACCGGCAAACGTCGGCCCGGAGAGCACGCCGAGAGGGACGCCGGCCGGCAGCCGCTCGGCCGCCACCTCGTGCAGGAGACGACCGCTCGACGGATCGAGCCCTTTCGTCGCCCACAACATTCCCCGGTGCGCCGCGGGCGTCGCGGCAAACGCGTCGACGATGACCCGGAACGCATGGCTGGGGACGGCCACGAGACAATTCGTCGCCGACTCCACCGCCCGCGCGAAATCCGGCTCGACCGCCAGGCGATCGGGCACGTGCGGCCCGGGAAGATACTTGTCGTTGCTGCCGCGTTCGGCGATGGCCGCGAGCACTGCCTCGTCGCGGCCCCAGATGAGCGTGTCGTGCCCGTTGCGAGCAAGCAGGATCGCAAGCGCGGTTCCCCATGAGCCCGCGCCGAGTACCACGATGTCGAAACGCCGCTTCATTGCGCACCCGCGCCCCGTGCGGATTCGACCATAGAGGAGTTCGATCGCAGCCGGACTCGCTGCCTGAAGCTTGCCTGAAGCTATTTTCCGGGGTTACTTCCTGGTCAGTGGAAGGCTCGCCCCTTCCCAGGCCAGGATCCCGCCGTTCAGGACGTACACTTTCTCGAACCCGCCGGAGACCAGTTTTCCGCCCGCCTTCGCGCTGATCTGGCCGGTACGACAGGTCGTGATGATCGGCCGTCCGCGGTATTTGTTCAGCTTGCCGAGACGATCCGCGAGCTGTGACTCCGGGATGTTCAGGGCATTGACGATATGGCCCTGACGGAACTCACCATCGCTGCGGAGATCGATGATCACCGCATCCTCTTGATTGATGAGGCGCGTCGCATCCGACGGGCTCAGCTTGCGCACGCCACGGGCCGAGCCCTGGAAGAACGTCCACACGATGCCACCCAGGATCGCGATGAACGCCATGCACAGTCCCGGGTGGTTGGAGAAGAATTCCTGCAGCCTGTCCACTTGCATGCCTTCGGATACGGCCTGGTCCGCATTTCCCACCAGCGTGCAGCGGCCCGGCGACGGGCCGCGAGATTAGCGCGATGACCCCCGTCCCGCAACGCTGCCATCGGGGGCCCTCGTTTGACAGCAAGCCGTCCGGCGCATGACGATCACAGCGTGGTCAGGCATCCGGTCTGCGCACCGTGCGCGCGATTCCCAAGCTCCCATTTCTCACCAGTGCAAGGATCGGAGAATCGCTCAGGCTTGCATGGCTCCGGTTCGAGGGCCGGTGAGAAACGCGGCCAAATGCTCGTCTCCTTCACATGCGCCTTGATGCGCATTTCCCCCCGGTCCGCGAGGCGAGGGCGCGGAGGTGCGAAGCGGGGGCTGGCGCGGTTCGCACGCGTCTTTGCCGCAGCCCTCCTCCTCACCAGCGCGACCGGCGCGCCGGGGCAGTCGGACTACGAGATCCGCGGGGATCTGGAGCAGGTGCGGGCTCGTCTGGAGACGATCGCGCGCGAGCTCACCCGAGCCTACGGCGAGCATGACACCCAAACGCAGGCGCTGGCGCGGAGCGAAAAACTGGCCGCCGGCATTCGCAGCGAAATCGCCGGTCTCGACGAACGTCTGGCCGCAGCGCATGTGCGGGCCGGTGCCGCCCGCCGCGCCAGCGACCGTACGCGCGGTGAGCTCTCCGAGCGCCGGCGCGAGCTTGCCCGCGCGATTCGCGCCTCGTATCGATTCGCCCGCCGTGACTCCCTCGCCAGGCTTCTCGACCTCGAGTCGCTGCGCAACATCGACCGTCTGCTCGCCTACCACTCGGTCATCGAGCGGGCACACGCGCACCGGATTGGCGCAATCGCCGACACCCTCTCCAGGCTCGAAGCACAGGAGGCAAAGGTGGCCGAGGAAGTCGCGGCAATCGCCGCGCTACTCGGCGAACGGCAGCGCCGACTCACCGAGCTCGAGGAGCGCCGCACCGCCCGGGCGGAGGCGATGCAGGCGTTGGCGGAGCGCATTCAGGACCGCGAGAGCCGGGTGGCGCGCCTTCGGACCGATGAACACCGACTGGTGGAACTCGTCGAGGCGCTGCGGACATCGCTGACTGACGATGCGCTGAAGATCCCCGGGCGCCGGAACTTCGAGCAGTCGCGGGGCCGGCTCCGGTGGCCGGTGAGCGGACGCGTGCTCGCGCGATATGGCACCCCGCGTGGCAAGAGCGGCCTCATGTGGCAGGGGATGCTGATCGAAGCACCAGCCGGGGAAACCGTCCACTCCATTCACGGCGGACGGGTTGCGTACGCCGACTGGCTCCGGGGGTTCGGGCTGCTGCTCATCATCGAGCACGAAGACGAATTCATGAGTCTGTACGGACACAACGACACCCTGACCCGGGAGACGGGCGACTGGGTGGATTCCGGTGAGATCGTGGCGACGGTCGGCGACAGCGGCGGCCACTCGCGCCCGGCCCTCTACTTCGAGATCCGGCGCACCGGACGCCCGGTAGACCCCCGTCATTGGTGCATGCCGACCGCGGGCGCCGCGCTTGTAAGCCCGCTTGTAAGCCATTAGCAGCGGCGAGTATTCTCACCACCACGCGGGCGTGACGGAGGGGCTCCGCTTGCAGCGAAACTGTCGGATCCGTGTCCGCAGCCGTGACCCGACAAGAGATGCGGGCTCGCTGAGTCGCGGGATCCTGGTCGATGCCCACCGCAGGACGCGGGCGCGTATCGGAGACGAAAGATGAAGTGGTTGACACGATCGATTGCGTGGCTCCTCGTCGGAATCTCGATCGGCGCCTCTCTGGCCATCGGCCAGGGAGTACTCGCGGAGCGGCACGCCGAGGAATCCCTGCCGCTTGAGGATCTGCGCACGTTCACCGAGGTATTCGCCCGGATCAAGAACAATTACGTGGAGGAGGTGGACGACGGAACGCTGCTGGAACACGCGATCCGCGGCATGCTGACCGGCCTCGATCCGCACTCCGCGTACCTCGTGCCCGACGACTATCAGGAATTGCAGGCGGGCACGAGCGGCGAGTTCGGGGGACTGGGGATCGAGGTCGGGATGGAAGACGGCTTCGTCAAGGTGATCGCGCCGATCGACGATACCCCCGCGCAACGCGCCGGGGTCGAGGCCGGCGACCTCGTCATCCGGCTGGACGACACTCCGGTGAAAGGGATGTCACTGTCCGAGGCGGTGAAGCTGATGCGCGGGGAACCTGGAACCGACATCGTCCTCACCATCGTGCGGGAGGGGGAGGATCGCCCCATCCCGATTACCATCACCCGCGACGTCATCCGCGTCACCAGCATCCGCACCCGCACCCTCGAGCCGGGATACGGATACGTCAGGATCAGCCAGTTTCAGCTTCGAACCGGCGAGAGTCTGCGGGAGACGATCGGCAAGCTGCGCGAAGACGCGGGCGACGACGGCCTCAAGGGCCTCGTCCTCGATCTGCGCAACAATCCGGGCGGGGTGCTGAACGCGGCGGTATCGGTTTCCGACGCTTTTCTGGACGAGGGAATCATCGTCTACACCGAAGGGCGAATGAACGACGCGAAGCTCACGTTCAACGCCAAGGGGTCGGACATCCTTGAGGGTACTCCGCTCGTCGTGCTCGTCAACGCAGGTTCCGCCTCGGCCTCCGAAATCGTCGCCGGTGCGCTCCAGGACCATGGGCGCGCGGTCATCATGGGAGAGAAGACCTTCGGAAAGGGCTCGGTGCAGACGATTCTTCCGCTCGGCAACGGATCGGCGCTGAAGCTCACCACCGCGCGGTACTACACGCCTTCGGGGACGTCGATCCAGGCCCGGGGGATCGTCCCCGACATCACCCTTGATCGCGTGCGCGTATCCCGGATCGACATCGGCCAGGGCGTGAAGGAAGCCGACCTCGCCGGGCACCTGGAGAGCGAAAGCGAAGAAGACGACTTCGACGCGGCGCAGCAGGCTCGGCAGGAAGCCGACGAAACCCCGCTCGCCCAGCGGGACTACGCCCTGTACGAGGCGCTCAACCTCCTCAAGGGGTTGCACATCCTGAAGGGCCGCTCGTAGCCGGAGCGATACCCGATTCCCGGCGGGGGTCAGTCTCCGTCCAGGAGCGCCGCGAGGACCAGGCATCCGCCCGCGCCGCCGAGCACCCAGGTCCAGATCGGCGCCCCCCACAGGCTCGCAAGGTGTTGCGTCCCGAGGCTGAGCACCACCGATGCCGCGATGATCAGCGCCGTGCCGATGACCGCTTGCACAATGCGCCGGTTTCCCCGGCGCATTTCGGTGCGCAGCCCATCGAGCGCATCGGAACGGATGCTCACTTCGATACGCCCGGAGCGCACGAGCTTCATCGTCTCGTAGGCGATCCCCGGCAGCGCCGGCAGGGTCTCGCCCCACCTCGGCGCCTGGCGCCCGAGCTCGCGTATCAGTCCCCGAGTGCCGATCTTCCCTCGTATCCAGCGCTCGAGGAACGGCTTGGCAGTTTCCCAGAGATCGAGTTCGGGATAGAGCTGGCGGCCGAGACCCTCGATGTTGAGCAGCGTCTTCTGCAGCAGTACGAGCTGCGGCTGCACCTCCATGTGGAACCGCCGCGTCGTGCTGAAAAGCTGCACGAGCACTCGGCCGAAGGAGATCTCCTTCAGCGGACGGTCGAAGATCGGCTCGCACACCGCGCGAATCGCCGCCTCGAACTCGTCGATGCGGGTATCGGCGGGCACCCATCTCGACTCGACGTGCAACTCCGCCACCCGGCGATAGTCGCGATTGAAGAACGCGAGGAGGTTCTCGGCGAGATAGCGCTGATCCTGATCCGAGAGAGAGCCCATGATGCCGAAGTCCACCGCGATGTAGCTCGGCCGCGCGGGGTGGGTGCGATCGACGAAGATGTTCCCCGGGTGCATGTCGGCGTGAAAGAAGTTGTGGTGGGTCAACTGGGTGAAGAAGATCTCGACGCCCCGCTCGGCGAGCACCCGCAGGTCGACGCCCGCATCGACGAGCGCATCGACGTTGCTGACCGGAATGCCCGAGATCCGCTCCATCACCATGACCCGGCGCCGCGTATACTCCCAGTGCACCTCCGGCACATGAAGCAGATCGGAACCCTCGAAGTTCCTCCGGAGCTGCGAGGCGGACGCGGCTTCGCGCAGCAGATCGAGTTCGTCGATGATGGTCTTCTCGTACTCGGCCACCACCTCGCGCGGGTTGAGTCGCCGGACCGCGGGCCAGTACCGGTGCGCCAGCTCCGCCACAAGCCGGAGCAGACTGACGTCGCGCCGGATGGTCTTCTCGATCTCCGGGCGCACGACCTTGACCACGACCTCGCGGCCGTCGGCGAGCCGCGCCGCGTGAACCTGGGCGATTGACGCCGATGCCAGCGGCTCGCGGACGAACTCGCTGAAGATCTCCTCCACCGGACGCCCGAGTTCCTGGCGCACGATCACGGCGGCCTTCTCGCCCGGGAACGGCGGCACGCGATCCTGGAGACTGGCGAGCTCGTCGGCGATGTCCTCCTGCAACAGGTCGCGGCGGGTCGAGAGGAGCTGGCCGAACTTGATGAAGATCGGGCCGAGATCCTCCAGCGCGCGCCGCAGCCGCACCGCGCGGGGCGGCTGCGTCCGGCGGACCCAGTTCCAGGGCAGGAGGTAGAGAACGAAACGCACCGGCCGCAGCAGGTGCGTCCTCAACACGATCTCGTCGAGACCGTGCCGCACCAGCACCACGTTGATGGTGACGAGCCTCAGGATCTGGCGAAGTCCGATCATGGCCGATGCACCGGCCGCCGCCCGAGCCGCGCGACCCGAGCTTCGAGACGCTCGACATCGTCCCGGACCGCGTCGACGGCATTCGAGAAACGCTCCATGTCTTCCACCGCCGGCGTTGCCGCGGCCTCGTGGCGCAGGTACTCCGACACGTCCGCGAGCAGCGCGGTGCCGGCGGCATGCATCCAGCCACCGAGCCCGCGCAGGCGGCGCGAGATCTGGTGGGCGGGAATGTCGCCCATGCGCTGCGCCAGCGCCTCCTCGAAGTCGAGATCCATCCGGGCGACGATCCGCTGCAGCCGTGTCGCCAGCGCGATGTCTCCGTGCAGGCTCACCTCCCCGCTCAGGACCAGCTTCTCCCGGTCGTCGACGAACGCGAAGCGCGCAAGCGACAGTGGGGTGCCGCGAATCGTGACGTGGGCGTCGACCAGTTCCTCACGCGGCTCGACCCGAACTCGCTCACCGTCCAGGTACAGGCGCAGCCCGCCGACGCCGGTCACGTCGAGATCGATGACACTGCCCGACAGCTCGGCCAGGGCATGGCGCGTTTCGGGGTCCAGCTCGAGGGCGGCGTCGATGAGTCGGCCGATGAGGCCGACCGGAGACGTATTCACGGCCGCTCCCGCGCCGCGATGCGATCGGTTCGAAGGGCAGCGGCTCCGGCCCCCCCATGCACCGGCCCGCAAACCCCGGCGGATCCGGCCCGACATCGTTCGCCCCGCGCCGCAACGCCTGCCTGCATCGGAACCGGTCGCCGGCGCCTCCCGGCCCGTCCCGCCGCGGCCCCCGCTCTCCCCTTCACAGCCGGTAGCCCTTGTGAACGGCGACGATGCCGCACGCGAGATTGTGAAGCCCGCAGCGCTCGAACCCGGCCTCGCGCATGGCCGCGAGCAGCGTCTCCTGATCCGGGTGCCGGCGGATCGACTCCGCCAGGTACCGGTAGCTGCCCGCGTCTCCGGCGACGAACCGCCCGAGGGCGGGCAGCACCGCGAAGGACCAGGCGTCGTAGGCGCGCTGGAGCGCCGGCACGGTCAGGTGCGAGAACTCCAGCACCAGCAGCATGCCGCCCGGACGCAGCACCCGCCACATCTCTGCCAGCGCACGATCCTGGTGAGTGACGTTGCGCAGCCCGAATCCGATCAGGACGCGATCGAAGCTGCGATCGGAGAACGGCAGGCATTCGGCGTTGCATTCGGCGTAGTGAACGTTGCCGGCGAGCCCGCGGTCGATGAGACGCGTCCGCCCGCGTTCCAGCATGGGGCGGCTGATGTCGGCGAGCACCACGCTCCCCCCCTCCCCCACCGCGGGCGCGATGCGCGCGGTCAGGTCGCCGGTGCCGCCGGCGAGATCGAGGACCCGCGCACCGGGGCGCACGCGCGCGACACGGGCGGCGAACCACTTCCAGCCACGGTGCAGACCGAGCGACATCAGGTCGTTCATGAGGTCGTAGCGTTCGGCCACCGACTCGAAGACCGTCCCGACCCGCGCCTGCTTCTCCCCCGTCGGGATCTCCTCGAAACCGAAATGGGTGGTCTGCGCTTTCATGTCCTCAGGCATCGAGTCGACGCCGGTGACCGGCCGCGGCCAGTCGTTCGAGGTAATCGTTCCACAGCCGCTCCTGGTGCGTGCCGAGCCGGTGCAGCTCCTCCCAGGAGTACAGCCCGGTGTCGTGACCATCGTCGAAGCGCAGACGCACCGCGTAGTTGCCCACCGGTTCGATATCCGCGATGCCGACACGCTCCTTGCCGATCTGCAGGACTTCCTGGCCGGGACCGTGGCCCCGGACTTCGGCCGAGGGCGAGTGCACGCGCAGGAACTCCGCGGGGTAGGAGAACCGCTCGTCGTTGTCGAAGGTCACGTGCAGGACGCGCGCCGCGGTCTCGTAGCGCAGCTCGGTGGGGTTCGGTGAATTCGCTCGAGGCATGGTCATGGATGCTCCCGGCGGGCGGGGCTCGCCTCAGAGTATGTACCGCGACAGATCCTGGTCGGATGCGAGCTCCGCGAGATGGGAGTCCACGTATACCGCGTCGATCTCCACCTGCCGCTGCGCCATGTCCGCGCTCTCGAACGAGAGGGTTTCCAGCAGCCGCTCCAGCACCGTATGCAGCCGGCGGGCGCCGATGTTCTCGGTGGACTCGTTCACCTGCCACGCGATCTCAGCGATCCGTCGCAGGCCATCCTCGGTGAACGAGAGGGCGACCTGCTCGGCGCCCAGCAAGGCCGCGTACTGCTCGGTCAGCGAGCAATCCGGCTCGGTGAGGATGCGCAGGAAGTCGTCGGCCCCGAGCGCGGCGAGTTCCACCCGGATCGGGAAGCGGCCCTGAAGCTCGGGAATGAGGTCCGAGGGCTTCGCGACATGGAACGCGCCGGAGGCGATGAACAGGATGTGATCGGTGCGCACCGCCCCGTGCCGAGTCGAGACAGTGCTGCCCTCGACCAGCGGAAGCAGGTCGCGTTGCACCCCCTCGCGCGAGACGTCGGCGCCGACGCGGTCGCTGCGGCGCGAGACCTTGTCGATCTCGTCGAGGAACACGATGCCGTTCTGCTCCACGTCCTCCAGCGCCCTCGACTTGAGATCGTCCTCGTTGATGAGCTTCCCCGCCTCCTCCTCGGTCAGCAGCCGGAACGCATCGCGAATCCGCAGTCGGCGGGCCCGGGTCTTCCCTCCCCCCAGGTTCTGGAACATGCTCTGGAGCTGACTGGTCATCTCCTCCATGCCGGGCGGGGCCATGATCTCGACCCCGATGGCGGGCATGCTCAGCTCGATCTCGATCTCTCGCTCGTCGAGCTTCCCCTCGCGCAGCATCTTGCGAAACTTCTGCCGGGTGGAGGCGGATTCATCGCCGCTGCCGTTACTACTGTCGCCTCCGACGGAGGCGACTCCGCTCCGGGCGGGACGGAGCAGGAGGTCGAGGATGCGCTCCTCCGCCGCGTCCTCGGCCCGACGCCGCACCTTTTCCGTCTCGCGCTCTCGGGCGAGCTTCACCGCAACGTCGGTGAGATCGCGCACGATGGACTCGACGTCGCGCCCGACGTAGCCGACCTCGGTGAACTTGGTGGCCTCGACCTTGATGAACGGGGCGTCCGCGAGGCGGGCCAGGCGGCGCGCGATCTCGGTCTTGCCGACGCCGGTCGGCCCGATCATCAGGATGTTCTTCGGCGTGATCTCGGCCCGCATCTCCTCACCGACCTGCATCCGCCGCCAGCGGTTGCGCAGCGCGATGGCCACTGCCCGCTTCGCGTCCGCCTGCCCCACGATGTGCTTGTCCAGCTCGTGGACGATCTCCCTCGGCGTCATTGGGGTCATCATTCCTGCTCGCGTCTTCTCGGGGCGCACCGCACGCCGTCATTCGCCGGCGGCGCCGAGCTCCTCGATGGTGAGTTCCCGGTTGGTGTACACGCAGATGTCGGCCGCGATACCGAGCCCGCGCTCGGCGATCTCGCGGGCTCCGAGTTCGGTGCAGTCGAGCAACGCGCGGGCCGCGGCAAGGGCGAATGGCCCACCGGACCCGATCGCCACCGCATCGTGCTCGGGGCTGATGACGTCACCGGTGCCGGAAATCATCAGGGTCTCGCTGGCGTCCGCCACGACGAGCAACGCTTCGAGCCGCCGCAGCAGCCGATCCGTACGCCAGTCCTTGGCAAGCTCGACCGCTGCGCGCGTCAGGTGTCCCGAGTGCTGATCGAGCTTCGCCTCGAACCGCTCGAACAAGGTAAAGGCGTCCGCAGTGCTGCCCGCGAACCCCGCCACCACGCGATCCTTGTACAGGCGCCGCACCTTGCGCGCGTTGCCCTTCACCACCATCGCGCCCATGGAGACCTGTCCGTCGCCACCCACCACCACGTGGGCGCCGCGCCTCACGGCGAGAATGGTGGTACCGGAAAACGTGGTCATGACGGACAATCGAAGGAGCGTGGGCGCGATCTTACCGTATGCGCTCTGAGGCCGGAGGCTCGAATCGAGGTGGGGTGGTGTCCCGGCCCGCATGCAGGGCGGGGTTTCGGGGCCATCCGCGAATTCTTCATTGCCCGGCCCACACCGTCCCCGGGCTCGTCGCGCGCCCCTCTACTTCTTCCGGGCTCTGGGGTGCGCCTGGTCGTAGACCGCGGCGAGGTGCTGGAAATCGAGGTGAGTGTAGACCTGCGTGGTTCCGATATCGGCGTGCCCGAGCAGTTCCTGGACCGCGCGCAGATCGCCGCTCGACTCCAGCAGGTGCGTGGCGAACGAATGACGCAGCATGTGCGGATGGACGTGCACACCGATCCCGCGTTCGCGCGCGCGCCCGGCGAATCGCGCCTGCACGGTGCGGGCCGAGATTCGGCGCCCCCGGCGGCTCACGAACAACGCGCCCTCGCCGGGACCGGCAAGCTCCCCGCGCACCGCGAGCCAGGCCCGGATCGCATCGCGCGCATGGCGTCCGACGGGGATCCGGCGAACCTTGCGCCCCTTGCCGAGCACGGTGACGAGTCCGCCTTCGAGGTCGACATCCGCCACCGCAAGCCCGCAGAGCTCCGACAGCCGCAGTCCGGACGAGTAGGTCAACTCCAGCATCGCGCGGTCGCGCAGGCTCAGCGGATCGTCGCCATCGAGCTCCACCAAGGCGCCGGCGCGGTCGGTGTCGAGCACGTTGGGCAGCCGTCGCGGCGCCTTCGGCGCACTCACCGCCCGGGCCGGATTGCCGGCCATCGTCCCCTCGCGAACGCAGAAGTCGAAGAACGATCGCAGGGCGGAGAGCCCGCGCTGGATCGAGCGCCCGCCCACCGAACTCCGGTGCCGCCACGCGACGAAGCCCCGCACGAGCCCGGCATCGACGCTCGGCCAGTCCGGCGTCCCCTTCGACGCGAGAAACTCGGCGAAGAACGCCAGATCCCGCCGGTACCCCCGCACGGTGTGAACGGAGAGCCCGCGCTCGACCGCCAGATGCCTGCAGAACCGCTCGATCCGATCGTCGAAGCGCATGGCCGACTCGTCCCGGGGACGGCGGCCCGCGCTCACAGCTCGATCTCCGCATCGAACACCCGCGCCGCCGGCCCCGCCATCCACACCGGCTCGCCCTCCCCGCCCCACCGTACTTCCAGAACACCGCCCGGGAGTTCCACACGCGCATCCGCGTCCAGATCGCCGCTCAAGCGCCCCGACACCACAGCGGCGCACGCTCCCGAGCCGCAGGCCCGCGTCTCGCCGACCCCACGTTCGAATACCCGCAGGCGAAGGCGGTCACGAGCGAGGGGCTCGGCGAACCCCACGTTCACGCCCGCGGGGAAGAAGGGATGCGACTGCAGCGCGGCACCGAGGCGCACCACCGGCGCCATCGCCACGTCCGACACGCGCACCACCGCGTGCGGATTGCCCATCGATACCGCCGCGAACCGGATCTCTTCGCCGCCGATATCGAGCCGGTAGCTCACCGCGCGGCCCGATGCCACGATGGGAATCTCCTCCGGCTCGAACCGGGGAACGCCCATGCGCACGCGCACCGTGCCGCCACTCTCGATCGCGGCGAACACACACCCTCCCGGCGTCTCGAAGCGCATCGCGTCGGTGGCGACGAGACCGCGTTCGCGCGCGAACACTGCCAGGCACCGCATGCCGTTGCCGCACTGTTCGGCGCGCGAACCGTCGGCGTTGAAGATGGCGACGCCGAGGTCGCAGTCGGGATCCGCGGGAGGCACCGCCATCAGCACCTGGTCGCACCCGACCCCCTCGCGGCGGTCGGCGAGGCGGCGGATCTGTCCGGCATCGGGCAGGGGCGTCCGTGTCGCATCCGCCACGACGAAGTCGTTGCCGATCCCGTGCATCTTGGAGAAGCGCAGGCGCATGACCCGAAGGTTACAGGAGCGATCCACCCGGGCGAAGCCCGACGCACGGTACCGAGATGGAGCGTCCTCACGCAAATCCCGAGCCGGCGCAGGCTATCGTGGCGGTTGACCCACGAGCCGCCGCACGCGGGCGAGGTAGCGGTCTTCGTCCGGGGGCGCGCCTTCGCGTTGCGCATCCCACAGGGTCTCGGCAAGGCAATCCATGAGCGCGTGCTCCAGGCGGTGGGCGTCCGGGTACCGGGGCAGGAGCTTCGCGTAGAGTGCGCGTGCGCCCGGGGGGCGATCCGTGGCGAGCTGCTCGCGGATGGCGACGTGCAGACCCATATGCAGGAACGGGTTGGTGCGGCCGGCTTCGGGGGTGAACTCGCGTTCGAGCGCGGCCGGGGTCTCCAGGGCGGGATGGTACTCGGGGTGCTCCGCGATCACCTCGGCGAGGAGCCGCTCCAGGGGCTCGAGCGGCTGCCCGGCGCGGGACTTCGACCATGCGTCCACCCAGGCCCGGCGCAGATCGTCGCGGTCGTTTCCGTACAGCACGGGGCTACCCGGGGTCCTTGTCCCGGTACTCGCACAGATCGGCGATGATGCAGCGCCCGCAGGCGGGCTTGCGCGCGGTGCACACGTAGCGCCCGTGCAGGATCAGCCAGTGGTGGGCGTTGCGCTTGAACTCGCGCGGGGTGGAGCGCTCCAGAGCGTCCTCGATCGCCCGCGGGGTCTTGCCGCGGGCGAGCCGGGTCCGGTTGGCGACCCGGAAGATGTGGGTATCCACCGCGATCACCGGGACGCCGAACGCGGTATTCAGCACCACGTTGGCGGTCTTGCGCCCCACGCCCGGCAGACTCTCCAGCGCCTCTCGATCGGCCGGCACCTCGCCGCCGTGACGCTCGACGAGACGGAGGCAGGTCGCAACCACATTCTTCGCCTTGGCGTTGAACAGGCCGATGTGGCGGATGTGCGCCCGCACCCCCTCCTCGCCCAGCGCCAGCATCGCCTCCGGGGTGGGGGCGGCGGCAAACAGCGAACGGGTTGCCTTGTTGACGCTCACGTCGGTGGCCTGGGCCGAGAGAATCACCGCGGTCAGCAATTCGAAGGTGGTTGCGTATTCCAGCTCCGTGGTCGGCGACGGATTGGCGGCGCGCAGCCGCTCGAAGATCGCCCGGCGCTTCGACGCATTCATCGGACGCGCTCCGCGACACGTGCCTTGCGCGCCCTGGCCCGCGCCACCGCCGCGGCGATGTCCGCCCGGCGCTGTTCGAGGGTGCGTGTTCTCAGCGATTCGGTCGCATCGATGCGTGCGGCTCGCTCCCGGCGGTGCGGGGCGGAGTCGAGCGCGGATTCCCGCGCGCACCGGCGCTCGAAGCGGCGGCGGGCGAGAGGCGCGCGCTCGGCGAGCCATGTCTCGGGGGTTGCCGGCCCGGCCCGCGCCGGAACCATGACGATGCAGTCCACCGGACACGGCTCGACGCACAGGCCGCAGCCGGTGCACTCGCTCTCCAGCACCGCGTGCATCCACTTGCGCGCACCGATGATCGCGTCCACCGGACAGGCGCGGATACATACCGTGCACCCGATGCACTCGCTCTCGACGATGCGCGCGGTCTCGCGCGGGCCGGCCGCGCCGCACGCGGGGTCGAGCGGGACGACCGGACGTCCCAGTGCACAAGCCAGGGCGGCGATGGTGATCTCGCCCCCCGGCGGACAGCGATTGATGCCCGCCTCGCCGCGCACCAGAGCTTCCGCATAGGGCCGGCAGGCGTCGTAACCGCAGCGCCGGCACTGGGTCTGGGGCAGAAGCGCGTCGATGGCGCCGGCGGCAGGTTCGGAGTCCGCCACGGGACAGGAATCGGGATCGGGTTCGGGGCAAACGGAGGGGGCGGACCGGGCGCCGGAACCGGGGCGGCCAGCGTCACCGGAGCGGAGTTCGAAGGGCGACGCGTCCACCGGGGTTCACTTCACCCGCATGCCGGGCTTTGCGCCCTCGTCGACGCCGAGCAGCCAGATGTCCGAACCGCCGGGGCCGGCGGCCAGGATCATGCCGTCCGACACCCCGAACCGCATCTCGCGGGGGGCGAGGTTGGCGACCACCACCACCTGGCGCCCGACCAGACTCTCCGGCGCATAGGCGGCGCGAATGCCGGCGAACACAGTGCGCTCCCCGTCGCCGATGTCCACCCGAATCTCCAGCAGCTTGTCGGCCCCCTCCACGAGCTTCGCGCCGATGATCTTCGCGATCCGCAGATCGACCTTCGCGAATTCCGCGATGTCGATCCGCTCCTCCGTGCCGACATCCGGCGCGGGAGCGGGCGCGCTCCCCTCCCCCGACTCCATCGAATCGGCGACCATGGCGTCGATCTTCTTTGGCTCGACCCGGGTGAGCAGAGGCTCGAAGCGGGCGATGTCGTGGTCGAGCAACGGCGTCGCGACCGCGTCCCAGGCAAGCCCACCGGAGCGCAGGAACGATTCCGCGCGCTCGGCGGTGCGGGGCAGCACCGGCTTCAGGAAGGTCATGAGTACCCGGAACAGGTTGAGGCCCACGGTGCAGACATCGCGCACCTCCTCGCGCTTCGTCTCGTCCTTGGCGAGCACCCACGGCTTGCGCTCGTCGATGTACCGGTTCGCCCGATCCGCGATGGCCATCACCTCGCGCATCGCCTTGCCGAACTCTCGCGCGTCGTAGAGCGCGGCGATGCGATCGGAGGCGGCGGCGGCTTCGCGGTGGAGGTCCGGCGCCGCGAGGCGCGCGGAGAGCCGGCCGCCGAGGTGCCGGTGGATGAAACTCGAACACCGCGCGGCGATGTTGACCACCTTGCCCACCAAATCCGCGTTCACCCGCCGGCAGAAGTCCTCGAAGCTCAAGTCGAGGTCGTCGATGCCGCCCGAGAGCTTGCACGCGAAGTAGTAGCGCAGGTACTCGGGGTCGAGGTGGTCGAGGTAGGTGCGCGCCCGGACGAAGGTGCCGGTCCGCTTCGACATCTTCTGGCCGTTGACGGTCAGGAATCCGTGGACGAACACTGCGGTCGGCATGCGGAAGCCGGCGCCGTGCAGGAGCGCGGGCCAGAACAGCGTGTGGAAGTACGCGATGTCCTTGCCCACGAAGTGGTAGAGCTCGGCCTCGGAGCCCACCCTCCAGGCGCCGTCGAAGTCGAGGTCGGGGCGCCGCTCGCACAGATGCCGGAAGCTCGCCATGTAGCCGATGGGCGCATCCAGCCAGACGTAGAAGTACTTGCCGGGGACGCCGGGGATCTCGAACCCGAAGTACGGGGCGTCCCTTGAGATGTCCCAGTCCTGGAGACCGGCGTCGAACCACTCGCCGAGCTTGTTGGCGATCTCGGGCTGCACCGGAGCGGCGCCGTTCAGGCCGCCGCTCGCAAGCCACTGCCGCAGCACCGGCTCGAAGTCCGCCAGACGCACGAAGTAGTGCTCCGAGGAGCGGAACTCGGGCGCCTCCCCCGACAGGACCGACACCGCGTCGGCGAGGTCCGCCGGGCTGTAGGTCGCGCCGCAGACCTCGCAGTTGTCCCCGTACTGGTCGGGAGCGCCGCAGTGCGGGCACGTGCCCTTGACGTAGCGGTCCGGCAGGAACATCGCCTTGATCGGATCGTAGGCCTGGTCGATGTCCTTGCGCACGATGTGCCCGGCCTCGTTAAGCCGGCGGTAGATCAGCTCCGAGCACGCCCGGTTCTCGGGCGAGTGGGTGGTGTGGTAGTGGTCGAACGAGATCCCGAAGTCGCGGAAGTCGGCCCGGTGCTCCTCGCCGATCTTCTCGATGAGCGCTTCCGGAGTCATGCCCTCCTGCTCGGCCTTGAGCATGATCGGGGTGCCGTGCCCATCGTCCGCGCACACGTAGGTGCAGTGATGACCCAGACCGCGCTGGAACCGCACCCAGATATCGGTCTGGATGTACTCCACCATGTGACCGATGTGGATCGGGCCGTTCGCATAGGGCAGTGCGCTCGTGACCACGAGCGTGCGGGTCGATTCGGACATGGGATTCGGTTCCGTTGCGTCGCCGGCGGCCGGACGGCCGCTCACGTTAGCACCGTCATCGGGAAGCGTCATGACCTGTCATCGATGGGCAGAGGTTCATCCGGGAAGGTCGGTGCCGATGCGGAAGTCTCTGCCCTCGACCCGGGAGTGAAGGGCGACCAGCCGGTCGATAAAGAGGTTGAGCAACGCGTTACGCCGGCTCTCCTTGCGGATGATCATCTCGTAGAGCGAGGAATAGCCGATCCGGTCCGGCAGGATGGGGCGGATCAGGTCGTCCCGGATCCACGGTCGGGTGTAGTGCCGGGGCAGATAGGCGGTGTACTTGCCGGACAGTACCAGGGTGACCAGCCCTTCGACCGTGGAAGACGACGCGCGGACCATGAACTTGCGCTCGAAGGTCGGCAGTTGCGCGGCGGAGATGTAGCCCCTGGCGGCGTGTTCGGAGGCGAAGACCTCTTCCAGTTGCAGACGGTCCGGCGCCTGGCCGAAGAGCGGATTGTCCCGGCCGCAGTAGAGATCCATGCGCGACGTGAACAGCGCCTTATACTCCAGCCCCTGGCGGCGGGCGGGGAAGAAACCGATGCCGAGGTCGCAGGCGCCGGACAGCACCATCTGCTCCACTTCGTTGGGCGCGACCACGTAGAGAACGATCTCCGAGTCGTGGCTCTTCTCCTTGAACGACCGGATGGTGGTATGGAGATGAAACTCGTCGTTGAAGACCGAGTTGTCGATCACGCTGACATGTAGCCGACCACCCAACCGGCCGGATGAAGATGCGACCGACGAGCGGAACTCGTCGAGGGACCGGAACAGGGTCTGGCAAGCGTCGTACACATCCCGGCCTTCCCCGGTCAGCCAGAAGCCGCCCCGCCCCCGGTGGCACAACCGCATGCCGAGCCTCTCTTCGAGGCGCTTCATCTGCATGCTGATCTGCGCCTGACTGACGTTGAGCGCCGACTGCGCGGCGGCAAAGCCGCCGCAGCGCACGACCGTCGCGAAGACTCTCAGCAACCGAAGATCGACATCCGACACCGTTCCGAACATGGCGCGCGTAAGTTAAGTATTTGCTTGCGTGAAAATAACAAATTGCGCATGGAACCACCATCGGCGCTTTGGCACACTCGTCTATCGGTGCCTCCCGAACCATCGATCGACCCTACCGACAGCCGGACATGTAGCGGTAATCCAGACGATTCATGGATGTCATCATCTCGATTTCCCTGAACGCACTGACACTTATCAGTATTCTGATGTTGGTTGGCCTAGGGCTAGCGATCATCTACGGTCTGATGGGCGTCATCAACCTGTCCCACGGGGACTTCATCACCATCGGGGCCTTCAGTCTGGCCGTGGTGCAGGGTTTCGGCGGCAGCTTCTGGCTCGCCCTGATCGTGGCGCCGGTCGTCGGCGCGGGGCTCGGACTCGCCATCGAACAGTCGATCATCCGGTTCCTCTACGCTCGGCCTCTGGCCACGATCATGGTGACCTGGGGTCTGTCGCTGATCATCCAGCAATCCCTGCAACTGACCTTCGGCGCGGCGCCGCAGAGGGTCCTGTCGCCGATCACCGGATCCGTCGAACTGTTCGGCGCGCCCTACCCCGCCTACCGGATCGCGATGATCGCCATGGCGGCGGCGCTCATGATCGCCGCTTATCTTCTGATCCGCAGGACGCGGTTCGGCCTCGATCTCAGAGCCGCCATCCAGAATCCGGACATGGCCCGGGCGCTTGGTATCGACACCGGGCGCGTCTACGCCATCGCCTTTTCGCTCGGCACTGCGGTCGCGGCGATCGCCGGCGTCCTGCTGGCGCCGTTGACCGCAGTCATCGCCCAGATGGGCATCAACTATCTGGCCCGATCCTTCTTCGTGGTCATCGTCGGCGGCACGGGCAGTGTTCCCGGCGTGGTGGCCGGCAGCGCGGTGGTCGGTGGCGCGGAAACCCTGTTCAACTACGTCATTCCGGCCACCCTGTCCCAGGCGCTGGTTCTGGTCCTGGCGATCGTGCTGGTACGCCTGCGGCCGAGCGGGCTGGTCAGGGGGTGACGGCCATGGCCGACGGCGTTCGGACCGTGCGACGTGACCATCGGTTTCGCCTGTCCGTGGTCATGCTCGGTCTGGTCCTGGCGTTCGTCTGCGCCGCCCCTCTGATCGTCGGGGTCTATGCGGCGTCGCTGCTGCGCGATGCGATGCTCTTCTCGCTGCTCGCGCTGGCGCTCGACTACCTCTGGGGCAAGACCGGGGTCCTGAGCTTCGGTCATGCGACCTTTTTCGGCGCCGGCGCCTACGGCGCGGCGATCGTGTCGACCAGGCTGGGCCTCGATCCCGTCGTCGGCTCCTGGCTCGGGCTGATCGCCGGTATCGCCGCCGCCGCCGCGATCGCACTGATCGTCGGATACTTCCTTGTATTCGGCGGCGTCCGCGGCTCCTACTTCACGATCGTGACCCTGGCGCTGGCCGTGATCGCCGAGCACGTGATCGTCGGCTGGTCCGAGGTGACCGGCGGCGATGCCGGGCTGCTCGGGATTCCACCCCTGTACTTTCCGACCACGGACGGCATGGCGCCGCTGTCCGCCGAGGCGCTCTACTGGTTCGTGGTGGCGGTGGTCTGCGTCGTCACCGCGCTGCTTTACCGGGGCTGCAAGGGGCGTTACGGCTCGATTCTCAAGGCGATCGAGGACAATGAATTGCGCGCCCGGGCGCTCGGTCACAACACTTCCCTGCACCTGCTCATGGTCTTCGTCGGCTCCGCCGCCATCGCCGCCCTCGGCGGTGCCCTCTATGCGTCGTCGGTCGGCTTCGTGGCCAAGGATATCGTCGGCCTCGTGCTGTCCACTCAGGTCATCATCTGGGTCGCCATCGGCGGACGCGGCACCCTGATCGGCCCGATCCTGGCGACGATTTTCATCCTCTGGCTGGAGCAGGAGGTCAGCAGCATCGATGTCCGCCTCTGGCCCCTGTTCATGGGCGGACTCTTCATCCTCACCGTGTTCGTCTTTCCGGACGGCATTCTCGGGAAAGCGGAGCAACTGATCGCCGGAGCCCGGCGACACGGAGCCCCGCGACATGCGCCCCGAAAGGGCCGACATGACGGCTGAGGCGCTTCTGGTGGGCCGCAACCTCCACAAGCGGTTCGGCGGCATCGTCGCCGTCGACGATGTCTCCATCTCGGTCGCGCCGTTTCAGGTCAAGTGCATCATCGGCCCGAACGGCGCGGGGAAAAGCTCGCTCTTCAACGTGCTCTGCGGCGCCCTCGCACCGGACTCCGGAGAATTGATCTTTCGAGGGCCGGACGCTGATCGGACTGGCGCTGCACGCGTTCTCGCGGGCCGGCATCGCCCGGAAATTCCAGATCCCGAGCGTCTTCGACTCGCTCACCGTCGAACAGAATCTGGAGACCGCCGTTTACAGGCCCGGCGCCGCCGCGGACTTGAGCGCACGGGTCGAAGCCATGCTGGGGCTGATCGACCAGAGCGACATTCGAGATCGACCGGCGGGAATCCTCGCCCATGGCCACAAGCAGTGGCTCGAGATCGGCATGGCGCTGATGTCGGAGCCCAGGCTCCTGCTGCTCGACGAGCCGACGGCGGGGATGACGCCGGAGGAAACCCTGAGAACGGCGGAGCTCATCGGCCGGTTGACCGAGCGCACGGCGGTCGTCGCGATCGAGCACGACATGGGCTTCGTGCGCGCGCTCGGCTGCCACACCACCGTCATGCACCAGGGCCGAATCATCGCCGAAGGCGCGTTCGCAGACATCGAGCACGACGAACGGGTGCGCGACGTCTATCTGGGGCGAGCCTGAGATGCTCGAGGTGCACAATCTCGAGGCCGGCTATGGCGTCCTGCCCGTCCTCCACGACATTTCCTTCCGGCTCGACAGGGGCGACACCCTGGTCGTGCTGGGCCGCAACGGCGTCGGCAAGACGACGTTGCTCAAGTCGCTGATCGGCCTCGTCAGACCCACTGCGGGCGCCATCAGGCTGAACGGGCGCGATGTCGCGGGCTGGCCGCCGCACCGCCTGGCGCGGGCGCGCATCGCCTATCTGCCGCAGGGGCGCGGCATTTTCCCGAAGCTGACGGTCGAGGAGAACCTTCTGGTCGGGCTGCGCAGCCGCGCCGACGGCCGCCGCACCATCCCCGGCGACATCCTGGACATGTTCCCGATCGTCGGGGAACGACTGAGTCAGCGAGCCGGCACGCTTTCGGGCGGGCAGCAGCAGATTCTCGCCCTGGCGCGCGCCCTTTGCGCCGATCCGGTGTTGCTGCTCATGGACGAGCCGTCGGAAGGCATCCAGCCATCGATCGTCCAACAGCTCGGCGAACTCCTGCGCGACCTGACCGGAGAGCTCGGCCTGACGGTCCTGCTGGTCGAACAGAATCTCGAACTCGCCCGCAAGACGGCGTCGCACTGCCTGGTCATGGAAAAGGGGCGAATTCTCCGGCGCCTGACTACCCACGATCTCGAAGACGGAGACAAGGTCTTCGAGGCCCTGGCCCGATGACGGGCCGCCAACGAAAGGAGGTAGAACGATGACCGAACGAAAGCACACCACAAGCCGCGGCGTGACCAGGCGAACCGCAATGAAAGGGGCCGGCGCGGTGGCATTGGCCGGCGCCGCTGGCCTGGCGATGCCGTCGATTGTTCACGCCCGGAAAGACCGCATCAGGATCGGGTTTCACTCGGCCCTGACCGGCCTCGAAACCCTGCTGGGCGAAACCCAGCTCAACTGTTTCAAGATGGCGGTCGACGAAATCAACGCCGCCGGGGGCGCCGGCGGTCGCGAGATCGAGTATCTGGTCGAGGACAATCAGACCACCACCCGAGGCGCCATCGACAAGACCCGAAAGTTCATCTTCGAGGACGAAGTCGATGTCATCGTCGGCATGATCACCAGTCTCGAACGGGCGGCCGCCCTGAGCGTGTCGGCGCCGGCGAAGAAGCTGGTGATCTATCCGACCTACTACGAGGGCGGCGAGTGCCAGCGCTATCTCGCCTGCACCGGTCAGATTCCCAACCAGTCGGTCGATCCCTTCGTTCCCTGGATCGCGGAGAACGTGGGCAAGTCCGTCTACATTCTCGGCTCGGACTACGCCTGGCCGCAGGAAACGGCGAAGGCCATCTCGGCCGCTTTCGAGAAGGTCGGCGGCGAGACGCTGGGTACCCAGTTCTTCCCCTTCGGCACCCAGGACTTCGGACCGGCGCTGGACCAGATGCGGGCGGCGAAGCCCGACTGCGTCTGGGAGCTGTTCGCCGGTGCCGATGCGCTCACCTTCCTCAAGCAGTTCGCCAGCTACAAGCCCGGCGGCCAGCTCCTGACCAACGGTCTCGACGAACTGTTCACCACCGCCGTCGATGGCGCCAACGTGGAGGGCATCATCGTCAACCAGTCCTACTTCTCGTCGCTGCAAACCCCCGCCAACGAGACCTTCCTGGCCAACTACCGGGCCAGGTTCGGGACCGGAAAGTACGTCAACGCCATCGCCGAGGCGACCTATATCGCTACCTGGCTCTACGCCAGGGCGGTCGAGAAGGCCGGCAGCGCCGACACCGAAGAGGTCATCGACGCGATGGCCAGCCTCGCCTTCGAGGCGCCACAGGGGCCGGTGTCCTTCGACGGCGGCAACAACCATCTCGCGACCAACAGCATTATCGGTCGCTGCCGATCGGATGGTCTCTACGACATCATCGAGAACTTCGGCGCTATCGCGCCCGTCGTTCCGGGCTGCAAGCTGGCCTGACCCGCCCGGCATCGATGCGACCAACCGCCCCGCCGCCGACCGTGCGGCGGGGCGGTTGGCCGGCTTCCGACGCGAACTCCAAGGCATGTCTCCAACGGAGTGCTGCGAACGCATTCTCCGGCGGATTGCCGAGCGCAATCCGCAGGTGAACGCCTTTTCGCAAGTCCTGACCGAAACCGCACGCGACGAGGCGCGGAGGCTCGGCCGAGGGCCCGCCGGGGGCGCGGCGCCCGCGGTACTCACCGTCGCCGTCAAGGACAACATCGACACCGTGCCGGCGATCTGCGACGCCGGCCTGGCGAGAAACGCCGGTTATCGGCCCACCCGGGACGCCGAGGTCGTGGCCCGGCTGAGGAGGGCCGGTATGGTCATCGTCGGTGTGACGAGGACCGACAGCGGCGCCTTCGGGGTCACCACACCCCCGGTCGCCAATTCGGTCTTGCCCGACCGTATCGCCGGCGGGTCCAGCGGTGGTTCGGCGGCGGCGGTCGCCGCCGGCTTGTGCGATGCCGCCATCGGCACGGATACCGGCGGGTCCGTGCGTATTCCCGCCGCCTGCTGTGGCGTCTTCGGCTTCAAACCGACTCGGGGCGCAGTGTCACTGGAGGGTGTTCGTCCGCTGACCCGTTCCTGTGACCATGTCGGTGCGCTGGCCTCCTCGGTCCGACCGCTTTCTTCCATCATGCGCGTCATTGCCCCGCAGTTCGACCGTCTGCCCGCCGGTGACCGAGAACCCGTCGCCATCGGGATTCCGAGACCGAGCATTCTCGATGCCGCGCCCGAAATCCTGGCGGACCTGCGGACCTTCGAGGAAGCGATGGCGCAACGCCTGACCTCTACGGACGTCCCGTTTCCGGCCTTCGACGAATTGACCGCGATGCACATCGCCCTGTCGATGCGCGAAGCGGCCGAGATCCATGGGGGTCTGTCCGACGACGATCTCGCGTCCCTGCCGGAGGTTGCGCGCGAGAGCATTCTGATCGGCCGCGCCGTCTCCCGCCGGGAGCACGAGGACGCGCTACGCTGCCGTCGAGACCTCACGCAGCAGATCGAGCACTTGTTCGAAGGCGTCGACTTCCTGCTCCTGCCGACTCTTCCAGTCCTGCCGCCGTTGCGGGGCGACCGGCAAGTCCGGATTGGCTCGGTCGACACCGACATTCTGCATGCGCTGATCCGCTACACAGCGCCCTTCAATCAGACCGGGCATCCGGCCCTGGCCTTTCCCTGGCGTTCCGGCGGTGGTCGCCTTCCAGTCAGCCTTCAACTGGTTGCCCCTCGCAATGCCGACCGCCGACTGCTGTCGTTCGCCACCGCGCATCTTCCCCGAGCCCCGATGGGATGAGGCAGGCATGTTGGCGGTGGGGGTGGGATTCGAACCCACGGAGCCTCTCGGCTCGCTGGTTTTCAAGACCAGTGCTTTCGACCACTCAGCCACCCCACCGGGACCAGCCAGCCGCGGCGCGGCACCGGCCTCGCGCCGATACGGAACCCGAGCGCGTGCTCGCGAGCATACCGTACGGACCGACAGGCATGAATGCCGCTGCCCATCCGCCAGTCATTCCCGCTGACGACCCGAGAGACCATTCCGCGACATGATTTCTGTCGGATTTCGACCTTCGGAGCGTCCGGTCGAAGCGACTCCGAGGGGCATCCTTCGGATCGGCCGGAATTGCTGCCAAATCACTCATCACCCCTCTCCGATGGGGCATAATCGCTTGTGCGGAAAGGATTTTCGTCTCCGGCCGACCCGCCGACCGGACGCTCCGAGGCCCCCAGGGCGGGGGAATACGCAATGAACGCAGCACCCCCCGTTGGCGCCGGAGCCATTGAATCCACCGCGATCGACGCCACCTGAAAGCGCAGACAGAGTACGGGCGCTGCCGGCGACCCGTGGGACCGCCCGTGGCGTTGAAACGTGCGTCCGGTGCAGTATGATTGGCCTGAACCATTTCTGTCCGGCACCATCCAACGGCTTGCGTTTCAAAGCATTTCATCGGCAAATTCAGGAGGTTGATCAGACATGGCATCTCTCCAGCAGAACGTCATCCGCACGCAGCGCACCGGGGCGGTGCTTGCGACCAACAAGCTGATCCGCAACACCTACACCCTGCTCGCGATGACCTTGGCGTTCAGCGCGGTGACCGCCGGGGTCGCGATGGTGCTCAACATGCCGCCGCTGCACTGGCTGGTCACCCTCGGCGGCTACTTCGGGCTGCTGTTCCTGACCTACAAGTGCGCCAACAGCGCCATGGGCCTGGCCTGCATCTTCGCGCTGACCGGCTTCATGGGGTTGACCCTGGGCCCCATCATCAGCTTCTACCTGCAGGCGTTCTCGAACGGTTCCCAGCTCGTGATGATGGCGTTCGGCGGTACCGCCGCGATCTTCCTGGGGCTCTCGGGCTACGCCCTGACCACGAAGCGGGACTTCAGCTTCCTCGGCGGGTTCCTGATGGTGGGTATCCTCGTCGCGTTCCTCGCCGGCATCGGGGCGATAATGTTCTCGATCCCCGGGCTCTCGCTCGCAGTGTCCGCGATGTTCATCCTGCTCATGTCAGGCCTCATCCTGTTCCAGACGAGTCAGCTCGTACACGAGCCGGACACGAACTACATCCTCGCGACGGTGGGCCTCTACGTCTCGATATTCAACCTGTTCCTGTCTCTGCTTCAGATCCTCGGGATCTTCGGGGGCGACGAATAATTGCCCAGGGAAAATACCCAAAGGACAATTACACTGGCTCGAAGCTGGACCGAAACGAAAAAACCCCGGGGCCTTCCCCGGGGTTTTTTCTTGGGCCTTGATCGCGGTTGGGTCTTGACCGCACACGAACGCGGTAGCGTGCTTCACTCGTCCCTGCGTATCTCTGTCATACCGCCCATGTAGGGCACGAGCGCCTCCGGCACCCGGATCGAGCCGTCCGCCTGCTGGCCGCTCTCCACCACCGCAATGAGTGCGCGCCCGATGGCGACCCCCGATCCGTTGAGGGTGTGCACGAACTCGGTCTTTCCGGTATCGGGATTCCTCCACCGCGCCCGCATGCGGCGCGCCTGGAACGCCTCGCAGTTACTGCAGGACGAGATCTCCCGGTAGCGCTGCTGCCCCGGCAGCCAGACCTCGATGTCGTAGGTCTTCGCGGCCGCGAAGCCGATGTCGCCGGTACAGAGCGTCACCACCCGGTACGCGAGCCCGAGGCGCGCGAGGATAGCTTCCGCGTGCGCAGTCAGCGCCTCCAACGCCTCGTAGGATTCGTCCGGACGGACGATGTGCACCAGCTCGACCTTCTCGAACTGGTGCTGGCGCAGCATCCCGCGCGTGTCCTTGCCGTAGGACCCCGCCTCGCGACGGAAGCAGGGCGAGTGGCAGACGAACCGCATCGGCAGCTCGGCGGGCTTCAGGATCCGGTCGCGCGAAACGTTGGTCACCGGGACCTCGGCGGTCGGAATCAGGTACAGGTCGTGGTCGTCGATCCGGAAGAGATCGTCGGCGAACTTCGGGAGCTGACCGGTACCGCGCAGCACGTCCGACGTGACCAGATACGGGACGTAGATCTCCCGATAGCCGTGCTCGCGCGTGTGCACATCCAGCATGAACTGGATCAGGGCTCGGTGCAGGCGCGCGAACCCGCCGCTCAGAGTCACGAACCGACTCCCGGCGAGCTTCCCCGCCAACTCGAAGTCGAGCGCGCCAAGGCCGACGCCGAGATCGGTGTGGTCCTTCGGCTCGAAATCGAAATGCGGTGGTTCGCCGACCCGCCGCTCCTCGCGGTTGTCGTCCTCGTCCCGGCCTGCGGGCACGGTCTCGTGGGTGAGGTTGGGAAGCTCCAGGGCGATGCTTTCGATCTCCGTCCGGAGCTCGGAAAGCCGGGTTTCCGCCGCCTTCAGCTCGTCGCCGAGCCGCGACACGTCCGCAAGCAACGGCTCGATGTCCTCACCCGCGGCCCTGGCCCGGCCGATCGCCTTCGAACGGGTGTTGCGCTGATGCTGAAGCGCCTGGGTCCGCTCCTGGATTTCCTTGCGCTCGTCCTCGAGTCGGGCGATGCGGGCGGTGTCGAGCTCCGTTCCGCGGGCGGCCAGCCGGACCGCGGTCGCTTCGAGATCGCGTCTGAGAAGTGCTGGATCGAGCATGATGGGACGCCTGCCGCCGGGTTGTCGTCATGGACCGCGGCGAGGCTTCGTCCGAGCCGCCTCGTCGCGCGCCCGAAGCTCGCGGAGCTTCTCGGCGATGCGCCCTTCGAGCCCCCGCCCGGTCGGCGCATAGTAACGCCTTTGCTGCAGCGCGTCAGGCAGGTACTGCTCCCCCGCCGCGTAGGCGTCGGGCTCATCGTGGGCGTGCCGATAGTCCTCCCCGTGCCCGAGCGTCTCCAGCAACCGGGTGGGGGCGTTGCGCAGGTGCTTCGGCACCTCCAGGGAGCCTTGCTCGCGCGCATCGCGCATGGCCGCCCCGAACGCGGTGTAGACCGCGTCGCTCTTCGGCGCACAGGCCATGTACGCCGCGGCGTGCGCAAGCGCGAGCTCCCCTTCCGGGCTCCCGAGCCGCTCCTGAACCTCCCATGCGTCGAGACCCAGGGTGAGCGCCCTCGGGTCCGCGTTGCCGATGTCCTCCGATGCGATGCGCACGAGACGCCGGGCGAGATAGCGGGGGTCGGCGCCGCCGTCGATCATGCGTGCAAGCCAGTACAAGGCGCCGTCGGGGTTCGAGCCCCGGATGGACTTGTGCAGGGCGGAGATCTGGTCGTAGAAGGCATCGCCGCCCTTGTCGAAGCGCCGGCCCGAGCCGCCCTGAAGCACGCGGAGCAATACTTCTTCGGTCAAGGCGCGGGAATCGTCGGACACCAGATCCGCCGCAATTTCGAGCAGGTTCAGCGCGCGCCGCGCATCGCCGTCGACGGCACCCGCGAGCATCCCGCGAAGCTCCGGCGTCATCTCGATCCGCCGGGCGCCGAGCCCACGCTCGGCGTCGGCCAGCGCGCGGTCGATCACGGTGCGGATGGCGGCCTCGCCGAGCGCCTCCAGGACATAGACCCGCGCTCGCGAAAGCAACGCGTTGTTCAGCTCGAACGAGGGGTTCTCCGTGGTCGCCCCGATGAAGACGACGGTGCCGTTCTCGACATGGGGCAGAAAGGCGTCCTGCTGACTCTTGTTGAAGCGGTGCACCTCGTCGACGAAGAGCACGCAGTCCTCCCCGTGCTCGGCGCGGAGCCGCTTCGCCTCGGCGATGACCTCGCGGATCTCCTTCACCCCGGACAACACCGCGGAGAGCGAGAGGAAACGGGCGTTGGCGTGGTTGGCAACGAGCCGGCCGAGCGTCGTCTTCCCGGTGCCCGGCGGCCCCCAGAAGATCATGGAATGCGCACGACCGGCCTCGATCGCGGCCCGCAGCGGCCGGTCGGGACCAAGGATGTGCTCCTGCCCGATGAACTCGCCGAGAGTACGCGGCCGCATGCGATCGGCGAGGGGCCGCGCCGCGTCGGAGGCGGAATCGAAGAGTCCGGTTTGGGCCGTCGCGGTCACTCGGCGTCCGGTGCTACGGCGGAAGGCACCCGCACCGACCGAAACAGGGCCGGCAGCAAATGCAGCAGATCAGCCTGATGCAAGTACTGCACTGCAGCGGCGATGTATCACGGATGATGTCGTGCATGACCTCGTGCACTGGCCAAGTCGCGCTCGCGCGATCCCTCTCAGCGCTTCTGCATCCGGCATCAGGCACCGGAGCGAGCGGCCGGCATTGCGCGGGCCTACTCCCCCGCTTCGACCACGTCGACGCCGGCCGGGGGGGTGAATGTGAAGGCGGCAGGCGGGAT
Source organism: Thiotrichales bacterium (assembly GCA_026709935.1). Lineage (GTDB taxonomy): Bacteria > Pseudomonadota > Gammaproteobacteria > HK1 > HK1 > HK1. The sequence goes on from JAPOSC010000051.1 coordinate 60,961, forward strand.
CTCGGGCTGGCGCTGGATGTCGTGGAAGGTGAGGAGTGTGGTCTGGCCGAACTGGTCGAGCAGCTCCATGCGGCGAAGCTCTCCGCCGGCGAACGCGAGCCGGATGCTGGTGAACGAAGCGTCCTCCGCCTTCGGTTCCAGCGCGAAGGCGTCGACATTCGCGCCGGCCTCGAGTGCTTCGACCCTAAAACCCTCCGCCACCGGCCGGCCGCTGGTCAGCAGCACCGCGGGGGTCGAGCCGAGCGCGGCATCAAGGTCGAGGACCGTGACCTGAGCCAGTTCCGGATCGTAGATCCAGACCCTCGCGCCGTCCCCGACGATAAGTTGCGGCGGGTCTGCGTAATCGAAGCGGAACCGCCCCGGACGGTCGATCAGCACCGTGCCGCGAGCTCGCTCCAGGAGCTTGCGGCTTTCGTCGAAGAGACGCTGTTCGAACCGCGACGCCACGGTGTCGAGACCGGCGAGATATCCATCCAGTCGATCTCCGGCATCGGCAAGTACGGGGGTGAAGGACAGCGAGAGCAGCCCGGCAACGAAGAGCCTTGCGATATGCAGCATCATGGCGATTGGTTCCGCGACACGGGCACCCCGCCTTCCGGCGATCCGGGTTCGCGGTGCCGCACCGTGCCTCGGCAGCCGCTCGGGACAGTGGTCGAAACAAGGTGCCGACCCCGGCCAGGGGCAACTCGCCCTTGCAGGATCAGCGCTCTCGATATGTGGCCAGGAAAATTCTCGTCAGGGTCCCTAATCCGCAGGAGGCGGCGGTGCGAGGACTTCGCGGCTGCCGTTCGACTGCAACGGGCCCACCACACCCGCCTGCTCCATCTCCTCCAGCATGCGGGCGGCCCGGTTGTACCCGATCTTGAGCCGGCGTTGAACCCCGGAGATCGAGGCCCGGCGGGTCTCGGTCACGATCCGCACCGCCTGGTCGTACAGGGGGTCGGCCTCCGCGCCGGATGCGCCACCCGCCTCGAAGGCGGAGCCGGCTCCCTCGGACGCGACGTCGGCGATGGCGGTGCCGTCCAGAATCCCTTCCAGATAGGACGGTTTACCCATCTGCTTGAGGCTCTTGACGACCTTGTGGACCTCGTGGTCGGCGACGAACGCGCCATGCACGCGGCTCGGTGTCGACACTCCCGGTCCGAGGTAGAGCATGTCGCCATGCCCCAGAAGGTGCTCCGCCCCCATCTGATCGAGGATGGTTCTGGAATCCACCTTCGACGACACCTGGAAGGCGATACGGCTGGGGATGTTCGCCTTGATCAGCCCGGTAATCACATCGACGGAAGGGCGCTGGGTGGCGAGGATGAGGTGGATACCCGCGGCACGCGCCTTCTGCGCCAGACGCGCGATCAGTTCCTCCACCTTCTTGCCGGTGATCATCATCATGTCGGCAAGCTCGTCGACGACCACGACAATATAGGGCAGCTTCGCGAGCGTCGGCGCCTCGCCGCCTTCGCCGTCCGGCAGGGACAGCGGATCCGGGAGCGGCATGCCGCTCTCGGCCGCGGCGCTCACCTTGCGGTTGTAGCCGCCGATGTTGCGCACCCCCAACGCCGACATCAGGCGATAGCGCCGGTCCATCTCGACCACGCACCAGCGAAGCGCGTTCGACGCGTGCTTCATGTCCGTCACCACCGGCGCGAGGAGGTGCGGAATACCCTCGTACACCGACAGCTCCAGCATCTTCGGGTCGATCATGATCATCCGCACGTCGGAGCTGGAGGCCTTGTAGAGCAGGCTCAGAATCATCGCGTTGATGGCCACCGACTTGCCCGAACCGGTGGTGCCGGCCACCAGGAGGTGAGGCATGGTCGCGAGATCCACCACCACCGGCTGCCCCGAGATGTCCTTGCCGAGACCCAGCGCGAGATGGGACGTGTCAGCGTCGTACCGGCTGGACTTGATCACGTCGCTCAGCACCACGATCTCGCGTTCCTCGTTGGGGATCTCGAGCCCGATGGTGGTCTTGCCGGGAATGACTTCCACGATTCGCACGCTCACCGTGGACAACGACCGTGCGAGGTCCTTGGCCAGGTTGGTGACCCGGCTCACCTTCAGCCCCGGCGCGAGCTGCAGCTCGTATCGGGTAACGACGGGACCGGGGTGCACCGCGACCACCTCCGCCTCGATCCCGAAGTCCGCGAGCTTGAGCTCCACCTGGCGCGAGATCGCCTCGAGGGATTCGGCGGAGACAACCTTGCGCTTTTCCTTGGGTTCATCAAGCAACGCGAGCGGCGGCAGCGCGCCGGAGCCCGGCGCCGGCTCGAACATGGGCACCTGCCGCTCGCGCTCCAGGCGCGGGCTCGTCTCGACCTTCGCGATGACGGGCTCGATGCGCGGCCGCTTGCGAGAAGACCGTCGCTTGCGCTCCACCTCGATACGGACTTCCCGCTCCTGCCGGCGCCGGCCCGCCGCCCAGCGCTCTCTCGCCAGACGGCCGGCCTGACGGCCGCGGTCGACCAGGCGCTCCCCAGCCAGAATGGTGTAGCGGCCCGTCACGTCCATGACGTCGAGCCATGACAAACCGGTGAACAGGGTGATACCGGTGAGGAAGAGGGCGAGCAGGAACAGGGTGCCCCCCACTGGATTGACGAGACCCGCGAGACCACTTCCCACCACGGATCCGATAATCCCGCCGGCGTCGACGGGAAGTGCCGCGCCACCCTGGTAGTGCAAAGTCGCAAGACCGCATCCGGCGCACACCGCCACCACGCATCCGGCGGCGCGGATGATGGCGTGATGCATGTCGATCTCGCCGGACCCCACCTTCAGGCCCCGATAGATCAGCCATCCCGCGTAACCCATCATCACCGGAAACAGATACGCCATGAAGCCGAACAGATAAAGCAGCACATCGGCGATCCAGGCGCCGGCCACCCCCCCCTGGTTGGCGATGCGGTCGACATGGCCGGCGCTGGACCATCCCGGATCGCCCGGATGCCAGCTCGCGATCGACACCAGCAGGTAGATGGCCACGGCGGAGATGACGAGGAGCGCTCCCTCGCGTGAGCCTCGCGCCAGCGGACCCCGCAACAAGGCGAGGAAGCCCGGCTTGTCTTGTATCGCTTGCGCCACGGTTGCAATCCTGTTTCGAGATTTCATTTCTAACATTGTCATTATTAGGGAGAAAAAAATAAATATCTACTGGCACCGCGCCATTGGACATCCGGCTCGGTTGGCGGACCCGTGGTACGAGACCCGCAGTCGAGTCGATGGATTCCCGCCTGCGCGCGCATCCATGCACTCCGACCGGAGACGGATACACCGAGGCAGGCAGCAGGCACGAGGCGGACTGCCGAAGCACTGATGTTCGTTCCTGCCTCCGGGTACGCAGGGACCGTACCCGGCACGCGGGGTGGCGGTTGAAAATCATGGGGCGATCCGCCATCGTTCTTCTGTCCCCGCCGTGCATTCCTGCGAGGGTGAAACAGCCGCACCCTCCCTCCGATTACGCTCTCGCGAGCGAACGCCGGAGGCGATGGGCGGGTGGCCCGCAAGTCCGATGGAACGGAACCAACAACACGATGAGCGAAACCATCCACGCCCGGCTTCTCATCCTGGGCTCGGGGCCGGCCGGCTACACGGCGGCGGTCTACGCAGCCCGGGCCAACCTCTCGCCGGTACTCGTGACCGGCCTCGAGGTCGGCGGGCAAATGACCACCACCACCGATGTCGACAACTGGCCGGGCGACGATCGGGGTGTGCAGGGCCCGGAGCTGATGGAACGGATGCGCCGACATGCGGAGCGGTTCGACACCAGGCTCGTCCAGGACCACATCTCGCGCGTCGATCTCTCACGTCGCCCGTTGCGCCTGTACGGTGACTCCGCGACTTACACCTGCGACGCGCTCATCATCGCTACCGGCGCGTCGGCGAGGTATCTCGGCCTCGACTCCGAGGAGGCTTACAAGGGACGCGGAGTCTCGGCCTGCGCCACCTGCGACGGATTCTTCTATCGCTCGAAGCCGGTGGCGGTGATCGGGGGCGGCAACACCGCGGTGGAGGAGGCCCTCTACCTCTCGAACATTGCATCGACAGTGACCGTCGTTCACCGTCGGGACCGATTCCGGGCCGAGAAAATCCTCGCCGGCCAGCTCATCGAGAAGACCCGGGGCGGGAATGTCGTCATCGAATGGGACCACGTGCTCGACGAGGTCCTCGGCGACGCCGCCGGGGTCACGGGAATCCGCATCCGACGAACCACTACCGGAGAGTGCAGGACCGTCGATGTGCACGGCTGCTTCATCGCCATCGGTCATACGCCGAATACCAGGATATTCGAGGGGCAGGTCGAGATGAACGGCGGGTACATCCTGGTGCGCGGCGGCGCCGAGGGCTTTGCCACGCAGACCAGCATCCCCGGGGTGTTCGCGGCCGGGGACGTCGCGGATCACGTGTACCGTCAGGCGATCACCTCCGCCGGGTCCGGCTGCATGGCCGCACTGGATGCCGACCGGTTCCTCGAGGCGCAGCAGGGCTCGGCCTGACGGTGGGGCGGCGGGAACCCCGTGTCGGTGAGCGCGAGCACTTCGGGCCCCGGTCTGCGGCCGGACAAAGGCTTCGCCCCGGAGTTCACGGTCACCACGATCGAGCGCGTCGCCGACGTCCCGGCATCCGAGTGGGATTTGCTCGCGGGCAAGGACTACCCGTTCACCCGGCACGCGTTCCTCGATGCGCTGGAGCGTCACGGCTGCGTGGGAGAGCAGGCGGGGTGGATCCCGTCGCACCTCCTCGTGCACGCGAACGGGCAACTCGTGGGAGCGACCCCGGCCTACGTCAAGCTCCATTCCCAGGGTGAATTCGTCTTCGACTGGTCCTGGGCCGAGGCGTACACGCGCCATGGCCTCGATTACTACCCCAAACTCGTCTCCGCTATCCCGTTCACCCCATCGACCGGACCGAGGTTGCTCGTCCACCCCCACGCCGACGGCCCGAAGGTGCGGCAGGCCCTCACTGCCGGCGCGGTGGAGGTGTCGAAGGCGATGCAGGCATCATCGTTTCACTGGCTGTTCCCTCGCGCCGACGACGCCGACGCGCTGGAAAGCGGCGGCCTGCTGGTGCGCTCCGGATGCCAGTTCCACTGGAGGAACCGCGGCTACCGCGACTTCCGGGACTATCTGGATGCTCTGACGGCGAAGCGGCGCAAGGAGATCCGGCGCGAGCGCCGGGACGCGGCGGCGGCCCCGGTGGAGATCGAGATCCACGACGGCCACACCGCCACGGAGGCGCACTGGCGGGCGTACCATGGGCTGTACAGTTCCACCTACGACCGCAAGTGGGGCTACCCCACCCTGACCGTCCCGTTCTTCGTCGATGTGGCGCAGTCGCTCCCGGAGCAGACGCTCGTGGTTCTCGCGAAACGAGACGGCCGCTACGTCGCGGGCGCCCACTGCTTCGTGGGCCGGGATACGCTCTTCGGCCGGAACTGGGGCTGTCTGGAGCATCATCGCGGACTTCACTTCGAGATGTGCTACTACCAGCTCATCGAGCACTGCATCCGTCGCGGCCTCGATCACTTCGACGCCGGCGCCCAGGGCGAGCACAAGCTCTTGCGCGGATTCCTGCCGGTGGAGACACGCTCCGTGCACTGGATCCGGGACTCACGCTTTCGAGCGGCCATCGGCCGGTTCCTCGCCGAGGAGCGCACGGCCCTCGAGCGCTACCGGCGCACGATGGCCCGGCACTCGCCCTACCGCACGCCGCCCGGCGGGGCCTCTCCGGACGCGGGCGGAACCGGCGATGCCTGAGCCGCGAATGCCCGGACCCACCCGCGCATCGCATCCGCGGCGGCGCCCTCCCGAACCACAGCACGTGCGGCGGCCCTGGCTTCTCGCGCCGCACTCTTCGCCGGACGCCTTCCCCGACCCGTCGCTCGCGCTCGAGGCGCCGAACGGACTCCTCGCGGTGGGCGGTGACCTCCACCCGGAACGCCTGCTGTACGCGTACCGCCACGGAATCTTCCCCTGGTTCAGTGAAGGTGAGCCGATCCTGTGGTGGTCTCCCGAACCGCGCGCGGTGCTGTGGCCCGAAGCCCTGCGCGTCAACCGTTCGCTGCGGCGCGCACAGCGCCGCGCGGCGTTCACCATCTCCACCGACACCGCCTTCGAACCGGTCGTGCGCGAATGCGCCGCGTCTCGGCCGGGCCGGGAGAGCACCTGGATCACGCCGGAAATGGTGGCCGCCTACGGGCGACTGCACCAGGCCGGACACGCGCACTCCATCGAGTGCTGGCGCGGGGCCGAGCTGGCCGGCGGTCTGTACGGCGTCGCCATCGGTCGCGTGTTTTTCGGCGAATCCATGTTCAGTCGCGCCCCCGATGCGTCGAAGATCGCAATCGCGCATCTGTGCACCCTTGGCTTCGGGCTCATCGACTGTCAGATACCGAGCGCCCACCTCGCCCGTCTCGGCGCCGTCGGCGTGCGACGACGACGCTTCCTCGCCCTGCTCGACGAGCTGTGCGAGGCACCCCGGCCATGCGCCTTCGGCGACCGGCGCCTCGCAGGAGCCGGGCCATGAACTCGCCGAATCGGGTGCGGTTCTTCACCACTCCGGGGCATCCGTGCACCTATATCACGGGACGCGAGGCGACCACGGTGTTCGCCGATCCCGCATATCCCAAGAGCCCGGCCCTGTACACGGCGTTGAGCCGACTCGGATTCCGGCGCAGCGGGACGCACATCTACCGCCCCGAGTGCACGAATTGCAACGCGTGCATACCGGTCCGCGTCCCGGTGACGCGCTTCCGCCCCCGGCGGATCCATCGTCGGGTGAGGGCCACGAACCGCGATCTCGCGTTCCGGGTCCGTCCCGCACAGTTCGAGCCGCGGCACTTCGCCCTGTACCAGCGCTACCTCTCGGCCCGCCATCGCGGCGGCGGCATGGACGATCCTTCGCCCGGACAATACCGCGACTTCCTCACCAGCACGTGGTGCGACACCCTCTTCTTCGAGTACTCGCTCGGCGCCGCGGTCGTCGCCGTCTCGGTCATCGACCGGCTCACCGACGCGCTGTCGTGCGTGTACACCTTCTTCGACCCCGCCTTCGAGCAACGCAGCCTCGGAACGTACGCCATCCTGCACGCGGTCGATGTGGCCCGGGGCCATGGCCTGGAGTGGCTGTACCTCGGATACTGGATCGAGGATTCCCCGAAGATGCGCTACAAGGCCGAGTTCCGGCCCCAGGAACGGTTTGTCGACGGAAGGTGGGCGTCGGCGGAGTGAACGGGAGTCCAGCGACAGTAGCGACAGTGGCTTTGCTCGCACCCTCAATTCGGGCACACTACGCGCGCCTCCCGGGACCACGACGGAGACAGGCTTGGCGAAGGAAGACCACATCGAGATGGAGGGCACCGTGATCGACACGCTGCCCAACACGATGTTCAGGGTGGAACTCGAGAACGGCCACGTCGTGACCGCGCACATCTCGGGCAAGATGCGCAAGCACTACATCCGCATCCTGACTGGTGACCGGGTCACGGTCCAGCTCACCCCCTACGATCTCACCAAGGGGCGGATCACCTACCGGGTGCGTTGACGCCCCGGCATCCCCGGCTCACCCTCCCGCGAACTGGCCCGCACCCTGGTCCGACCCGACGAGATGCGGGCCCGGCCACATACCCGCCCGGTTGTGCCGGGGTTATCCGGTTGTGCCAGATCGACCCTATGGCGCCGAGAACCGGTCACACCGTCTAAAACCGTTCACACCCTCTGCGCGGTGTGAATTGCATACTCGCGATCCTGCTCGGGGTGGATCTGCACCACCGTCAACCTCGCGGCGTCGTACCCCTCCTGAATGTACACCGCACCGGTATCGATGTAGTGCACATTCTCGATCCGGATCGGGGTCCGTGTCGGCGTGTGCCCACAGTACACCCGCTCCACTCCCCCGCGCACCGGCAGCCGAGGGCTGGCCCCGTGGACGCGATTTCGCGACCACAGCGCGTAGAACGCGGCATCGCGGTCATGGGCGCACAGCATCTCCATGAAGCGGTCCCAGGGGACGAGCGGCGGCACGTCCGCGTGGATGATCCCCACCACCCCCGCCGCCGTCTCCACCTCGATGGCGAGCGGGAGGTCCGCGAACGCTTCGCGGAAGCGCGCCCGCGCCGCATCGTCCTGTTCGAGCCACCACGCGCCCCCGTTGTGGTTGACCCACAGGTCGTACTGAACCGGATCATCGGAGTCGATGGCGAACTGCTCGTGATTCCCGCGGCAGGGGTGGAACCATGCATGCTCGAGCCAGTCGAGGGCCGCCGCCGACTCCGGGCCCCGATCGACGAGATCGCCGACCGAGAACAAGCGGTCAACGGCCGGATCGAAGCCGATCTCGTCGAGCAGGGAGCGCAGGTGCGCGAACATGCCATGGATGTCTCCGACCACGAAATCGCGGCCGGCCTCGTTGCGCGCATGACGCGCCACGACCGGCCCGGAGCGAACCTCGGGCGCCGGCAATTGGGCAGGCAGTTCGCTGATCTTCATGGGGATTCGCAAGTTTCGCGGCAGCGCTGCACCACAACTTTCGATCCACGCTCGGTGGGCAGGACAGGGGTTTACACGTTGGCGGGCGGGCGCATTCTACACGTGCGCGCCCCCGGCGCGGTTATCCGTCGGATGCCATTGCTTCGAAGATCGCCCGCACCCGCTCCAGATCGGCCGGCGTATCCACTCCCGGACCGGGTCGCTCGCGCGCAACTTCCATGTGAATCAGGAAGCCGTGGTGGATGGCGCGGAGCTGCTCGAGCGACTCCGCGAGTTCGCTCGGCACCGGTGCGAGAGACGCGAACCGGGCCAGAAATTTCGCGCGATAGGCATACAGGCCGATATGCCGGTAGTGCAGACCGGCGGCCGCGCAAGCCCGGGACGTGCCGGCCCGGGATGTGCCGACACCAGGGTCGAAGCGCTTGCGGCGGTACGGGATCGGGGCGCGCGAGAAGTACGCGGCACGGCCGTGCGCGCCGAAGACCACCTTGACCACGCCGGGATCGAAGATCTCCTCCTCGCGCTCGATGGCTTCGCACAGGGATGCGATCGCGAAATTCGGTCGATCCGAGAGATTGGACGCAACCTGCTCGATCAGGCTCGGCGGGAGCAACGGCTCGTCACCCTGCACGTTGACCACCACCGTCTCGGGACCGAGCCCGCGCATCGCGGCGACTTCCGCGATGCGGTCGGTCCCGCTCGCGTGCGCGCGGGAGGTGAGGACCACATCCGCACCGCTGGCCCGCGCCACGGCGACCACCCGCTCGTCGTCGGTCGCGACCACCACCGGCCCGACGCCGCTCGCCACCGCCCGCTCGTGGACTCGGATCACCATCGGCTTTCCGGCGATGTCCGCCAGTGGCTTGCCCGGCAGTCGCGCCGATGCGTAGCGCGCCGGAATCACGACGAGGCAGTTCACGCCACCGATGATTGCGTATCCGGATCCACGACCACGCCGAGCCCGCGAACGATCGTGAGAAGCCTGTCTTCCAGTGCGCCCGAGAGCACCGCATCAACCGGCACGCACCAGTGGCGCGCATCGGCGAACCGCTCGCACTTCACCGTATCCTTCTCCGTCATGAGCACCGGGGCGTCGTCGGGGAACCGGACCTCCTCCTCGCGAAACGGATGATGATCCGGGAACGGATGGCGGATGATCGTCAACCCGCGGCTCTCCAGAGTGCGGAAGAATCGCTCCTGATGGCCGATCGCGCACACCGCATGGACCGCCTCGCCGCGAAACGCCTCGAGCGGGCGCGTGAGAGCCGGATCGGCGAGGTTCACCGCGTGGCCGGGCTCGAGCCGCATCTCGAACTCGCCCGACGCCGCGGGACCGTTCGCGACCACGAGGTCGACCGACGCAAGCCGGCCGAGGGGCTCTCGCAGCGGCCCGGCCGGCAGGCATCGGCCGTTTCCGTGCCGCCGATCTGCGTCGATCACGACGATCTCCACATCCCGGGCGAGGCGCAGGTGCTGGAGTCCGTCATCGCTCAGGATCACATCGCACTTCGAGCGCCGGAACAGGATGCGCCCGGCGGCAATACGATTCGGTCCGGCCGCAACCGGGACCCCGGTCCGGCGCGCGAGCAGTACCGCTTCGTCACCCACCCGGCCCGGATCGCTGTCGGGCAGGACCTTCCGCGGCCAGCGGCTGCCGGTGCCCCGGTATCCGCGGCAGATGACCCCTACCCGCACGCCTCGCGCCGCGAGGAGTTTCGCGATGGCGATGATCAGTGGTGTCTTCCCCGTCCCTCCGACGCTCAGGTTCCCGACCACGACCACCGGACAACCGATCCGCCGGGAGCGGCGTATCCCGTACCGATAGGCGGCACGGCGCACAATGGCAAACAGCGCGACCAGCCACCCCGCCGGAGCCAGCAGGGCGCCAAGCAGATCGGGCGCGTACCAGAAATGCGGCGACTCACGCACGGGGAGTGCGAACCGAGTTCGGGGCGGCGGTCAACGGCGGAACGCAGGGTTGACGATGCTGCGCGCCCGGTGGGCGAACCGCGCCGATTCGGGCCTTTGGCCCCCGCGCAGGCGGGGGGAAGGCGTGGAGGTGAAATTCGCGCCCCAGGCTCAACGGTCCGACTCCCCGGACCGGCGCGCCGCAAACGTGAGCCGGTACAGGCCCGCAGTGCGCGCGGCATCCATGACCGTGACCACCGACTGGTGCGGGGTCCGGGCGTCGGCGCTGATCACCACCGGCGGGGAGTCGAGCCCCCGCGCCGCCCGCGTCAGGGCCTGCCGAAGACTCTGCGTCGTGGGGTCACCGAGCCGACGACCCTCGACTTCGATGCCTCCGGCGGCATCAATCACCACCTCCACGTCCGCGTCGTCCCGCGCGCTCTCGCGGGCGCTCGCCTCCGGGAGCTCGATGCCCAGCTCGGTGCGCCATTCGAAGGTCGTGGACACCATGAAGAAGATGAGCAGCAGGAAGACGACATCGATCAGCGCGGTGAGATTGACCTCGGGAGAACCGCGACTCGAGGCCCGAAACTTCACCGGTACCCCTCCTCTGCGTCGGGTTCCGAACGCAGCCGCTCCAGCGCTCCCACCAGCCGGAGCGCCTCGCGCTCCATCGTCACCACCAGTTCGTCCACCCGCCCGCGCAGCACCCGATGGAAGAGCAGGCTCGGGATCGCGACCGTCAGCCCCGCGGCGGTAGTGACGAGCGCCTCGGAGATCCCGCCGGCCAGGAACCTCGGCTCGCCCACGCCCTGCGCCGTAATCATGGCGAACACCTTGATCATTCCGATGACCGTGCCCAGCAGACCGAGCAACGGGGCGATGGCGGCGATGGTACCGAGCGTATTGAGGTACCGGTCGAGTTCGTGGGCCACGTGGCGGCCCACTTCCTCGATGTACTCCTTCATCATCTCGCGATCGAGGTGACGGCTGGCGAGAACGGCGGCGAGAATGCGCCCGAACGGAGATCCCTCCCGCAACCCCTGGATCTGCTCCTCGGTCAGCGCTCCGGACCTGACCCACTCCAGAGCGCGGGCCGCAAGATCTGCGGGCACGACCCGCCCACGCTGAAGCGACCACAGTCGTTCGACGATGATCGCCATCGCGGTCACCGAGCAAAGAAGGATCGGCACCATCAGCCATCCGCCCGATCGCACGATCTCGAGCATTGCTTCTCCGCGTGCCGGGGGGCGCAGGGGGGAACCTGAATGATAACCGGGTGGACCGGACCCGCAACCCACATCCGTATCGCACCACTCAAAGACCGCTTTCAGGGCTCGCCTCGGCACGGCCGGTCGGGTACGTGCCAGTACCGGCGCCCGATCTCGCGCTCGACCCGGATGATCCGCGGCCCACCGGCCACATCGGACTCGACGGTTACCGCGCCGCAGCGTGAGGTCGAGTACGTCGCAATCCCCGCGTCGACATACCGGGACACGACTTCGGGATGGGGGAGCCGGAATCGTCCATGCTCGGACGCGCTGAAGATCCCGATCGAGGGGGCGACCGATGCGAGGAACGGCCGGGTCGACGACGTCCTGCTGCCGTGATGCGGAACCACGAGGACATCGGCGGCGAGGCGCGGTCCCGAACGCGTGACGAGCGCACGCTCGCTACCACTCTCGATATCCCCGGTGAGAAGCACGCTGCCGCCGGAGCCTGCGATGCGGATCACGCACGAGTGGGCGTTGTCGAACCCCGTCCGCTCGGGAAACGGATAGAGCACCTCGAAGGAAATTCCGTCCCAGTTCCACTCCGTGCCTGCCTCGCACGGGAGATCCGGCTCGTGCGGCCCCACCGCGCCGTTCGCGATCGTCACCGGGATGGGGACCGTCCCGGCGAGTCGCCGGTAGCCTCCGACGTGGTCCGTGTCGCCGTGACTCAGCACCACGCGGTCGATGCTGTCGTGGCCCCGGGCCGCGAGGTACGGCAGCACGGCGAGGGCCGCGGCATCGAGACGGCTCCCCACTCGCGGCCCCGTGTCGTAGACCAGCACGCGCCGCGCCGTCTCCACCACCACCGAGAGTCCGTGTCCCACATCGAGCACCGTCATCCGCCAGGCGCCCTCCTCGACCGGCGCCGGGCGCATCGCGAACATCGGCAGCATCCACACGATACCGAGCCAGCGCGGTGCGAGGCCCCGCGGCGCAAGCATGATCAGCACCCCCACCACCGCGGCCGCGAGCGGCCAGTTTCCGATTTCGCCCGGCGCGCGCAGCATGACGGCATGCCCGGCGATCCATTCGATGAGTGGCCACAGCGTGTCGAGCCCCCCGGCCGCGACCGCGAGCAGCAACGCTCCCGCCGGCGGATGCACCGCCCCGGCGAGCAGGCCCAGAAGAACCACAGGAACAACGATGATGCCGACAAGCGGAATGACGAGCGCATTGACGAAGGGAGACACCACCGACTGCTCGGCGAAGACGGCGAGGGTCACCGGCGCCAACCCCACCGTGACCGCAATCTGCACCGTGACCACCATGCGCAGCCGGCCGGAGACAGTACGCACATCCAACGCCGGCCGGGTGGCAAGCGCCATCACGATGGCGGCGACCGCCACGAACGACAGCCAGAAACCCGGAGCTCGCACACTGTGCGGATCGACGACCAGCACCACGATCAGCGCCAGTGCGAGACTGTGCGAGTGCGGGACGCAGCGCCTTGCCAGGCGCGACGCGAACAGAACCCCCAGCATCAGCAGCGCGCGCTGGGTGGGAAGTGCGAGACCCGCGAGCAGCGCATAAGCCAGGGCGGCAAGCATCGCCGCAACTCCTGCGAGCTGGGGGGCGGGAACGAGGAGCGCCGCCCGCGGCACCAGCGTCCACACCCGTAGCGCCAGCCAATACGCGGTGCCCGCCGCCATCCCGACATGCAGGCCCGAGATCGCCATGAGGTGGGCGATGCCGGTCACGCGCAGCGTGCGCCAGCGATCCTCCGAGAGACCGCTCCGATCGCCAATGGCAAGCGCGCGGACCAGGTCTTCGCTGTCGTACCCGTCGAGCGCGGAACGAATCCACCGCGCCAGATCCGCACGCACCATGTCCACCCGCGCGAGCGAGAACGCCGGCGCCGAGCCAACGACCTCCCCGGCCCTGACGTAGCCGGTAGCGGCAATGCGATCGGCAAACAGCCGCCCCTCGTAGTCGGAGCCGCCCGGATTGCGCCATCCCCGCGGCCGGCGAATCCGGACCGTCAGGCGCCACACGGACCCAGGCCAAATGGACCCGGGCCACACAGACCTTGGCGACGGAGCCGCCTCCACCCCGTACCACGAGAGCCGCAGCCGTGCCCCGGCAAGGGGCGCGTGGGTGCTGTCGAGCACCCGGAATTCGAAGCGGGTCCGGCGCGAGTCGACATCGGGAAGACCGCGCACCGTGCCCGTCACCTCGACATCCCGCCCCTCCACTGGCGCCGCCACCGACCCCCACGCTCCCATCTGCATGTGCGCGACGAAAGCCGCCCAGAAATATCCGGCGGCAAGAGCAAGCAGCGGGGCCACCCGGACCCGCACGAAAATGAGTGCCACCAGGACGGGCAGCAGTGCGCACCACATCGCGTCGGGCAGCACCGGCTCGTTCTCCAGCACCGCCACCCCGGTCACGAAAAGGCAAGCGATCAGCAGCACGGAGGACTCACGGAAACGGGTTCATCGGAAGGGTGCGAAGGAGATCGGCAACTCGTGGACGCCAATGGCGAGACATGGATAATGCCCTTCTCGCAACCGCGTGCCGTCAGCCTGGGGAGCTCGTACATAGAGGCCGAGAACCCGTCGATTGTGGGATTCGAGCCCGGTGCCGGTACGAGACGAGGACGATGAGACGGCTGCTGCGCAGAATGATCCCCGGGACGCGCGCGCTTCGCAGGCACCCGGTCCTGCATCGCATCTTCGGCCGAACGCTCTTCGACCCCGAGCTGTGGCACCTCGGCCGCAGCTCGGTGGCGCGAGCTGTCTCTCTCGGCCTGTTCATGGCCTGGACGCCCGTGCCCTTTCAGATGGTTCTCGCCGCCGGGGCCGCGCTCGTGGCGCGCTGCAACCTTCCGGTCGCGGTCGCGATGGTGTGGGCGAGCAACCCGGTAACGGTGGCGCCGATGTTCTACGCGGCCCACGAACTCGGGGCGTGGATACTCGACCGACCGCCCGGAGACTTCCGGATCGAAGTGTCGCTGCGCTGGCTATTCGAGGGACTCGGCAAGGTGTGGGAGCCGCTGCTTCTCGGATGCTTCATGCTTGGCCTGGCCTCGGCGCTCCTCGGGCAGATCCTGATCCGGCTCGTATGGCGCGCTCACACCATGGCCTCGTGGCGCGAACGCCGCATCCGACGGCGCCGACGCCGCGACTCGGCCGGATCCGGCTCTCCCGCCGCCGGCATACCCCCGCCAGCGCCGGTGAGGAATCCCGGGAAGCGCGGTCCGAAGCTCTGACGAGATTCGTATCGGGTTGGTCAGGCGGCGTCGCCCGAGCGGTGCGCCGCCGTACTCGAAGATCGGCTCGGGTCAATCCGTCCGGCGGAGCCGTATCGATCGGTCGCCGATGGCGTCAGGCAGGATCCAGGCGCCCGTCCACGACTCGCAGCCGCCGATCCATTCGCTCGCTGAGCGAAAGATCGTGCGTGGCCACCACGATGCTGGTGCCGAGCTCCCGGTTGAGCGAGCGCAGCAGGTCGAAGACTGCATCCGCGGTGTGCCGGTCGAGATTGCCAGTGGGCTCGTCGGCGAGCACGCATCGCGGCCGGGTCACGAGCGCGCGGGCGATGGCGGTGCGCTGGCGCTCGCCGCCCGAGAGCTCGGACGGCTTGTGCGTGGCGCGATCCTCCAGACCGACCCGCTCGAGCATGTCCTGCGCCTGTCCGGCCGCGACACGGGCCCGCATGCCGCGAATGAGCAACGGCATCGCCACGTTTTCGAGTGCGGTGAACTCGGCCATGAGGTGGTGAAACTGGTAGATGAAGCCGAGAACCTTGTTGCGGAACGCTGAGCGCTCGCGTTCGCCGACCTTCGCCATCGACTGTCCGTCGATGGTCACCTCTCCGCGATCCGGGGTATCGAGGCCACCGAGGCAGTGCAGCAGGGTGCTCTTGCCGGAACCGGACGCACCCGTGAGCGCAATCGCCTCGCCGGCCTCGACCACGAGATCCACGCCCTTCAGGACCTGGACCTCCAGCCGTCCCTGGCGGAACGTCCGGTCGATACCGCGGGCGACGAGAACCGCCTCACTCATGGCGCAACGCCTCCACCGGATGGACCCGCGAGGCCTTCCACGCCGGATAGATCGTCGCGAGCACGCACATCACGAAGGCCACGCTGCCCACCGCCGCCACGTCGCGCCAGCGCATCTCCGAGGGCACCGCGCTGATGTAGTAGATGTCCGGGGAGAGGAAGGTCACCCCGAAGAAGCTCTCGATGGCAGGCACGAGGGTCTCGACATTGGTGGCGAGGGCGACTCCACCGGCCACCCCGGCAATGGTACCGGCGATGCCGATCAGGGTCCCCTGCACCACGAAGATCGCCAGGATACTCGACTGTCTGGCGCCGAAGGTGCGCAGGATGGCGATGTCGGGTTCCTTGTCGGTCACCACCATGACCAGCGTCGAGACCAGGTTGAACGCGGCGACCGCGACGATGAGGGTCAGGATCACGAACATCACTGTCCTCTCGATCTTCAGCGCCCGGAAGAAGTTCGCGTGGTACTGCGTCCAGTTCCGCAGCCAGTACTGTCCTCCGAACGAGCGGGCGAGCTCCCGGCTCACCCGAGGGGCGTCGAACATGTCGGCGAGCTTCACGCGCAGCCCGCTGACCCCCTGCTCAAGACGGAACACCCGCTGGGCGTCCTCGATGTGCATCACCGCAAGCGCGGTGTCGTACTGCGAGTGACCAGCCTCGAAGAGACCGCTGACGGTGAAACGACGCATGCGCGGCAACACCCCGGCCGGCGTGATCCGCGCCTGGGGAGCAACCAGCGTGACCCGCGTGCCGACCTCGGCGCCAAGCCTCCGCGCGAGGTCTCGTCCGATCAGGAGATTGAATCGTCCTGGCGCGAGGCTTTCCAGCTCGCCTTCGACCAGGTACTGGTCAATCTCCGACACCGCCGGTTCGTGCGAAGGCGAGACGCCACGAATCAGCACGCCCCGGACCTGCCCGGCGTGGGTCAGCATCCCCTGCGATTCGACGAACGGAGCGGTCCCCACCACCTCCGGGTGGTCTTCGGCGATGCCGGCGAGCGATTCCCAGTCATCGAGTGCGTGGTTGAATCCCGAGATCGTCGCGTGCGAAGCCACGCCGAGGATCCGTTCGCGCAGCTCGCGCTCGAAACCGTTCATGACCGAAATCACGGTGATCAGGGCGGTCACGCCGAGGGCGATTCCGATCGTCGACGTGAGGCTGATGAACGAGATGAAATGATTGCGCCGCTTCGCGCGCGTGTAGCGCATGCCGACGCAGAGCTCCCAGGGCGTGAACATGGAGGACAGTCAGTCGTGGACGGCCGGGAGACCGCTCACCCGATCCGCTTCGGCGCGGCCCGCGCCACCCGGCTTCGCAGGTACACGGGCGACGCATCTTCCGGCGCAACCGCCAGGCCGGCCTCCAGGGCCAGCCGCGCGGTCCCGAGCATGTCGCTTGCCTGCGGCAGTCGCGCCGCGTCCACCGACTCCGGACTGCGGCCGAGCCGATCCGCCATGCGCTCCTCCAAAGCGGCACGATGTGCGGTCCACCCGGAGCCGGCGCCGGCCCATTCGCCCGCATCGGGAAGGTGAACCGCAGCCGGTGAAACGACGGACTCCTCGAACGCCGGGACCATCGTCACTCCATCCCATTCGAAGCCTCCCCAGTACAACTCGCCCATCCGCGCGTCGAGCGCCACCAGCACTCGGGGCGTCCCCTTGGCGCGCTGCATGCCGGCCGCGATGACCTGCAGGGTGGACACCGCGATCAGCGGGCGGCCAGTTCCGAAACCGAGCCCCTGGGCGACGGAGCAGGCGATCCGCAGCCCCGTGAACGAACCCGGGCCGCGGCCGAACGCTATCGCATCGAGCGCACCGAGATCGGCCTCCGCATCGGCCAGCACCTCGTCGATCATGGGAAGCAGCAGCTCGGTATGGCGGCGCGGCTCGACCCGGTGACGCGCCGTGATCGTGCCCGAAAACTCCAGAGCGCAGGAACATGCATCGGTTGCGGTCTCGATGGCCAGGATGTTCACCAGGATTCGTCCTTCGGCCCGCGGGACCGGCCAGCGCCATCGTCCCTCCACGGGGTAACCGGGCGGGGCTTGCGGAGACGACGCGCGGACTGCGAGTCGACCCGCACCGGTGGCAAGCCGGCGATCGGCATGGCCTGGCGCAAGGTCGAAGATCCGGCGGCGGATGTTCCCGGCAGCAACACCGGTGAGTCAACTTCAATCCGGGTTGGTGTCGTGGGTGTGGGCGTGGGCGGTGAATTCGACGCCTTCGTGAATCATCCGGAATCGGGCATGCTCCTTCTCGTTGCGGTCGAGCTCCTTCTCGATGCGGTCGAGAATCACACCGACTCGGGCCTGCTCCTTCTCGACCGCGAGCAGGCGATCCTGAAGGCGATGCTGGCCGGCGAGCAGGCGATCCTCCAGGCGGTGTTGGCTCGCAAGCAGAAGACCGGCAAGGGCGATGCCGGTGGCGATGATGGCGATGAGTTCGGCGGAGACAGTCTTCATGGAGGCATCGTACCAGAAGCATCAATAACGCAAACTCGGATTCCAGGCCGAGCCGTGTCGTCCTCAGGCGATCGGGATGTCGGATTGCGGCCCGTACCATGTCGTCCTGCGGCCATTCATTTGCGCCGGTGCCGTTCCTGAATCCAACCCTGAATCCGGCCCCGAATCCAGCGTCCCGCCAACGCTCGCAAAGGCGGCAGCGCGGCGGGATTTTCGCGCGATCCCAACCCTCGGACAGCCATCGGAGAGAGTTCGGGCTGATGGTCCCGCCCGGCGGGAATGGCTGCGTGACATCAGTGAATGGACGCGGCCGGATTCCGGGCGTTAGAGTCCGCGCCGAAACCCGAAATCCACGGTGCCGAGGAGCGGCAGGACGGTATCGAAGTCCCCGTTGACGACGCACCGGGACGGAGAATGCCGCATGTTCGACCTTCCACCTGTCTCTCACGAGCTGGATGACGCCATCCGGCGCGCTATCGACTCGAAGACCAAGCCGCTCGGTGCCCTCGGGATGGTGGAGACACTTGCGGCGCAGATCGCACGTATCCAGGGCACGCTCAGCCCCCGACTGGAGCGCTGCCGCCTCACCCTGTTCGCCGGCGACCACGGCATCGCCAGCGAGGGCGTCTCCGCCTTTCCGCCGGCGGTGACCCGCCAGATGGTCGAAAACTTCCTCGCCGGCGGCGCCGCCGCAAACGTGTTCGCGCGCACGAACGGGGCGGATCTCCGGGTCGTCGACGCCGGGGTCGCCGGCGACCGCATGGACACGCCCGGGCTCGTGTCGCGGCGCATCGCCGACGGCACCCGGAACTGCGCGGTCGAACCCGCGATGACGGCGGCGCAGTGCGACGCGGCGCTCGGAGCGGGCGATGCGCTCGGCGGGGACGATGCGCCCGACGCGGCGGCGTTCGGCGAGATGGGGATCGCCAACACGTCGGCGGCAGCGCTCATCGCGCACAAGCTCACCGGCATCGGGCTCGACGTGCTGGTCGGGCGCGGGACCGGACTCGACGACGATGGGCTCGCGCACAAACAGGCGGTCCTCGCGCGGGCCGCGGCGCGCACCGCGGCACGGCTCGACGCTCACGCCGCGCTACGCGAATACGGCGGCTTCGAGATCGTGATGATGGCCGGCGCGATGATCGGGGCGGCGCGCGCCGGGGCGATCGTGCTCGTGGATGGATTCATCGCGAGCTCGGCGGCGCTTGCGGCGATCGGGCTCGCGCCGGCGCTGCGGGACTACCTCGTCTTCGCGCACCGCTCCGCCGAGCAAGGTCATCGCATGGTGCTGGAGGCGCTCGACGCCCGACCGCTGCTCGAGTTCGACATGCGGCTCGGCGAAGGCACCGGTGCCCTGCTCGCATGGCCAGTGCTGAAATGCGCCGCGGCCATGCTGTGCGAGATGGCGAGCTTCGAGGGCGCGGGGGTCAGCGGGCCGAGCGCATGACGCGGGTGACGCGGGCGCACGAGAGGCGCGCGCGGACTTGCCGTGAACGGCCCGAAGCGCTGGGCCGGTGATGAGCATGACGCGCGCCCGCGAGGAGTTCGCGGTTTTCCTGCTCGCAGTACAGTTTCTCACGCGAGCGCCGATCCGCTCGCAGCACCTGTTCACCGAAGCGCGACTCGCGGCCGCGCTGCGCTACCACCCGCTCGTCGGAGCGCTCGTCGGCGCGCTCTCGGGCGGCGTATTCTGGCTCGCACACCTGATCTTTCCAGCGAGCCTGAGCGTCGTGCTCGCCGTCGCCACCTCCATCGTCGTCACCGGTGCGTTGCACGAGGACGGGTTCGCGGACACCTGCGACGGGCTCGGTGGCGGCGCCACTCGCGCACGGGCGCTCGACATCATGCGCGACAGCCGGCTCGGCACCTACGGCGCGACCGGCCTCGGACTGATGCTCACGGCGAAGGGGCTCGCGCTGGCCGCGGCACCGACCGACGCGGTGCCATGGCTCCTGGTCGCGTCTCATGCCGCGAGCCGCGCATCCATGGTGCTGGCCCTCGCGACCGGCAGCTACGCACGGGAAACGGGGGTCGCCGCCCCGTTCGCCGGGACGATGAATCGGACCAGCCTTGCGCTCGCGCTCGCGACCGGTGTGGCAGTGGGCTGCCTGCCGCTCATGGAAGCAACCCCGGCGGTGGTCCTGGCCGGGCTCGGCGGGCTGGCGGCCGGCCATGTCGCGATGCGCCGCCTGTACGAGCGCAAGCTCGGTGGCTATACCGGAGACTGCCTCGGCGCGGTGCAGCAAACGAGCGAACTCGGCCTGTACCTCGGTTTCGTCGCGGCGGTGTAGCGCGCAGGCTCCGGATCGTGCCCGTGATCCTGGTACGCCATACCCGGCCCGCGGTCCCGGAAGGTGTGTGCTACGGCATCACGGACCTGGATCTCGCGCCCACGTTCGACGACGAAGCGGCGGCTGTCCTGGCCACACTGCCTCGCACCAACCGGCTGGTGAGCAGCCCGCTGCAACGCTGCCGGCGGCTCGCGGAGCGGATCGGCGTCGCGCGCGGCATCGTTCCCGTGGTGGACGAGAGGCTGCGGGAGTTCGACTTCGGCACGTGGGAAGGCGTGCCGTGGGACGACATCCCCCGGCCGGAACTCGACGCGTGGGCGGCGGATTTCTTCGATGCGCGCCCGCACGGCGGCGAGAGTGTCCGGATGCTCGACGAGCGCGTCGGTGCCGCCATTGCCGAATACCGGGCCGAGTTCCGGCGCAGTGACCGCCCCCATGTGATCGTCACCCACGCCGGAGTCATCAAGGCCGCCCTGGCCCGAGCCGGGCACCCCGACGGGTGGCGAGCCGTGGTCGAATTCGGCGCCTCGATCCGGCTGCCGGGGGACTGAGGGTGCCACTGCCCAATGTATGGACCTCACATTTCGACCTTCAGGGCTCCCAATGGACGGAGCTGGCGAGGAGGCCCCGCCGCGGTCATCGGCGAGGATTCTCAGGGAGATTCACCAGCCGAGACCGCTTCAAGAGCATCGGTCATGCGTAGATCGAGGACGATGCGCCGTCGCTGCTCACCTTTGCTCATCGCGACCCTCCGCGAACTCGGCCATGGTCGAGCCACGGATTCAATCGACCCGCCTGATCAGGCGGAGGAGAGTCTCGAACAGCCGATCACAGTGAGGACACCGCTGGCGCACGGTCACCGGGTCGATATGTTGAAGAAGATCTCTGGCATGGCCGATTTTCTTGTATCGTCCTTTCCGAGTACCTTCGGTTGCACGATTCAGCGCCTGCGCGATATCGAACTTGCTCACATCTTCGAGATTCGGATGGTGAAGAGGCAGGGCATTTCCCCGGAAGCCCTGTCCGTAGTACTTAGTGAGCGCCTCCTGGTCAGCAACGATCCAGGTCTCCATGGTCTGAACCATTAGATGAATGACATCGTCGATGTGTTGGAGATCCCATCCGTCCCGGCCAACCAGATGCTCGGCAGCGGTTCTTCCACTTACCCGGGTTTCCGAATCCACCAAGAGCACGACGATTCCGCCTTCCATTTTCGCGTGTGCGTCACAAAAGTGTCTGTACGCCTCATTACGCGAGCCGCAACACACGAGGGTCCAATACCAGCCCTGCTCCCTGCAGGCTCCTTTGATGTCGGCTAGAAATACTTCCATGCCTTGGCGCAACAAGCCCTTGGTGCGACTTGTTTGTCCACCTCCTTCCATATAGATCGCGACCCTCAAGGATTTGCCCCCAACTCGCCCATTCTCCACAGATCACCGAGCGTATAGTCTTCCAACCAATGGGCGAGTCGGTCGGATTCGAGCCGGCGCAGGGTCGTTCCCGCGCCCGCTCGTTCACAGGCGACAACCGCCTGTGGCCTATCCGTCAGGGCTGAGACAAGAGTATCGGAGTGAGTCGCTACGATAAGCTGCGTGCGCGCGGATGCGTCGAGCATGAGATCTGCGACAAGAGCGACCGCGTCAGGGTGCAAGCCCAATTCCGGTTCATCGATGCAAACCAGCGGCGGCGGAGACGGCGCCAGCAACGTGGCAAGAAGAGCGACGAACCGGATGGTGCCGTCCGACAGCCGAGTCGCCGGAATACGAGAGTTCAGGTCTGCCTCGTGCAGAAAAAATTGGATCTGGCCGCCGGAAATCCCAGTGGTCATCCGACGGAAGCGCGGAAAGAAACGTCCGAGCAACCGATTAAACTCAGTCCATATCTCGTTGTGCTGCTCGATCTGGTTGAGCACAAGCGCGAGATTGCGACAATCAGGAAGAAGGCTGCTCTCGGGCAGGTCCGCAGGTTGCGCCTTGCGCGGTGCAGTATAGCGTCCGATGGTCCAGTCGCGCAGCATCTGAATGTGTTCAAACCATCGTCCCAACCATGTCAGTTCCGGGTACTGATCAAGACCCTTGATCTGCGCCAAGACGGACTGATCTGGAAGTAATTCGTGCCGCTGAAGCCGTCGAATCCCAACGTCTCCATGAGAGCTTGCTGTCCGTTCCCTGATGTTGATGACGGGGTGTCCCTGCTGGAAACGATAATAAAAATAGGGTTCGTTCAAATGCCTTCCCCGTGGCTCGGTTTCCTCGATTGCCTCATCGAACACTTCGACCCGCGTGTTGGCGGTGACAAACTCAAGGCGATAACGAAGCGGAAGCGAGGGCGGATTCGTCAGGCCGGGGGGCAGATCGCCAGTCTCGATCTCGATTCTTGCGGCCCTGCTTATGGCTTCTCCTTTCCACAACCATTCCGCCGCCCCACCGCCATCCCGGATTGCGGCGGCAAAATCTGTCGGTGTTGCGCGAAGGAGCTCGATGGCCTCAATGACGTTCGATTTACCGGAACCGTTTGGTCCGATCAGGACGTTCAGGTCCTGAAGCTCGAAGGGCGGCATATCAGGCGGAAACGTGAGCAGACCGCTCAATTCGAGGCTGCGGATGAATTTCATTGGCACGCCTCCGAAACAAGTGCCAAGGGGCAGGAACGTGCACGTTCCCATCCTCCGAAAGTTTGGCTCAGGCTATTCCGGCTACGGATTTCCCGACCAGTTCATGGCTCCCACGCTACGACTCGTCGCGTCTTCGCCTCGGAGCGGATGCGGCAGAGCGCTTCGCCAACGTTGAGGCCGGTCAAAGCATGACCGTCTCCGAAGATTCTCCGTGTAGGTCCTGCCTTGGCCTGAGTGTTGAACGCCAGTGTCAAGCCCATGTTGTCGAGATACCCGTCATCGGCGGCCTCGAAGTCGTCAGGCGACTGGGATACCAGCATGACGACTCCACCCTTCGATCGGCTCATACGAACGAGGTTTGCCAGCGCCGGTAGCCGCGTCCTGAGTATGACGTGTGCTTCGTCGAGCAAGGTCACATGGCGCAGGGCTCGAATTCCCTGATCGTCGGTGGGAGCGTCCGGCTGTGCGTTCAGCCATCCGTCCAGAGCATTCAGGGTCAGGTTGATGATCAACCGCCGCATTTCCTCGGAGCTGTCCTGGGGCAACCGGATGACCCAGCTTCTCGAAAAGAAATCGCCAGGCGAACCGTCGGGCATGAACAAGTCGAACTGCGTCAGCTCGTTCAAGGTAGCGGTCAGCTCGTCCTGTCGGCGTCCCCGCTCTTCATATTCGGTTCCGAGAGCGCTGGTGACATCCGATAGGGTCGCAGCCCTGCCGGTGGCGCCGGTCCGCAAGGTCGTCGTGATCGCTTCTCGAAGGGCGTCCGACTGTATCCCGCTTAGCTTGCGGGACTTGACCGATGCGATCGAGTCCCGGATCCGTGCTGCGGCCTTTCTGATGGCGTTGTCCTCACGGGATCCCACATGGAGTACGTCCAGAGGCACGGAGTTGTCGGGCGGGGAAAGAACGCCAGCGGTATAAGCCGTACTCAGCCCGTCGGTCAGGTCGCCCTTGAAGTCGAATGCGAGCAATGGCACGTTGCCGAAATGCCGAAGCTCTTTCAACATGTGAACAGCAGTCCTGGTTTTCCCCGACCCCACGCCTCCCATGATCGCCATGTGCGGGCTGCCACCGGCACCATTGAGTGCGAAGGTGACGCGCTCGCCAGTCCTGTTATCTCGCCCCGCTTCACCGACCGAGAGATGTACCGCGCCGGACACGATCGGCGCTGCAGACCTGGTGGGCTTGCCCGTGGGGGTTTCGAAATCGCCTGGGAAATTCGCCAACTCCGCCAGCCTCGCGACGAAACCCGCCATGTCGCCCTCGGCGTGCTCCCAGTCTTTCTTCAACAACTCCGCGCCTCGTTTCCAGTGTGCGGATACCAGATCTCGGAAAGCTCGTCTGTTCATGGCCCGATCACCGGATCTCTGCACGATCAGGGACAGCCACGCGGCAGGATCAATGCCCTCCCCGAAAAGCTGCATGCCGCGCAAGGGCCTCGCCACGTCATCGCGCTCTTCTTCCGTCAGGAGTGGCGGCGACACCTTCAGGGACAGGGAGCGTGCGATTGCAAGCCGAGCTGCGACATAACGGTGCGGCCAGCCGACCTTCCTCTTCAGATCGTCGCAAATGGTGTCGGCGGCACGAGTCGTGTTGAAGGTTGTCGTCGAGAGTTCGGAGATTTCGAGAGTCATGGTCCAACGCTCCCGAGATCGAGCTCATGCACCGTGGTGACCGCTACCCCATAGTCGTGGGTGATTCTCAACTCGTAGCTCTTGGCGATCCGGTGGCGAATCGCGTCCAGCTTGTCGTCGACGACTTCCTGATCAGTCGAGAGAAGGATCACTTGGCCAGGGCGGTTCGTGAACGTCTTGAGTACGCCGATGCGCTGGTCGCGGCTCAGGCGGGCTAGCGGCGTATCGACGACAAACGGGAAGATCCGGCCGCTGACTCTAGTGATCGCGGTGATCAACGCTTGGGTGAAGACCTGACTCGCGCCAGCGGACTTTTCGATCTCGTGAAGGTCCGTGCCGTCCGAGGCAAGCATGCTCACCTTACAATCCGGTGAAATGGCGATTCGCTCCACGCGATCCGACAGGTGTGCCATTGCCTTCCATGCGCTGGTCATTTCGGTGGCGACCACGTCGACCTCGTGGGGTACCGCCTCCTTGAGGAGATCGTCGATCAATACGGCGTAGGCGTCCGCCCTCGCCGCATTGTCCAAATCAGGAGCATGCTGTCTGATGCTCGACTGATATCGTCCCAACTCGGCACGCTTATCGCCAAGTTCCTTTTCCGAAGCGTCGATCTCTAGTTGCGCCATATCCCGTTGCATCCTGTACTGCGCGCGCTGCTCCGATAACTTGGTAAGTTGTTCTGTCTGCGCCTGTACCTCGGGCGCCAATCGCTCAAGCTCTAAATACTCTCGTCGCTTTGCATTCGCGATTTCGACTGCAGCCAGATGGTTTTCAATATGACTAACCGCTTCTGTTGCGGTATGTTGCTCGACTTCAGAGAGACGTTCGATCGTTTTGGCGCGCGTCATACCGGTCAAAGCAATATGGAGATAATCGTCCGCACAGCCAACCGGAGGCGGATGCCACAGTGCATCCCAAGCCGATCTCGCTGCATTGAGCACGGCATCGTGGGAATCACGACCGAGGGGAGATTCGAGGCTCTCGATCCTTACTGAGAGGTCGGCGATGAAGCGGTCGAGATTTCGGCCGCCCGAATTCCGGCCATTCTCCCACTCTTCCCGCTTCGCCTCGGATTCCAGGCGAACGATGGCTGAGTGTCTCAGCGGTGCTCCGGCAATTGCTAGCGCCATGTCTCCCGCCATAAGCGTCGTCAGCTCCTGAATTGTTCGACGGGCCTCGCTTCGATGCCGTTGTTCATCTTCCATCAAGCTCGCGATCAAGGCGACCGTCCCCTCCCTCCCGATGAACAGCCGGGTCAGATTTTCAATTTCAGGATCGAGATGAGCAAGTTGCGCGTCCGCTTCGCCGCGATCCGCCTTTCTCTCTTCGATCTTTTTCTCAAGATCCTCTATTGCCGATTCCACGGTATTTACTCGCTCGTCGGATGGCGTCGTTGATCGTTTGCGTCGTTCCTTCGCATATTCCTGCAAGGATTTCTTGAGAACACGAAGAACGGGTAGACCAAGCAAACCCTCGATACCATCCTGCACTTGTTTGCTCATGTCTCGGTTAGCGTAGCGCTGCACTTGTTCGCCATCGAAAAGGAAGAACTCCGCGAGGCTGGATTGCAAGAAATGTTGGGAGATCCAGTCGCGATACCATCGATCACGATCTTCGTCGCTGAGTGGTGGTGCGATGAGCGCCCGGTTCTTACCCTCGTAGATCTGGAGCAGGTCATCTGCAACTTTGTGAGAGCCGTCCACACGGAAGTGCCACGTCCGCTTGATCTCGATCCAGTCGCCGGCTTCATTTTCCCATTCGAGCTTGACGATGCACCTCGGAGGCCCGGTCTCCGTCGCCCGGCGATGAAGCGTACCTTCGAGAAACCTGCTGTAGCTTATCCTGAGCCGATCCTCGGCGTCGTTGCCCACCATTCGCGCCCGCGGGACGAGGTTCAGACCACTCTTGCCGAACAGACCCAAGGTTACCGCCTCGAACAGCGAGGTCTTTCCATATTCGTTGGGTGCCATGACGAGGGTGACGTTTCTCTCGCCATGCGGACGGGGGAATTCGAATCGTGCGTTACGATAGGAGCGCCAATTGATGAGCTGAACAGAGCGTAGGTGCATCAATCTTCATCCTCGTTCAGATCAGCGAAGATCTCGTCGAAATCATCCTTCAGGCCACGTCTCTTCATCTTTCCAATCTGGTCCAGCTCTGCTGCGATGAGCCGTTCCAAGACCGCGATGTCAAGACCGGCTGCCTTGCATTTCTCACGGACCAGTGCGCGTCCTTTCTCGCTTCGCATGAGAACTACCACGTTCATGGTCATCGGATCATTCCTCCGTCGTCACAAGGCCCTGTTCGCGCATATTTCTCGCCGTGCTCGCCAGGACATCTTCAACCCACAATCTGCGGATGTGTTGCACTTCGTCGTCGTGGATGAGCGGCATCCCGGTCTCGTTCTGGAGGTTGAGGAGTCGATCGAGCATTTCCTTGCGGGTGGCGATGTTGAACGGTCCTGGCACAAACACACCATTCCTGGCGATAGTGAACCGGCCATCACGACGCCGAGCGAGACGGCGTTCCGGATCGTTACGGATAGCAACGAGCCAGTCCCTGAAGTCGAGCAAGGGTGTGAACTGGCCGAAGCCTGCCTCGACGAAGCCCGCGAGGCTCCTGTCCTTCTCCACGACCGTGCAAGTCCAGCAGCCGAAGCGTGACGATGTAGTGCCGCACGATGGCGCATCGTCTTTCGAGGTGATCACCGGACATTCACCGCCTCCTGCGTCGCGATAGAGCTGGATCAGTCGCTGATGGCTACCGCCCCACGGTGGAGCGTTGGCCGCAAGGAATTCCCAGACCTCGTCCGTGTGAAGCTCCACGATCGGTCTGAACACGAAGCAACCTGTGAGATCGTTGTGTGGGTTGAGGCGCGCGCCATTATCATATCGAGCGACCACCCCCGCTCGCGTCACGCTTTCGCTCCGCCGCACACCCAGCAGCAAGATCACCTCTCCCGAGAGACTCGCCTGATCGCGGACGTATCGGCTGGTCGGAAGTATCTTCATCCGGTCGGTACACCAGCGGAACGAACGATTGGGAGAGGGGTATCCACGACCGATGAGATTGACCCAGAACGTCTGATCCGGACTCGGTTTTGTTGTCGCGACCACGACGGGCAAATCAAATGCGGTTGATGCGCGACGAATCTCGTCCAGGCCTTCCTTCACATGACCGATCACCAGCGGGCTCTCGACGAGAGTGTCGTTCGCGACGATATGCACGGGGCGAACACGTTCGCTGCGGGGAACCGAAAGCAGGTGCTCCACCACGAGGTGCGTGACGAGCGTACTGTCCTTGCCGCCGGAGAAACCGACGATCCAGGGCTTCCCGTGCGGCTGTGCATATTCGTCGGCGATCTCTCGCCGAATCGCATCGAACGCGCTCGTTTCGGCCGATTTCACTTCATCTGTCTCACTGGTTGGTCGGTCAGCATGTGTCACTCCGCCGGGGAGTGTAAGACGGGGGGAAACTCATGTCTTGTTCAACGCAGGATCCCTCTCCGCCGACATCCCCGAGACGCCGACGACCCCTGCAACGCACAGCGGCGGCGGAGGTGCGCGAGGAACGGGCCGGGAGTGTCAATCCGGCGACGGTGCTCCCTTGAGGGTCACGGGGAGCCCGGCGGCAACGAAGAAGACCGTGCCCGCCACTTCGGCGACGGCCTGGTTGAGCCGGCCGGCGTGGTCGCGGAAGGCCCGCGCCATCGCGTTGTCCGGCACGATACCGAGGCCCACTTCGCTTGCGACCAGCACCACCGGTCCGGGGGCAGCAGCGAGCGCTTCGAGCAGGGCTTCGCAGGCGGCGCCGACGTCGAGGTCGTGGTGCATCAGGTTGCCGAGCCACACGCTCAGGCAGTCGACCAGCAGCCAGGTCCGCGGCGTGCTCTCCCGTTTGATCGTCTGCGCCAGCGCGATCGGCGCCTCGACGGTGCGCCACGCCGATCCGCGCCGGGACCGGTGGATCGCGATCCGGTCCGCCATCTCGTCGTCGACTGGCTCGGCGGTGGCGACGTAGACGCGCCCCATCTCACCCGCGGGCGCCAACGACTCGGCGAACCGGCTCTTCCCCGAGCGCGCACCCCCGAGCACCAGGGTCACGGCCGGGCGCATGCCGGCGGCGCTCACCGGGACGGACGGCCAGCCCGCAGGCGAACCCGCAGGCGGCGCAGATCTTCGGCCGGCGTCGCCGCCGGCGAGAGCACGAGGAACTCGCACCGCCCCCCGACGGCGGTCTCCAGCACCACGAGCGCACGGTGCGCGAGATGCACCACCGGCGGCTCGACCGGGACGACGCCACCATCGACGCCGACGATCTTCCACACATCGCCGTCGAACCGGAGCTCCCGGTATCGGCCGGCCGGGGGCGACGGATACATCCGCGCCGCGAGGAGCGCAATGCCTCCGGCTATCTCCGGACCGAGCGCCACGCCAGCGCAGACTGCCGCGCCGCAGGCCACGGCGAGCGAGAGAGACTCGACGGCCCGATCACGAGCGACGCGAATCGTGAACGTCTGTCGGAATTGAATCCCTGACATCTCCATCCCGCGCCGCCCTCCGTTCTCGTATCAGGTCCCGCCGGTTCCCCTCCCCACAGCATTGGACCACGGCGGGCGATACCGGGAACAGACCCGAGGACCCGGCCGGTGCTTTCACCGAAAGGAGGGGGCCGGAAGCCATCAGGCACAACCCATGCAGCTCCCGACCGCTCGACTCCGGTCGCGGCGGCATCCGAACCGGGCTCACCGACCCGCCGTTTAATCACCACCCGCGCTACGCATCGGAGCGGTTCCATCGGCCCCGCGCGTGCATCACGATACGCACATATCATGGAATGACCGAGGCGAGGCGTTGCTTGCTTGCGCGCTGGGCGTCATAATTTTTCGTGACGCACGATGTTGCGATGCGCCAGCCGATCATGGATCGAACCCGACCACTCTCCCCGCATCTTCAGGTCTACCGTCTGCCGCTCCCGGCGCTGCTGTCCATCTCCCATCGGGCGACAGGCGTGGTGCTGGCGGCCGGAAGTCTCCTGTTCACGTACTGGCTCGCGGCAGTCGCGGCCGGCCCCGAAGCGCTCGCGCACGCACAGGCACTGCTCGGCTCGATCCCGGGGCGAGTGTTGCTCTTCGCCATCACGTTTTCGCTCTTCTACCACCTCGGGAACGGAATCCGGCACCTGTTCTGGGATGCGGGCATCGGGTTCGAACTCTCCACCGTACACAAGAGCGGGATCGTGGTCGTCGTGGCCTCGGTCATCCTCACCGGGGTGGCCTGGGCGCTTGGCTACGTGATGCGCTGACCCGCGGACGAGACCATCTGTGGACCATCGAACCCCCATCGCCCGTGCTCGCGGTCTCGGCTCCGCGAAAGAGGGAACGCACCACTGGCGGATGCAGAGGATCACCGCCATCGCGCTCGTCCCCCTCACCGTCTGGCTCGTGGCGTCGCTGGTTGCGGTGGGCGCCGCGGACCACGCCCGGACGGTGGACTGGATCCGCTCCCCGGCCGTCGCCATCGCTCTGCTCCTGACCATCGCCGCCCTCTTCCACCACGCCCAGCTCGGCCTGCAGGTGGTCATCGAGGACTACGTGCACCCGGAGGGCGCGAAGCTCGCCGCGCTGATCGCGACGAAGCTGCTGGCCGTCGCGCTCGCGACGATCGCTGCGTTCAGCGTGCTCAAGGTCGCGCTTGGGAGCTGATGCGGATGTCGCCAGCCTACCCCATCGTCGAACATGAATACGATGTCGTCGTGGTCGGCGCGGGCGGCGCGGGCCTGCGGGCGACGCTCGGTATTGCCGCCCAGGGACTCTCGACCGCCTGCGTGACCAAGCTCTTCCCCACTCGCAGCCACACCGTGGCGGCCCAGGGCGGCATCAGCGCCGCGCTCGGCAACATGGGCGAGGACGACTGGCGCTGGCACATGTACGACACGGTGAAGGGCTCGGACTGGCTCGGCGATCAGGACGCGATCGAGTACATGTGCCGCGAGGCGATCCCCGCCGTGGTCGAGCTGGAGCATTTCGGGGTGCCGTTCTCCCGCACCGAGGACGGGCGGATCTATCAACGCCCGTTCGGCGGGATGACCACCCACTTCGGGGAAGGCACCGCCCAGCGGACCTGCGCGGCGGCGGACCGCACCGGGCACGCCATCCTGCATACCCTCTACCAGCAGAGCCTGCGCCACGACGCCGAGTTCTTCATCGAGTACTTCGCCATCGACCTGCTGATGGACGACGACGGGACCTGCCGCGGGGTGCTGGCCTGGAACCTCGACGATGGCACCCTGCACCGCATCCGCGCCCACATGACGGTACTCGCCACCGGGGGCTATGGCCGCACCTACTTCTCGTGCACCTCCGCCCACACCTGCACCGGGGACGGCAACGCGATGGCGCTCCGGGCCGGCCTGCCGCTTCAGGACATGGAGTTCGTCCAGTTCCATCCCACCGGCATCTACGGTTCCGGCTGTCTTATCACCGAGGGCTCCCGCGGAGAGGGCGGGTATCTGACGAATTCCGAGGGCGAGCGGTTCATGGAGCGCTACGCTCCCAATGCCAAGGACCTCGCCTCGCGCGATGTCGTGAGCCGCGCCATGACGCTGGAGATCCGCGAGGGCCGCGGGGTCGGCGAAAGCCAGGACCACATCTTCCTGCATCTGGAGCATCTCGGACCCGAGGTGCTGCGGGAACGGCTGCCCGGGATCTCGGAGACTGCGCGAATCTTCGCCGGCGTCGACACCTCGCGCGAGCCGATCCCGGTGCTGCCGACCGTGCACTACAACATGGGTGGAGTCCCGACCAACTTCCACGGCGAAGTGGTGACGCTGCGCGGCAACGACCCGGACGCGGTAGTCCCCGGCCTGATGGCGATCGGGGAGTGCGGCTGTGTCTCGGTGCATGGCGCGAACCGCCTGGGTTCCAACTCCCTGCTCGATCTCGTGGTTTTCGGCCGGGCCGCGGCGAAGCGCTGCGCGGAAACGGTGGAAGCGGGCAGCACCCACGCGCCGCTGCCGGGGAGAGCCGAGGAACGCGCCCTCGACCGGTTCGATCGGCTGCGGCATGCGCGGGGAAGCGAACCGACCGCGGCGTTGCGCCTGCGGATGCAGCGGGTGATGCAGAACAACGCCGCGGTGTTCCGCACCGGCGAGACCCTCGACGAGGGGCGCCGCCTGATCGGCGATGTGTACGCGGCGTTCGCCAATGTGCGCGTCGAGGATCGGAGCCTCGTGTGGAACTCCGACCTCGTCGAGACCCTGGAGCTCGACAACCTGCTCGGACAGGCGGTGGTGACGATGGTCTCGGCCGCGAACCGCACCGAGAGCCGTGGCGCCCACGCGCGCGAGGATTACCCGGACCGCGACGACGAGCGGTGGATGAAGCACACCCTCGCCTGGCTCGACGGGCAGGGGAACACCCGGATCGACTACCGGCCGGTGCATATGTACACCCTGACCAACGACACGAAGGTCATCCCGCCCAAGGCGCGGGTCTACTGAATCGGCCCCGCGCCGAGGAAACGATCGGCCGAGGAAACGATCGATTGAACATCGACTCATCGAACCCCGCGACGACGGCACCCACGCCGTCCCGGCCGGTCCCGGGGCCGGGGTACTGAGAGGGCCTCCCGCATGGCGCAGTTCACACTCCCGGCAAACTCGAAGGTTCGCGATGGCCGGACCTGGCCGGCTCCGAGCACCACGAAGCGGCCGAAGACGTTCATCGTCTACCGCTACGATCCAGACTCGGATGAGAACCCGCGGCGCGACTGCTACACCATCGACTTGGCCACATGCGGGCCGATGGTTCTCGACGCCCTTATCAGAATCAAGAGCGAGATCGACCCTACCCTGACCTTCCGGCGCTCGTGCCGGGAGGGGATTTGCGGCTCCTGCGCGATGAACATCGGCGGGCGGAACGGTCTCGCCTGCATCAGCGCGATCGAGGACTACTCGGGCGATGTCGCCATCCACCCCCTGCCGCACCTGCCCGTGGTCAAGGACCTCGTGCCGGACATGAAGCACTTCTACGCGCAGCTCGCCTCGATCAAGCCGTGGATGCGCGCCCAGCCGCCGCCGGCGCGCGACCGCGAGCGGCTCCAGTCGAAGGAGGAGCGCGAGAAGCTCGACGGGCTCTACGAGTGCATCCTGTGCGCGTGCTGCTCCACGAGTTGCCCCAGCTACTGGTGGAACGGCGACCGCTACCTCGGCCCTGCCGTCCTGCTCCAGTCCTGGCGGTGGCTCGCCGACAGCCGCGATGAAGCGGCCGGGGAGCGGCTCGACGACCTGGAGGACCCGTTCCGGCTCTACCGCTGCCACACCATCATGAACTGCACCACGGCATGCCCGAAAGGCCTGAACCCGGCGAAGGCGATCGCCGGAATCAAGAAGATGATGGTGTCGAGGACCGTCTGACCGTACCGTGACCGGGCGTAAGACGCGCGAGAGGGCACGCTGGCGTTGCCGGCGCGGGATGAAGGAGCTGGACGTGCTGCTGGAGCGCTTCGTGCGTCGCGCCCTCAACCGCCTCGACGCAGAGGAGATCGAGGCGCTGGAGCGGCTGCTCGATCAGCCGGATCAGGACATTCTCGAGTGGATCACTTCTCCGGAGGCCGTACCGCCGACGGGGCTCGGTGGGATCGTCGTGCTGATTCGCACCCATGCGCTCGGGCGATATTGAGTTCCCGGCAGGGACCGCAGAACCACTCCGGCTCCGAATTTCCGCTACCCGATAGTTGCGTCTGGTGCCTGATGGCCATTCTTCATCTGCCCCAGAATATAATAGGAATGATTCGTATTTGCAAATTATTGTTCTGACGATCTTTGTCCCGATCTCGCGGGAAACCCGTGCATACACAGGTCGGGGACATCAGGCAGAACGTCGAGGCAAGAGATCACCTCTGATAGCGCCCGAGTGTGTGCCTGCCTCATTTTCGATATCATGCCGTGCCGATTCTAGGAGCACCAAGGCACGAAAACCCCGAATGCTCCCGCGATGCGGAACCGAAGGGGAATGATGAAAGAACGCCGCGAGAGAATCTGGACGGCGGTGGAAGCGATCGACCAGGCAATCAAACCTTGAGCAAGACGGGACGCCCGGCGGTCAGCACCGAGGGAGCCGACGCGATACCGGATCGGAGCGCGATCTTCGGGCTCGACTTTCTCACCGTGCTGCGAATCTCCGGCGGTGATGCCTTGGCGTGGCTGCAGGGACAACTCACCGCCGACCTCGCAGAAGTTGACGCGTCGACGTCCCGCATCGCCGCCTGGTGCTCACCGAAAGGGCGCGTGCTCGCGATCTTCCGCGTGCTCGCCGATCCGGGCGGCGGATACCGCCTCGTCTGCGAGCGCTGGTTCACCGCGGCACTTCTTGCGCACCTTCGCATGTTCATTCTGCGATCGGATGTGCGGATTGACGACGCCAGCGACACCCTGAGGGTCGCCGGGGTGGCGGGCGCTGGCGCCCTGCCCGACCGGTTCAGGACATGGGCGGAAACCGCCGGGGTCGACGACGCCGCCACGATCGGGGAGATGGTGGTGGCACGGGTGCCGGGGCACCATCCAAGGTTCATGATGACGGGACCGCTCGACCGCGTCGCTTCGATCGTGGCGGCGCAGCCGACCGACGATGCGCCGCGGACCATATCCGGCGCATGGCGGTTCGCAGATATCTGCGCCGGCGTCGCACGGGTTTCCGAGGCAATGTCCGACGCCTTCCTCCCGCAGATGCTCAATCTCGATCGGTTTGGCGGCGTGAGTTTCGAGAAGGGATGCTACGTCGGCCAGGAGATCGTCGCGCGCGCGCAGCACCTCGGTCGCGTCAAGCGTCGCGCCTGGGTCGGGTGGACGGACATGGCCGCCGAAGGCGATGCAGTCGTGGACGGGGCGGCGGACGAAGCGCCGAAGGTGGGAGACATCGTCGCGGCGGAGCCGCATCCCGATAACGGGAGCGTCGTCTTCGTGGTGCTCAACATCTCCTCCGCAGGCTCTCCAGAGCTTCGCGTCCGTGGGCCGGACGGCCCCCTGATTGGAATCTCGTCCTCCGCCGACCCGATACCGCCGGACTGAGACCAGCGGTGGGCGGAACCGGGACGACTCCCGCAAGTCGGAACGCGGGCGGGCGGGCGAACCCGTCGGCGCACCGAAACGATGGAGGCCACGATTCCGTCCACGGTTGCGGCGCACCCACCGCGCCGCAACCGAGTGAACCCCTCGCCGTGCGTCCCGTACGCGATCCCGAGACGATGCGGATCCGGCACGGAACCATTGCCCCCGCCGAATTCAAACCGGCGTGGTGGTTGCCGGGGCCGCATCTGCAGACCATCTGGCCGGCATTCCTGCGTACGAAGCGTTCTGTCTCCCTCACCCGGGAGCGTCTCGAGCTTCCGGACGGGGATTTCATCGATATCGACTGGATCGGCGACGCGGGCCCCATCGTCGTCATTTTGCACGGGCTACAGGGATCGAGCCGCTCACCGCACGTGCGGGGCCTGCTCGGAGCGCTCGCCCACCGCGGCTGGCGAGGCGCGGTCATGCATTTCCGGGGGTGCGGCGGAGAACCAAACCGGCTGCCACGTACCTACCACTCCGGCGAGACCGGCGATGTCGGGTATTTCCTGCGGCGCCTGCGCGAACGGGAACCATCGACGCCCGTCGCCGCCGTCGGGTTCTCGCTGGGCGGCAACGTCCTGCTCAAGTGGCTCGCCGAGCGGGGCGTCGGCGCCGAGCTGGCCACCGCGGTCGCGGTGTCGGTCCCCTTTCTATTGGCCGGAGCCTCGGGCCGACTCGACCGCGGCATCTCCCGGATGTACAGACGCCACTTCATCGTCGATCTCCATCGCAGCATCACGGAGAAGTTTCGGGGCCGGCCGGGCCCGCTCGACCTTGACGTGGTGCGCCACACGCGGACCTTCCGCCGCTTCGATGATCGGATCACCGCGCCGCTCCACGGCTTTCGCGACGCCGCGCACTACTACCGCGAGGCAAGCTGCCGGCAGTACCTGCGCGGAGTCGCGCGGCCGACCTTGATCCTCCACGCGCTCGACGACCCGTTCATGACCCGCGATGTGATCCCGCGCCGTGACGAACTCTCGCCCTCCATCCGTCTGGAACTGAGCGCGTCGGGCGGGCACGTCGGTTTCGTCAAGGGGGGCACGCCATGGACGGCGCGCTACTGGCTGGAAGAGAGGATTCCGCGCTTTCTTGCCGAGCAACCCGGATTCGACCGCGGCAAGAACGCCCGGGCGAATATCCCTGCGTCATTCAGCCGAAGGTCGGGCGATTCCTTCGGCTGATCCGGCCTGCGGAGGCTGCGCACCCGTCCGCGGGACTACGCGGCCGGAGCCCGCTCCCCTTCCGCGCGGCCGAATGCGGCGCCGGGACGGGCGGCGTGCGCTCCGGATGCTCAGGCCGAGCGCTGCTCCTTCGGTATCGCCTTCATGCTGAGGCGGATGCGGCCCTGCTTGTCGACCTCCAGCACCTTGACCTTCACGCGATCGCCCTCGCGAAGCTTGTCGCTGACGCGTTCGACCCGTTCCTCGGAGATCTGGGAGATGTGGACGAGCCCGTCCCGTCCGGGGAGGATGTTGACGAAGGCGCCGAAGTCCATGAGCTTCGCGACGCGACCTTCGTAGATGGTGCCGACCTCCACGTCGGCGGTGATCTGTTCGATGCGTCGGCGCGCCTCGAGGCCAGCCGCAGCATCGACCGACGCGATCTTCACCGTCCCGTCGTCGCTCACGTCGATGGTGGCGCCCGTCTCCTCGGTCAGCGACCGGATGACGCTGCCGCCCTTGCCGATGACGTCGCGAATCTTCTCCGGATGGATCTTGAACGAGATGATGCGCGGCGCGAACACCGACATGTCCATGCGCGGCGCGTCGAGCGTCGCGTTCATCCGCTCCAGGATGTGCAGTCGACCCTCGCGCGCCTGGACGAGAGCGGTTTCCATGATCTCCCGGGTGATGCCGTCGATCTTGATGTCCATCTGCAGCGCGGTCACGCCCTCGGCGGTGCCGGCGACCTTGAAGTCCATGTCGCCGAGATGATCCTCGTCGCCCATGATGTCGGAGAGCACGACAAACGCGTCGCCCTCCTTGATGAGTCCCATCGCGATCCCGGCCACCGGCGCCGCCACCGGGACCCCCGCATCCATCAGCGCGAGGCTGGTGCCGCACACCGTCGCCATGGAGCTGGAGCCGTTCGACTCGGTGACCTCCGACACCACGCGCACAACGTAGGGGAAGTCGTCCATGTTCGGCATGACCGCCTGGATCGCCCGCTTCGCGAGCCGCCCATGACCGATCTCGCGGCGTCTCGGTCCCATCATCCGTCCAATCTCGCCGACACAGAAGGGCGGGAAGTTGTAGTGCAGCATGAAGGGTTCGCGTCGCTCGCCCTCGATGGCGTCGACGATCTGGGCGTCCCGCGTGGTGCCCAGAGTGGTAGTCACGATGGCCTGGGTCTCGCCGCGGGTGAACAGAGCGGACCCGTGCGTGCGAGGCAGGAGCTTCACCCGGCTCGCGATATCGCGCACCGTGGCGGGGTCGCGGCCGTCGATACGCTGCTCGCCTGCGATGATGGTGCCGCGTACGATCGACTTCTCGAGCTTTTCGAACGCCCCGCGCACTTCGGCCTCCGTTCGCTCAGCGCCGTCCCCTCCAGCCAGCGCCTCGATCACCGAGCGGCGAACCTCGCCCACCCGGGCACGGCGCTCGATCTTGTCGACGACCCGATACGCCTCACGGATTCCGGATTCCGCGTGCGAGCTCACGGCATCGGCGAGGGCGGGGTCGGCGGGAGGCGCCTCGAGGTCCCACGCCGGCTTGCCCGCCTCCGCGGCGAGCGCTTCGATGGCTTCGATGACCGGCTGCATCCGCTCGTGTCCGAACATCACGGCATCGAGCATCACCGACTCGGGGAGCATCTTCGCCTCCGACTCGACCATCAGCACCGCGTTCTTCGTCCCCGCGACGACCAGATCCAGATCCGACGCCGCGGTCTGCTCGAAGGTCGGATTGAGCACGAATTCGCCCCCCACGTAGCCGACGCGCGCCGCGCCCACCGGGCCGTCGAACGGGAGGCCCGACACCGCGAGGGCCGCCGATGCCCCGACGAGCGCCGGGATGTCGGGGTCGATCTCGGGATCGAGCGAAAGAACGGTGGCGATCACCTGCACTTCATTGCGGAAGCCATCGGGGAACAGGGGGCGCAACGGGCGGTCGATAAGGCGCGAAGTCAGCGTCTCCTTCTCCGTCGGCCGCCCCTCGCGTTTGAAGAAGCCGCCTGGAATCTTCCCCGCCGCGTACGTCTTCTCGACGTAGTCCACGGTCAGCGGAAAGAAATCGCGGCCCGGCAGCGCCGAGCGGGCGCCGACGACGGTGGCCAGCACCACCGTGTCCCCCAGGCTCGCAAGCACCGCGCCGGATGCCTGTCGCGCTATCTCGCCTGTCTCCAGCACCAGATCGCGGGGGCCGTACGGAATCGTCTTCTTGATGGATGTCATGGATTCAACCTTGAAAGGCCTACCGGAGCGCCCGCCGGCCGGCAAGTTTCGCCAATACCCGGAACGAGGGGCGCGCGGCACACGTCAGGGGGATCATCTGGGTGGATACTGGGTGGGTACGACAACACTTTCGACGTCATCATCGACCGATGGTGACATCTGGGGTCGGATCAGCGGCGCAAGCCGAGCTTTGCGATTAGCGCCCGGTACCGCTCGACATCCTTGCGACGAAGATAGTCGAGCAGCTTGCGTCGCTTGCTGACGAGCTTCAACAGACCCTGGCGGGAGTGGAAATCGTGCGAATGCTGACGGAAGTGCCCGGTGAGGTGTGTAATCCGGCGCGAGAGCAACGCCACCTGAACTTCCGGTGACCCCGTATCGCGCTCACCCCGCCCGTGCTCCTCGACGACCTCCGCCTTCTGAACCGCAGACAACGACATCGGTTCCACCCTCTCTCGCCAAAGTTGCGCATTCTAACCGCCAGCCGTCCGCCTAACAAGGTTCGGACCGGGTTCGGATCGGGTTCGGATCGGGTTCGGACTCGATGCGGGCTCGATAGCAACCTTTTGACAAATAAGGCGTTTCTTTAACCCGGAGAGAAGAGCCGACGCGGCGCGATTCGTCCGTCGTCCAATACTTCGCCCACGCCGATGAATCCTGCTCGCTCGGTGTGGATCCGGACCCATCCCTCGGTAGGCGAATGCGGCACCTGAACCGGTTGCCCCTTGCGAAGATAGAACGCGACCCCTTCGGGCAGTCGTACACTCGGCCAACCAGAGACCGCCGCCTCCATCGACAGCAGGGACGCGTCGAGGGTCTGCAGACCTTGCACAGCCATCGATTCGACCGTTTCAAGCTCCACCATGTCGCCGGCGATGAAAGGACCCGCGCCGATACGACGCAGCGTCACAACGCTCGCGCCGCAGCCGAGAGCCTTTCCAAAATCCTCGGCCAGGGTGCGTATGTACGTACCCTTGGAGCACAGAACCTCGACATCGATCGTATCGCGGTCGAACCGCGGCACCTCGAAGCGGTGGATGGAAACGCGCCGTGGCTGACGTTCGACCACGATGCCCTCGCGCGCGAGCTGGTAGAGCCGCTTGCCCTTGTGCTTCAGTGCGGAATGCATGGGGGGAATCTGCTCGATCTCACCGCGAAAGTTTGCCGTCGCCCGCTCGATGATCGCGGCTGAGAGCGCCGGCACTTCGCGGCGGGACACCACTTCTCCCTCGGCGTCACCCGTGGTGGTCGTCACTCCCAGGAGAAACGTGGCGATATAGTGCTTGTCCGCGTTCAGCAGATAGCCGGACAGCTTGGTCGCCTCACCGAAGCAGATCGGCAGGAGTCCACTCGCGAGACGATCGAGACTGCCGGTATGTCCTGCCTTGCGCGCCCGGTACATGCGTTTGACCCGCTGCAGAGCCTCGTTCGAACCCATCCCGACGGGCTTGTCGAGGACAAGGATGCCGTTGACCGCACGCCCCCGCGATCGTCGTGCCGACGGTCCCATCGTTGCGTACCCTCAGCAGAGCTCACCGGCCGCCGGACGCGACGACGCCGCGTCGATCAGCGCATCGATACGCAGCGCATGCTCGAGCGTGCGATCGTGCTCGAACACGAGACGCGGGACGCGACGCATGCGCAGTCGGCGACCGAGACGCGAGCGCAGAAATCCGGCCGCGCGGTTCAGCGCATCCACCGACTCCTGGGCGTCGGTGTCGCGGCCCGGTGTCACGAGCACCCGCGCGTGGCCCATGTCGGGGGAGAGATCGACGCCCGAGACCGTCACGACTCCCACCCTCGGGTCCGCCACCTCGTGGACGACGAGGAGCGCGATCTCGCGCTGGAGCTGATCCGCCACCCGAACCGAACGGCTGTACAAGGCGTTACCCATGGGCGTCACCCATGCTCTCGATCCCGGCCGCGGCGGCTCACAGTGTGCGCTGGAGCTGGATGCGTTCGAAGACCTCGATCTGGTCTCCCACCTTGACATCGTTGTAGTTGCGGACTCCGATGCCGCACTCGGTGCCGGCGCGCACCTCGTTCACGTCGTCCTGGAACCGGCGGAGCGATTCGAGCTCCCCTTCGTAGATGACGACGCTGTCGCGCAGGACCCGGATGGGATTGCTCCGGCGCACCGTCCCCTCGGAGACCCGGCAGCCGGCGATGTTCCCGAAGCGCTTCGAGCGGAAGATGTCCCGCACTTCGGCAATGCCGATGATCTCCTCCCGGAATTCCGGCGCGAGCATCCCGCTCATCGCCTGCTTCACGGTGTCGATGACGTCGTAGATCACACTGAAGTAGCGCAGATCCACCACCTCCGTCTCGATGACTTGGCGCGCAGCGGCATCCGCCCGCACGTTGAAGCCGATGATGATCGCGCTCGAGGCGACCGCAAGATTCGCATCAGTCTCGCTGATTCCGCCGGCCGCGGCGGTGACGACGTTGACCTTGACTTCGTCGGTCGAGAGCTGGGTCAGCGCATCGCGAAGCGCCTCGACCGAGCCCTGCACGTCGGCCTTGACGATGATGTTGAGGGTATGAGTTGCACCCTCCTTCATCTGCTCGAAGATGTTCTCGAGCTTTGCCGACTGCTGGCGGGCAAGCCGGACCTCGCGATGCCTGCCGTGCCGGAGGGTGGCTATCTCGCGCGCCTTGCGCTCGTCGGCGACCACCACTGCTTCGTCGCCGGCATCGGGGAGCCCGGACAGTCCCAGCACCTCCACCGGAATCGATGGGCCAGCCGAGGAGGTCTCCGCCCCGGTGTCGTCGAACAGCCCCCGCACCCGACCGAATTCCTGACCGGCGAGCAGGATGTCTCCCTTCGCGAGCCGGCCCGACTGAACAAGTACGGTCGCCACCGGACCGCGTCCGCGCTCGATCCGGGACTCGACGACAACCCCGCGCGCGGGGCCTTCATGGGGCGCGGACAACTCCAGAACCTCCGCCTGGAGGCTGACCGCATCGAGCAGGTTGTCGACGCCCTGGCCCGTCAGCGCCGATACGTCCACGAACATGTTATCGCCGCCCCATTCCTCGGGGACGATCTCGTGGCCGGCCAGGGCCTGGCGAATGCGCTCGGGGTCCGCATCCTCCCGGTCGATCTTGTTGACCGCGACCACGATTGGCACGTTCGCAGCCTTCGCGTGGGTGCTCGCCTCGATGGTCTGCGGCATCACCCCGTCGTCCGCGGCGACCACCAGCACCACGATGTCCGTGGCCCGCGCACCGCGCGCCCGCATTGCGGTGAACGCCGCGTGGCCCGGCGTATCGAGGAAGGTGAGGCTCCCTCGCGGAGTCTCGACGTGATAGGCGCCGATATGCTGGGTGATGCCGCCCGCCTCGCCCGCCGCGACCTTGGCGGTCCGGATGTAGTCGAGGAGCGATGTCTTGCCGTGGTCGACATGACCCATGACGGTCACCACCGGCGCCCGCGGTGCCGCCGGATAGTCGGCCTCGTCGCCCGCCTGCATGACCTCCTCTTCGATGGAGCTCTCCTTGACGGGCTTT
Organism: Thiotrichales bacterium; assembly: GCA_026709935.1. Taxonomy (GTDB): domain Bacteria; phylum Pseudomonadota; class Gammaproteobacteria; order HK1; family HK1; genus HK1. Next base: position 102,646 of record JAPOSC010000051.1, read on the forward strand.
GGCGTGTGGCCGAGCTCCTCGACCACGATGATTGCGGCATCCTGGTCGATGACCTGATTGATGGTCACCATCATGCCGAGCCCCATCAGCGCCTTGATGAGCTCGTTGGCCTTGATCGACATCTTCTGCGCGAGCTCTCCCACCGTGATGGTCTCGGGAATCACGACCTCCCGAACCACCGGCGCGGTCGGCATCTCGAATGCATGTCGCGTGGGTTGGGTACGAACCACCGGCCGCGATTTCTGCTTCTTGCGTCTGCGACCCGCCTTGTCGCTCGCGACGTGCAGCTCCTCGCGGCTTCTCCGGCCACGCTCGCGTCGCCCTCCCCGTTCTCCACGCTTGGCATCGGGACGTTTGGTATCGGGACGCTTCGCATCGGAACGGCGCGAAGGTGGCGCCGACGCGACCGGGGACACGGCAGATGAGGGAGAAGCGGCGCCGGACGTCGCGTCGGGAACCACGGGCGTGGTGAGGTCGGGCGCCGTCTCGGGCTCCGCTTCCGACGCAGGCTTCTTCTTCTCGGGCTCGCGCAGCTTGCGCAACGCCTCCTCCTTCTCGCGCACCTCCGCTTCCGCCCTGAGGGTCTCGTCGAGCTCCTGCTGGCGGCGTTTCGCCTCCTCGTGCAACGCGCGCTTGGCGGCGTCCATGCGCGCCTTGGCGTCGCCCGTGTCGCCCGCGGCGACAACGTCGGAGTCGATACGCGGGCCAGCGCCCGACGCCTGCGATCGCCGCCCCCGGGTCTCCACCGTGACCGTCTTGCGGCGGCCTTGCGCGGAAGCGACTTTCAGCTCACTCACAGACTTGCGCCGCAGCGTGATCTTGCGCGGCGTCACCGGCTCCGCCGCACCCTTGCCATGGAGGCGGCGCAGGTGCGTGAACAACTGCGCCTTCTCCTGGTCGTTGATCCGCTCGTCAGCTCCGGTATGGTGCAACCCTGACTCGCCAAGGTGCGCCAGCAAGCGGTTGACGGGGATGCCGACGGAGTCGGCCAGTTCTCGCACAGTCGTCTCGGCCATCCGAGTAGCTCCTGGGAATCTCCAGACGCCTCAAGCGGCGTCGATCCTTGCAGTCGAGCCAAATTCTCGAAGCGGGTTTTCAGACGACCAGTACGAGGCTGCAACCGGCATGACGGTCACGGTCTCGTGGAAGGTCGAGTGGCTTCGGCACATGTCTCGCGATCCGAGGGCAGCCTCGCTAGGGCGACGGGCCCTCGGCCTCTTCCTGCTCGAACCAGATGGCCCGCGCGGTCATGATCAGCGCCGCCGCACGTTCCGGATCGATGTCCACGATGTCGGTAAAATCGTCCACCGACAGCTCGGCCAACTCCTCTCTGGTCGCCACACCCTTCGTCGCCAGCCCGTAGGCAAGCTCGGTATCCATGCCATCGAGCAGCAGAAGATCCTCGGCCGGTGCACCGCTCGATACACCTTCCTCGCTCGCGATCTCGCGAATGAGAAGCACGTCGCGAGCCCGTGACTGCAGCTCGCGGCAGATCTCCTCGTCGAACTCGTCGATTGCCAGCATCTCGGCCTCGGGCACGTAGGCGACCTCCTCGATGCTGGTGAACCCTTCCTGGAGCAGGATGAGCGCGACCTCCTCGTCCACGTCGAGCTGGTCCCTGAACAGGCTCAGGTACTTGCCCGCCTCCATCTCGTTCTTCTCGTCGGCCTGCTGCTCGGTCATCACGTTGATCTGCCACTGCGTGAGCTGACTGGCCAGACGCACATTCTGCCCACCACGTCCGATGGCCTGAGAGAGCTGCTCCTCGTTGACCGCGACGTCCATTGCCCCGGATTCTTCGTCGACGAGGATCGAGACCACCTCCGCCGGCGACATCGCGTTGATGACGTACTGGGCGGGATTCTCGTCCCACAGGATGATGTCCACCCGTTCGCCGCCAAGCTCGTTCGACACCGCCTGCACGCGGGAGCCGCGCATTCCGACACACGCCCCTACGGGATCGATGCGCGCAACGTTGCTGCGAACGCCGATCTTCGCCCGGGCGCCGGGATCCCGCGCACATCCCATGATCTCGATCAACCCTTCGGCGATCTCCGGCACCTCCAGGGTGAACAGGTGGACCATCAGCTCGGGCGCGGTGCGGCTGATGAACAGTTGAGGGCCTCGTGACTCCGGACGCACATCCTTCAGATAGCCGCGAAGCCGGTCGCCCGGGCGCACGATCTCGCGCGGGATAACATCCTCGCGGCTGACCATCGCCTCGGCGTTGCCGCCGAGATCGAGGATGATACTGCTGCGCTCCAGCCGCTTGACGACTCCGGTCACCATCTCGCCCACCCGATTCCGGTAGGCCTCGATGACCTGCGCGCGCTCGGCCTCGCGCACCTTCTGCACGATGACCTGCTTGGCGGTCTGCGCGGCGATCCGACCGAACGCCACCGACTCGATGGGTTCCTCGAAGAAGTCCCCGATCCCGAATTCGGGTATGCGCACGGACGCGTCGCTGTAGAGAATCTGGCGGTTCGGATCGAATACCTCGGGGCCGACCACCTGCTCGCTGTCACCCTCGGCGGTGCGGTCACCCTCGGCCGCGCCGTTACCCTCACCCACTTCCGCAAGCAGCTTCTCCAGCGCGGCGTCGGCCTCCTCCTGGGTAAAGACCACGGATGCGTCTTCGACGATCTCCCATCGCCGGAACGTGTCGTAGTCCCCGGTCTCGCGATCGATGCTCACGCGCACGTCAAGATCCTCGGGGTGCCGCTTGCGCGTCGCACTCGCCAAGGCGGCCTCGATCGCTTCGAAAATGATGTCTTTCGCTACGCCCTTCTCAGCCGAGACGACCTCGACGACGCTCAGAATCTCTTTGCTCATGTCACCCGTCCGTACGGTGGACCGCCCGGCGACGACCCCTCCTCGGTTTCACCCATGTCCAGGTCACCATTGCGACACCAGCCGCGCACTCTCGATATCCGATATGGCGAAGCAATGCTCCATTCCGTGTTCATCGATCACGCGGACTCCTTCGCGGTATCCGCCGAGGGTGCCAACAAGTCGACGACGCCCCGCGACAGGGCCGCGCAATGTCACCTTCAAGCCAGCGCCAGCGAAGCGGATGAAATCGCGCTCGACGAACAGCGGACGATCCGACCCGGGCGACGAAACCTCCAGGTCGTACTCGCCAGGCACCGGGTCCGCCACATCCAGCAATCCGGTCACGCGGTAGCTTGCATTCGCGCAGTCATCCACCGTCACCCCCTCTTCGCGGTCGATGTAGACCCGAATCAGGTCGCGCGACTTCCCGTCGCGCCACAGCACACCCACCAGTTCGAACCCCAGTGCCAGCACCGTGGGCTCGATCAGTTCGTACAACCGCCTCTCTCGTTCGCGCATCCACAAAAAAACCCCTCGAAAGGGGTTTCTCGGTTCGGCCCCGAATGGGCCTCGGGCTGTTGGTAGCGGGGGCAGGATTCGAACCTGCGACCTTCGGGTTATGAGCCCGACGAGCTGCCAGACTGCTCCACCCCGCACCAGGACGGCGAATGATACGAAGACTGGCACCGACGTTTCAAGTCGAGATCGGCCTCGAGTGGACATCTGTTGCGCGAGAGCGTTCGAACATCATCCCTGACGCAGCCCGATCATGGCCCGAAAGGGGAGCGGAACGCATGCTTGAGGAACGAGCGGGTGTTCCGGGCCGGAGTCTTCAGGAAGCCGCGGCGTCACCGCGGGCGGCGGTCTGCGCGCCGCACCGCCCTTCGGGCGGAAGACGGCCGGACACGAACGGAAGTCGCATCGCGGCCACGCAGCTCCCCTCGATGCGCTGTCCCCGGTCCCGGCTCACCCAGTGCCACTCAACGCCGCGCGGCGCGACATCGGAGACCGAGGCTGCACCGATGGTGCGCATGAGGCGCGCCCAGACCTCCAACGCACCGCTCGCGCCGCTCAGGTTCACCGGCTGGTTGTCGTCGCGCCCAACCCAGACCACGGCCACCCGATCCGCGCCGTAGCCCGCGAACCAACTGTCGCGCCGACCGTCGGTAGTGCCGGTCTTGCCGGCCAGCGCCTGCCCGGGCCGTAGAATCTCGCGCGCCCGGCGCCCGGTACCCTCACTCAGCACTCCACGCAGCGCCTGCGTAACGAGGAACACCGCGCCGCCGTGCGCCACCCGCGTTGAACGCTCCGGATAGTGCGCGAGAGAACGCCCATGCCCGTCCGTCACGCTGCGGATGGCGCGCAACGGCTGCCGCAGACCTCCGGTCGCGAGCGACTGATACATGGCGTTCACCTCGATGGGGGCAAGCTCCACGGTGCCGAGCAACATGGCCGGAAACGTCGCGAACGGCCGGGACACCCCGAGGGTGCGGATCGTATCGCGAACCCGCTCCAGCCCGATGTCGAGTCCGATCCGGACGGTCGCGAGGTTGTAGGAATGCACCAGGGCGTCGCGCAGCAGCACCGCGCCATGCGTCCGCCCGTCATGGTTGTGCGGGCGCCAGGGGCCGCTCGGGCCATCGATGCGGATGGGTTCGTCGCGGACGAGGGACGCCAGATGGAACCGGGGGCCGGCCAGCGCGGCGAGGTAGACCGCCGGCTTGACCACGGACCCGACCGGACGGACCGCGTCGAGGGCACGATTGAACCCATGACGACGCGGGTCGCGATCGCCCACGATCGACAGGACTTCGCCGGATCGCGCGTCGGTGACCGCGACCGCGGCCTGGATCTCGCCATCGGGAATTCGGCTCCGGCGTACAAGCAACGGGATGGACAGTTCGAGCGCCGACTCGGCCGCTCGCTGCACGGTCGGATCGAGGGTGGTAAAGATCCGCAGCCCCTCGCTGCGCAGCACGCGGCCGGGGTAGTCGCGTCGGAGCTGGCGGCGGACAAGATCGAGAAACGCCGGAAACTGCGTCGATGCACGAGGGGGATCGCGCGTCACGCCGAGTGGCTCTCTCCGCGCCCGCGCAGCGGCCTGTGCGCTCGCGATGTTCCGTTCCCCGAGCCGGTCGATGATCCGATTCCTGCGCTGCATCGCACGTTCGGAGTAGCGGCGCGGATCGTAGTACGAGGGTCCACGCACCAGACCGGCGAGGAGCGCCATCTCGTCGAGATCGAGGTCCGCGAGTTCACGGCCGAAGTAGTAGTGGGCGGCACGGCCGAAGCCGTGGATAGCGTGCGCCCCCTGCTGACCGAGATAGACCTCGTTCAGATACCCCTCCAGCAGTTCGTGCTTGGAGTAGCGCCACTCCAGCAGCAATGCGATGAGCGCCTCGTTGAGCTTGCGGGTGAGGGTACGCTCGGGCGAGAGGAAGAAATTCTTGACGAGCTGCTGGGTCAGGGTGCTACCACCCTGCACGGTCCGCCCCGCGCGAAGGTTCGTCCATGCCGCACGCAGGATCGCCAGCGGATCGATTCCGAAGTGCCGGTAGAACCGGTGATCCTCGACCTCCAGCAGAATCGCCACAAACGCAGCGGGGACGTCTTCGAGCCGCAGCAGCACGCGATCCTCGCGGTGCGCAGGGTAGATGCGGGCGATCTCGGCCGGGTCGATCCGGACCTGCCGGCGCACGGCACCGTCGACCTCGATCCCGGCGATACGTCCTCCCGACACGGAAACCGTTACCCGACGCGATGGCGCAGTCCCGTCGGGAAACCGGAACTCGCGGGTCACCAGGCGGAACTGCCCGCCAGCGCGCTCGAAGCTCGCGGGCCTGAACGCAGCGCGAACCTGCCGGTAGCCGGCGATCTTCAGCTCCGCCTCGACCGCGTCGGCCGATATCGTCATGCCCGGAACGAGCTCCAGAGGTCGGGCAAACACCCGGGCGGGCACCGCCCAGCGCGCGCCTTCGAACTCGCCCCGGATTCGATGGTCGAGCCAGGCGACATACGCGGAGAGCACGACCACACCGGCGATCCCGGCCATGATCAGCATCCGCAGGAAACGGCGAGGACGCTTCGATCCTGCGCGGGATCGGGAGCGTCCGCGACCGCCGCCGGATGATCCGGACTGCTTTCGCGCCATCGCACCGGGACCGGGTGACCTTTTCGTCGGAGACTACGAGATGGAGGGCAAAAGTTCAATGTTTAATTGAAGTTAATTTTTTATCTTATTGTTATAAATAGGAATTATTATTCAAATTTGTCAATCGGAGAACCGATCGGGAACCGGGCAGAAGGGCAAGGAAGACCGTGGTCCGCAGGCTGGAGGACGCTTTCGGCTCATCCAACTGCCTGTCAAGCTGAATCAGGGGACTCCGCTCGGCCCCGATACATGTACGGGCGTGTGAGCGCGGGGTGAGATGTCCCACGCCCTCCTCCGATCCCCGGCCTGTCATCCAGGCCGAGCCGAATCGCTCACCAGTCGAGGATCCCGGCGAGCGCATCGAGATCCTCCGGGCGGTCGATGTCCCGGCGCGCCTCCAGTTCCAGGACCCGCAGCCGTGCGGTGCGCGCGCACTCGCGCGTCTGGGCAAGTACGCGTTCCGTCCCCCAGTCCACCCGCGTGAACAGCTCCGGCCGCGGGCGTCCGACAGCGACAAGCACGTACCCCCCATCGAGCGCCGGCACAATCACCACGTCCGCAATCGCGGAGCGCAGGGCGCTGGCGGCGCGGACGAGATCGTCCGGTTGGAGAAACGGACAGTCGGTGCCGATGACCAAGGTCGCGCCCGGACGCGCCGCAATGGCGTCATGCATCCTCTGTCCCAGATCCGCCCCCACCTGTGCATGCAGCGCGACCCCCGTGCGGTCGCGCAGCCCGCGAAAGTACGCGTGGCCGGTGTCGGGAGTGCACCACAGTTCCACCGGCCCGGTGCCGGCAGCGAGCGCCGTTTCGACCGCACACCGGATCATGGCCCGATGCAGCGCTGCCGCCCGCTCCCCTCCGATGGCCGGAATCAGTCGGCGCTTGGTCTCTCCGGGCACCGGAGCGCGGGCCATCACCACGATCCGGCAGGCATCACTCATCTGTTCAGCCGCCGCAAGCCTGGCCCGGAAATTTGATCGATTCACGGCTGTGGACGCGGATCTGACTGCTTTCGCCGCGTTGAACGCGGCATAGGTGTGGCTTGGGTGTTGCTCGGGGTGCTCGATGCCGCTTGCTTCGCAAGCTCGCTCCATACCTGCGGGTACGCCTGCGCGCCCCGTCTCGCGTTCGCCTTGCGCACACAGTCATCCACGCGCCCTCGCTTCGCGAATCGATGAAATTTCCGGTCTAGCGGTCCGACCGCCGAATGCGAGCGGCCGGAACGCCGCGATACAGACGCGCCAGATCGTCGGGGTCGGCGCCGAGCGTGTATCGCAACCTCAACCGCCACATGAGGGCGATGGTGCGGACGATGCCGTTGCGTTCCCAGCGCCGGCTTGAGGTAACCACCACCGTGCGCACACAAGCGGGGCGGGAACGGGCGCGGAGCGCCCGGCTGAGCGCGATGTCCTCCATCAGCGCAATACCGGGAAAACCGCCGACCGCCTCGAACGCGGCGCGGGTCGCGAACATCGCCTGGTCACCGGTGGCGATGCCGCTCAGCCGGGAGCGCAGGTTCATCGCCCGCTCGACGACGCGCAGCATCGGGTGCGCGCCGTCAAGCCGCACGTCGAATCGGCCCCATTCACGGCCGCGGACTTCGAGAGCGTCCCGGACCATCGCGGGCCAGCCGGAAGGGAGCAACGTGTCGGCATGGAGAAACAGCAGCGCCCGCCCACCCGCGACCTCGGCTCCGGCGTTCATCTGGCGCGCACGACCGCACGGAGCCGAGAGGACGCGGTCGCTCAGGGCATGCGCCGCACGCGGCGTGCCGTCCCGGCTGCCACCGTCGACCACGATGATCTCCGCGGTGCGGCCGCGCGCGGACTGGAGCGGAGCAAGCGCACGCGGGAGCGTCGCCGCCTCGTCAAGCACGGGAACGATGACCGAGATCGCCGGCTGGTCCACCGGAGCCGGATCGCAACGGACACCGCAGGTGGAAGCGGTCAGCTCAGCGCTCCCCCGCAACTGCTCCCCTGCCCCGCAGTACAGCCGAAACAGTGGTCGCGGATGGCGATGGGTCGTCCCTCGACGTCGGCGCCGAGAAGGTCGGTGAGGTGGGTGCGCGGCGTGCCGTTCAACCGCATGGGCAGTCCGAGCATCTGGTTGAAGTCGCAATCGTAGGCATAGCCCTGCCAGTCGATGCTCACGGTGCTTCGGCACATGACGTGCTCGATGTTCGCGTCGACGTGGGCGGCCCGCAGCACATCGAGATAATCCTCGAACCGACCCTTGGAGATCAGCATGCTGCCGAACCGCCCGATCGGCATGTTGGCCAGCGTGAACAACCGATTGAACCGGATACCGTACCGACGACCGAGCGTCTCCTTGTAGGCACGCTCGAGTTCGGCCTGCGCGGGAGGCAGGGTGGGGCCCTGGGGGTTGAAGACGAGATCAAGAGAGAGAGCAGGATCCTCGCCGCCGTAGCCGAGGGCGTTGAGCCGTCGCAACCCTTCGATGCTCGCGTCGAACACCCCCTTGCCGCGCTGCCGATCGACATTCTCATCGAGATAGCAAGGCAGCGACGCGACGACCGCGACCCGCCGCTCCGCCAGGAATTCGGCGAGGTCTTCCTGTCCGGGCTCAAGGAGAATCGTGAGGTTGCAGCGATCGATGACCCGGACCCCGTGCTCCACCGCCGCGTCGACCAGGAATCGGAAGCTCGGGTTCAACTCCGGTGCACCACCCGTGAGGTCGAGCACCGCGGCGCCCGACACCCTCATCAGGTCGACGACCTGACCCGCGGTACGGGCCGTCATTCGCTCGGGGCGCTTCGGTCCCGCGTTCACGTGGCAGTGCACGCAGGACTGATTGCAGAGGTAGCCGAGGTTGACCTGCAGCGTGGTAAGCCGGCCCCGGCGTACCGGCGGGAAGGTCGTTTCGACCAACAATGGAAGAACATCGTGCATATCGATCACCTCATCGGATTCGCGCCATCGTACTTGCCGCGAGTGAACGACGGCAATCGAGCGCGGCTGCGGGCGGTCATTCCCACCGGCACTCCAGGAGCGCCGGCCCGCAGTATGGTTCCGGCGGAATTTCGACCTCCGCCGCGTTCGGCAGCCACGATTTCGGGGACGGGTTCCGCCCCGACGGGAACGAACGGGCTGTAGTGTTGGGGTGGCTGGCACGCCATGACCGACGCGAGTACACTTCGCGCCCTCACCGGGGCCGTAGCTCAGTTGGGAGAGCGCAGCGTTCGCAATGCTGAGGTCGTGGGTTCGACCCCCATCGGCTCCACCAGTTCCTCAAGCGGGACACCGTCCCGATGTCGGGGTATTGTCCCGGCGGATCCGCGAGCGCCCCTCCGCCCCGGTAGCTCAGCAGGATAGAGCGTCCGCCTCCTAAGCGGAAGGTCACAGGTTCGAATCCTGTCCGGGGCGCCAGATCGGCAGGAACCGGACGGTGCATGCCGTGAATCCCGAGCCATTCAGGACCGGCAGGCCGGCGCTCCCGAGTGCATGACTCGTCGACGTCTCACGCCAGCGACGGAACGCACCCGGGCGGTACGCGGCGCCGACCGCCTCGCTGGGGTACGCCAGCGGCTCTATCCGAAACATCTGCTGTCGTGGATGATGCTGCACGCGACCCGCTTCCGGTTCACACCGTGGAAGAACTGGCAAATCCGCTGGTTCATCCGCCGGTACGGCGTGGACCTGAGCGTCGTCGCGGACCCGGCTCCCGCATCCTATCCACACTTCAACGCGTTCTTCACCCGCGCACTGACCCCCGGCGCAAGGCCGCTGGAGGGTGGACGCGGCACTGTCGTCGCTCCGGCCGACGGGACCATCGCTGCGGTAGGCTCGATGCGCGGTCGCAACGTCGTCCACGCCAAGAACCACACCTATGGGCTACGGGCGCTCTTCGGAGGCGATGAACACGCCGCAGCCGAGTTCCGGAACGGACGGTTCGTGACCATCTACCTGGCGCCGCGCGACTATCACCGCGTACACATGCCGATCACCGGCCGCCTCCGCTCCATGGTGTACGTGCCGGGCGAGCTGTTCAGCGTGAACCCGGCCACCGTCGACGCAATCGAAGGGCTGTTCGCCCGCAACGAGCGGGTGGTCTCGTTCTTCGACACCGATATCGGACCGCTCGCGGTCACCATGGTGGGGGCGGTCTTCGTGGGGTGCATCGAACTGGCGTGGTGCGGCGTGGTGACCCCGCCGCGTCGCCGCGAGGCGCTCGTCGAACACTACGAGGACCGGAAGATCGTGCTGGAACAGGGCTGCGAGCTGGGCCGCTTCAATATGGGATCGACGGTGATCACGATGCTCGCGAACCCCACGGTCGAGTGGTCACCGGGGCTGAAGCAAGACGCTTCGGTGGAGACGGGCCGGCGCATCGGGGAGGTACGGCCCGCGATTGCAGAGCATGCGTAGGACAAAGCAGGACGACCAGTCCCGATGATTCGCACTCCGCATCAGGCCCCGATGACCGCCTCGCAGAGATCGAGCAGGGTGCCCGGATACACGCCGAGCGCGAGAATCGCCAGCGCGTTCACGCTCACCACCACCTTCATGTCGGCAAACGCCGTCACCGGCGCGGCGTCGCGGGGGGACTCGAAGTACATGAGCCGAACCACCCGCAGGTAGTAGAACAAACCGACGACGGAGAACAGCACCGCCGCCACCGCCAGCCAGATCATGCCGGCGTCGACCGCCTCGCGCAGCACCGACCACTTCGCCCAGAAGCCGACGAATGGCGGCACCCCCGCCATGGACAGCATCAGGATCAGCATCATGAACGCAAACCAGGGATTGCGATCGTTGAGGCCCCTGAAGTCGTCCAGCAGATCCGCCTCGTGCCCCGCCCGACCGAGCCAGATCACCATGGCGAATCCACCGAGCGCCATCAGCACATAGGTCAGGACATAGAACATCGACGCCGCATATCCGTCCGGCGTACCGGGCGCCATCCCGACAAAAACGAAACCGACGTGCGCGATCGCAGAGTAGGCGAGCATGCGCTTGATGTTGGTCTGAGCAATGGCGATGACGTTGCCGGCGGCCATCGACAGCACTGCGAGCACCACGAGCATCTGGGACCAGTCTGCGGCCAACCCGCCGAGCCCGTCGACGAGCGCTCGCATGAGCATGCCGAACGCAGCGATCTTGGGTGCGGTGGCGATGAACAGGGTGACCGGGGTAGGCGCGCCTTCGTACACGTCCGGCACCCACATGTGGAAGGGCACCGCTCCGAGCTTGAACGCGACCCCGACCACCACGAACACGAGCCCGAGCACCAGGGTAAGCCGCATGTCGCCGGTGGCGGAGATCGACGCCCCGACCGTAGCGAGATCGAGGCTCCCGGTGCTGCCGTAAATCATGGAGATGCCGTAGAGCAACATGCCGGAAGCGAGCGCGCCGAGCACGAAGTACTTCATCGCGGCCTCGCAGCCCGGCTTCGAGTCGCGATCGAGCGCGACCATCGCGTAGAGCGAAAGCGAGAGCAGCTCCAGCCCCAGATAAAGGGTCAGAAAGTTCCCGGCGGAGACGAGCACCATCATCCCCAGCACTGCGAACAGACCCAGGACGAAGTACTCGCCCCGCATCAGGCCGCGCGGCTCCAGGTGAACCCTCGCGTAGAAAAACCCGAAGCCGCTGACCAAGAGCAGGAACGTCTTCAGCACCGCCGCCATCGGGTCGGCCACGAAGGTGCCGGCGAACGTGGTGGCACGCGCGTCGGGAAACGTCGCCAACACCAGAATCAATGCGCCGGCCAGCGATGCCTGCGCGATCTGGCAGGTCAGCCGGCGGTACCGATCCGGCAGCCAGATGTCCACGAGCAGCACCACGCACGCCATGCCGAGGAGGAAGATCTCCGCCGCGGCCGGCAGCAGGCCGGGGACGGTGAAGGCGGAGGGTGTCATGGGGCAATCTCCCGACCCGACGGCTCCGGAACCGATTCCCCCGCTTCACGAACGACGCCGGGCCGCCGCGCACGGGAAGTGGTGAGTGAGTGACTCATTGCTCGGCGCACGCTCACAGCTTCGACCTCGCCAGGTGCTCCAGCAGATGCTCGACGCTCGGCTCCATCACCTCCAGCAGGGGCGCCGGCCACAACCCGAACGCGAGCACCATCACCGCGAGCACCCCGAGAATCACGAACTCGCGCCGTCCGATGTCGGACAGCGCGGCGACGCCATCGCTGGCGACCGGCCCGTAGACGACTCGCTTGTACATCCACAGGGTGTATGCAGCTCCCAGCACCAGGGTCGTGGCGGCGAGCACCGCAATCCACGCGCCGGCCTTGAAGCTGGCCAGGATGACCATGAACTCACCGACGAACCCGGAGGTTCCCGGCAGACCCGAGTTCGCGAGCGAGAACAGCATCATGAACGTAGCAAAGATGGGCATGGGGTGCGCGACGCCGCCATAGTCCCCGATCATGCGGCTATGGAGACGGTCGTACATGACACCCACGCAGAGAAAGAGCGCGCCGGAGATGAAACCGTGGGAGATCATCTGCACCAGGGCGCCCTCCACCCCCAGCGCGGCGCTCGTCGCGTCACCCGCCTCCATGAGTGAGAACGCGATGAAGAACCCGAGGGTGACGAACCCCATGTGGGAGATCGACGAATACGCGATCAGCTTCTTCATGTCGGGCTGGGCGAGGGCGACGAAACCGACGTACACGATGGCCACGAGCGAAAGCGCGATCATGAACATCGCGAGCTCCGCGCTCGCATCCGGCGCGATCGGCATGCTGAGCCGGACGAATCCGTAGCCACCGAGCTTCAGCATGATGGCGGCGAGGATCACCGAGCCGCCGGTCGGCGCCTCCACGTGCGCGTCGGGCAGCCAGGTGTGCACCGGCCACATGGGCACCTTCACCGCGAACGCCGCCAGGAATGCGATGAAGACCAGCACCTGCGCGGTGAATCCGAGCGGCACGTGGTGCAGGTCGAGGATCGCGAACGAGTCCGCCTCGGAGTAGAGGTAGAGCAACGCCACCAGCATCAGTACCGAACCGAGGAAGGTGTAGAGGAAGAACTTGACGGTGGCGTAAATGCGCCGCGGCCCACCCCAGATTCCGATGATGAGGAACATCGGGATGAGCAGCGCCTCCCAGAACACGTAGAACAGAATCGAGTCGAGCGCCGAAAACGCGCCCACCATCAGCCCTTCCTGGATAAGGAAGGCAGCCATGTAATGCGCGGGGCGGTACTCGATGACCACCCATCCGGCGAGCACCACCAGCACCGTCATCAGCGTGGTCAGAAGGACGAGCGGGAGCGAGATGCCATCCACTCCGAGGTGGTAGTGGATGTCGAATGCGGAGATCCAGACCGCGCGCTCGACGAACTGCATCTCGTGCGTGCCCGCGTCGAACCCGGCCCACAGGAATATCGACAGCACGAACGTGGCGAGCGAGACCACCAGTGCCACCGCGCGTACGGTCGAGGGCCCGCGGCCCACTCCGGCGAACAGAACCCACAGGCCACCGACAATCGGCGTCCATACCAGAAGGCTGAGCAGCGGAAGACCGGTCATCGCGCCGCGAGCCTCCCTGGCTGCCCGAGCCACCCCGTCACAGCCGCACCATCACGAACAGGGACACGAGCAGGAGCAGCCCGAGGATCATCGCGAACGCATAGTGGTACAGCAGTCCGGTCTGAATCCGCCGCACCACGCCGGAGAGCCACCCCACACCTCGGGCACTTCCATTGACCATGAATCCGTCGATGAGCCGCACGTCGCCCACCCGCCACAGCCCACTGCCGACGCCGCGCCCGAACGCGGCGAGCACCGACTCGTACAGATCGTCGAAGTAGTACTTGCGGGTGAGCACCGTGTGTACCGCTCCGAACGCGTGCGCGATGCGCGCCGGAATGTCCGGGCGCAGGAACCACAGGAACCAGGCGACCACGAAACCGCCGAGCGCGAGCCAGAAAGGGGCGGTGACGAAGGCGTGTCGCACCATCGCGGCCGCTCCGTGCCAGGAAGCGGCCATGGCCGCGAGAACGTCGCGCCCGGCGTCAACCTGGATGCTCTCGCCGAAGTGGGACCCGTAGAGCATCGGCTCCACGAAGATCCAGCCCACTGCCATCGACGGAATCGCAAGCAGGACGAGTGGCACCGTCACCACCGCCGGGGTCTCGTGCAGGTGCTCGCGCGTGTGCTCGTCCATGCGCTCGGCGCCGTGGAAAACTAGGAAGTACATGCGGAAGCTGTAGAGCGCGGTGACGAAGACGCCGGACAGCACGCACAACCAGGCGAACCCCGCCATCGGCAGGGTCGAGTGGTGCACCGCCTCGATGATCGACTCCTTGGAGAAGAAGCCGGAGAATCCGGGGGTTCCGATGAGGGCCAGGGTGCCGATGAGCGACGTGATCCAGGTGATCGGCATGTACTTGCGCAGGCCTCCCATCCTGCGCATGTCCTGCTCGTGGTGCATGGCGATAATGACGGAGCCGGCGGCGAGAAACAGCAGCGCCTTGAAGAACGCATGGGTCCCGAGGTGGAAGATGCTCGCGGCGTAGGCGGAGGCGCCGAGGCCCACCGTCATGTAGCCGAGCTGGGAGAGTGTCGAATAAGCCACCACGCGCTTGATGTCGTGCGCGACGAGGCCGAGCAGGCCCATGAACAGAGCGGTGATCGCGCCGATCACCAGCACCACGCTCAGCGCGGTCTCCGAGTGCTCGAACAGCGGCGACATGCGCGCCACCATGAAGATCCCGGCCGTCACCATGGTGGCGGCGTGGATGAGGGCCGAGATCGGAGTCGGTCCTTCCATCGAGTCCGGCAACCACACGTGCAGCGGGAACTGCGCGGACTTGCCCATCGCGCCGATGAACAGACAGATGCAGGCGAAGGTCAGTACCGACCACTCCGCTCCCCAGAGTCCGGGCATCGTCGATTCGACGATGCCCGGCGCGGCGTCGAAGACATCGGCGTACTGGAGCGAGCCCGTGTACATGAACAGGCACGCGATCCCGATCAGGAACCCGAGGTCCCCCACCCGGTTGACGAGGAACGCCTTGAGATTGGCCCGGACCGCGGACTCCCGGTCGAACCAGAAGCCGATCAGGAGGTAGGAGACGACGCCGACCGCCTCCCAGCCGAAGAAGAGCTGCATGAAGTTGTTCGACATCACGAGCACGAGCATCGCGAAGGTGAACAACGAGATGTAGCTGAAAAACCGCTGGTACCCCGGGTCGTCGCGCATGTAGCCGATGGTGTAGATGTGCACCATCAGCGAGACGAAGGTGACGACCACCATCATCGTCGCGCTCAGCTCGTCGACGAGAAAACCGACCGCAATCTCCAGGTCGCCGACGACCCCCCACGTGTAGATCGTACCGTCGAATCCGGAGTTGCCGGCCACCACCACGTCCCAGTACGCGAACGCCGAGAGCATGGTGGAGATCGCCACCGCGCCGATCGTCACCCGATGGGCGCCCGCACGCCCGATCGCACGGCCAAACAGCCCCGCCACGATTGCGCCCATGAGCGGGGCAAGCACGATGCACAAATACACCTGAAACATCATCGGTCGCGTCCTCTCTCCCCTGCTCTATCCCTTGGTGGTATCCAGATCAGCGACGTTGATCGTCTGCCGGCGGCGGAAGAGCACCACGAGGATCGCGAGGCCGATGGCCGCCTCCGCCGCCGCCACGGTGAGGATGAAGAACACGAACACCTGGCCCGCGGGGTCTGCGAGGAACCGGGAGAACGCAACGAAATTCAGATTCACCGAGAGCAGCATCAGCTCGATCGACATGAGCAGGATGATCACGTTCTTCCGGTTGAGGAAGATGCCGGCCATGCTGAGGCAGAACAGGATCGCTCCCAGCACGATGAAGTGCGTGAGCGGAATCACGAGCGATCCACCCGCTCGCGCGGCTCGGCTGGCATCTGCACGATGCGGATGCGATCTTCGCGCCGAACCTCGACCTGTCGGCTCGGGTTCTGGGTTTTCACACCGGTCCGGCGCCGCATGGTGAGCGCGATGGCCGCGATGATGGCGACGAGCAGGATCGCGCCCGCCAGCTCGAACGGGTAAACGTAGACGGTGTAGAGCAGCTTGCCCAGCTCTCTGGTGTTGCTGTAGTCCGCCGGATGCGCGGGCGGCGCCGGCATCGATTCGAGACCGAAGTCCGACACTCCGATGACCAGGGCAAGCTCGACCACGACGATCGCCGCCACCGCGGCCCCGACCGGGAGGTAGCGGATGAACCCTTCCCTCAGGGGCGCGAGATTGATATCGAGCATCATCACCACGAAAAGGAAGAGCACCATCACCGCCCCGACGTAGACCAGCACGAGGACGATGGCGAGGAATTCCGCTTCGAGCAGCAACCAGATACCGGCGCTCGTGAAGAACGCGAGCACGAGGAACAACGCCGCATGCACGGGATTGCGCGCGGTGATCACCATGACCGCCGCGCCCACCAGAACGGCGGCCAGGAAGTAGAAGACAATCTGAACGAACATCAGGGCGCGCTCCAATCGGCCGCGCGACCCGTTGCGCTCATCCGCTCGTGTGCGGGAGCGTGAAGGACTCGTCGTCGTTGCATCAGCGTCGAATCCTCAGCGTCGAACCGTCAACGGTAGAGCGAATCCGCGAGGCGATCCGCTGCGATCTCCTTCTCGTACGTATCGCCGATGGCGAGCAGCTTGTCCTTGGTCATGACGTTCTCGCCCCGCTTCTCGAAGTGGTACTCGTGAATGCGCGTCTCCACGATGGAGTCGACAGGGCAGGATTCCTCGCAGAAACCGCAGAAGATGCACTTGAAGAGATCGATGTCGTAGCGGGTGGTGCGGCGGGTACCGTCGGCCCGCCGCTCGGAATCGATGGTGATGGCGAGCGCCGGGCACACCGCTTCGCAGAGCTTGCAGGCGATGCAGCGCTCCTCCCCGTTCGGGTAGCGGCGCAATGCGTGAAGCCCGCGGAAGCGCGGCGACTTGGGCGTCTTCTGCTCCGGGTACTGAACCGTGAACTTCTCGCTCACCAGATACCGCAGGGTGAGCCGCAACCCCTGCAGCAACTCCAGCAGCAGGAAGCTGCGCGCGTAATGTCCGATCTTGCTCATGTCGGTCTCAGGCCGCGTCGAACCAGGGTGGCAGGCCGACCATGATCGCAATCCCCACCACCACGATCCAGATGATCGTCAGCGGGATGAACACCTTCCAGCCGAGGCGCATGATCTGGTCGTAGCGATAGCGCGGGAAGGTGGCCCGCAACCACAGGTACAGGAACATGAAGAAGACCAGCTTGCCGATGAACCAGTGTACGCCGGGAGCGAAGATCCATCCCACGAAGGCAAGGTCGGCCAGTCCGGGAAACGGCGAGAGCCAGCCCCCCAGGAACATGATCACGGTCAGCGCACTGATGAGAACCATGTTCGTGTACTCGGCGATGAAGAACACCGAGAACGCCATGCCCGAGTACTCGACATGGAAACCGGCCACGATCTCGGACTCGCCCTCGGCCACATCGAACGGTGCCCGGTTGGTCTCGGCGATGCCGGAGATCACGTACACCACGAACATCGGCAGCAATGGCAGCCAGAACCACTGCGCCCAGCCGCCTTCCTGCGCCAGCACGATCTCGCGGAGATTGAGGCTCCCCGCCGCCATCAGCACCACCACCAGCGCGAACCCCATCGCGATCTCGTAGGCCACGATCTGGGCGGCGCAGCGCATCGCGCCGAGCAGGGCGTACTTGGAGTTCGACGCCCAGCCCGCGATGATCACCCCGTATACCCCGAGCGAGGTCATCGCGAGCACGTATAGCAATCCTGCGTTGATGTCGGCGACGACCAGGAAATCGGAGAACGGCACTACCGCCCAGGCCGCCAGCGCGGTGGTGAGGGAAATCACCGGCGCGACTACGAACAGGAACCGATTCGCGCCGGCGGGGACGATGAACTCCTTGAACATCAGCTTCATCGCATCCGCAATCGGCTGCAGCAATCCCTTCGGCCCGACGCGGTTGGGACCAAGCCGCACCTGCATGTAGCCGATGACCTTGCGCTCGGCGTAGGTGAACCAGGCGACGGTCACCAGCAGTGGCACGAGGAGGGCCACGACCTTGATCAGCGCCTCCACGAGCAAACCAAGTTCGTGAGGGAGCCATCCGAGGGCGGTTGCGAGGGGTTCGGGCATGCTCGGAACTCAAGCCGGATTCAGACGCCGGTCCCGGTCGGGGAGCAGAAGGACGCTGCCGTCACGTCCCGTATCTCTGCGCGATCCGGGGAAAGCGCCCGGAGAGGGAAATCGGCGCCCTCGCTCAACCTCCTGCGCGAGCTCCGGAACCTTCCTATGCGCAGACATCGGCTCAACCTCCACCACATCGCCGCTCCAGCGTGATCGGTGCATCTCGCCCACCAAGCGACGCAGTCGCCGGGATGCCGGCCGGGAGAAGTGCGCAGTCGGCGGGGACACGCCGATCCGCGAGGATCCTGAAGTCGAGCGAGCTGACACCCTGCCGAACCACGACCGACTCGCCATCGCCGAGGCCGAGACGTTCGAGGGTCGCCGGGCTCACCCCCACCCCCGTGAACTCGCCATCCTTCGTCGCCTGGAGAGGGGTCGATCGACGCACGAGCGCATCCGTTGCGTAGATGGGTACCAGGGCGATGCGTTCGAGCCCTGCACCAATACCTTCGGATTCAGGCAGATGCGCGGGCAGCGACCACCTTGACGCGGCCGCTGAATCCGAGGTTCCGAGCGCCGCCTGCACATCCTCGATCGTTTCCTGATCGAATCCATCGACTTCGAAGAGGTTCCCGAGCACCCGCAGCACCCGCCACGCGGGGCGCGAGTCCGCCCAGGAAGGCGCCGCGGCACCGAAGCTCTGCCAGGTTCCGGCGAGGTTGACGAACGTCCCCTCGGTCTCGGCGAACGCAGCGACGGGAAGGATGGCGTCGGCGTACTCCGACATCGCCTCGGAACGGAACGTGCTCAGGCTGACCACGAACCCCGCCGCAGTCAGCGCATCGCGGGCGCCGTCGGCGCCGTCGAGTTCGGGTTCCAGGCCCATGAGCACGTACGCATCGAGTCCGGCCTCGATCATCGCGCGCGCGTCGAGCCCGATGCGTGACGACGGCACACCGTTGACTTCCCGATGTGGAACAGCACCGGCAATCCACGCTCCGGCCGGGTTCGCCCCTTCGTCCAGAGTACCAAGAGTGGCGCCGGTCAGGTCGGCGAGACACGCGGCGAGTCCGCGTAGCGCCGCCGCATCGCGATGGTTGATGGCCTGCGGCCCCAGCAGGATTGCGCCGCGATCGGCTTCGATGAGCGTGCGCGCCATACGCTCGGCGTCGTCACCGATCTCGACGCCTTCGGTCAGCGCTTCGAGGCCCTCCGGCCATCGATCCACCCGCCGAGCCGCCGCCGCAGTGACGGCCGCGAGCCGCTCCGCGAGCTTCGATGGCGCGACCACGACCCGCGCCGCAAGCGGCAGATTCAGGTCGTGGGCCATCACGTCCAGATGCATCACCGAAGCGCCGGCGAGGCTCGCCTTGCGCAGGCGGAGGTTGACGATGGGGTGCTCCTTGCGGGTCCAGGAGCCGATCAGCAGCGCCGCGCCGAGCCGTTCCAGATCCTCCACCCCCATGCCAAGGGACGGATACGCCGGGGCGGCGTCCTGGTCGGAGAAATCCCGCTGGCGCAAGCGATGATCGACATTGGCGCAGCCGATACCCCGCACGAGCCTCTGGAACAGGTAAAGCTCTTCGAGCGTACAGGAGGCCGAGGCGAGCGCGCCGACCGCTTCCGCGCCCTTCCCGGCGACGACCTCACGCAGCTCGGCCACCACTGCCTCGAGCGCCTCCTCCCAGGACACCTCGCTCCACGTTCCATCGCGCTTCACCATCGGCGCCCGCACCCGATCCTCACTGTACAAGCCCTCGTATCCGAACCGGTCGCGGTCGGAGATCCAAGCCTCGTTGATGGACTCGTTCGCGCGTGGCACCACCCGCAGAACCCGGCCGCGGCGCACATGCAGGTGGATGTTCGATCCGATCGGATCGTGCGGAGCGATGCCATCGTGCTGTGCCATCTCCCAGGCCCGCGCCCGAAAGCGGAAGGGCTTCGACGTGAGTGCTCCGACCGGGCAGAGATCGATGACGTTGCCGGAAAGCTCGGAGTCCACGCTGCGGGTGATGAAGGTGCCGATCTCCATGTCCTCGCCACGCCCGGTGGCGCCGAGCTCCGGCATGCCTCCGATCTCCTCCCCGAACCGCACGCATCGCGTACAGTGGATGCAGCGAGTCATGTCGGTCGCGATGAGCGGCCCGAGGTCCTTGTCCTCGACGGCGCGCTTGCGTTCGTTGAACCGCGAGACATCGCGTCCGTAGCCCATGGCCACATCCTGCAGCTCGCACTCCCCGCCCTGATCGCAGATGGGGCAGTCGAGGGGATGGTTGATCAGCAGGAACTCCATCACCGACTTCTGAGCGTTGCGCGCGATCTTCGAGCGGGTGAACACCTTCATCCCGTCCATCACCGGGGTGGCGCAGGCGGGCAGTGGCTTCGGCGCCCGCTCGACCTCGACCAGACACATGCGGCAGTTGGCGGCCACCGAGAGCTTCTCGTGGTAGCAGAAGCGCGGGATCGGGATGGCGTTGGCATCCGCCACCTCGATGAGCATCTGCCCCTTGCGCGCCGGCAAGGTGCGACCGTCGATCTCGATAGTGAGGGTGTCGTCGGACATCTTCGGTCTCACGCCGCCGCCTTCAACGCCGGCTCGACGCCGGGCGGGAATGCACCGTGGTCGATGTGGTACTGGAACTCGTCGCGGAAGTGGCGGAGGAAACCCTGCACCGGCCAGGCCGCGGCGTCGCCCAGCGCGCAGATGGTGCGACCCTCGATGTTGTTCGCGACGTCGACGAGCATGTCCAGTTCCTCCTGCCGCGCCTCACCGCGCTCGATGCGGCACAACACGCGGTAGAGCCAGCCCGTACCCTCCCGGCACGGGGTGCACTGGCCACAGGACTCCGCGTAGTAGAACCGCGAGATGCGACGCAGCATGCTCACCATGGAGGTGGTCTCGTCCATCACCACCACCGCGCCCGAGCCGAGCAACG
The DNA here is from genome assembly GCA_026709935.1 of Thiotrichales bacterium. Classification (GTDB taxonomy): domain Bacteria; phylum Pseudomonadota; class Gammaproteobacteria; order HK1; family HK1; genus HK1. Next base: position 123,675 of record JAPOSC010000051.1, read on the forward strand.
AGCCCGCCTTCTGGATGGAGTCGTAGTCCATGTCGACCTCCATCATGACATCACCCGGAAGCGGCGGCACCGACGAACCGCCGGGAATGACCGCCTTGAGCTTCCGCCCATCGCGCATGCCCCCGGCAAGCTCCAGCAAGTCCCGGAACGGAGTGCCGAGCGGCACCTCGAAATTGCCGGGCCGGGCGACGTGTCCGGACACCGAGAAGCACTTCACGCCGCCGTTGTTCGGCCGGCCGAGCGCCATGAACCAGTCGCCACCGTTGCGGATGATGGATGGCACCGAGGCGAACGTCTCGGTGTTGTTGATGGTGGTCGGCCGGCCGTAGACCCCATACTGGGCGGGGAACGGCGGCTTGAACCGCGGCAGGCCCTTCTTGCCCTCCAGCGACTCGATGAGCGCGGTCTCCTCCCCACAGATGTAGGCACCCGCGCCGAGAGTCCCGTGGAGATCGAAGTCGACGCCGGAATCGAGGATGTTCCGCCCCAGCAGCCCCTTCTCGTACGCGGCCGCCACTGCTGCCTCGAAGCGCCTGAACGGTTCGTCCATGAACTCGCCACGGATGTAGTTGTAACCGACGGCGGCTCCCATCGCGTACCCGCCGATAGCCATGCCCTCCACCAGCGCGTGGGGGTTGAACCGCAGGATGTCGCGATCCTTGCAGGTGCCGGGTTCGCTCTCGTCGGAGTTGCACACCGCGTACATCGGGCCGTCGTATCCCTTCGGCATGAAGCTCCACTTCAGCCCCGCGGGGAACCCCGCCCCGCCGCGGCCGCGGAGCCCTGACTTCTTCACCTCCTCGATCACCGCTGCGGGTGGAATCTTTTCGGTGAGGATCTTCCGCCACGCCTCGTAGCCGCCCACCCGCTCGTAGCTCTCGATGCTCCACGGCCGGTCGAGCCCGAGGGTGGCGTAGCAGACGGAGTTGAGGGCGTCCATGGTTCGCTCGACCGGGCTCAACCAAGCGGGATGGGGAGCGAGCGTACCGGCTCGCCGGTCAGCGCGTAGACCGCATTGGCAATCGCCGGTGCCATGGGCGGCAGCCCCGGCTCGCCGACGCCGGTCGGTGGATCGTCCGACGGCACGATATGCACGTCGATCGGCGGCATGTCCGGCATCCTCGGCACCGTGTAGTCGTGAAAGTTGCTCTGCTCGACCCGCCCGTCGCGCAACGTGATCTCCGCTCCGGCGAGGGTCGTGCCGATCGCCATCAGCACCGCGCCCTGGACCTGGGCCTCGACCGAGCGCGGATTCACCGCGAGGTTGCAGTGGATCGCACTGGTCACGTGATGCAGCTTCGGCCGATCACCTTCGATGGAAAGCTCCACGACATGAGCGACCACCGAGCGGAACGACTCGTGGACCGCGACCCCCCACGCCCGCCCCGGCGGCAACGGCTTCTCACCGTAGCCGGACTTCGCCACCGCGAGATCCAGCGCGGCCAGGTGCCGGGGGTGCTTGCGAAGCAGCGCCCGGCGAAGTTCCACCGGGTCGCGCCCTCCCTCCCGCGCGATTTGGTCGATGAGAGTCTCCATCACGAACGCCGAGTGGGTATGCCCGACCGAACGCCACCAGAGGGTCGGCACCGCGACTTCCGGGTGGTGGACGGAGACCGCGACCGGCAACTCGTACGCCGTGTCGGCGATGCCTTCCACCGCCGTGGCATCCACCCCGTCCTTGACCAGAAATGCTTCGAACGCGGTGCCCTTCAGGATCGACGGACTGACGATAGTGTGCTTCCAGGCCGCGATGCCGCCATCCTCCCCGAGGCCGATCTCGGCCCGATGCATGGTGAACGGGCGATAGTACCCGCCCCGCACGTCGTCTTCCCGGGTCCAGACCACCTTCAGCGGTTCGCTCCTGCCGGCGGCCAGCCATGCTTTCATGACCCGCGCGGTATCGGCCAGGTAATCGGCGGTGGGAGTGGCGCGGCGTCCGAATCCGCCACCCGCGAACTGAGTGTGGATGTGCACCTGCTGCGGCTCGAGCTCCAGGATAGCCGCCACCGTGCCCTGATCGATGGTCTGGAACTGGGTACCGGTCCAGATGTCACACCGCCGCTCGGCGCCCATTCCGCCGACCTCGATGAGCGCGTTCAGCGGCTCCATCGGCGAATGGGCGAGGAATGGGAATCTGAAGTCGGCCGTGATCGTCCTCGCCGCTCCGGCCAGGCCCGACGTGTCGCCGGCCCGGGCAGGCAGACCGTCCCGGACGAGAAGGGCCTCGAACTGCGCCGCGAGCCGGCCGGTGTCGGGAAGTTCGGAGGCAGGCGCCTCCCACCGGACCTCGAGGTGGTCCCGGCCCACCTTCGCGGGCCAGAAACCGTCGGCCACCACCGCGACTCCCGTGGCGCCGCGGTCGAGTTCGACCCGCATCACCTGGTCCACCCCTTCGACGGCACGGGCGCGCGCATCGTCGAAACCGGCCACGGTGCCGCCGAAATACGGCGGGCGGGCAATCAGCACCGTCTTCATTCCCGCCCGGCGCATATCCATGCCGAAGAACTGCCGGCCGGTGGACTTGGCCGGAGTGTCGAGCCGCTTCACCGGCTTGCCGATCAGGCGGAACTGATCCGGAGTCTTGAGAGTGACCGATGCGGGGACCGGCAGGGCCATTGCCGCCTCGCTCATCTCGCCGTAGTCCGCGCTCCTCCCGTCGGTGGAGATCAGTCGGCCCTCCCGGGTCCGGATGGTCGAGACATCGACCTCCCACGTACGGGCGGCGGCCTCCACCAGCATGGCCCGCGCCCGTGCCCCCAGCTCGCGGTACTGGGTAAAGCTGTTCTGTATGGAATTGGAGCCGCCGGTCATCTGGATGCCGAAGACCGGATCCTTGTAGGCATCGCCCGCCGGCGCGAGCTCCGCCCGCACCCTGCTCCAGTCCGCGTCCAGCTCGTCGGCGAGCACCTGAGCAAGCCCGGTATGGGATCCTTGCCCGAACTCGAGGCGGTTGACCTGAATCGTCACCTCGCCGTTCTTGCCGATGTGCAGGAACGCATTCGGCTGCTGGTCCGGCTTCAGCTCGGCCGCGTCGCTTCCGCTCGACGCCGCGGCCCGCACACCGCCGGTGGACACCAGCCCGATGGCGAGGCCGGATGCGCCGGCCAGCTTGATGAACCGGCGGCGGCTCATGGAAACCGCGGCGCCGGCCTCCGCAATGGCTTCAGCTCCGTCTCCAGCAAAGGCCTGATGTGCGAGCCCGATACGGTGATGCATGGGGTGGGGATGGATCATGACGTGCCTCCCTTCAGGCCAGGCGAGCCGCAGCCGCCTTGATGGCAGCGCGGATCCGCGCGTAGGTGCCGCAACGACAGACGTTGCCCACCATGGCGGCGTCGATGTCGGCATCAGTAGGCGCCGCGTTGTCCGCGAGCAGGGCCACCGCGCTCATCACCTGCCCGCTCTGACAGTAGCCGCACTGCGGCACGTCGTGCTGCATCCACGCCTCCTGCACGGCAGCACCGATTCGGCCGTCCCCGACCTGTTCGATGGTGACCACGGCGGCGCCTTCCACCGCGGAGACCGGGGTCACACAGCTCCGCACCGGCCGTCCGTTCAGATGGACGGTGCATGCACCGCACTGGGCCATGCCGCAACCGTACTTGGTGCCGGTCAGCTCCAGCGAGTCGCGCAGCACCCACAGCAATGGGGTGGAATCGCCGACATCGACGGACACATCGTTGCCGTTGACGTTGAATCTGGTCATGGAATGTTCTCCTGATAACCCTCTGAATGTGCCTCTGACGAGTCTCTCAATCCAGCGCGGAGAGGATCGCGTCGACCTTCTCCGGGGTCAGGTGCTCGTGGTAGACGTGATCGACCATCATCATCGGCGCTCCGCAGCAGGCCGCCAGACATTCCTCCTCCGGCTTGAGAAAAATCCGCCCGTCCCCGGTGCTTTCGCCCACCTTGATGCCAAGCCTGCGCTCGATGTGGGCGAGGATCTCCTCGCCCCCGCACAGCATGCAGGAGATATTGGTGCACACCGAGATGCTGTGCCGCCCCACCGGACGGGTTTCGAACATGGAGTAGAAGCTCGCGGCCTCGTAGATCCAGATCGGAGGCAAATCGAGATAGGCGGCGACCGCATTCATCAGTTCGTCCGTGAGGTGGCCTTGATTTTGATGTTGAGCCTCGCGCAGCGCGGCCAGCACGGCCGAGCGACGCTGTTCTCGCGGATACCGAGTCAACCAAGCGTCGATCTCGCACCGGGTATGCTCGCTCAGCACGTCGCGCGCTTCTTCCAGCGTCATCGGCTGCGCGACGGACAGGGTGGCGGTATCGGGCGACTGGGGCATCAGCGGTCGATCTCGCCGAACACGACGTCCATGGTCCCAATGATCGCGACCACGTCGGCAAGCATATGTCCCCGGATCAGCTCGTTCATGGCCGCGAGGTGAACGAATCCGGGCGCCCGCACCTTCAGCCGGTACGGCTTGTTCGCGCCGTCCGACACCAGGTACACCCCGAATTCGCCCTTGGGATGCTCCACCGCGGCGTACGCCTCTCCCGGCGGCACACAATATCCCTCGGTGAACAGCTTGAAGTGGTGGATGAGGGCTTCCATGTCCTCCTTCATCGCCTCGCGGGCAGGCGCGGTGAGCTTGTGGTCCTCCAGCATCACCGGGCCGGGGTTCTCGCGGAGCCACTGCACGCACTGACGGATGATGCGGTTCGATTGGCGCATCTCCTCGACCCGCACGAGGTACCGGTCGTAGCAGTCGCCGTTCACCCCCACGGGAATGTCGAATTCGAGCTGGTCATACACCTCGTAGGGTTGCTTCTTGCGCAGATCCCACTCGACGCCGGAACCACGCAGCATCGGGCCCGAGAACCCGAGTTCGATCGCACGCTCGGGGGCGACCACCCCGATCCCGACCGTACGCTGCTTCCAGATGCGGTTCTCGGTGAGCAGCGTCTCGTACTCGTCGATGCGATCGGGGAAGCGCTCGGTGAACGCTTCCAGGAAGTCGAGCAGTGATCCCTGCCGATTCGCATTCAGGCGGTCGAGACGCCTGGGGCTGCGGCCTTGGGCGGGGAGGTGTTGCGGCATCCGCTCGGGCAGATCCCGATAGACGCCGCCGGGTCGGTAGTAGGTGGCGTGCATCCGGGTTCCCGACACCGCCTCGTAGCAGTCCATCAGGTCCTCGCGCTCGCGGAAGCAGTACAGGAACACGGTCATCGCGCCGATGTCGAGTCCGTGTGCGCCGAGCCACATCAGATGGTTGAGGATGCGGGTGACCTCGTCGAACAGCACCCGGATGTACTGCGCCCGTACCGGGGGCTCGACCCCGAGGAGCTTCTCGATGGCGAGCACGTACCCGTGCTCGTTGCACATCATGGACACGTAGTCGAGACGGTCCATGTAGCCGATGCTCTGGTTGTACGGCTTGCTCTCGGCGAGCTTCTCCGTTGCCCGGTGCAGCAGACCGATATGGGGGTCGGCGCGCTCGATGATCTCGCCGTCCATCTCCAGCACGAGACGCAGCACCCCGTGCGCGGCCGGATGCTGGGGGCCGAAATTCAGGGTGAAGTTCTGGATCTCAGGCATCGGCCGTTGCCGCCGCGCCGGGCTCTTCGCCGTGGTGCTCGTCGGGCCGGATCACCTTGGGGACCAGGGTTCTCGGCTCGATCGACACGGGCTCGTACACCACACGCCGTCGCGCCGGGTCGTAGCGCATCTCGACCTCCCCGATGAGCGGGAAGTCCTTGCGAAAGGGGTGCCCGACAAAGCCGTAGTCGGTGAGGATCCGGCGCAGATCGGGGTGTCCGTCGAACAGGATCCCGAAGAGATCGAACGCTTCGCGCTCGTACCAGTCGGCGGAATTCCAGATGTCGTGCACCGACTCCACTACCGGGGGATCACCTAGCGCCGGACATCGGACCCGAATCCGCTGGTTGAGTTCATGCGAAAGCAGGTGGTAGACGACGGCGTAGCGCGCACCCTCGTGCCTCACCTCCGCGTGATCGCGGCTCCGAACCCCGCGGGAGAATCCCTGCGCAGTCGCGGAATCGCTCGTCTCCCAGTCCGCGCGTCCGTAGTCGAGCCAGTCCACTCCACAGAGATCCACAAGCTGCCCGAACCGCAGTCCGTCGCCGTCGCGCAACTCGACGCACACCGCACGCAACGCCGCCGGCGCGACCTCCACCGCAACCTCCCCGAGCCGCGACGCCGCTACTCCGACATCGCTTCCCAGGCAATCCTGAACGAGCGTCGCAAGGCGCTCGGCCGCGTGAGACATGCTTGCCAATTCCTAACGTGCGATGGTGTGCTCTCGACGGATCTTGTCGTGCAGTCGGATGATCCCGTAGAGCAGTGCCTCCGCCGTCGGAGGACAGCCGGGAACGTAGATATCGACCGGTACGATCCGATCACAGCCCCGGACCACCGCGTAGGAGTAGTGGTAGTAGCCGCCGCCGTTGGCGCACGAGCCCATCGAGATGACCCAGCGCGGCTCGGGCATCTGGTCGTAGACCTTCCTGAGCGCCGGCGCCATCTTGTTCACCAGCGTCCCGGCAACGATCATCACGTCCGACTGGCGCGGACTCGGGCGAAAGAGGATGCCGAAACGGTCCAGGTCGTAGCGCGCCGCCCCCGCGTGCATCATCTCCACCGCGCAGCACGCGAGCCCGAACGTCATCGGCCACAGAGAACCGGTGCGGGCCCAATTGATCAGCTTGTCCGCGGTGGTGGTGACAAACCCTTCCTCAAGCCGTCCTTCTATTCCCATTCGAGCGCCCCCTTCCTCCACTCGTAGACGAAGCCGACCACGAGCACCGCGAGGAACACCATCATCGCGCCGAAGCCGAACACGCCGATCTCGTCGAGCACGATTGCCCACGGGAACAGAAACGCGATCTCCAGATCGAAGATGATGAACAGGATGGCGACGAGGTAGTAGCGGACATCGAACTTCATCCGGGAATCTTCGAACGCCTCGAACCCGCACTCGTAGGGAGACAGCTTGTCGCCGTCCGGGCGATGAGGGCCGAGCACCGCACCGACCGCAAGCATCGCCGCGCCGAGCCCCAGGCCGACGACGAGGAATACGAGGATCGGGAGATAGCTCTCTAGCATCTGTCAGGATCAGTTGGTGCCGAAGGCCGGACTCGAACCGGCACGCCCAAAGGGCACTACCCCCTCAAGATAGCGTGTCTACCAATTCCACCACTTCGGCAACGACATCACTGGGACGTCGGGGCTTGCGGCACTTCCAGCGCGCCCGTACCCCCACCGTCGACCGGAAGGACCGGCACGTCGCCGTCCTCCCCGGGCATCTGCGAAGTTTCGGATACCGACTGCGACTGCACGCGATCCACCACGCTGCGGCGTTCGATCGACTGGCTGGAAATATACGCCAATCCAAGGCTGTTCGCGAAGAACAGCACCGCCAGTCCCGCGGTCACCTTCGACAGGAACGAAGCGGGTCCGCGCGACCCGAACAGCGAGCCCGACGAGCCACCGCCGAATGACGCCCCCGCGTCCGCGCCACGCCCCTGCTGCAGCAGCACCAGCACCACCAGCGCAGCGCAGATCAGGATCTGAACAACAAGGAGAATCTGTGCCATCTCAGCCCGCCGCCCGACAGATGCCGACGAATTGTTCCGCGTCGAGTGACGCACCACCCACGAGCCCGCCGTCGACATCGGGCTCGGAGAACAGCAAGGCCGCGTTTTCCGCCTTCACGCTCCCGCCGTAGAGTATCCGAAGTCCGGCCGCTACGTTCGGCTGCCGGGCTGCCACCCGCTCCCTGAGAAAGGCGTGGACCGCGTTGGCCTGCGCCTGGGTGGCGGTCCGGCCGGTACCGATCGCCCACACCGGCTCGTACGCGACGACGATGCGCGCGAGACCGTCATCGTCCAGGCGGGCCATCACCGCGTCGATCTGTCGTCCCACCACGGCCTCGGTCTGCTCCGCCTCGCGTTCGACCAGGGTCTCGCCGACGCAGACCACCGGCACAAGTCCGGCCGCGAGCGCGAGCTCCGTCTTCCGGGCCACTTCGTCATCACTCTCTCCGTACAGGGTGCGCCGTTCGGAGTGACCGACCAGCACGAAGGCGCAGCCGACGTCGGCCAGCATGTCCGCCGATACCTCGCCGGTGAATGCGCCCCGCTCGACCCCGGCGCAATTCTGACCGCCGAGCAGAACCGACGCATCCCCGATCGCCGCGCGTGCATCGCCCACGTAAACGAATGGCGGACACAAACCGATGTCTACCTCCGGCAACCCGAACGCGCCGGAGCACACCCCGACAACGAGCGCCTGCGCACGCTCCCGGGAACCGTTCATCTTCCAGTTGCCGACAACGAACGGACGACGCATGCCTTCAGCCACCGGGGGCAGCCGGCCTGCAAAACGGCCGGCTCACGAAAAAAGGTGCGGAAGCGTACCGGGGAGTGAAGGCCGGATCAACGCGACCCGCCTCCCGATCCCTCCTCCCTGAAGCGACCGTAGCTCATGAGCCGCTCGTAGCGGCGACGCTTGAGAGCCTCGACATCCATCCCGACGAGCGCCTCCAGCTCCTCGACGAGCGCAGCCTGGAGCGATTCGGCCATCGTTTCGGGATCACGATGTGCACCACCGAGCGGCTCGTCCACGATCCGATCGATCAGTCCGAGCTCTTTGAGCCGACTGGAGGTAATGCCCATCGCCTTCGCGGCATCCGCGGCCCGATCCGCACTCTTCCACAGGATCGAGGCGCAACCCTCGGGCGAGATCACAGAGTAGGTGCTGTACTGCAGCATCAGCACGCGATCGGCGACACCGATGGCCAACGCACCCCCCGATCCTCCTTCCCCAATGACCGTGCACAGAATGGGGACATCGAGGGTCGACAGGACATGCAGGTTGCGCGCGATGGCCTCCGACTGCCCGCGTTCCTCGGCCCCCACTCCGGGATAGGCCCCGGGGGTATCGATGAAGGTGATGACCGGCAGGCGAAAACGCTCGGCCATCCGGAACAGCCGAAGCGCCTTGCGGTAGCCTTCGGGGCGAGGCATGCCGAAGCTGCGGTCGATGTTCTCCTTCGTCGTCCGGCCCTTCTGGTGCCCGACGACCACGACCGGATGCCCATCGAGCCGCGTCACCCCACCCACGATCGCGCCGTCGTCGGCAAAGTACCGGTCACCGTGCAGTTCGGTGAACTCCGTGAAGACCCGGCTCAGGTAGTCGAGGGCGTACGGGCGTCTGGGGTGCCGCGCGAGGCGTGCGACCTGCCAAGGTGTGAGCTTGCCGAAAATCGACCGTGTCAGCGCCTCGCTCTTCGAGCGAAGCCTGTCGATCTCTTCGCCAATGTTGACTCCCGGATCGCTGTCGACATGGCGAAGCTCTTCGATCTTCTCCTCCAGATCGGCGATCGGTCGTTCGAAATCGAGAAAGTTCACCCCCATCTCCGGCGGCGCGGACCTCCCGGAACTTTCCGCAGGATTGCTCACACGCTTGGACAATACCCCGGCGGCCGGACGGTGACAACGAGCATCCGCTACGGACCTCCACTGCGCACTCGGCCTGACCCGTCAGTATTCGATTCGGACCCGTTTCGTCCCTGCGACATCGCGGAGCCGATCGACGAGAGCCTGGGCGGGACGTACCGCCCAGGCATCACCGAGCGAGAACCTTGCTCGGGCATCCTGCCGGCGATAGTCGATGCACACGGGCGTCCGGCCGGTGCGATACGACTCCATAGCTTCCCTGAGGGCATCGGGCACACCATCGTCCATGACATCGCCGTCCAGCTCGATGAGGATGCGCCGCGCTCGCCGCTCACGTGCCGATTCGAAATCCTCGATCACGCTCGCGACCATCGAACACCCGCCCGTGAATTCGTCATCCTCGACCTCGCCCTCGACGACGAGCAACCGATCCTTCACCAGCATCTCTCGACAACTCGAAAACAGCTCGGAGTAGATCCGGACCTCGACGCGGGCGGTCCGGTCATCGAGCGTCGCAATTCCCATCCGGCCGTTGCGCGTGTTCAGTGTACGCAGCCCCGCCATCAGGCCGGCGACGGCCTGCCTCTGTCCCGGTATCGGGCGCAGCTCGGAGAGCCTCGCGCTCGCAATCGCCTCCAGCTCGGGCTCGAACCGGGTAATCGGATGACCGGTCAGGTACAGCCCCAAGGTCTCCTTCTCGCCCGAGAGGCGTTCGTCCTCCGACCATTCGACCCCGGTCCTGAACCGGGATTCGACGTTCCCGCCGAGGAGCGCGTTGCCGAACATGTCGTCCTGACCCGTCGAAGTGTCTCGCGCGAGTTGCTCGGCTGCGAGCATGGCATCGGTGAGGCTCAGCGTCATCGCCGCCCGGGAGGGCCCCAGCCCGTCGAGTGCGCCGGCTCGCACGAGCGCCTCCACCACGCGCCGATTGACCTTCCGGTGATCGATGCGGCGAGTGAAGTCGAAGAGGTCCGTGTAGGGTTCGTTGCGAATGCGTTCGTCGATGACATTCTCGAGCGCGGCTTCGCCCGCCCCCTTGATCGCACCAAGTCCGTACCGAACGCTGCGCTCATCGGCCGCACTGAAGCGGTAGACGCATTCGTTGACGTGCGGCGGCACGACCGCGAGACCCAGCGAGCGGCACTCCTCGACCAGATTGACGACCTTGTCAGTGCTGTCCATGTCGGCGGAGAGCACCGCCGCCATGAACGCGGCGGGATGGTGCGTCTTCAGCCACGCGGTCTGGTACGTCAGGAGCGCGTACGCGGCGGAGTGCGACTTGTTGAAGCCGTATCCGGCGAACTTTTCCATCAGGTCGAAAATGTACGTGGCCTGGTCGCTGTCCACTCCCCGGCTCATCGCGCCACCCACGAACACGTCGCGGTGCTTGGCCATCTCCTCGGGCTTCTTCTTGCCCATCGCGCGGCGCAGCAGATCGGCCTCGCCCAGCGTGTAGCCGGCGAGCACCTGAGCAATCTGCATCACCTGCTCCTGATACAGGATGACCCCATAGGTCGGCTTGAGAATGGATTCAAGCTGCGGGTGCAGGTACTCGATGGCCGCCTGGCCGTGCTTGCGCGCGATGAAGTCCTCGACCATTCCGGATTGGAGCGGACCGGGGCGAAACAGGGCGACGAGGGCGATGATGTCGTCGAAGCAGTCCGGGAGCAGACGCCGCACAAGATCCCTCATCCCGCGTGACTCGAGCTGGAACACCGCAGTCGTCGCGCCGCTTCGGATGAGCTCGTAGGTGGCCGGATCGTCGGTGGGCAGGCTTTCAAGGTTCAGCGGAGCCTGCGCGTCGGACCGGCGCTTCTCGTTGACGGTGGCCAGCGTCCAGTCGATGATGGTGAGCGTACGAAGGCCGAGAAAGTCGAACTTCACCAGGCCGATCGCTTCGATGTCGTCCTTGTCGAACTGGGTCACCGCGCTTGCCGCCCCGGGCTCGCGGTAGAGGGCGGTAAACTCGGTCAGACGTCCCGGAGCAATCACGACACCCCCGGCGTGCCGTCCCGCATTGCGAGCGAGTCCCTCCAGCTTGCGCGCAAGATCGATGATCGACCTCACGTCGTCGTCCGTCTCGTAACGTTCCTTCAGTGCGTCGTCGGTAAGCGCCCGTTCGAGCGTCATCCCGAGTTCGAACGGAATGAGCTTGGCGACCTGGTCGACGAAGCCGTAGGGGTGACCGAGCACCCGGCCGACATCGCGCACGACCGCCTTGGCCGCCATCGTGCCGAAGGTGATGATCTGGGCGACATGGTCGGAGGAATACCGCGAAGCGACGTATTCGATGACCCGATCACGGCCCTCCATGCAGAAATCGATATCGAAATCCGGCAGCGATACCCGCTCCGGATTCAGAAAGCGCTCGAACAGCAGGTCGTACCGCAACGGGTCGAGATCGGTGATGCCCAATGCGTAGGCGACAAGGGATCCGGCTCCCGAGCCGCGCCCCGGTCCGACCGGAATCCGCTGCTCTCTCGCCCACCGAATGAAGTCCGCCACGATAAGAAAATATCCCGGGTACCCCATGCGACAAATGACCCCAAGCTCCATCTCCAGGCGCTGCCGGTACTGCGCCTCCTCGCCGCCGGGAGCTTCCGCACCCTGTCCCGGACGTTCGAGGCGCCACCTGAGCCCGGCCCGGGTACGCTCGGCGAACCACTCGTCGAGGTCGTGGCCATCCGGGACGGGAAACTCGGGGAGATGACTGCCGCCGAGATCGAGCGTCACGGTGCACCGGCGCGCGATCTCCACCGCGTTCTCCAGAGCTTCGGGAAGATCCTCGAACAGCGCCGCCATCTCCTGTGGCGACTTCAGGTACTGCTCCTCGCTGTACCTCCTCGGTCGCCGCGGATCGGCGAGAATCCGGCCGTCATGGATACAGACCCGCGCTTCGTGCGCCTCGAAATCGTCTCGTTCGAGAAATCTCACATCGTTGCCGGCGACGACCGGAAGCCCGATCGACATTGCCAGATCGACCGTCGACTCCAGGCATGGGGCATCTTCGGCACGTCCCGTGCGCTGGACGCCGAGGTAGAAGCGATCCTCGAACACGGACGCCCACATCCGGGCCCGACGCTCCGCTTCCCCGGCGCGCCCGTGCAGCAGTGCCTGGCCGATGTCCCCCACGGGTCCGGGCGATATCGCGATAATGCCGTTGGCATACTCGCCGACCCACATCCGGTCGGCGACGGGGACCGCGGTGCTGCGATCCACGGTGTAGCATCGGGTCAGGAGCCGGGCGAGCTGCCGGTAGCCCGAACTGTCCATCGCGAGCAGCGTCAGCAAACCATCCGCGGCGTTGCCCGAAGTGCTGCGGATCGGCAGGTCGACACCGACAATCGGCTTGATTCCCGCCGCGACCGCCGCGCGGTAGAAGCGCACCATGCCGAACAGATTCGCGCGATCGGTGATGGCGACCGCCGGCATTCCGAGCGCCTTCGTGCGCTTGATGAGTGGACCAATCCGGGAGATCCCGTCGGCAAGCGAAAATTCGGAATGCAGGTTCAGGTGCACGAATCCGGGATTCATGAACGGTCCCGCTCCGTTAAGTTGCGAAAGAGCACCGACTGCACCGGAGCGAAGCTCGTACGATGGATCGGCGAGGGACCGAACCGCGCCAGGGCGTCACGGTGGGCACGCGTCCCATAGCCCTTGTGGCGCGCGAATCCGTACTCCGGATAACGGCGGTCCATCTCGATCATCTCCTGATCCCGTGCGACCTTGGCGAGGACCGACGCGGCGCTGATTGCGGCGACGCTCACGTCGCCCCTCACCACCGCTCGCGCCGGATACGGCAGGGCCGGACAACGATCGCCGTCGACGAGGACCTCGTCCGGCGGGGTGTCGAGTCCATCGATCGCCTCGCGCATCGCCTGCATCGTCGCCTGGAGGATGTTGATGGTGTCGATGACCGTGGCGCCGACCCGGGCCACGGCAAAGCTTAGCGCACACTCGCGAATTTCGTGGTCCAGATCCGTCCGGCGTCCGGCGGAAAGACGCTTCGAATCCGTGAGTCCCTCAATCCGAACGCCTGGGTCGAGAATCACCGCGGCGGCAACCACCGGGCCCGCCAGTGGTCCACGACCCGCTTCATCGACACCGGCAACGAGTCTGGCCCCCGTCCCGGTGCGGCCGTTCATGCAGCCGCCACCTCCAGCACCGCCTCGGACGCCTTCGTGAACGCATCGTTGCGCAACATGTGGTGTATCCGATCGAACTCCTCCAGGACCGCTCGCTGCCGTTCGGGATGATCAAGCCGATCGAGCACTAGGGCCCCGAGTCGCTCCGGGGTCGCCTCGTCCTGCAGCAGTTCCGGCACCAGACGCCGGCCGGCGAGGAGGTTCGGAAGTCCCACGTGATCGACGTGCAGCATCGCCCGCCCCACCATCCACGTCAGACGCATGGTGCGATAGGTGATCACCATCGGTCGCTTGATCAGCATCGCTTCGAGCGACGCAGTCCCGGAGGCGAGCAGGATCACGTCGCTCGCCGCCATCGCATCACGCGACTGCCCCAGGAACAGGTCGCACCGGGCGTCAGGCGCATGCTCGTCCAGAGCCCGCGCGAAGAATCCGTGCGTCGCGCGGTCGACCAGGGGCACCACGAACCGCACATCGGGCCGCCGTCGCTGCACCCAGCGGGCGGTCCGCGCCAAAGGCTCCGCAAGGCGCCGCAGTTCGCCCATTCGACTGCCGGGGAGAAGCGCCACGATCCGGGCCTGGCGGTCGAGGCCCAGCCGCTCCCGGGCCGCATCCCGGCTGGTACGCATTGCGATCTCGTCGGCCAGCGGATGTCCCACGAACCGCACAGGGATGGACCGTTCCTCGTACAACTGGGGCTCGAACGGAAGCAGCGCGAGCATCATGTCCACCGCCCGTGCGATCTTCGCGAGACGGTACCGCCGCCATGCCCAGACCGACGGGCTGACGAAGTGCACCGTCCTCACCCCGGCGCGGCGCAGCGCGAGTTCCAGCGAGAGATTGAAATCAGGAGCATCCACGCCGATGAATGCATCGGGCGGATTCTCGGCGAATCGCCTGGCCAGACGGCGTCGGACCGGAACGAGCTCCAGATAACGCCCGGCCGCCTCCGTCAGCCCCATAACCGACAGGCGCTCCATCGGGTAAAGGGACTGACAACCGAGGGCGAGCATACGCGGACCCGCAATGCCTTCGAACCGCGCCTCCGGCACCCGGGCCCGAATCGCTTCGACCAACCCGCTCGCGAGCATGTCTCCCGAGGGCTCGCCGGCGACGATGGCGAATCTCAAGGCGCATCACCGTCACCGCCGCTCCTCATCGCACGATTCCCCGCCCGGAAGACCTCACGAAATCGCGAAAGCGGTTCACCTCCGCGGACTCCGCGGCCGGACCGGAGAGCTGCCCGACCGCCGATTCCAGCGTGAGACCACGCTTGTAGACTACCTTGTACGCGGATTTCAGCGCCTGCATCACCGGCGTCGGGAACCCTCGGCGTCTGAGGCCTACGGTGTTGAGCCCGCGGGGGCTGGCGGAGTTCCCGGCGACGGTCACGAACGGCGGCACATCCTTCAGGATCACCGCGCCCATGGCCGAGAACGCGTGCCGGCCGATCCGGCAGAACTGATGGACGACGGTGAACGCACCGAAGGTCACGCAGTCCTCGACCTCCACGTGACCGGCGAGCGTCGTCGCGTTGGCCATGACGTTGTCGTCGCCGACCCGGCAGTCATGGGCGATGTGCACATAGGCCATGATCCAGTTGCCGTCCCCCACGCGGGTTGTCATCCCGCCGCCCTCGGTTCCCCGGTTGAACGTGCAGTACTCCCTGATGACATTGTCGTTCCCGATCTCCAGGGTCGACGCCTCGCCCCTGTATTTCTTGTCCTGCGGCGCGCCGCCCAGCGCGCTGAACGAGTGGATCCGGTTGCGTTCGCCGATTCGGGTCGGACCTTCGATGACCACGTGCGAGCCGACTCGCGTCCCCGTGCCGAGGACGACCCCGGGACCGATCACGCTGAAGGGACCCACGTGGACATCGGGCTGGAGCTCGGCGCCGGGGTCCACGACGGCGCTCGCATGAATCATTTCGTCCCGTCCCTCAGTGCACCCATCAGGTCCGCGGAAGCCACGACCTTCTCCTCGACCTTCGCGCGCCCCTGCACCTTCCAGATGCCGCGCGTGGTGCGCAGGAGATCTATCTCGATGACGAGCTGATCGCCCGGCTCGACCGGATGGCGAAACCGGGCGCGGTCGATCCCGACGAAGTAGTACATCTCGGTCGCCGACGGCAACCGGTCGAGCGAGCGCAGCGCGAGGAGCCCCGTCGCCTGCGCCATTGCCTCCAGAATGAGCACCGCGGGCATCACCGGCCGGCGCGGGAAGTGACCAGGGAAGAAAGGCTCGTTGATGGTCACGTTCTTCAACGCGACGAGCGACTTTCCGGGGATGCATTCGAGCACCCGGTCGATCAGCAGGAACGGGTAACGGTGCGGCAGATGCTCCAGCACCTCCTCGATCGTCATGTCCGCCATCGCGCGTCCTCCAGTGGCCGCCAGGTGACGGCCACCTTCAAGTCTGTCCATCGAGCTTGCGCTCGATCGCCCGCAATCGCCGGGCCATTTCGTCGAGCTGACGCAGTCTCGCGACGTTGCGCCGCCACGCCCGATTCTCCTGGATGGGCATCCCCGACGAATAGACCCCCGGTTCCCCGATCGTGTTGGGCACCGCCGAAGTCGCGGTAAGGTGCACATCGTCGGCGATTTCCAGATGTCCGGCGATGGATACGGCGCCCGCGATCGTGCACCGGCGTCCGATTCGGGCGCTCCCGCCAATCGCGGTGCAGGCCGCGATGGCGGTGTGGGCGCCGATCCGCACGTTGTGGCCGATCTGGATGAGATTGTCGAGCTTGACGCCGTCTTCGATGACGGTATCTTCCAGCGCCCCGCGATCGATGGTGGTGTTGGCGCCTATCTCCACGTCGTCGCCGACGCGCACGCCGCCGAACTGGGGAATCTTGACCCAGGTTCCGTTGTCGTTGGCGATACCGAATCCATCGGCGCCGACCACCACCCCGGGGTGGAGAATTGCCCGTGCTCCGATATGCACGCCCCGGCAGATCACCACTGCGGCCGCGATATGCCCGTGCGGCCCGACCGACGAACCCCGTCCGAGGAACGAGCCGGCACCGATAGATGTGCCAGCCCCGACCCTCGACCCGACTTCGATGACACAATGGGCGCCAATCGATGCGTCCGGCGCCACCGTAGCGCCGGAATCGACAACCGCGCTCGGCGCGATCCCGAGCTCCCGCTCGATGATCGGTGATAGCAAAGTGGCGGCGCGCGCGTAGCCCAGATACGGATTGTCGAGCACGAGCGCCGACACCGGGCAACCCTCCACGAACTCCGGCCCCAGAATGACTGCGCCTGCTTTCGTGCTCTCCAGATAGGGCCGGTAGCGGCGATTCGCCAGGAACGCGACCGCGCTCGGCCCGGCGGCGTCCAGAACCGCCACTCGATCGATGGTGATGTCGGGGTCACCGCGCAGTTCGGCCCCGATCCTTTCGGCGAGTTCCCCGAGTCGATAGCTCAAGGCGCGGCTTCCGCAATACGGCTCACAAATGCGAACGTCTCACCGATCCGCGCCTTCAGCTCCCGCGAAGGCGGGGGGAGAGCATGAAGTCGGGGTAATTCTCGCACTACCCGTCCGACTCGTTGAAGTCGGCCTTCAGACGGTCAATGACGCGTTTCGTGATGTCGGCCTTGTCTCCGGCAAAGACGACCCCGTCGGTCATGATGAGGTCGTAGCTCTCCGCCCGCGCCATATCCTGGATGACCTCCGTCACCATGCGCTGCAGCGCACTCAGCTCCTGGCTCCGCCGCAGGTTCAGATCCTCGCGAAATTCCTCCTCGGAACGCCGCAGCTCGCGCTTGAGCTGCCTGATCTCGGCCTCCTGGCGTTCGCGTTCACTGGCCGACAGGACCGCCACGTCCTTCACAAGGGTATCTTCGAGTGCCCGCAGCTCCTGCTGCTGCGACAGGATCTCCCGATCCCTGGGCGCGAATTCACGTTCGATACGAGCCCGCGCCGCGGCCGCCTGCGGCGCCTGGTCGAGGACCACCGCAACGTTGACGAAGCCGACCTTGAACTCCTGAGCGTACGCTCCAGGGCCGCAGGCGAGCAGGAGTCCCATCAGCCAGCCATGGATCAATCGTCGGATATTGTGGTTTTCGGGCATGACTAGAAACTCGTACCAAGTGTCAGTTGGAATCTCTGCGTCCGGTCATCTGTCTCGGACCTGAGTGGCCTCGCAATGCTAACGGTCATGGGGCCCACGGGCGACAACCAAACCGCAGCAAGGCCGGTGGAGAACCGAAGCGTATCGAAGTCGAAATCCTCATCCGGTCCGTACACGTTTCCGGTGTCCAGGAAGGTAGTGATACGGAACGTACTGGAGTTTTTCGCGAACGGCAGCGGAAGAATGAGTTCGGCGGTCCCGACGGTCTTGAGGCTGCCGCCGAGGGGTTCGCCCAGACTGTCTCTCGGACCGAGCGTGTTCGCCCTGAAACCACGGACCGACCGGAGACCGCCGGCGAAGAAGTTCTCGGTCAGGGGAAGGTTGTCGGTGCCGCCGAAACCATCCCCGTAGGCCACCTCCCCCTCCAGCATGAACGCGAAGTCGCCCGGGAGCGGGAACAGCCGCTGGTGCCGTGCAAACAGCTTGTAGTAAGTGAGTTCGCTGCCGGGCGCCGCGAACTCTGCACTCAGTCGGCTCAGACTGCCGCTTGTGGGCAGGAATCTGCTGTTGCGGGTGTCTTTGGCCCATGCTCCGGTGACGAGAAGAGTGAGGAACCGGCCACCGCTCTCGGTGTAAAACCGGTTCAACTCGTCGGAGGGCGACGAACCCAGCCGGAATTCGGTCTGTTCCAGGTTGAAACCGACATTCACGCGGGTGGATTCGGAAACGGGAACCCCGAACGTCATTCCCGCGCCGATCCGATCCAGATCATAGTCGGCGAGGTTTGCCTCACTGGCATCGGTGCGTCGCATGTAAGCGTCGAAGCCACGACTGACGCCGTCCACGGTCCAGTAGGGATTGAGCCAGGAAACGGAAATATCCCGGCTGACGTCGCTGGTGTCGAGCGACGCGCTGAGGCGATTGCCGGTTCCGAAAATGTTCTCGTCCGTGATGCTGGTGTCGAATACCGGCCCTTCCGAACTCGAGTAGCCGACGCCGAGCAGCAGGTTTCCCGACGGTCTCTCGACCACTGTGAAGTCGACGTCGACCTGATCGGAGGTTCCCGGGACGGCAGGCGTCTCGACCGACACCGATTCGAAGAAACCGAGACGGTTCAGGCGCACCCTGGACCGCTCGATCGCCTCGGTCGATATCCATCCACTCTCCATCTGCCGCATCTCGCGCCGCAGCACTTCATCACGCGTCTTGGCGTTGCCCCGGAAGTTGATGCGCCGTACGTAGACCCGGTTCCCCGGGTCGACGAAGAACGTGAGGTCGACACGGTTCTCCGCGTCATCGATCTCCGGGACCGCGTTGACGTTCGCAAAGGAGTAGCCCTCGTCCCCGAGTCGATCCCCGATGCGGCGGGCAGTCTCGGTGACGTCCTTCCTGGAGAACACCCCGTCCTGAACGACGGTAACGAGATCGAAGAGTTCTGCCTCGGGAACGAGCAGAGCGCCCTGGAGGTAGACATCACGCACGAGGTAACGGCCACCCTCGGTGATGTTGATGGTGATGTAGACATCAGCCTTGTCGGGAGAGATCGATACCTGGGTCGAGTCGATGTTGAAATTGATGAAGCCCTGGTCGAGATAGAACGACCGCAACGTCTCCAGATCGGCGGCGAGCTTCGGTTTGGAGTATCGGTTCGAGCGGGTGATGAAGGAGAAGAACCCGGTCGCGTCCAGCTCGAAGTCGTCGAGCAGATCATCGTCGTCGAACGCGGTGTTCCCCACGATGTTGATCTGCCGAATCTTCGCCACAACACCTTCACGAATATCGAACTTGACCGCGACACGGTTGCGTTCGAGCGGTGTCACCGTGCCCGTGATCCGGGCGCCGTACTTGCCGGCCGCGAAGTAGGTTCGATGCAGTTCCTGCTTCACCTGATCGAACGTCGATCGGTTGAACACGCGCCCCTGTGCAAACCCCGACTGCTCCAGGGCGGAAAGGAGATCTTCGGTCTTGAGGTCTTCGTTGCCGCTGAACTCGATGCTGCCGATGGACGGCCGCTCGATCACTGAGACCACAAGGGTCTCGCCGTCGCGTTCGAGCCGCACGTCGCGAAAGAAGCCGGTCCCGAACAATGCGCGCAGCGCACCGGCGGTGCGGGCGCCATCCACAGTGTCTCCGACCTTGATCGGAAGGTAGTTGAATACCGTACCGGCGGTGATTCGCTGGAGCCCCTCCAGCCGGATGTCCTGGACGACGAAGGCATCCACCGCCACGGCCGCCCGCACCGCAGCGCACAACACAAATGTGATAACGGCGATGCGCAAGCGAGCCAAATTCACCACCGCTTGCCGATAGTCACGCAGCGCGTTGTCGTGCGGCGCGCCCTCACGAGACGTCAATATCCCAGCAGCCGAGCGAGGTCATTGTAGAGTGCGAATCCCATCAGGCCGACGAGCAGGGCGATGCCCAGCCGTTGTCCCACCATGAGGGTTGTTTCCGACACCGGCCGTCCCCGGATGAATTCTACCGCGTAATAGAACAGGTGTCCGCCGTCGAGCAGCGGGATGGGCAGCAGATTGAGGATCCCGAGGCTCACGCTGACGATTCCCAGGAACTCCAGAAAGCGCGAGAGTCCGCTTTGAGCAGACACACCAGCATACTCGGCGATGCCGATCGGTCCGCTCAGGTTGTCGAGCGACACCTCCAGCCGCACCATCTTCCAGATCATGCGAAGCGTAAGCGCCGTGATCTCCCCGGTCTTCTCCGCTCCCTTCCAGAGCGCCGACCAGGGAGCGTAGCGCTCCGTGACGAAGTACCGATCGGCGACGCCGCCCAGATCGCCCGGGTCGCCCACCCCGGCGCCGATCCGGCCGAACGGGACCCCGTCCGCCGCCTGCTCGACATCCGGGGTCAGCCGGATTGTCACGGCGGCGCCGTCGCGCTCGACCACCACCGGGAAGGTCTCACCGGGGCGCTCGCGCACGATGCGCACCCAGTCCGACCAGCCCTCGACCTTGCGGCCGACCGCTTCGAGCACCCGGTCACCGATCTGGAAACCATCCCGCTCGGCGGGCTGCCCGGACTCCAGCCGTCCGATGATGGCCGGGAGCAAGGGCCGGGCGGGTGCGAATCCGATCCGGTCGAAGAATTGTCCCCGGGTGAGGTCGTCGACGACGATCTCACCGAGGTCGATGACACGTTCCTGTCGCCGCTCGTCCGCATCGACGACATCGACCTCGATCCTGCGATCAGCGAGGGAAGCGGCAATGATCGCCTGCGCCGCCGACTGCCACGATTCGACCTCCGCACCCTGCACCGAAGTCAGCTCGTCGCCGGGCCGGAATCCGGCCCGCTCGGCAGCGGAACCGGACATCGTACCGTCCACGATGGGGCGCAGTCCGTCGACGCCCACCATATACATGCACGCGTACACCACAATGGCGAACAGGAAGTTGAACGCGGGCCCTGCGACGACGACCGCGACCCGGGTCGACAACGGCTTGCGGTTGAACGCCCGTTGCCGCTCGTGCGCCGCGACCTCTCCCTCCGACTCGTCGAGCATCTTCACGTAACCGCCGAGCGGAATCATCGCGATCACGTATTCGGTCTCACCCCCGCGCGGCCGGTGCGACCACAGCGCACGCCCGAATCCCACCGAGAAGGTGAGCACCTTGACCCCGAGCCGTCGCGCCACCCAGAAATGACCGAACTCGTGCACGGTCACGAGTACGCCCAGAGCCAGAATGAACGCGATGACCGAGTAGAGAATGTCCATGTCGCCTGCGAAGTCGATCGCGTTGCGGGCCTTCAGCTCCGGCTCGACGCCGCCGCGACGAATTCGGCCGCCCGCGCCCGCGCCGCGCCGTCCAGATCGAGGACATCGTCGAGCGTACGGGGCTCGTCCGCCGCGCATGCCAGCATGGTTTCCTCCACGACCCGGGCGATCGCGGTGAACCTCAGACGCTGATTGAGGAATGCGTCCACCGCGACCTCGTTCGCGGCGTTGAGCGCCGCCGGCGCCGAGCCGCCGGCTCGCACCGCCTCGAACCCGAGCCGGAGGCACGGAAACCGGCCGAAGTCGGGCGCCTCGAAGTCGAGGCGTGCAGTCTTCACCAAATCGAGCGGGGCGACCCCCGACTCCATGCGCTCGGGCCATGCGAGCGCATGTGCAATTGGCGTCCTCATGTCCGGGTTGCCGAGCTGCGCGAGCACGGATCCGTCCTCGTAATCGACCATCGAGTGAATCACGCTCTGCGGATGGACGACGACCTCCACCGCGTCGGGACCGGTGTCGAAGAGCCAGCAGGCCTCGATCACTTCCAGGCCCTTGTTCATCATCGTCGCCGAATCGACCGAGATCTTGCGCCCCATGGACCAGTTCGGATGAGCACACGCCTCGTCCGGGGTCACATCGTGCAGCGATTCGGGACTCCGGGCTCGAAAGGGACCGCCCGAGCCCGTCAGCAGGATGCGCCGCACTCCCCGTCCCGGGCCATGCGCATCTGCGCCCGGCATGCATTGGTAGATCGCGTTGTGCTCGCTGTCGATGGGCAGGAGGTCCGCGCCGGCTTCACGTACCGCGTCCATGAACAGCCGGCCCGACATCACCAGCGCCTCCTTGTTCGCAAGCAGGACCCGTTTCCCCACCCGCGCGGCCGCGAGCGTCGGCACCAGGCCGGCTCCTCCCACGATCGCCGCCATGACGTAGTCCACTTCCGGGTGCGCCGCGACGTGCTGGAGTCCCGATGCGCCGGCCAGCACTTCCGTCTTCGGCTCCTCCGAGGAAAGCATCGCGGCGAGCCGCACCGCGGCAGAATCGTCCGACATGACCGCGAACTGCGGTCGCCACTGCCGACATTGTGCGGCCAGCCTGTCGACACTCGAATGTGCGGTCAGCGCGAAGATTTCGTAGCGCGAGCGGTTGCGGGACACCACGTCTAGGGTGCTGACTCCGATGGAGCCCGTCGAACCGCACACCGTCAACCGCTTCATCGCACCGCTCCGAACAGGTCGAAACCGATGGCGAACGCGGGAGCCGCCGCGGTCAGGCTGTCGATACGATCGAGCACCCCTCCGTGACCCGGGAGGAGATTCCCGCTGTCTTTCACGCCGGATTTCCGCTTGATCAGGCTTTCCACGAGGTCACCGAGCACCGACAGGGCACCGGCAACCAGACACACAAGTGCCAGTAACGTCACATGCGCCATCGGAAGATCCAGCCACAGCCCGGCGGCAATTCCAAGCACGACCACCGCCGCCAGTCCACCCGCAGCCCCTTCGACGGTCTTGCCCGGGCTCGTGCGCGCGGCGAGCCGGCGCACGCCGAACCTGCGTCCCGCGAAGTAGGCGCCGATGTCCGCCGCCCATACGACAAGGAGAATGAGCAGCACTCGCGACGGGCCGTCCTGGGCGGAACCGTGGACGTACACCATCCCCGCCCAGGCCGGCACGATGACCATCCATCCAACGATGCCTCCGACAACCGCGCGGGTCGGAGTCGCAACGTCCCGGCCCTGCTCGAACCGGATCACCCACACCAGCGCGACGCACCACCATGCGAGCGAAATCGCGCACAGAACTCCGAGCCAGCCGACCCACTGCGCTCCGGCGAACCAGACCAACAGTACCGACCCGGCGACGACCAGCGGAAACAAGTGCCTTGCGGGGTGCCCCGGCATCGTCATGCGAGCCCACTCGACACTCGCCGCAACCATAATGACTGCGAAGAGAAGCGCAACGCTTTCAGTCGGCAGGGCGAGGACTGCGGCCACCGCGACCGGCACCGCGACGAGTGCAGTGATCACGCGCCGGGGCAGCGAATCACCGTGGGCCGAGATGACCATTCATTCGGGTCTCGACGACCTGTTCGGAAGTGCGGCCGAAACGGCGCTGACGACCGGCGTAAGCGTCCAGCGCCGCGTCCAGCGCCCGAACATCGAAATCCGGCCACAGAGTTTCCGTGAAATAGAGCTCGGCATAGGCGAGATGCCAGATGAGGAAGTTGCTGACTCGCATCTCTCCGCCGGTACGGATGAACAGGTCGGGAGGCGGAAGCTCCGACAATGACAGGCGCTCCCCCAGCAACTCGGGGGTAATCGTGTCCGGGTCGAGCGATTCGTCGCGAACCTCGCGTGCGATCGACCGACAAGCCTGCGTCACATCCCAGCGCCCGCCGTAGTTCATGGCGACGATCAGCCGCAAGCCGGTATTCTTGCGCGTGAGTTCCTCAGCCTGGCCGATCCGCTTGCGCAGCATGTCGTTGAGCGCCCCACGTTCGCCGACGACTTCCAGACGGACGTTGTTCTCGTGGAGCCGGCGAGCCTCCTGCTCCAGCGCATTTCTGAACAACCCCATGAGCCCTTCCACCTCGTCGCGGGGCCGCCGCCAGTTCTCGCTGGAGAACGCGAACAGCGTAAGGACTTCGATTCCCCGCTCGCCGCAGGCTCCGACAACATCGCGCACGGCATCGACGCCGGCGCGATGTCCGGCGAAACGAGGCAACCGGCGGCGCCGCGCCCAACGCCCACTCCCGTCCATGATGATTGCCACATGTCGAGGAAGGCTTTCCCTGTGCGAGCCTCCGCGTCGCTGATCGAGATACGGGACTTCCGCACTGGTGTCGATGTGCGGGAGAGGAGACGAATTCATGCGCAGTCAGACTTCCATCAAATCGCGCTCTTTCTCTTCGAGCACCGAATCGATACTGGCGACATGGCGATCCGTCAGCTTCTGGATATCCGCTTCCGCACGCTTCTCCAGATCCTCCGGAATGTGCTCGTCCTTGATGAGCGCCTTGATCTGCTGGTTGGCGGATCGGCGAACATTGCGCACTGCGACTCGAGCCTGCTCGGCTTCCTGTCGGACGACGCGGGTCATCTCCCTGCGTCGCTCCTCGGTGAGCGGCGGTAACGGCACCCGGATGACATCGCCGCCCGAGATCGGGTTGAGTCCCAGGTCCGAGCGCACGATTGCTTTTTCTATGTCGGGAGTAATCTTCTTCTCCCACGGAGAAATCGCGAGAGTGCGGGAATCCGACACGCTGATGCTCGCGACCTGATTCAGGGGAACATCGCTTCCGTAGTAACTCACCGTGACATGGTCGAGGAGGCTTGCGTGGGCCCGTCCGGTGCGCATCTTCCCGAACTCGTGCCGCAACGCTTCGACGCTCTTCGCCATTCGGGAGTCTGCGTCCTTCTTGATGTCGTCGATCATCGGCTTCACCAAGCCATCGGAAAGCCGGCTCACTATACACCCGAATCCCCGCCGCCCGGTATGTTCTCTATCAGCGTACCTTCGTCCTCACCCATCACGGCCCGAACGAGCGCTCCGGGCTTGTCCATGTCGACCACCCGCAGCAGCATGTCGTTGTCCCGACACATGACGATCGCCGTCGCATCCATCACGGACAGCTTCCGCTGCAGTACCTGATCGTAGTCGAGCCGCGAGAACCGCCGAGCGGTGGGGTCGGACAGCGGATCAGCCGAATACACGCCATCCACCTTGGTCGCCTTGATCATCAGGTCGGCCTCGACCTCCACGGCCCGGAGGCTGGCTGCGGTGTCGGTGGTGAAAAACGGGTTTCCCGTTCCCGCCGCGAAGATCACCACCCGGCCTTTCTCCAGATGCCGCATCGCACGGCGGCGCAGATAGGGTTCGCACAGCTCGTTGACGCGAATCGCGGACATCACCCTCGCGATGAAACCGCTTCGTTCGAGCACGTCCTGCAACGCGAGCGCATTGACCACCGTCGCAAGCATGCCTATGTGATCGGCGGTGACCCTCTCCATCCCGCCCTTCACGAGCCTGGTCCCCCGGAACATGTTTCCCGCTCCGATGACCAGAGCGACCTCGACGCCCATCGCCCGGAGCTCGCCCACGCCGCACGCCACCGTGCGCAGCGCCTGGGGATCGAGTCCGAAGCGCTCCTCTCCCATCAGCGCCTCGCCGCTGAGCTTCAGAAGAACACGCCGATAGACAACTCTGGACGCGGAGGCACTATCCGCGTCACGGGATGCGGCCATCAGTGGCCGCGCGCCTGAGCCAGCACTTCCTCGGCAAAGTTCTCGGTCTTCCTCTCGATCCCCTCGCCGACCTCGAAACGCTCGAATCGAAGCACGGCGGCGCCCGAAGCACGGAGATGCTCCTTGACGGTCCGGTCGGGATCCTTGACGAACGGCTGACCGAGAAGGGTGACCTCCTTGAGAAATTTCGCGATTCGCCCGGCCAGCATCTTCGCCTGGATTTCCGCTGGCTTTCCACTCTCGGCGACCTGTGTTTCGAGGATTTCATGCTCCCTCGCGAGCATGTCTTTCGGCATGTCCGCCTCTGCGACCGCGACCGGTCGACTCGCCGCGACATGCATCGCGATGTCTTTCGCGACAACCTCGTCCGCACCCTCCAAATCGACGACAACGCCGATTCGTTTGCCATGCAGGTACACGCCGAGCCGCCCCCCCCGCGAATCGATGGTGGCGAAGCGCCGGATGCTGATGTTCTCACCGGTTCGTGCGATGAGACTGCGCCGCTCCTCCTCGATGCTCGGTCCTCCCGCACCATCAAGGGGTGTCTCGGCCAGCCCGTCGAGATCGGCCGGGGCCGCCGCGAGCGCGCGAGCGCAGACCGCCTCCACGAAAACGCCAAACTCGGCTTCCTTCGCCACAAAGTCCGTCTCGCAGTTGATCTCGACCATGGCCGCACGCGTTCCCGCGTCGTCCATCCTGATCGCGACCACCCCTTCCGCCGTGATCCTGCCCGCCTTCTTGTCAGCCTTAGCCTGACCGGACAGGCGCATGATTCCAACCGCCTTCTCCAGGTCCCCTTCCGCCTCGGTCAGCGCCCGCTTGCAGTCCATCATGCCCGCTCCGGTACGTTCGCGGAGTTCCTTTACCATCGCCGCCGTAATCTGCATCGATCCGCTGCCCCTCTCTCGATTCGAGTCCGTGTCGCGTTCAGCCCTGCGCCGACTCGCCATCGGCGGCTACTTCGCCGGCGATCGCCGCAGCTTCGGCGCCGGCAGCGGTTCCGTCATCGGTCCCCACGACTTCGTCGCCGGCAGCGGTTCCGCCGCCGACCCCCACGGCTTCGTCACTATCACCGCCGCCACCGTCGCCACCATGGCCCGCGGCATCCGCCTCATCGGCCAGCGGCCCGCTGGACACACTCTTCTGCGTGGCGGCTACCGTTTTCTTCCTGACCGGGACCTTCTTCCTTCTGTTCGCCCGGCCCGTGACCGCCGACTCGTCATCCGTTCCCTTTCCGGAGCCAACCGCCGCGGCTACTTCGAGCTGTGCCGACTCCCGGCCTTCGAGAACCGCGGTCGCGGCTCCGGAGACGTAGAGCTCGATCGAACGTATCGCGTCGTCATTCCCGGGAATGATGTAGTCGACGCCGTCAGGAGCGTTGTTCGTGTCCACGACCGCGACGACCGGAATGCCCAGCGTCACCGCTTCGGCCACCGCGATTTTCTCGTAACCCACGTCGACGATGAACAGCACATCGGGGATGCCATCCATGTCCTTGATTCCACCCAGACCACGCTCGAGCTTCGCGAGCTCCCGCTGAAGCGAGAGCCCCTCCTTCTTGCTCACCCGATCGAGGCCACCTTCCTCGATGAGCGCCTCAAGCTCCTTCAGCCGCTTGATCGACTGCTTGACGGTGCGGTAGTTGGTCAGCATGCCGCCAAGCCAGCGACGGTTGACGTACGGCATGCCGCAGCGCTGCGCCTCGAGCGCGATGCGCTCCTGAGCCGCCCGCTTGGTGCCGACGAACAAGATGGTGCCGCCGCTCGCGGCCATGCGGCCGAGAAAGTTCAGCGCGTCGTTGTACAGGGGGAGTGATTTCTCGAGATCGATGATGTGAATCTTGTTGCGCTCTCCGAAGATGTAGGGACGCATCTTCGGGTTCCAGAATCGCGTCTGGTGACCGAAATGAACACCGGCCTCCAGCATGTCGCGCATGGACACTGCGGTCATGGTACCTGCCTCGGTTTGGGTTGGGCCTCCATGCACCCCGTGGCGTCTACCGCGGATTCCAGATGGAGTCCTCGGCACCCGGACGCACGTGTCGGTGCATGTGTGGGATGCCCGGGCCGCGTTGCCTCCCGGGGGGCGCGCTTTATATCATAGGGATGTGGTAGCAACAATTTCTCCGGCGGCGTCCTTTCGACATGCGATTCGGCATTGCATCATCCGCGCGTGAACACTTGGCGGGCCGGGCGAGAAGGGCCCTGGCGCGCCAGGGCGTACCGAGCATCAGAATCATGCCGAAGTCGCCCGAGGACATCGGGAAGATGCGAATCGCCGGCCGTCTTGCGGCCGAAGTACTCGATCTCGCAAGCGCGCATCTCGAACCCGGCATGACGACCGCCGAGCTCGACGCCCTGTGCCATGATCACATCGTCAACGTCCAGAAGGCGATCCCCGCACCCCTCGACTACCACGGGTTCCCGAAATCGATCTGCACCTCGGTCAACCATCAGGTCTGCCACGGCATCCCCAACGAGAAACGGCTCAAGAACGGCGACATCGTCAACGTGGACGTCACCGTGATCAAGGACGGGTTTCACGGCGATACCAGCCGCATGCTGTTCGTCGGGGAACCGTCCGTCGCGGCCCGCCGGCTGTGCCGCGTTGCTCGCGAAGCGATGTGGGTCGGAATCGAGATGGTGCGCCCCGGAGTCCATCTCGGAAACATCGGTCATGCGATTCAGCGCCACGCCGAACGGCACGGCTACTCGGTGGTGCGCGAGTACTGCGGCCATGGCATTGGCCGCAACTTCCACGAGGAGCCCCAGGTACTGCACTACGGGACACCGGGCACCCGCGAGAGGCTCGAAGAGGGATGGACGTTCACGATCGAACCGATGGTGAACGCGGGGCGTCAGCATGTAAAACTGCTGAAGGATGGCTGGACCGTGGTGACGAAGGACCGCAGCCTGTCCGCCCAGTGGGAACACACCCTGGCGGTCACCGCCTCCGGCGTGGAGATACTGACGCTGTCGCCGGACCCGGCGTGACGACCCGCGTGCGGTGACCGTGCCGGCAACGCAGCGCCGGCGGTGCGGCGCTGGCGTCCCTACCCATCGAACCGTACAATGGCACCGCCACGCAACGGGGGGCGACAAGGCTTCGACGTGGGTGATGAAACCCGAGGTGCATGCCGAGGATGCGGCTTCCTCGTAAAATCCTGCTGCAACACATTAGTTGCCAACGACGACAACTACGCTCTGGCCGCCTGAGGGCAGCCAGCCTTCGGCCGTGTCGTGCCTGTGCGCGCGGGTTCCGGAGGTCGACTCACACAGGATCGCGGCTTCGATCGCCTCGCTCGACGCCGTCAAATCCCTTGAGGCTCGCCGCTTCGCAGCCCTGCCCGTCGGGTGGTGATGCGGTCAAATGAAAAGACGCGGCTAAGCATGTAGAGCCAAAGGCGGACCGCTTGCGGACGCGGGTTCGATTCCCGCCGCCTCCACCAACGTCCCGATGTCTGCGGTACCGACCCGATCCGACATTCAGCACTCCTTCTGCTCAATCGGAAGAAGCAGAGCCACGACCTTGCGCCCCTCGGCGTTGAGGATGTTCCAGGTACGGCAGGCTGCGGAGGTCGACATGACCTCGACTCCAATGCCGGCGCGCGTCAACGGAGCAAGGAGTCCGGGCGACGGAAGCATGTGCCGCGCCCCGGTACCCAGGAGGACGACTTCCGGATTGCGCTCGAGTATTCGCTCGATTGTGGCGGCACTCACATCGCCGAGCCGGCGTTCGTCGAAATCCGTTGCATGCCTGCCCCGACCGAGCAGCACCGCTCCCGTGAACGTGGTCTCTTCCACGGTCACGAATTCGACGCCGTACGCGGTGATACGCTGTCGGTCGGCGGCTCCAGTGTCCGAGTGGAGTTTCATTGTGGGAAATCAATCATCCAGCGGAGGTCAGGGCATGCGAGTCATTCTCCTCGGTGGGCCGGGGGCGGGAAAGGGTACCCAGGCCGCATTTGTCGCCGAACGCTACGGCATCCCCCAAATCTCGACCGGCGACATGCTCCGGGCGGCGATACGCTCGGGAAGCGAACTCGGCGCGAAGGCGAAAGTCCTGATGGATGCGGGGCGGCTCGTCCCCGACGAGACCATTGTGGAGTTGGTGGAGGAGCGAATCACCGCCGACGACTGTGCAAAGGGATTCCTGCTCGACGGATTTCCGCGCACCATCCCGCAGGCAGCGACAATGCGTGACCGAGGCGTATGCATCGAGGCGGTGGTGGAAATCGCGGTCCCGGACGAGCACATCATCGAACGCATGAGCGGCCGCCGCGTACACCCGGGCTCGGGCCGGACGTACCATGTGCAGTTCAATCCGCCCAAAATCGATGATCTCGATGACATCACCGGAGAGCCTCTGGTGCAGCGCGACGATGACCGGGAAACCACCGTGCGGCACCGGCTGGAGGTGTACCACGAGCAGACCGCGCCGATTGTCGAATACTACCGTGAATGGCAGAGCGAAGAGCCGCAGGAGGCGCCGCAGGTGTCGCGCATCGACGGTCTCGGCACGCTCGAGGATGTACGGGAGCGGATATTCGAGATGCTCGACCGTCTGTGATTGCCACCTTCCGGTGATGATGAAACACTTGCCCTGTTATCCCCACCGGACCCTTGGGTGCGCCATGATCGACAAAGACGGTTTCAGGCCCAATGTGGGGATTATCGTGCACAACGACGCGGGTCGTGTGCTGTGGGCGCGCCGCGTCGGACAGGATGCCTGGCAGTTCCCACAGGGCGGCATCAAGGCGCATGAATCACCCGTGGACGCGCTGTACCGGGAGTTGCAGGAAGAACTCGGCCTGTCTCCGACCCATGTGGAGCTCATCGGCCAGACCCGCGACTGGCTGCGTTACCGGCTTCCCCAGCGTTTCATACGACGCAGGCCCGGCATCGTATGCATCGGACAGAAGCAACGATGGTTTCTTCTGCGTCTGCTCGGCGACGAAGAGGACGTGCAGGTGGACGCAAGCGAGCGACCTGAATTCGACCACTGGAAGTGGGTGAATTACTGGCATCCGGCACGCGAAGTCGTGTTCTTCAAGCGCGGAGTGTACAGACGTGCGCTGAAGGAGCTCGCTCCGCTTCTCTATCGCGGACTGGACGGCGACTGAAAGACGCCCGATGCCCGCCACCGATTTTTCAACATGCCGCCATCTCCGGAACGGAGATCAGGGCAGATACCGAAGCGGATCGACCGGCTTTCCGTCGCGCCGGATCTCGAAATGCAGCATGGTGCGTCCCTTGCCGGAACGTCCCATATCGGCGATGTGCTGACCACCCTTCACTTCAGCCCCTTCACCCACGTGCAGTCGTTCGTTGTGAGCGTAGGCGCTCAGAATCCGGTTGTCATGCTTCACTATCACCAGCTTCCCGTATCCGATGAGTCCGCTGCCCGCGTAGACGACCCGCCCTGGCGCCGCCGCACGAACGGGCTGCCCGAACGTGCCGCCGATGTCGATTCCCTTGTTGCCGCCTCGCCCGAATGTCGAGATCGTCTTGCCCCTGGTCGGCCGCATCCAGCGTACGCCCGCCACCGATCGCGCCGCAGACGAAGATGACGCCGCCAACTTGGCCGCCGTCTGCGCAGTGGGCGGTTTCGGAGGCGTTGCCAGCGGCTTCGGGGGCTGTTCGACGGTCGCACTGGCCGGCCCGGTCGACAGAGGTGGCGGCAGCGACACCACCGCCGGCTCGCTGGCTGTTCCGGTTCCCCGGATCGATACCTCGTTCGACCCGCCTGGCTCGCTTGCGGCAGCCCCCGCCGGCTCCGTCGCCGCAGTGTCCTCCGATCCCGGGACGAGGAGGCGCTGCCCGGGGAAGATGGTGTAGGGCTCGCGAATCGAGTTCGCTCTGGCCAACGTACGGTGATCGACACCGAAGCGCCATGCGATCGAGTAGAGCGTATCGCCCTTGCCAACCACGTGCTCGCGATCACGTCCCGGCACCACGAGCTCCGTCGGAGCGCGCACCGGCGCCACGACGCTGCCGCCGCCACACCCCGCAACGAACACCGCCGGGCCAAGAACCAGAACCGATCCGGTGACCCTTCGCGCCAGAGCGCCGATACGGCCCGCAGCATGCGTAACGCGGCGCTTCATGCAGCCGGCCCTCATCCCATTCCCCGGAGCATCGGGACGAAGCTCACATCGGCGATCGTGTCTTCGCTCAGTCCGGACACGGTGCGGGTGAAAACCTTCAGTCGCTGCCGACCGGAATCTCCGACCGGTATGACGAGCCGGCCACCCATGACGAGTTGCCGCGCAAGCCGCTCCGGGACGCGCGGAGGCGCCGCCGTGACGAGCACCCCATCGAACGGTTCGCATTCGGGCCAACCCGCACTTCCATCACCGTGTCGGTAGCTCACGTTGTCCACTCCGAGCGCACACAGCCGACGACGGGCTCGGGTGAGCAGCACTTCGATTCGCTCCACGGTATAGACGTGCGTGACGAGAGAGGCGAGAACCGCGGTCTGATATCCGCAGCCCGTTCCGATCTCCAGCACTCGCGACGGCGTAGGCTCTGCAACCATGGCCTGTGTCATCAGCGCCACGATGAACGGCTGCGATATCGTCTGCCGCATCCCGATTGGCAGGGCGATATTGTCATAGGCGCGACTCGCAAGCGCCTCGTCGACGAATATGTGACGCGGTACATTGAGAATGGCATCGAGCACGCTCTCATCAGCAATTCCCTCATCGCGCAGGCGGGACACGAGACGTCTGCGCGTGCGCATCGACGTCATTCCGGATCCTTCGAACGTGAGGTTCACGACGGCTCGACCTCCGAGAGCCAGCGCTCGACCGGACTCAGTGTCTGATGCCACACAAGGTCGACTTGCAGGGGCGTCACGGAAACGCGACCAGCGCGCCCCGCATGACGCGCACCGCATCAGAAGCCG
Organism: Thiotrichales bacterium; assembly: GCA_026709935.1. Taxonomy (GTDB): domain Bacteria; phylum Pseudomonadota; class Gammaproteobacteria; order HK1; family HK1; genus HK1. Next base: position 156,212 of record JAPOSC010000051.1, read on the forward strand.
GTTCACGGACCGCACCCTGCCAGGCTCCGGACAGTCCGACCCGGTGGTTCGGATTTCCGCGACGGCCGGTCATGCGCACAACCGGATCCGCGCGGCAGCGGAAACCAGACCGGTGGCGAGAAACCGGCCAAGCGCCCCGAACTCGACGTCCGGGACGCTCACTTCAAGTGTCATCCGGGCACCCGCAATGAGCTAGGCTCCAGTACGACGTTCCGGCCGGCGGGACTAGCTCGAATTTCTCACCGGGTCACGGCTGCGGGTGCGGATCCGACTCAGGCCCGCCGCTTACTTCGCAAGACGGCTCAATTGGCGGCGCCGAACGCGGCACAGGGAGCGTCCTGAGCGTTGCATGGGGGTGGCTTCGAGTGGCCGGGGGGTGCTTCGATGCCGCTTGCTTCGCAAGCTCGACCGTACTTGGGAGTACGCCTGCGCGCCCTGTCCCGCATTCGCCTTGCCAGTCCATACCAGATTTGCGAAGCGAGCCGATAATCGATAAGGCTCGTGAAACAAGCTGATTCTCGACCATCTCTACGCCCTTGCTCGCAACCCGGCGAGAAATCCGGGCTTGCCGGGTCAGGCTAGGTGCCCGCGCGCAGACCCGGAAACCTCGTCGCAGTACCGGTCAGTACGGCAGACCGTGCGCGGACGCTCCCATGAACAGCAGCATGGGAATCGACAGCATCGTGTTCGTCCGTGAGGCCAGCAGGGCCACCCGGCGGGCCCGGTTCTTCTCATCGTCGGTAGCGGAAACCATCCCCAGAACCTTCTTCTGATTCGGCCAGATGAGGACCCACACATTGAACAGCATGATCGTGCCCAGCCACGCGCCCACCCCGATGACCTGACTGGGTCCCTGCAGGGTGAATGCATCGACGAGGCTGAGGTGCGGCATGCTTGCCAGCAGCGCCGCACCCGACAGCCAGGTCACGACCGCCCCCCAGCGGAACCAGAGCAGTGCACGCGGCGCGACATACTTGTTGATCGCAGCCGGTCCGGGCCCACCCTTGTCGGCATTCGCTGCCGCAATGGCGGGAACCTGGACGAAATTGAAGTAGTACAGCAGGCCGATCCAGGTCACACCGGACAGAAAGTGAATCCAGCGCTCTATCGACAACACGAAAACATCCATAGGTCCGAGTCTCCTAGTCCCGTGTCCCAGCCACACCCTCGCCGATCCGCCGCTCGCGCAACGCTCAGACCAGTGCGACCAGGATCAACGACAGGATGATGCCGCTCACGATGGTTCCGGTAATACTGTCCAACGGATTCATACTCTCCTCCATCGCTGGTTCGGTGGCCTCTGCAACCTCATGCGCCCCGGTCTGGGGGCAGCACGAAGCATGGCTCGGGGATTCTACGCCGGGTCCGGTCCCGAATGCCATGCACGGGGCACGACTCCAAGCACTCCCGCCGGCACTCCGAGGGGACATCATGCGGTGCGGTTCCGGCGGGGTTTCGATTTCCGGAGCGGCCCGTCGGGACGATTTCGAAAGCAAGTGCCGGCCTGACGGGAACGACGGACATCACTCAATCGTTCTCCAACCGCATCCACAGGCACTGTCCCCCGCTCTTCTCGTCGATGTGCGCGAGATGGCTTTCATGCGTTTTCAGCTCTTGCGGGCTTGCGCGCACCACGGGAATCGAACCGGCCCTGCGCGCTCCCGGCGCGCCGTGCGAGATGTCTCCGGATGCGGTGTTGTCACCAGGCCCACCGAGGTCGAGCATCGCCTGACCACCCGTCATCGCCAGGTACACGTCCGCCAGAATCTCCGCATCGAGGAGAGCGCCGTGAAGCTGGCGGGCCGAGTTGTCGATCCGATAGCGCTTGCACAGCGCATCAAGGCCGTTGCGCTGGCCGGGGTGAAGCTGTCGCGCGAGCGCGAGGCTGTCGACAACCCGGCAGAGGTGCTCGATGTGCCCAGCGGGGGGAGCGAGACGGGCGAGCTCACAGTCGAGGAACGCCACATCGAACGGGGCATTGTGAATGATGATCTCCGCCCCCGAGATGAACTCCAGAATTTCGGCATGGACATCGACAAACCGCGGCTTGTCCATCAGAAACTCGCGGGTGATGCCGTGCACCTCGAGCGCCCCGTCGTCGATCTCGCGATCCGGTTGCAGGTAGTGATGCAGCCGCCGGCCGGTCAGGCGGCGGTTCACCATTTCGACGCCGCCAATCTCGATGATTCGGTGTCCCAGCTCCGGTTCGAGGCCCGTCGTCTCGGTATCGAGGAATATCTGTCTCACGACGTGTGTCCCTCGGCCGCGGCGCGGGCCAACGCATCGGCCCTCTCGTTTCCTTCATGGCCGGAGTGACCCCTCACCCACACCCACTCGACGTCGTGCGTCGACGCTGCCCGCTCCAGGCGCCTCCACAGTTCCACATTCTTCACGGGGGCACGGCCGGTAGTCTTCCAGCCTCGGCGCTTCCACCCCGCGAGCCACTTCGTGATCCCGTCTCTCACGTACGTCGAATCGGTGGCGAGCCTGACCCGGCACGGTCGCTGCAGCGCCTCCAGGGCCTCGATGGCGGCGGTGAGCTCCATCCGATTGTTCGTGGTGTCGTCCTGCGCTCCGCACAATAGCTTCTCGTGCTCGCGGTAGCGCAGCACCGCCCCCCAACCACCCGGGCCGGGATTTCCGCGGCAGGCGCCATCGGTGAAAATCTCCACCACGTCATTCATCGCCCGCGGCCCTGACGGACGGACCCGCCAATCCCACGCCGGCAAGACGCCGCCGCTCCGGCCTCCAGCGCGAACGCATCACCAGCATCGCATTGACGCGCTTCGTCGCGAGGATGAGCCTCGCGCTCGCGAGTGCCGGCGGCACCCAGTCCACGAACGAACGCCCTCCCGCTCGCCGGGAGTGAATTCCGGGCTTCGATGAAAAGCAGGGGCGCTGATCGACGATGTCGAATCCGAGCAGGGTGAGCCAGTCACGGATTCGGCCCGCACCAAAGTAGGTGCCGCACCACGGCGCCACCGCGGCGCGATGCCGCAACGCTCGTTGCAGTCCCATGACGCTCAGGGGGTTGAATCCCAGGATCACCAGGTTTCCCTCCGGGACCAGTACGCGCGATACCTCGCGGAGCGCTTCGTGAGGCTGTGATTCGAACTCCAGCACATGGGGCAGAATGAGTACGTCCACTGCGTGCGAGTCGATCGGCAGCGATGTTGCGGCTCCGCTCACGGCCGGATACGGCCGGGGCGGCGCACTGCCGTCTATATCGACGACGGTACGACCGAGGATACGGCTCGCAGCCAGAAGATCGGCTCCGCCGAGGTCTCCGACCTGGAGGCAGTGATAGCCGAACAGGTTGCCGACAGCGGCGTGGACGCACTCGACCTCCATCCGCAACAGCTCCGTTCCGGCGGGGCCTTGCATCCACCGTGACAGTTCCGAGCGCATCGGCGACGCGACCCGCCGATCGTGAGCTTCAGCGATGTTGGTGGGTGGACTCATCCGAAGTGCTTCATGAAGTCTTCATCGCGAGGAAAGGGGGACGAGGAATCGGCCGGAGAATCCATGCCCACATTTCCGCCGTGATCGAATGGTACCTGCCTGCTTCGTCCATTTGTGCTCCGTTGGAGTCTGTCGGATTCTGCCAGGATTTCGCCGGGTTCTTGACCCCGCCCGCGCCGCTTCATAGCATACGGGTCGGCACGCAATCATCTGATCATCTCATGGCGCCCGGAACCGGCACGCCCGATTATGCGGCGTCCTCCATTCGTGAACGCTCGACCTGCCACCGCGGAGTGCACATCTCCGCCCGGTTGCCGGTCGCCGTCCTGTGCATCCCGCTCTTGCTGGCGGGCTGCACCACACAGCCCCTTGCGCCGGAAACGCCTGCGAGCCCGAAGCCCGGCTATTCCGCCCCCGAATCCACCTCCGAAGCGGTGGACAGTCCAGCGGCGACTGCGGCGATCCATGCCGCACGAAGCGGCGACGTAGCGCCACCGGCATCGGTCATCCATCCGTCGAAGCCGCCGGACCCGGGCGAAATTGATGGGCTCGACGACAGCTTGCGGCAACCGCCAGAGTCAGGGCCTGCCACGATGGCAGCGGGCGAGGGGGATGCCTGGGAACGAATTCGCAACGGGATGAACCTGCAATACCCGGAGAAGAAACAGGTCAAACGCGCGATCGACTGGTATCGGAAGAATCCGGCATACCTCGATCGCCTGGCGCAACGCGCCCGCCCGTACTTGGCCCACATCGTGCGGGAAGTCGAGAAGCACGAGCTGCCCATGGAGTTCGCATTGCTTCCGGTGGTGGAGAGTGCGTTCCGAGAACGCGCGTACTCATCGGCAGGGGCGGCAGGTCTGTGGCAGTTCATGCCTTCAACCGGCAAGCGGTACGGACTGAAACAGAATTGGTGGTACGACGGTCGACGCGACGTCGTGGAGTCCACTCGCGCCGCACTCGACTACCTCACGTCCCTCATGCAGGAGTTCAACGACGACCCATTACTGGCGATAGCCGCCTACAACTGGGGCGAAGGTAACGTCCGGCGCGCGATTTCCCGAAACCGCGCGCGAGGGAAACCCACCGACGTATGGTCGTTGCGCCTACCCAGAGAAACGCGCACTCACGTATACCGCTTCGTCGCCATCTCCAGAATCATCGAGGAACCGGACCGATACGGCGTAGTCCTGCAGCCGATTCCCGACCAGGTGTACTTCCGTCCCGTGGCCCTTGATGGTCAGGTCGAGCTCGCGTTCGCCGCGAAGCTGGCGGGAATCAGCACCCGGGAAATCCGCCGGCTCAATCCCGGCTTCAAGCGTTCGGCGACCGCACCCGGAGGGCCACACCGTTTGCAGCTCCCCACCGACGCCGCCCAGCGATTCACTGCGACTCTAGCGCGGCTCCCGACCGACAGGGACAGGCGCTGGATCCGCCACGCGGTGGTGCCCGGAGACACGCTCGGCGCCATCGCCACTCGCTACGGGACGAGCGTGAAGGCATTGAAGGACACGAACGGGCTGGCCTCGGACCGGATCTTCGCGGGTACCCACCTGACGATTCCGGTCGCGCTCGGACTGCGTGGGGTGGCTCTGGCCGACTCCTCGGCACCAGAACATCGCTCCGTACCGGGAACCGACGACACCTTCGAGCCCGAAGGTCCTGCAACCACGATTCATCACGTTCGCAACGGTGACAACCTTTGGCTGATCGCCCGTCGGCACGCGGTGGACATCGAGCAGCTTGCGGCCTGGAACGATCTATCGGTCGAGTCAATCTTGATGCCCGGCCAGCAGCTCACCGTGCATCACGGGGGTTCCAGGCCATTACCCGCCGCTCTTCTGCGTACGAGCCCGCAGGAGAATGCCCGTGCGAACGCCGTCCACGTCGTGCAATACGGTGACACGCTCTCCGAGATCGCCGTGCGACGCGGAACGACGGTGCTCGCGCTCACCGAACTCAACCGTATCGAAGAAGACGCCATTCTGCTGCCCGGCCAGGAGCTGCGCCTGAACCCGGCTGCATATGCCGACCCCGACAGTGGGCCACAGCGCATCCGATACCGGGTCAAGCACGGCGACTCGTTGTGGGCGATTTCCCGGCAGTTCGGCGTCTCCGTCGCGAGCCTGCGCCGATGGAATCAGCTCTCGGTAAATGACCTGCTGTTTCCCGGCCGGGAACTCTTCGTACATCTTTCGGACTCGCCCACGAGCTGAATGGCTCTTCTCGAAGGCAAGCGGGCGCTCATTCTGGGAGTGGCGAGCGATCGCTCCATCGCTTGGGGAATTGCGCGCGCGATGCGCCGCGAGGGCGCGGAGCTCGCATTCACATTCCAGAACGAGCGTCTCGGCAAGCGGGTGACCAGGCTGGCGGCCGAGGCGGACTCGAATATCGTCCTCGAATGCGATGTCGCGAACGATTCAGCGATCGATCATGCGTTCGGGGAGCTGTCCAATCTATGGGGCGAACTCGATATCGTCGTACACGCGGTCGCATTCGCCCCCCGCGAAGCGTTGCATGGTGACTACCTCGATTCTCTCACCCGGGATGCACATGCAATTGCGCACGACGTAAGCGCGTACAGTTTTGCCGCCCTCGCCAAGGCCGCGCGGCCCATGATGCAGGGACGCAGCGGCGCCCTGCTGACCCTGACCTACCTCGGCGCCGCGCGTGCGATTGCGAACTACAACGTGATGGGCGCAGCAAAGGCGAGCCTGGAAGCGAACATGCGTTACGTCGCGGCGGCCCTCGGTCCCGAGGGTATCCGGGCGAACGCCATTTCCGCCGGACCGATCAGGACCCTGGCCGCGGCCGGTATCTCGGATTTTCGCAAAATCCTTCACTTGGTCGAAACCATGTCCGCCCTGCGCCGCAACGTGACGATCGACGATGTCGGGAACACCGCCGCGTTCCTGTGCTCGGACTTCGCGGCGGGCATCACCGGCGAAGTGGTCCATGTCGACGCCGGATACAACATGATGGGCATGGCCATGACATGACAGTCGGCCGGCGGATGCGCGGAGAGCGCGGATTGATGCAGAATACCGCCATCCCCAACGACAGGATCGCCTACATACGGGCCGGGATCGTGAACACCCTCATCGACCCCCTCATCCTCCGACTCGACATCACGGGTTGGCCCCAGCGCTGGATTCCCTGGCAGCACGCGGTGATCCTGGACGCACGCGAGATGATCGCGTGGACCGCCGGCGAGCGGACATTCACATTCCACGGCGGCATCAACCGGCTCAGTGGACGCCGCTCGCGCATCACGGTCAATTCGATCATCGCGGTCAGAGGTGATGCCCACAACGGCGGCGACGAGCGCCTCGTGCCGCCGCTGTCGAACCGAGAGCTGTTCCTGCGGGACGAACATCTGTGCATGTACTGCGGACGCCAGTTCCCGGGAAATCTGCTCACTCGGGACCATCTCGTCCCGCTCTCGCGCGGCGGTGTCGACTGCTGGAGCAACGTCGTGGCCGCCTGCCGGGGATGCAACCACTCCAAGGGGTCGCGCACGCCGGATGAAGCGGGCATGAGTCTGCTGGCGGTGCCGTACGTCCCGAATCGCGCGGAGTACCTGGTCCTGTCGAACCGGCGCATTCTCGCCGATCAGATGGAGTTTCTGCGAAAACGCTTCCGCCGAACGAGCAGATTGCGCGCGGGCTGACCGCTTATCGACCGTCGGGCGCCCACCACCCGTTCAACCCTCCGGGTTCTGCTCGCTGATTTTGACGTCGGCTGACTGGCGGCGGCTGCGGACGAACGCATCGAACGCGGTACGGCCGACGTCGGACTCCAGCACGCGGCGCAGGATATCGGTCTCCTCATCGTTCATCGACGAGGTGTCGCCGTCTTCTACGCGCGACAGAGCCACGATGACGAAGTCTCCGTAGCCGTCCAACATCCCATCGAATTGCATGGACCCGGCGATTGGACGGGGCATGCGGAATGCAACCTCACGCAACGAGCCGGCGAGCTCGGTGCCGGTACGGCCGATGTCCTCGAATCGACTCCATTCGAGGCCGAGTTCGGCTGCCACCGCATCCGCGTCCGCCCCACCGCGCAGCTCTTCGAGCAACGCGCGCCCTCTTTCGGTGACCGCCCGTCGTCTCGTGTCCGCCCGAAGGACGCGGACGACTTCGGCTCGAGCCTCATCCAGATCGAGCTTCCGTACACGCTCGTGATCGAACGCACGGACCACAACGACCCGGCCGGGCTCGAACTCGATCGGCTCGCTGTTGTTACCCGCATCAAGCACATCGCTCGAGAACGCCGCCGCGACCACCGCAGGCTGCGAGGCGATCGGGTCGTCGGACTGTCCGTCGCGGGTTACCCGACTGGTTTCCCGAACGCTCAGCCCCAGCTCCCTGGCCCCGACCTCGAGGGATTCAGGATGCTCGTAAGTAACGTTGGCAAGCGTCTCGACGCGCTCAGCGTAGATGCGCTCCGCTTCACGCGCCTGGTACTGCGCGAGCACCTGGTTGCGCACCTCCTCGAACGTCACGTTGCCGGATTGTTGCACCGATGTAACCTTGACCAGATGCCAGCCGAAATTCGTTTTCACCGGTTCGCTCACCTCGCCCGGTGAAAGGGCGAACGCCGCCGCTTCAAACTCCGGAACCATCATTCCGCGTTCGATGAATCCGAGCGTCCCGCCATCCGCCGCAGACCCCGGGTCGTCGGAATTCTCCCTCGCCAGATCCTCGAACGACTCGCCTGCCACAAGACGCTCCTTCAGAGCAGCAAGCCGTTCTCGCGTCCCGGCGACTTCATCCTCGCCGGCATCGGAAGGTACAGAGAGCAGGATGTGTGAGACCTCACGTTTCTCCGGCGTCACGAAGCGATCCGGCTCGGAGTCGAACAGGGCGCGAAGTTCGTCATCATCCGCCTTCACCTCGGCAGCGATTTCGTCCAGAGAGATCTCCAGATAGCGCAGGCGCAACCGCTCGGGCGCGGTGAAGTCATCACGGTGCTGATCGAAGTGCGTTCGGATCTCCGTATCGGTAGGCTCGGGCGCCTCGAAGTCGGAGGCCGGAATGGTGAGCAGCGAGAACGAACGCGTCTGCATGCGCATCTGCACCGCATCTTGCAGTCCACGGCCGGAGACGAAATCCGATCCGGCAATGCCAGCCACGATCTGCTGCTCAAGCAGTGATCGCCGGAGGCGTTCCTCGAATCCGCCGGAAGAATAACCCTGAGCACGCAGCCAACCCTCGTAGACCTCCTGCGAAAAGCTGTCTCTGGACCGGAACGCCTCCTGAGCCTGGATGGTGCCGGCAAGCTGCCCATCACCCACCCGCATGCCGGCGGCGGCGGCCGAGCCGATGAGAACCTCCGAATCGATCATCGTGTCGAGCACATCGCGCCGCAACCTGGCGTCTTCTTCGTCGCCGATAATCCCGGCGCCAAGGATCGACTGGAGCTGCTGGCGACGAAGCACGTAAGCCCGCTGGTAGTCGTAGTAGCCAATCTCCACATCATCGACCGTGGCGACCGCCACACTACTCTCGGGTGCCACGTACTGATGGACTCCCCAAAGCGCAAACGGAATGCTGATAAGGATGACAATCCCCCACGCTATCCAGCCGGTCGCATTATCTCGAATGAACTGGAGCATGAACTCAACCTCGGCGCGTCATGCGCGTCCGGATCGGTCGGAAGCAACCGATGGCGCACACCAGCGCGGCAGACAAGCGCACAAAGCAAAACGCGCCCGCGAGGGGGCGCGTCGTCACCGCTAAGCATTGGCGGAGTGGACGGGACTCGAACCCGCGACCCCCGGCGTGACAGGCCGGTATTCTAACCAACTGAACTACCACTCCGATAAGGTACTGTTGTCAGATAGCAACCCGAGCCACGCCTTGGTGGGTGCTGAGGGGTTCGAACCCCCGACCTTCGCCTTGTAAGGGCGACGCTCTCCCGGCTGAGCTAAGCACCCGAAAACACCGGGAATTCAGGCCATTTCCCAGAGACCCATCAAGCGGCGGACAGGCCGAACGGATGGCCTCAGCACTACTCCAGATGCCATCCCCCCCATACGCACGAGTATATTGCAAGCGCCTGAAACGACTGTCAACAACCGACGGCTCGACACATCCTGTCACTGTCAGTGCGTGGTCAATCCCCGATCCACGTCGTCGCCGACCGTATCGGACGATTCCAGTTGCGCTTCGTCCAAGGACGCATCCGCGCCGGCCGGCTGTCTCGACAGGGCGATATCCAGCACCTGATCGATCCACTGCACAGGACGTATGTCGAGGTTGGACTTGATATCCTCCGGGATTTCAACCAGCTCCCGCGCATTTTCCTCCGGAATCAGCACCAGCCGAATCCCCCCACGGAGCGCTGCCAGCAGCTTCTCCTTCAACCCCCCGATGGGTAGAACCTCGCCGCGGAGGGTAATTTCGCCCGTCATGGCGACGTCCGCACGCACCGGAATTCCGGTCAGTGCCGACACCATCGCCGTGCACATACCCACGCCGGCGCTCGGACCATCCTTCGGCGTGGCACCTTCCGGCACATGGATGTGGATGTCACGCTCCTGATGGAACTTCTCATCGAGACCGAGAACCTCGGCCCGCGCCCGTACCACGGTCATCGCGGCCTGGATGGACTCCTGCATCACGTCTCCAAGCTGACCGGTGTAAGTCGCATTGCCCTGGCCGGACATCACAACCGCCTCAATCGTGAGCAGATCGCCGCCGACCTCGGTCCACGCAAGTCCGGTGACCTGCCCGACGCGATCCTCCTCCTCCTTGCGACCGAACCTGAACCGCTTGACACCGAGATACTTCTCGATGTTGTCCGAGCAGACCTCGATCGTTCCCTCGACCTTGTCGCCCACCTTCTGTTTCACGATCTTGCGGCAAATCTTGGCGATCTCGCGCTCCGTGTTTCTCACCCCGGCCTCACGGGTGTAGTGGCGAATGATGTCGCGAATCGCGTCTTCCGGAATCGCCAGTTCACCGGCTTCAAGGCCCGCGTTTTCCATCTGTCTGGGCAGGAGATAGCGCAACGCGATGTTGAGCTTCTCCTCCTCGGTGTATCCCGAGAGCCGGATGACCTCCATGCGATCGAGCAACGGCGGCGGAATGTTCAGGGTGTTTGCGGTCGCCACGAACATGACGTTGGAAAGGTCGTAGTCGACCTCCAGATAGTGATCGTTGAAGGCATGATTCTGCTCAGGGTCAAGCACTTCGAGCAGCGCCGAGGACGGATCGCCACGGAAGTCCATCGACATCTTGTCGACTTCGTCCAGAAGGAAGAGCGGATTGCGCACTCCCACCTTGGCCATGTTCTGCACGATCTTTCCGGGCAACGCGCCGATGTAGGTACGCCGATGGCCACGGATTTCCGCCTCGTCGCGTACGCCCCCCAGCGACATTCGGACGAACTTGCGATTCGTCGCCCGGGCAATCGACTGGCCGAGCGAGGTCTTGCCGACTCCGGGCGCCCCGACCAGACACAGAATGGGTCCCTTGAGCTTCTTCACCCGCGTCTGCACCGCGAGATATTCCACGATGCGTTCCTTCACTTTCTCGAGACCGTAGTGGTCTGATTCGAGCACCGCCTCCGCTTTGCCGAGATCGCGGCCGGTGCGAGTACGCTTCTTCCATGGCACGTTGACCAGCCAGTCGACGTAGTTGCGAACGACGGTGGCTTCGGCCGACATCGGCGACATCATCTTGAGCTTGTTCAGCTCCGTCGTGGCCTTGGAGCGCGCCTCCTTCGACATCCCGGCCGTCTCGATCCGCTTGCTCAGCTCCTCGATTTCGTTCGGCGACTCGTCCATGTCACCGAGCTCTTTCTGGATAGCCTTCATCTGTTCGTTGAGGTAGTACTCGCGCTGGCTCTTCTCCATCTGCTTCTTCACGCGGCCGCGAATACGCTTCTCGACCTGAAGGAGATCGATCTCCTCCTCGACACGCTCAATCAGATGCTCCAGGCGCTCGCGCGTGTCGTGAACCTCGAGGATCGCCTGTTTTTGATCGATTTTTACTGCGAGGTGAGCGGCCACAGTATCAGCGAGCCGCGCCGCGTCTTCGATATTCGAAAGCGAGGCCAGAATTTCCGGCGGAGTCTTCTTGTTGAGCTTGACGTACTGCTCGAAGTGGGCGAGCAGGGAGCGGGTCAGGGCTTCGATCTCACGCCCGTCATCGGGACCGGATTCCAGCACCGTGATGCTTGCGCCAAGGAAGGAATCGCCATCTTCGAACTGGTCGATACGCGCCCGCTGACCGCCTTCGACCAGAACTTTGACCGTACCATCAGGGAGTTTCAGGAGCTGCAGGATGGTGGAGACCGTCCCGATCCGATAGATCCCCTCCACCGACGGATTGTCCTGGCTCGCGTCCATCTGCGCGACGAGCAGTATCCGCTTGTCCTGCTCCATCGCCCGCTGGAGCGCCTGTATAGAGCGATCTCGGCCCACGAAGAGGGGGATCACCATGTACGGATAGACGACAACATCCCGCAGAGGAAGCACGGGGATCATGTCGGATACCTCCGAAGGATATTCAGGCGGTAAAGAGGCTCGCCCGACGGCGCCGAGCAGGCAATCGGCGCGGTTTCACAATCCGCGCCGCTCGTTACATGGCGCCATTTCGGGCGGAATTCAACCAGTTGCTCTTCGACCACGGCGCCCTCAAGAGGGGAGTGCACCCCCAGGGTCGCCGCGGCATCAATCGTGGGCAACGCGCTGCCTGTCGCTCTCGTAAATGAGCAGCGGCGCTGACTCTCCGTCGATGACGGATTCGTCGACAACAACCTTCGCCACATTTTCCATCGAAGGCATGTCGTACATCGTATCCAGGAGAGCATGCTCAAGGATGGATCTCAGACCCCGCGCACCGGTCTTGCGTTCCATCGCCTTGCGGGCGACGCAGCCGAGCGCATCGGCGCGAAACTCGACCTCGGTGCCCTCCATCTGGAACAGCCTGCCGTACTGCTTCACGAGTGCGTTCTTCGGCTCGGTGAGAATCTGGACAAGTTGTGCCTCGTCAAGTTCCTCGAGCGTGGCGATCACCGGCAGCCTCCCGACGAACTCCGGAATCAGACCGTAGCGAATGAGATCCTCGGGTTCCACCTCCTTGAGGATTTCACCAACCTTCTTGGTATCGTCCTTGCCCTTGACGTCCGCTGCGAAGCCAATGCCACCATGCTGCGTAGCCCTGCGCTCGATGATCTTGTCGAGCCCCCCGAACGCTCCGCCGCAAATGAACAGGATGTTCGACGTGTCGACCTGGAGAAACTCCTGCTGCGGATGCTTGCGTCCACCTTGGGGCGGCACCGACGCCACCGTGCCCTCGATAAGCTTGAGCAGAGCCTGCTGGACTCCCTCCCCCGAGACGTCGCGGGTGATGGAGGGGTTGTCCGATTTGCGCGAGATCTTGTCGATCTCATCGATGTACACGATACCCGTCTGCGCCTTCTCCACATCGTACTCGCACTTCTGCAGGAGCTTCTGGATGATGTTCTCGACATCCTCACCGACGTATCCGGCCTCGGTCAGCGTCGTCGCATCGGCGATGGTGAACGGCACGTTGAGCAGACGGGCCAGCGTTTCCGCGAGCAGGGTCTTCCCGCTCCCGGTGGGGCCGATGAGCAGCACATTGCTCTTCGAGAGCTCTACCTCGTCGACCTTCACCCCGGAGTCGAGCCGCTTGTAGTGGTTGTACACCGCTACCGAGAGCACCTTCTTCGCGTGAAACTGACCCACCACGTAATCGTTGAGAATCCGGTTGATCTCGCGCGGTGCGGGTAGACGGCTCGACGAGCCCGAATTCGATTTTTCCTGAATTTCCTCGCGAATGATGTCGTTGCACAGATCGACGCACTCGTCGCAGATGAATACCGAGGGGCCGGCAATGAGCTTGCGAACCTCGTGCTGACTCTTGCCGCAGAACGAGCAGTAAAGCAGCCGGTCGCCCTTGCCTTGCTTGTCGTTCGCCATTTGGCTTCTTCGGGTTGGTTCGCGTACCGCTTCGATGCGACGGAGTTACTCGCGACCGGAATCGGTGCCGACCTCACGCGCCTCCAGCACCTCGTCGACCAGCCCGTAGTCGCACGCCTCGCCTGCTTCCATGAAACGATCACGGTCCGTGTCGGCCTGGATTCGCTTCATCGGCTGGCCGGTATGCAGGGCGAGGATTGCGTTCAGACGCTCGCGGGTACGCAGTATTTCCTTGGCGTGGATGTCGATATCGGACGCCTGCCCCTGAAAGCCGCCGAGTGGCTGGTGGATCATCATCCGAGAGTGGGGCAGGCAGTAGCGCTTGCCCTTCGCTCCACCGGCGAGCAGCAGCGCCCCCATGCTCGCGGCCTGCCCGACGCACATCGTGCTCACGTCCGGCTTGACGAACTGCATGGTATCGTAAATGGCAAGTCCCGCCGTCACCATCCCGCCCGGCGAATTGATATAGAAGTGAATGTCCTTGTCCGGATTCTCAGACTCGAGAAACAGCAACTGCGCCACGACCACGTTCGAGACGAGATCGTCGACCGGCCCACACAGAAACACCACCCGCTCCTTGAGCAGCCGCGAGTAGATATCGTAGGACCGCTCGCCCCGGGCGGACTGCTCCACGACGATCGGGATGAGGTTGAGCCCGCGGGTGTGGGTTGCTCCGGACATGTCAGGTGATCCGCTCCCGGTTGTGGCATCGGACTGCATGGATTTTTCCATGCAACCCGACAGGGTCAGGCCGATTCCAGCGCCCGATCAGAGGCATGACGCACCCGCAAACATCAGGGATACGCCAAGCGTCTTCGCTCGGAAGCCCGTGTCTTCGCTCGGAAGCCCGTCATGCAGTCCCGCTTTCAGTCTGCCCCGGATTCAGAATCCGGTCAAACGAAGTCGGCTCGTCGGTGACCTTCGCGCGCTCCAGAACCCACTCCACGACCTGCTCCTCGAACACGAACGACTCGATGCCGGCGAGACGGGAACGGTCGGAGTAATACCAGTCGAGCACCTGGGCGGGATCCTGGTAGGTGGATGCGATAGTCTCGACGCGAGTGCGCACCCGCGCATGATCGAGCTCGATGCGGTGTTCCCTGACGATCTCGGCGACGACGAGCTCCAGTGCAATCCGGCGCCTCACCGGCGCCTCGAACGCATCCGGCGACAGTTCGATATGCCGGTGATCGACGCCGGATCGCTCGAGTTCCTCGCGCCGTCGCTGCATCGCCCGAGCCACCTCGCCGCGTACCATCGATTCCGGCAATGTAATGTCGTCTCCGGTGAGAAGCGCTTCCATCACGCGCTGCTTCAGCAGCGCCCGCAGACCGTCGCCGAGCTCGCGCTCCATGTTCGCCCGCACTTCGCTGCGCAGAGACTCGACACCACCGTCCACGACTCCGAGGCGCTCCGCAAATGCGCCGTCGACCTCCGGGAGCACCGGCTCCTCCACTCGGTGCACTTTCACCTCGAACGTCACCGGTCTGCCCGCGAGATGCTCCGGGTAGGCCTCCGGAAACGAAAGGTCCAGCGTCCTGTCCTCGCCCGCCTGCACCCCGAGGAGGCCGTCCTCGAACCCCTCGACCATACGCCCCGCGTCCAGCTCCACCGGTAGCTCCGTTGCCCGGGCCTCTTCGAGCGGTTTGCCGTCAACGTGACCTTCCAGATCCACCACCACCCGATCGCTCGGCGTCGCGGCGCGCTCCACCCTGCTCCAGGTCCGATGCTGAACACGCATCCTCTCCAGCATGCGGTCGACATCCTCGCCGGAAACAGTGGCGACCGGACGCGCGATTTCGATCGATTCGAACTGCGGTAACGAGATATCCGGCAGCACGTCGAAGGTCGCCGTGTAGGTCACCCCGGAGGCGGTCTCCAGCGGCGCGATCTGCGGTACCACCGCGGGGCGAAGCTGCTCCTGGTCGAGCGCATCGGCGAGCGATTCACGCACGATGCCGCCGACCACCTCGTCGCGCACCTGCCGGCCATAGTGCCGGGCGACGACCTTTACCGGCGCCTTCCCCGGACGGAACCCCGGAATCTTGGCGCTTCTCGCCAGGTCACCGAGCCGCTTGTCGATCTCGCCCCTGACCTTCTCCTCGGGGATCTCCACCCGCAGACGCCGTTCGAGCCCCTGCGTCGTTTCCACCGTCACCTGCATCTCGCCCCGCCCCTTCGTCATTCGTCGCGATAGCCGACCTGTACAGTATACCGGCCGGCTCTTTCCCGATGCAGCACGCGCGACGGCGCGGCGGGACACCTGCATTTCCCACCAGTCCTCGGCCAGGAGCGGAGAACCATCCGAGCCTGGATGGCTACGGTTCGAGGGCTCGCGAGAAATGCGGTCGAATGCTCGTCTCCTTCAAGTACGCCTTGAAGCGCATTTCTCACCAGGCTGCGAGCGAGGGCGTGGAGACCGGTGAAGGATGTCCAGATGCCCGCACCGATGCTCTTGCGCCTGACAGTGGTACCGACGCGATGTATGCATCCAGGTGATAGCATGTCATCTCCGCAAGGCGGGGGTTCGAACCCATCTCCGCGCGCACCAGATCGATCCCGTCGTTCCCGACGCCTCGCCCGCAACGTCCGGATTGCGCCAGCAGAACAACTTGACGCCCCGGCGCCCGCCCCGACACCCATGACCACTCGCCCCGCCATCCGCATCCGTGGCGCCCGCCAGAACAACCTCAGAGGCATCGATCTCGACCTTCCCCTCGGCGAGCTGCACGTGATCACCGGGGTGAGTGGATCGGGCAAGTCCTCGCTCGCCTTCGACACCATATACAGCGAGGGGCAGCGCCGTTACGTGGAGACATTCTCTTCCTACGCTCGCCAGTTTCTCGACCGCATGGACAAGCCCCGGTTCGACGAGGACGGCGGCATCGACGGCATCCCGCCCTCCATCGCCATCGACCAGACCAACCCGGTGCGGACCTCGCGCTCCACCGTCGGCACCATGACCGAACTGAACGATCACCTGAAGCTCCTGTTCGCGCGCGCGGCGGAGCTGCGCTGCCGGGGCTGCGGGGCGCCGGTGCGGCGCGACTCGCCACGGTCGATTCTCGACGCCACTCTCGACGCGGGCCTCGACCGGATCATGGTCACCTTCGAGGTACCGGTGCCAGAGCGATTCACCCCGGTCGAGGTCGTCGCCCTGCTGGCCGGACAGGGTTACACCCGAGTACACCGCGAACACCCGGACCGCATCGAGGTCGTCGCCGATCGGCTCCGGCTTCGTCCCGACGACGGGTCCGACGGCCGCGTCCGCGCCGCAGAGGCCATCGAGCGCGCGCTGAAGGCGGGCCGCGGTCACCTGACCGTATACCGCATCAACGCGCAGCGCCGCGCCCACTCACCGATGCGCTTTTCAACCGCGTTGCACTGCGCCGACTGCGACATCGAGTACCGCGATCCGGTGCCGAGCATGTTCTCGTTCAATTCTCCGCTCGGCGCTTGCGAGACCTGCCGCGGCTTCGGCCGCACAATGGGCATCGACTACGGACTGGTGGTTCCCGACGCATCGAAGACCCTTGGCGAGGGCGCGATCCGCCCCTGGCTCTCGAAGAGCTACCACCAGTGCCAGCGCGACCTCGTGCGCTACGCGCGCCGGCGGAGGGCACCGCTCGACGTGCCGTGGCGGGAGCTCGACGACGCAACCCGCGAGTGGGTCCTGGAGGGCGAGGCGGACTTCGACGAGGACGGTTGGTACGGCGTACGCCGATTCTTCGACTGGCTGGAGACGAAGAGCTACCGGATGCACATTCGGGTGCTGCTTTCGCGCTACCGGAGCTACCGGGAGTGCCCGGACTGCCGGGGCGCAAGGCTCAAGCCGCAGGCGTTGCTGTGGCGGGTCGGTACCCGCGCGGATGCGAAGAAGGCCCTCGGCGACATGTCGGCTCACCGCCCCCCCGGGACGACGCTGGACGACGTCGCGTTCGCGAGGCAGCCGGGGCTGTGCATCCACGACGTGATGCGCCTGCCGCTCGACCGGTGTCGGCGGTTCTTCGATGCACTCCGGCTCCGTGCCCCGCTCGACGACGCGACCGAGCTGCTGCTCGCCGAGATCCGCGGGCGGCTCGGCTATCTGGTCGAAGTAGGACTCGGCTACCTCACGCTCGACCGCCAGTCCCGCACCCTGAGCGGCGGCGAGGTCCAGCGCATCAACCTGACCACCGCGCTCGGCACGTCGCTGGTGAACACGCTCTTCGTGCTCGACGAGCCGAGCATCGGGCTGCACGCGCGCGACATCGCCCGCATCGTCTCGGTGTTGAGGAAGCTCCGCACGGCGGGCAACACCCTGCTGGTGGTAGAGCACGACCCCCAGGTGATGCTGGCGGCGGACCGGATCATCGACATGGGGCCGGGCCCCGGCGAGCGGGGCGGCGAGGTCGTGTTCCGCGGCTCGCCGCGCGCACTGTTGCGGTCGCGACGCTCCCTCACCGCCGCGTGGCTGCGCGGCGAACGGCGGATCGAGCCTCGCGTGCCGGCGCCGGCACCATCCGGACACATCGCAATCCGCAGCGCCCGCGCCCACAACCTCGCCGGCGTCGACGTCGACATCCCGCTCCGGCGCTTCGTCTGCGTGACCGGCGTCAGCGGCTCGGGCAAGTCCACCCTGACCGTCGACGTGCTCTACCGCGCCGCATGCAAACACCTGGGGCGCGCCGTCGAAGCGCCGGGCGAACATGGGGCAATCGACGGGCTCGCCGCGCTGGACGATGTGGTGCTCGTGGACCAGTCGCCCATCGGCAAGACCACCCGCTCCAACCCCGCGAGTTACGTGGGCGCGCTCGACGCGATCCGCAAGCACTTCGCGGCCGAGCCCGTCGCCATCGAGCGCGGGTACACCGCGGGGACTTTCAGCTTCAACTCCGGCAACGGACGCTGTCCGAACTGCGGCGGGAACGGCTTCGAACACGTCGAGATGCAGTTCCTGAGCGACGTGTATCTGCGCTGCCCCGACTGCGACGGTCGTCGCTACCGGAGCGAAGTGCTCGAAGTGAAGATCCGGCCGGCGGGCGGGGACGGGAAGCAGACGGTCGAAGTTGCGAACACCTCGCGCTCCATCGCCGACATCCTGGAGATGACGGTCGACGACGCCCTCACTTTCTTCGCCGGGAGTCCCGAGGTGGTCCGACCGCTCGCGCCGCTGGCGGCGGTGGGGCTCGGCTACCTGCGGCTCGGCCAACCGGTGCCGACGCTCTCGGGCGGCGAGGCGCAGCGCCTGAAGCTCGCCCGCCATCTCGCGGCGCGCGGGACCGGGCGCCGCCCCGACCACACATTATTCATTTTCGACGAGCCGACTACCGGGTTGCATCTGGAGGATGTATCACGCCTGCTCGGAGCGCTCGACGCGCTGCTCGCGGCCGGACACTCGGTGCTGGTCGTCGAGCATCACCTCGATGTCATCGCCGCCGCCGACTGGATCGTCGACCTCGGCCCGGAAGGCGGGAGCGGCGGTGGGCGGGTGGTCGCCACCGGCCGGCCACGCGACGTCGCCCGCCGACGGCGAAGTCATACCGGGGCAGCGCTTCGCGCGCACTTCGCCGAGCGCGGGCAGGGAACACCCCCGGTGGCGCCGCCGGCAACGCCTCGTAAGCGCACGCGGAGCGGCGACGCAATCGCCATCCGCAACGCCCGCGAGCACAACCTGCGCGGCGCCGACATCGACATCCCGCGCGACCGGTTCACGGTGATCACGGGGGTGAGCGGCAGCGGCAAGAGCACCGTGGCGTTCGACATTCTCTTCGCCGAAGGCCAGCGCCGGTACCTGGAGTCGCTCAACGCCTACGCCCGCCAGTTCGTGCAGCCGGCGGCACGCCCCGACGTGGATGCGATCTTCGGCATCCCGCCGTCGGTGGCGATCGAGCAGCGCACCTCGCGCGGCGGCTACAAGAGCACCGTGGGCACGATGACCGAGATCCATCACTTCCTGCGCCTGCTCTTCGTGCGGCTCGGCACCCAGCACTGCCCCGACTGCGACATCGCCATCGAGCCACAGACGCCGGATGCCATCGCCGACCAGGTGCTCAAGCGGCACCGGGGACGCAAGGTCGCGATCCACGCCCCGCTGGTGGTGGCCCGCAAGGGCTATTACACGGAACTTGCCAGGTGGGCCGCGAAGCACGGCCACGCCACGCTGCGCGTCGACGGCGCGCCCCTTCCCACCGACGCCTGGCCGCGACTCGACCGCTACCGGGAGCACGACATCGACCTGCCGCTCGGCTCCGTCACCGCCCGCCCGGATCGGGAGCCAGCGTTGCGCGCGATGATCGAGCGCGCCCTCGACCATGGGGCCGGACGGGTCCGGGTCGCCGATCATCGCGGAGAGACCCTGTACTCGACCGTGCGCGCCTGTCCGGGGTGCGGGAGGAGCTTCGACGAGCCGGACCCGCGGCTCTTTTCGTGGAATTCCCGGCACGGGTGGTGTCCATCGTGCTTCGGCACCGGACGCGAGTTGCGCGGCTTCGACGACACCCAGACGGGAGAGGAGGCGCATTGGTCGGAGGACGGGCACGGGGAGGCGCGTACGTGCCGGGCCTGCGCCGGCCAGCGGCTGCGGCCGGAGGCGCTCGCGGTGCGCTACCGCTCGCACACCATCGCGGACCTTGGCGCCCTCGATGTCGGGACCGCACGCAGGACGCTCGCTCGAATCCGACCGCGGGGGCGCGAAGCGGCGATCGCGCGCGACGTGCTGGCCGAACTCTCGACCCGCCTCGACTTCCTGGACCGCCTGGGACTCGGCTACCTGCGGCTCGACCGCGCCGCCCCCACCCTCTCGGGCGGCGAGGCGCAGCGCATCCGGCTCGCCGCGCAGCTCGGATCGAATCTCCGGGGGGTGTGCTACATCCTCGACGAACCGACTATCGGACTGCATGCACGCGACAACGCGATGCTGCTGGAGACGCTGCGCGCGCTCCGCGCGAAGGGCAACACGGTGGTGGTGGTCGAGCACGACGAAGAGACCATCCGCAGTGCCGAACACCTCGTCGACCTCGGCCCCGGCGCCGGGGTGAACGGCGGCCGTATCGTGGCGCACGGCCCGATCGGTCGCATCCTCGCCAGCCACGAATCTGTCACCGGGCGCCATCTCGCATCCCCGCTGGTCCACCCGCTGCCGGGGCTGCGGTCGCCGGAGCGTGCGAAAGCGCCGGAACGGCACCTCTCGATCCGGGGCGCCGGCCTGAACAACCTGCGCGACATCGACATCGACCTCCCGCTGGAGCGGCTCGTGTGCGTGACCGGAGTGAGCGGAAGCGGCAAGAGCAGCCTGGTGCGCGGCGTGCTGCTCCCGAACCTCGCGGCAGCGCTCCGGCGTCGGCGGGGCGGGCGGCCGAAGTGGACCGGGTGCCGGGAACTCCTGGGCTTCGAGGCGATCAAGCGCGTGCTGGAGGTCGACCAGACCCCCATCGGCAAGACGCCGCGCTCGTGTCCCGCCACCTATGTCGGGATCTGGGACCACATCCGCCGCCTCTTTGCGGGGGCGACCGAGTCGCGCATCCGCGGCTACGGCGCGGGCCGCTTCTCGTTCAACGTCGCCGGCGGGCGCTGCGACGCCTGTGAAGGACAGGGGATGCAGCGCATCGAGATGAGCTTCCTCCCCGACGTGCGGGTGCCCTGCGACACCTGCGGCGGGCAGCGGTTCACCCCGGAAACGCTGGAGATCCGCTATCTCGACATGAGCATCGCCGAGGTCCTGGGTGCAAGCGTCGACGAGGCGCTGCCGCGGTTCGAGGCGCACCCGCGCGTGCACCGCACGCTGGAACTGCTGCACGACGTGGGGCTCGGCTACCTCACCCTAGGGCAGAGCAGCCCCACCCTCTCCGGCGGCGAGGCGCAGCGCATCAAGCTGGTCACCGAACTCGCCAGGGTGGACGCGAGCGCATCGCGAAGTGCCGCCGCCCGTGCCCTCTACGTGCTCGACGAACCCACCATCGGGCTGCACATGGCGGACGTGGAGAAGCTCGTGCGGGTGCTGCACCGACTGGTGGACGCGGGCAACACCGTCGTCGTGGTCGAGCACAATCTGGATGTCGTGGCGGAGGCGGACCTGGTGATCGACCTGGGGCCGGAAGGCGGAGCGGGGGGCGGCAAGATCGTCGCCTCGGGGACCCCGGGCAAGATCGCCCGCGCGCGACGCTCGCACACGGGACGGGCGCTGTCGGCATTTCTCGACGGGCGGGGGTGACCGAGGTCGTCGGACAACGCACCCACATCCCACCAGCACTGCGACATCTTCAAGTCCGAACCGGTTGTCCGGCGTCGTCTAGAATAGCCCGTCCCGTTTGCGAGTCGGCATGGGGGGGCAGGCCACCGATGCGGTTCTCGCATGCGCAGTGACAACAATGAAAGATGTGAGCAAATACAGAGACATATACGAACGAAGGTGGTGGCTACGGGTGGGATCGAACCACCGACCTCACGATTATGAGTCGTGCGCTCTCACCGGCTGAGCTACGTAGCCCGGAAGGGGGCGAACGATACCGAATGGCGCAGCACGGACGCAACCGAGGGAGATGCTTCGTCCCCACTCCCGAACGCGCGTCGACGCGCAGCATCGTCTGAAGGAAAACCATGGCCCGCTTCTCCGCCAACACCCCGCACGACCACCACGCGAACGAGCGTATCGGGGTCCTCGTCACCAACCTCGGAACACCGGAGGCGCCCGACCCCGGCGCGGTGCGACGGTATCTCGCCGAGTTCCTCGCGGACCCGCGGGTCATCGAGATCCCGCGATGGGTGTGGCGACTCATACTGCACGGCGTGATTCTGCGTATCCGTCCTCGGCCTTCCGCCCGCGCCTACGCGAGCATCTGGACATCCGAGGGCTCACCGCTGCTGGTGAACTCGCAGGCGATCGCCGATGCGCTGCAAGCGCGCTGGGCCCGCTCGGCCCCGGGCCGCGTAACGGTGGCACTCGGGATGCGCTATGGCAGTCCACCAATTTCCGAGGCGTTGCTCGCACTGCGCGAGGCAGGCGCGACCCGCATCGTGGTGCTGCCGCTCTACCCGCAATACTCGGGCACTACCGGGGGCTCCACGTTCGATGTCGTGGCCCGCGTGCTATCCGGCTGGCGTCGGGTGCCGGCGCTGCGTTTCATCGACCACTACCACGACAACCCCGGCTACATCGGTGCGCTCGCCGCGTCCATCGAGGCCGCGTGGCTCGAAGACGGCCCGCCGGATCGGCTGCTGTTCTCCTTCCACGGGTTGCCGCGGCGCTACCTCGACGCCGGCGACCCTTACCACTGCGAGTGCCGCAAGACCGCGCGCCTGACCGCGGAAAGGCTCGGACTCGACTCGGAACAGTGGCTCGTCGCGTTCCAGTCGCGGGTCGGACGGGAGGAATGGCTGCGCCCCTACACCGACGAAACGCTCGTCGAATGGGGGCGCCAGGGCGTCGGCAGGGTCGATGTCGTCTGCCCCGGCTTCCCGGCCGACTGTCTGGAAACGCTGGAGGAAATCGCGATCCGGGAACGCGAGTCCTTCGTCGACGCGGGCGGCGAACAGCTCCGCTACATCCCGGCCCTCAACGCGACCCCGGAGCATGTGGAAGCGCTCGCGGCTCTCGTCGGGCACACCATGTCCGACTGGCTCGCGTGCCCCGCGGACGACGATGCGGCCCGCGAACGGCGTGACGCCCGGGCCCGGGCCCTCGGTGCGTCCCAATCGACGGCTTGAAGCACGTCGACGCTCATCCGGCGCGAAGCCGCGGCTGGGCCCGGGACCACGTTGCACGCACGATCGCATCCGTGCAATCTTGCGCCCTCCGTTACCGCATTTCTCACCGGGTCGCGAAGTGAAGGCGTGGAGATGATCACGCATCAGCCTGCTTTGCAAGCTTGGCGAGCATCGGCTTGCTTCGCAAGCCTGGTAGGTTCACGACTCATGCGCCGCAACGAGATGAAACCAGCGTCCCGACCTCTTCTGCTCACGTTCGCAGTGCCGGTGTTGTTCGCGAGCGGCGCCGTTCATGCGAATGAGGACTGGCTGCGGTGCGGGCCAGGATTCCGGCTCCCGGAGCGGCCGGCGCTGGAAGTGGTCGAGCCGGGGACCGATCCCGGCACCATCCACTTGCACGCCGACGAAGTGGAGATCGTCGAGGAAGGGGTTTCGAAGCTCACCGGCAACGTCACCGTCCAGCGAGGCTCGCAACAACTGCACAGCGACGAAGTCGTCTACGACGAATCCGGGGAGACCATCAAGGCCCGGGGCAATGTCGGGTTCTGGGACGAAGGAGTGTTCGTGGCGAGCGAAGGCGCCCGGGCAGAACTCGGCGAGGAAATCGTCGCCTTCACGCCGGCTGGCTCGTTCATGCTGGAGAAGGCACACGCCCACGGCAATGCGGCCGAGATCAGGACTTTCGGCGACGAACGCGTAATCGCGAATGATGTGTCCTACACCACCTGCAATCCGGACAATGTGGAATGGCGCATCACCGCCCGCGAAATCGAGCTCGACCGCACCGAGGATACCGGCATCGCCAGGGGCGCGGCGCTCGAAGTCATGGGCTCGCGGGTGCTCTACCTGCCGCGGTTCAGCTTCCCGCTGAGTGGCCGGCGCAAGTCCGGATTCCTCACCCCTTCGTATGGAACCAGCACGTCGGGCGGCGCCGAGGTCACGTTCCCTTATTACTTCAACCTGGCCCCGAACCGCGACGCCACGCTGACCGCGCGAGCGATGAGCGACCGCGGCGTTCAGGCGCAGGGGGAACTGCGCTTTCTCTCTCGCGCCTGGGGATCCGGCCGGTTCGCGGCGGAGCACTTGTCGCACGACTCGAAGTTCGATGGCGACCGCACCGCGCTCGATCTCGCGCATCAACACCACTGGACGGGTCGATTCTCGACGGATACCCGCTTCGAGTGGGTGTCGGACCGGGAATATCTCAAGGATTTGCACACGAATCTCTCGCAGAGCAGCCGATCGCATCTCCCCCGCCGGTTCGATGCGGCTTACCGCGGCGCCGGATGGGACGCGCTCCTGCGGTTCCAGGATTTCATGACCCTGGATCGGGCGATCGCACCGCAAGACCGGCCCTACGCGCAGCTCCCGCGGTTCGTCGTTCGAACGAACCGCCCGGAGAGAAACCGGGCTCCGAACCTCGGCCTGGAAGCGGAAGTCACGTACTTCGATCTGGACCGGCGCACCACCGGGATGCGGACGGACCTCCAGTCGTTCGTCACCTTCCCGAGCGACTCGGCCGGAGCCTTCTTCAGACCGAAGGCAGCTCTGCACGTCACCGGATACCATCTGAACCGGACTGACGAGGAAGAGGCGGCGGGGCTGGACGACGATCCGGCGCGGGTGTTGCCGAGCGTCAGTCTCGACAGTGGTCTGTTCTTCGACCGCCCCTTGACCGTCTCCGGCCGTGCGCTCACGCACACCATCGAGCCACGACTCCACTACCTGCTCGTACCGTACGAGCATCAGGGCAATCTGCCGAACTTTGACACCACCCGGCCCGCCTTCAGCTTCGCGCAGCTCTTCCGAGAGAACCGGTTCTCCGGCCGCGATCGGATTGGAGACGCCAACCAGATGACGCTCGCGCTCACCTCCCGCCTGCTCGACGAGCGGGGACGCGAACGCGCCCGTGCGAGCGTCGGCCAGATCCGTTACTTCCGCGACCGGAAAGTCACGCTCGACCCGGTCGACGCGGCGCCGACCTCGCGCTCCTCGGATCTTGTCGCGGAGCTCGAGGTGCGACCGGCGTCGGCCTGGCGGCTCGGAGCCGGCCTTCAGTACGATGCCGGCGGCGATAGTACCGAGAAGGGCGTCCTGAACGCGCGGTACCAGCCCCGTCCTCGCAGCCTCGTCAACGTCGGGTACCGATTCGTGCGCGACACCGGCACCGCGGACGGGACCATCGAGCAGACCGACCTGTCCTTCGCGTGGCCGATGGGGGCAAGCTGGCGGGCCGTCGGCCGGTGGAGCTACGCGCTCGATGATGACCAAAGCCACACCCTGGACGCCTTCGGCGGACTGGAGTACGACACCTGCTGCTGGGGGTTCCGCACGGTGGTTCGCCGTTACCGTGTCAGCGCCCTCGCGGGCGACGAGGACTACGCCAACGCCGTCTATTTGCAGATCCATCTCAAGGGCCTGACGAGTCTGGGGCAAGGCGCCGAGGCGCTGGCCACACGTGGCATTACCGGCTACGAGGACGACTTCTGATGCCCGGCCTCCCATCCTTTCCCCGGCGCTGGCGGGCGCGGGTCATCGCATGCGCGATGGCGGGGCTGTGCGCGGCGAGTGCCGCGGCCCAGTCTTCGTCCGAGTACGAACTCGACCGCGTCGTGGCCGTGGTCAACGACGACATCATCGCCAACAGCGAGCTGGACGTCCGGCTGGAACAGGTGCGCGAGCAGCTTCGACAGTCCGGTACGCGTCCGCCACCCCCCGACGCCCTGCGCAGACAAGTGCTCGAACGGCTGGTTCTCAGGCGGATCCAGCTCCAGGTTGCCCGCGATTCGGGCATGCGCGTCGACGACGAAAGCCTGAACCGCACCCTCCTGCGGATCGCCGAGCAGAACGCACTCACGTTGCGCGAGTTCCGGGACGCCGTGGAACGCGACGGCATCGATTACGTCCAGTTCCGCGAGGAGATTCGGGACGACATCATGATCGCGGAGGTGCGCAGGCGCCGCGTCGAAAATCAGATCAACATCTCGCAACGCGACATCGACGACTACATCTCGATGATGGAGAGCCGGGGGGCGGAAGCGGACCGGCACCGGTACCGCATCGGGCAAATCCTGATCGCGGTCCCCGACGGCGCATCGTCGGAGGAGATCGATGAAGCACGCGAACGGACGCAGCGCGTGCTCGGGGAACTCCGGGCCGGAGCGGATTTCGCGAACATGGCGGTCACCCACTCCGACGGGCAGAACGCGCTCGAAGGCGGTGATCTCGGCTGGCGGCCCGCCTCCGATCTCCCGACGATGCTCGCCGACGCTGTCCTCCGTCTCGATACCGGGGACATCAGCGAGCCCATCCGCAGCGCAAGCGGCTTCCACCTGGTGAAGCTCATCGAGAAGCAGGACAGCGAGCGACAGATGGTCCGACAGACCCTTGCCCGACACATCCTCATCACCCTCGACGCGCTCACCGACAACGCCGAGGCGCGTCGCCAGCTCGGAGTACTGCGCGAGCGTATCGTCAACGGCGAGGACTTCGGCGAGCTCGCCCGTATCCATTCCGACGATCCCGGCTCCGCCTCGAGGGGTGGAGAACTCGGCTGGACCGACCCCGGCAACACCGTTCCCGTCTTCGAGCGCACGATGGATTCGCTCGCACCGGGGGCGATCAGCGAGCCGTTCCAGTCCCGGTTCGGGTGGCATCTCGTCCAGGTGCTGGAACGGCGCGACCGCGACGCCACCGAGACTTCCCGGCGGGCGGAGGCGCAGCGCAGGTTGCGGGCGAGGAAGATCGAAGAGAACACGCAGGCGTGGCTGCGCCAGGTGCGCGGCGAAGCCTACGTGGAGTATCGGCTCGACGAATGACCGCACGTCCTCCCGTGCTGACGCCGGGAGAACCGGCGGGAATCGGACCCGACATCACGCTGGCCGCGGCCGCATCGGGCCGCGAACCCTTCGTCGCCTTCGCGGATCCGGAGATGCTCCGTCGCCGGGCCGAGGGGCTCGGGATCGAGATCCGGATTCGGACCGTCGGCTCGGAGCTCCCCGACCTGCGGTCGATTCCTCCGGGCGAGCTGCCCGTAGTTCCCATCTCCGCGCCACACCGCGCCGTGCCCGGACAGCCGGATCCGGCCAACAGCGCCTACGTGATCGAGTGCATCCGCGCGGCGGTGACGGCGTGCCGCAGCGGCGCCGCGGCCGGGCTCGTGACCGCACCGGCGCACAAGGGGATCATCAACGATGCCGGCATCCCGTTCACCGGTCACACCGAGCTGCTCAGCCGTCTGGACGGCGGCACCCGCCCCGTCATGATGCTCTGCACCCCGGAGCTCAAGGTGGCGCTCGCCACCACGCACCTGCCGCTGCGGGCGGTACCCGATGCCATCGACACGACGATGCTGATCGAAGTGGTGCACATCGTCGCGCACGACCTGCGCGAGCGCTTCGCGATTCCGGCCCCCCGCATCGTGGTCTGCGGACTCAACCCGCACGCGGGCGAAGGTGGGCATCTGGGCCGCGAGGAGATCGAATCGATCACGCCCGCGGTGGAGGCGCTGTGCGCGGCGGGAATCGACGTTCTCGGTCCGGTCCCGGCCGATACCGCGTTCACCCGGGAGCGGCTCGCCGGCGCCGACATCGTGGTCGCGATGTACCACGATCAGGGCTTGCCCGTGCTCAAGCACGCCGGCTTCGGACAGGCCGTCAACGTCACCCTCGGGCTCAGCTTCGTACGCACGTCGGTCGATCACGGAACCGCCTTCGACCTCGCCGGTACGGGCCGGGCCGAGCATTCCAGTCTGTTGTCCGCCCTGGCTCTCGCCCGCGAACTCGCCGGCGCATCCCGCACGGAGTCATGAGCCGCGCTTCGTCCGGTCCCTTCGCAGCCCCGGCCCGTGACGGGCATCCCCGCCGGCGCTTCGCGCAGCACTTCCTGCACGACCAGGCGGTGATACGGCGCATCATCGATGCAGTTGCGCCGGGCCCCGATGATCTGATCGTGGAAGTCGGGCCGGGGCGCGGCGCCCTGACTTTCCCGATGCTCGCCTCGGGCTGCGAGCTGCACGCGATCGAGATCGACCGCGACCTCGCGGCCCGGCTCCGCTCGCAGACACCGCACCATCCGAACCTGACCGTGCACGAGGCGGATGCGCTCGACTTCGACCTCGACCGCATCGCCCCGCCGCCGCGGCGGTTTCGGGTGATCGGCAACCTCCCCTACAACATCTCCACGCCGCTCCTGTTCCGGTTCCTCGCGTCACTGCCGCGCATCACGGACATGCATCTGATGCTTCAGAAGGAAGTGGTCGAGCGCATGGCATCTGTGCCCGGTACCCGCGAGTACGGGAGACTGAGTGTCATGGTGCAGCTCGACTGCGAGGTCGAGCGTGTGATCCGGGCCGGACCCGGAGCGTTCCATCCAGCGCCGCGCGTCGAGTCTGCGGTGGTGCGGCTCCGCCCCCGGCCGCATATCGCCCTGGACCACGCGCGCCGGCGTCGACTCGAAACCATCGTCCGCGCCTGTTTTTCAAAACGACGCAAGACGCTGCGCAACGCGCTGCGCGGAATCTGCGACGAGCGGCTGATTGCCGCCGCGGGCCTCGACCCCCGAGTACGACCGGAAATACTGTCCGTCGGGGACTTCATCGACCTCGCTCGCGCAAGCGTGGATCGGGGTGACGCGAACGTGCGGATCGGGGGGCGACAGTTGTCCACAAAATCTGTGGAAAACTCTGTGGACAAATCACCGTCGAGTCGCGTTTGCACTGATATACAAGGGAATCGAAACAGATTGGCGAAAAAATCACCTGGACATGGAATCATATGAAATTCAAAGAGTTAGAAAAAAAATCAGGTGCGAAATCATCCTTCACACACCGTGACTCCGACTGTCACGAAACGATCACCACGAATGTGCATAAGTGAAATCGAGATCCAAGCCAGATCAAGTGTTTAGTCTGCGATATTCACCAACTCCCGAAGAGGATCTCCGGTGCTTCAGTGAGCCCCGATGGTCGTGCCCGCAGGTGCCTCGATACGGCGAAGCGGGGGACCACCAGCGTCAACGAAGGGGCACAATCGCCATCAGCGAAGGGGATTCCGCCGCCCGCCGACCGGGCGCTCCGGACTCGGAAAGTGAAACGGACACACTGCCCAGCGTCGCGAGGATGCCCTCAACTCGCAAGATGTGCGCGCAGCGCATCGATGACGGGACCGGTCGATGGTTCTCGCCCCCGCCAGAGACGGAACGATTCCGCCGCCTGCTCCACGAGCATTCCGAGCCCATCCGTGGAGACCGCCGCGCCCTCCCCCGTTCCCCAGCGTACGAAGGGCGTCGGCGGCGCCGCATAGGCGGTGTCGTAGGCGACTCCGCCGGCACGGAGGGTGCCCGAAGCCAGGGACGGAAGATCGCCGGCGAGACTCGCGGCAGTCGCATTGACCACCACGTCGAACTCCTGCGTGGGCAGCGCATCGAGCGCCGCCGCCCTCACCGGACCCTGCCCCTCGAAACACCGCGCCAGATCCATGGCCCGAGACGGGGTCCGGTTGGCGATCACCAATACCCGCGGCGACTCGTCGAGCAATGGTCCAACGATGCCCCGGGCCGCTCCGCCGGCGCCCAGCACGAGCACCGAGCGGTCCCGGAGTTCGACCGCAAGATTGCGAACGAGGTCCCGGACCAGCCCGATGCCGTCGGTGTTGTCGCCGCAGATGTCCGTTCCGTCGAACCAGAGCGTATTGACCGCTCCCGCCCGCGCCGCCCGCGCCGAACGCCGGGTCGCCAGCGCAAACGCCTTCTCCTTGAACGGAATCGTCACATTGAGCCCACAGCCGCCCTCCGAGCGGAAGCGCGCGACAGCCTCCCCAAATCCATCCGGCTCGATGTGCAACGCATCGTACGTGACAGGTTCACCGGTCTCGGTCGCGAACCGTCGGTGGATGAACGGTGACTTGCTGTGAGCGATGGGGTGGCCCATCACCGCGTAGCGATCCGGCATGGGAGGTGTACGATCGGAATCCGGGAGTCGGGACGGCGCCGCTCGGGGCGCCCGCCGATTGTAAGCCGGCGCTCGTTCCCCCGACAGCCCCACCGGACATCGTCCGTACATCCGAGGTGTCCGCCGTGGTTGGAGGACATTTCGCCCTCGGCGCGAGGGCGGCGTCCTCGTTCCCGGTGGGATCATCGGCCGCTCTCCGATCAGGCCGCCTTTCGAACCGCCCGAGCAACAACCCGAGCAACGACCTGAGCAACGACCTGAGCAACGATCCGAGCGACGGTCTGAGCATATCCGGCGGTCTCCGAGCCCGGACACACCGACGCAACCCGAGGAGATGACGAACATGATCGACCCGCGAAGATTCGACGACCTCGCCCGCCGCATCCAGGCGAGCCTTCCCCCCGGGCTCGACGAGGTCCGCGAGGACGTGACCCGCAACATTCGGGCCGTCATGGCCGCCGGAATTGCCCGGATGGACCTCGTGGAGCGGGAGGAGTTCGACGTGCAGAGCGCGGTGCTCGCCCGCACCCGAGAGAAACTGGAGGCACTGGAGCTTCGGGTCCGAGCCCTCGAGGAACGATTCGCGGAGCCGGAGCGCAACCTCGACCAGTAAGCACGTCACGTACCAAGCACGCACTGGAGGGCCACCGCCCCCGGCGTGCACGCAACGATTCCCATCGCTGACGCTCCGAGAGGTCGGTGCGTCGTGCGATTCCGACGAGATTTCGATCTCCGGCGCCTCCGGTCGGGGCAATTTCGAGAGCGGATTCCAGCCCAGCCCGGAAATTTCACCAGTTCTCGGCAAGGATCGAAGAACCGCTCAAGCCTGAATGGCTCCGGTTCGAGGG
>JAPOSC010000016.1 GCA_026709935.1 Thiotrichales bacterium
GGCCACATAACGGGCGGTGAAGGAATCAGGCTGTACAAGAAACGGCGAGACGGATGTGGTGATCAGAGGAGAAGTCGGATGTTCCGTGTGAACCGTTCGGAAAATTGTCTCGACCGGCTCGACGAACGGCGCTTCGCCGATGTGAATGTTCGAGAACGCGACCATCTCCAGGAATGGCTGGTGCGAATGCCCGATGCGCTGGGGGAAGAGCTCCTGATTGTCCAGAAGGAGTTCGACGGCTTTGCGGAGACGCGCGAACGGCTCGATCTGCTGGCGCTGGACAAAGAGGGGCGGCTGGTGGTGATCGAGAACAAGCTCGATGACTCGGGCCGCGATGTCGTGTGGCAGGCGCTCAAGTACGTCGCGTACTGCTCGAGCCTGAAGAAGACCGAAATCGTCGATATCTATCAGAGCTACCTCGACCGCTGGTCCGAAGGCGACGACGCGGTGACGAACCTGTGCGAATTCCTTGGTGTGGAGGAGTTCGACGACGTGGTGCTGAACCCGGGCAACGAGCAACGACTCGTGCTGATCGCGGCGAATTTCCGCAAGGAGGTGACGGCGACGGTGCTGTGGCTGCTCGGACAGGGTGTTCAGGCGCAGTGCTTCCGGGTCGTGCCCTACAGCTTCGGCGAGGAGCTCTTCATCGACCTGCGACAGATCATCCCGACGGCGGAGGCGGCGGACTACACGATCCGCGTGGCGGCCAAGGAATCCGAAGCACAGACTGTCGAAGGTGGAAGGAAGCGCGGCGAGAGGCTGCGCCACGCCTTCTGGACGAAGGCGTTGGAGGAGCTCCGGGCCCGCAACGTTTCCCGGTTCGAGAATATCAGCCCGTCGAAAGAGCACTGGCTGAGCTGTGGCACCGGCGTGGCGGGCTGCACCTACGGGCTGATCATGCTGACGAAGAAGGTACGCGTCGAGTTATATCTCACGCGTTCCGCCTCCGAGGAGAACAAGTGGTTGTTTGATCGCCTCGACGATGAGAGGCAGGAGCTTGAAAGCCGGTTCGGGGCGAAGCTCCACTGGATGCGGCTGGACGCGAAGAAGGCGAGCAGGATCTGCTATTCACATCCCTTCGATGGCTCCGACGACGAACAGTGGCCGAAAATGATCGACTGGCTTTGCCGGCATTTCGTCAAACTGGAGAAAACGTTCTCGAAACCGCTGGAGCGTCTGGGCCAGGAACTGAAGTCCCGAGGCAGCGACGGAGCGAGCGAGACAGAAGCTGCCGGGTCGGGCGCGAACGTATGACCCGATATTTCGGCTGGGGTGTGTGCAGCACCGGATCGAAATCTGTTCAGCGGCAGCGACTTGTAATGGACCATAGCTTGGTCCATATTCGAACACCTCGATCTACACGAAAGGCAGCAGACCGTTGCAAATTCCAGTCAGCGAAGCAAAGGGCCAATTGACCGAACTCGTGCGCCGTGCCCAGGCGGGCGACGAGGTGGTGCTCACACGCCATGGCAAAGCCACCGTCAGGTTGGTACCCGTGCGGCCGCGACCCGATGCAGACGCTCGGCGGGCGATCATCGCCAGCGTGCGGGCAGCCGCTTCGGACAAGCGGACCGCGGGCGTCGCCGCGGTCCGCAGCCAGGACTTTCTCTACGACGAGAATGGGCTGCCGAAGTGATTGCGGTCGACACCTCGGCTCTGATGGCGATCCTGCTGGGCGAGTCCGAGGCGTCCGCCTGTGCGGATGTTCTGGCCACGAACGATCGGATCGTGATTTCCGCCGCGACGGTTGCAGAGGCACTGATCATTGCCCGGAGACGAAACCTGGACGCCGAAATGGCCAGTCTCGTCGACGGCCTCGGCCTGGAGACCGCGAGCATCACGCTCGCTGCGGCGCGGCGTGTCGCCGACTGCTACGCGCAGTGGGGCAAGGGCGTGAACCCCGCCGGACTGAACTTCGGTGACTGCTTTGCCTACGAAGTCGCCAGGTCGCATGGCTGTCCGTTGCTGTTCGTCGGCGAGGACTTCGCGCGCACGGATGTGGTGAGCGCACTGTAATCGAGCACCGCCGCCCGGATGCGGCTATCCTCGCCGGAGGTGCGACCTCCCCCGCGAACATCCCGGCCCCCTCCCGGTCCCAATCCCGGTTACTGAACCGTCTGCTGCGATGGAAAGACGCTTCACGCTCAAGGACTTCCTCCTGTTCGCGGCGATTGGCGCGGTGCTCGTCGCGCTGCTGGTCGCGATGTACATGATCGACCGGCAGTGGAACATGATGGCGCGGATGCAGGCCACGATGCAGGAGCAGGCGGAGGACCTGCGCGCGCTTCGCTCCGACGTGAAAACACTCGACCGCAGGGTGGAGAGCGGCGCCCTCGCCGCCGCCCGCGGGGTGGCCCCGCAAGCAGCTTCGGCCACCGGTCCGCGGTCCGCCCCGGTCGGCGCGGTCGGCGCGGCGCCCGACGATCCCGCCGCGACGCCGGTCTTCGCGCGTGCCGCCGCCGCAGCCCGCCTCGCCGACTACGCCGGCGGCGACTGGCTGGTACGGGCCTTCGGGGTGGGGCTCTCGACCATCACCCCGCTCATCTCCCAGGATGTCTACGCCTCCAACGTGCAGAGCTACGTGCAGGAGAGCCTGCTCTCGCGCAACCCCGACACCCTGGAATGGCAGGGGCTCGTCGCACACTCGTGGGAAATCGGCGACGACGGACTCACCATCGCCTTCCAGTTGCGCGACGGCGTGACCTTCTCCGACGGCCGGCCCCTCACCGCCGACGATGTCGCATTCACCTTCGCCTTCATCATGAACGAGACTATCGCGGCGCCGCGCGACCGCGCCTATCTGGAGAAGATCGAGTCGGTGGAGGCCACCTCCCGGCTCGACGTGGTCTTCCGGTTCCGCGAGCCCTACTTCGACGCACTCGCGCTCGCCGGCGGCATGGACATCATGCCGCGGCACTTCTATGCGCCCTACCTCGACGAGCCCGCCACCTTCAACGAGTCGAAGGGCCTGCTGCTCGGGTCCGGCCCCTATCGTCTCGCCGATCCCAAGACCTGGACCCCGGATCTCGGCCTCGTGGAGCTCGAGCGCAACCCCCGTTACTGGGGGCCGGTGGCGCCGAGTTTCGACCGCCTGCTGTGGAAGGTCATCGAAAACGACAGCGCGCGGCTCACGACCTTCCGCAACCGAGACATCGACGCCTACACCGCGCGCCCCCGGGAGTACCGGAGCCTGCGCGACGACCCGGCGTTCATGGCCCAGACCCGGAGCTTCGAGTTCATGAACGCGGTGGCGGGCTACAGCTACATCGGCTGGAACCAGCACCGCGGCGGCGAGCCCACCCGCTTCGCGGACCGCCGCGTGCGCGAGGCGATGACCTGGCTGACCGACCGGGCGCGCATCATCGACGAGATCATGCTCGGCCATGCGGAGCCGGCGGTCAGTCCCTTCAGCCCGCGCAGCCCGCAGCACGATCCCGCCATCGAGCCGCGGCCCTTCGACCCGGAGCGGGCAGTGACACTACTCACCGAGGCCGGCTACGCCGACCGCGACGGCGACGGCGTGCTGGAGGACGAAGCCGGAGCGCCATTTGAATTCGAACTCGTCTACTACCAGGAGAACGAGGACACCGAACGCATCGTTCTCTTCCTCAAGGACCTGTACGCGCGCGCCGGCGTGCACCTGAAGCCCGCTCCGGCGGAGTGGCCGGTGATGCTCGACCTCCTCGGTCGGC
This sequence comes from Thiotrichales bacterium, assembly GCA_026709935.1. GTDB lineage: Bacteria > Pseudomonadota > Gammaproteobacteria > HK1 > HK1 > HK1. Next base: position 3,693 of record JAPOSC010000016.1, read on the forward strand.
GCGACTACGACGCGATCACCCTAGGCTGGACGAGTGGGGTGGAGACCGACGTCTACCAGATGTTCCACGGCTCCCGGACCGAGGACGGCGGCGACAACTTCGTGCACTTCCGGCACGCCGAATTCGACCGACTGGTGGACCGGGCGCGCGCCACCGTGCGCGAGGAGGAACGCATGCCGCTGTGGCGGGCGGTGGAACGCATCTTCCACGAAGAGCAGCCCTACACCTTCCTCATGCGCCGCAAGACGCTCGCGTTCACGGACCGGCGGCTGCAGAACCTTCAGGTCACGAACCTCGGGCTCAACCTCGACCTGGTCCCGGTGGAGATCTTCGCGCCGGGCCCGCAGCAGCGCTATGCCGACTGAGAGACGGACACCGGCCATCGGTGTCCCTCCCGCCATTCCCGCTGTCGCGGGAATGACTACCCGGGAAAACATCGACCCGAAGGCCATCACCGGCATTCCCGCAAAGGCGGGAATCCACCGGCGGAGATCCGGGCAAATCCGACTCCGGTCTCGGAGATGACCCCCTACCTCGTCCGGCGGATCCTGCTGATGTTCCCGACGCTCGTCGGGATCACCCTGGTGGTGTTCGTGGTGATGGCGTCGTCGCCGGGGGGCATCAGCGCCCAGGCCCTGATCGAGGGCCAGAACCTGGAGCCACAGGCCAAGAAGGCGTTGGAGGACTACTACAACCGCCTCTACGGCCTCGACCAGCCCGCGCCGCTCCAGTACTTGCGCTGGCTGAACAACATTTCGCCGGCCGGGTTCACCTTCGACGAGCACCACCGCCTCTCCGGCTTCTCGCTCTTCAAGGGCTCGGACCTCGGCACGAGCTTCCGCTTCGGGCGCCCGGTGCGGGAGCTCGTCGCGGAGCGGGTCCCGATCACCTTGCTCCTCAACCTGCTCTCCCTGCCTCTCATCTACGCGGCAGCGATCGCCATCGGGGTGCGGGCAGCACGCGAGCGGGGCGGCACCTTCGACGTCGCCTCCGGGGGGATCATGCTGGCGCTGTGGTCGGTGCCCACCATGCTCGCGGGGATCCTGCTGATCGGATTTTTCGCCTCGGAGCAGTACTGGCACTGGTTTCCCACCGCAGGGCTGAACCGGCGCGAGGCGCTCGACATGCCCTTCCTGCCCCACTGGCACCACCCGCGCGCCGGGTTCGCGCTGCTCAGCGGCATGCTGGGCGGCGCGGTGCTCCTCGGGGCGGCGGCCCGCTGGCTGCCCCGGCGCACCGGCACGGCGGTGATGGGAACGCTCGGAGCCGGCCTCGGCTTCGCGATGGCGGATGCGCTCCCGGATGGCGGCGGCGCGCTCGTCAACGCGGTGCTGATGCTGGGGCTCGGGTCGGCCCTCTACACCTTCGCCGGACTCGCCGGAAGGGGAACCCGCACCTTCGGCTTCGCGTTGCTGGGGCTCCTGCTCGGTGCCTGGTTGAGCCGCCTTTGGGGCGGGGACGAATGGACGAGGGGCTTCCTCGCGGACCGGCTCTGGCACCTGGTGCTGCCGGTGGTCTGCCTCTCCTACGGCGGATTCGCCTTCCTGTCGAAGCTGGTGCGCACCTCGATGCTGGAGAACCTGCTCTCCGATTTCGCGCGCACCGCCCGGGCCAAGGGGGTGCGCGAACCCGACGTGCTGTGGCGTCACGTGTTCCGCAATGGCCTGCTGCCACTCATCACCGTCTCCGCCGGCATCCTCCCGGCGCTGCTCGGCGGCTCGGTGATCGTGGAAACGATCTTCAGCATCGACGGCATGGGCAAGCTCGCGGTAGAGGCGGTGAAGGGACGCGACCGCGAGCTGGTCCTCTCGCTCACGCTGATCAGCGGCTTGCTCACCCTCGTCGGCTACCTCGTCGCCGATCTGTGCTACGCGGTGGCGGACCCGCGGGTGAGCTACGAGTGACGGGCGCATGAGCGGCGCGACGACTGGGAGTGGCAGACGCAGAATCGAAACCCGTATGGCCCGGGAGACGCTCTCCTCGCGGCCCGAAAGGCGCCGACATCAACTCCGAATGGCTGCCCCCGGCTTGCAGGCTTGTCGTCAATGCGCCGACAGATTCCCGGATACGGAGCCGGTGAGCTGCGAATGACGAGCCCGATGACATCCGCGATGCGGGACCGGGCAAGCGTGCGTCGGCGCAGCTTCGCCGCCCGGGTGCTCGGCGCCACCTTCATGCGCCTCGGCGCCCGGGTGGGCGCGGCCTGGATCGGACTGCTGATGGTGGTCGCCGCGTTCGCCCCGCTGATCGCCAACACCCATCCGCTGCTCATGCGCGCGGACGGCCAGCTCCGGAGCCCCGCCCTCGCCCACCTCACCACCGCCGACGTGGTGCTGATGTGCCTGTTCATCGCGGGTGCGGTGCTGCTCGTCGCCCGGTGCGCGCCGCGCATCTGGATCATCGCGCTGGCGACGACGCTGGCCGGGTCCACGCTGGTCGGCGCCGCGTTCACGGATCCGCCCGCCCTCACCGTGCATGAGCAATACCGCGAAGCGACCCGCGCCGGAGCGATCGAGTGGGCTATCCACACCCCGGTGCCGTACTCGCCGAAGGACTACCAGCGCGACGCGGGCGACACCGGCCTCGAAGCTCCGCTCTCCGCCCCCGACGACCGCACCCACTGGTTCGGCACCGACGAGAACGGCGCGGACGTGCTCTCGCGGATGATCCACGCCTCGCGCATCGCACTCGGCATCGGCCTCGTCGCCACCGGCATCGCGATGCTCATCGGCATCGTGGTGGGCGGACTGATGGGCTGGTTCTCCGGGGTGGTGGACCTCATCGGCATGCGGCTCGTGGAGATCTTCGAGGCGGTGCCGACGTTGTTCCTGCTCCTCACCTTCGTCGCGTTCTTCGGGCGTAGCCTCTACCTCATGATGGTGATCATCGGCCTCACCGGTTGGACCGCCTACGCGCGCTTCGTGCGGGCGGAGTTCCTGCGGCTGCGCGAGCAGGACTACGTGCAGGCGGCGGTCGCCTGCGGGCTGCCGCTCCCCTCGATCCTGTTCCGACACATGCTGCCGAACGGGGTGGCGCCGATCCTGGTCGCCGCGAGCTTCGGCATCGCGTCCGCCATCCTCGCCGAGGCGATGCTGAGCTTCCTGGGCCTCGGCCTCGTCGACGACCCCTCGTGGGGGCAGATGCTCAACCAGGCGGTACGCTCCTCCACCTTCAACTGGTGGATGGCAGTATTCCCCGGCGGCGCGATCTTCCTCACCGTGTTCGCCTACAACCTCATCGGCGAAGCGCTGCGCGACGCCATCGACCCGAATCTTGCGCAGGAGATCTGATCCAACCTCGCGTGCCTCCCATTCACCTTCTTGTTCATCTCTGCGGGAAGATGCCGGTGGGAAATCGCGATCAAGACCACGATCCCGTTGCCGACGACGTTCCATGCTTCAGGTGTGACTGCCATGATCATCCCGTCCGCTGCATCCGCTCGATGATCGGAATCGTCGTCGAACCGCGGCGCATCATGACTTCCGGGAGGCACTCCGGTATGGGGGGCTTGGTAGCGCCGAAATGACCGATCGAAGCAAACGATTCACCGATTCCGACGAATCGAAAAACCTTGCGACATCGGGTTCCAGAACAACGGCCAGCGTTGTGTCGCCCATCCGGGATGCGAATCGGTTTCGACGACTCCGACCATAGTCCAGGTCATATTCGGTCCGCAGACCATCGGATGCGTTGGAGTGATTCCGTGCCTTGTTCGTAGTCATGTCGTTCCCGCTTTGTGGCAGTCCGTGCGTTGATGATCCGGATTCTGCTCTCGCGCTCGGTGAAACTCACGAGCAACAGCCGTTGTTGGGCCGAGTGGCCGACGATGATCTCCCGTTGTTCGCGGGCCGAGTGGTCCGGGTCGTCGAAGATCCGGGCCAACGGATCCGCGAATACGGTAAGCGCTTCCTCGAAACCGACGCGGTGTTTCCTGGCATTGGCATCCGCCTTCACGGCCTCCCATTCGAAGTCGACTCGCATCGCCACCGCTCACGAAGTTGTCATAGTGATTCGGTCGCTTCGAAGCCTCCAGCTTTTCGAATGGTATCCGATTCATCGCGAAACGCCCGATCATCCCGCCAGTCGCGCGGTCGTCAATCGATGCAGGTCGCCTTGCGCCCGGCGATCGTCCTTGCATACGCGAGTATGCTGCACGCTGTGACCGGTGCCATTTCACGGTAACGAGAAGCAGCCGGGGGCAGCCCTTCGACCTCTACCTAATGAGTTCGATTCAACCCGATCGCGACCACCGGTGACCGACCACCGAGGCAAGGTGGTCCGGCTCCCGGAGGAAATGCGAGACCGATGGACGACCACCGGACCCCAGACCGAAACGCGGCGCCACTGCTCCAGGTGAAGAACCTGCGCACTTGGTTTCGCCCCGACGGCGAGACGGTGCGGGCGGTGGACGGGGTGAGCTTCCACCTCGAGGCGGGCGAAACCTTCTGCCTCGTAGGCGAATCGGGCAGCGGCAAGTCCGTCTCCGCCCTGTCGGTGATGGGCCTGCTGCCGGCGGACCGGACCGAACGCTGCGACGGAGCAATCCTGTTCCGGACCGACCCGCGGGCCGGCGCCGCGCCCCGCGACCTGCGGCGGCTCCCGGAAGAGGCGCTGATGCGGGTGCGCGGCCGCCGCATGGCGATGATCTTCCAGGAGCCGATGACCTCGCTGAACCCGGTGCTCACCGTCGGGGATCAGATCGTGGAGGCCATCCAGCTCGCCGAGCCGGGCATCGGCGACCGGGACGCGCGCCGCCGTGCGATCGAAGCGCTGACCGAGGTGCACATCGAGCGGCCGGAGCTGCGGGTGGACGAATATCCCCACCGTCTCTCCGGCGGCCAGCGCCAGCGGGTGATGATCGCGATGGCGATCGCCAGCCGGCCCGCACTGCTGATTGCCGACGAGCCGACCACCGCCCTCGACGTGACGGTCCAGGCCGGGATCCTGGACCTCATGCAGGCGCTCAAGTGCCGCCACGCGATGAGTCTCTTCTTCATCACCCACGACTTCGGCGTGGTCGCGCAGATCGCCGACCGCGTGGCGGTCATGCGCGAAGGCCGCATCGTCGAGACCGGGACCCTGGAGGACGTGCTGGAGCGACCCTCGCATCCGTACACGCGCCAGCTCCTCGCCGCAGTGCCGGAAAACCTCGCCCGAGCGTCCCGGCCCGAGCCCGCCGCGGGCCGGGGCACACCGGGTCCGCTCCCGCCCGCCGGATACCCCGAAGCGCCGTCGCCGACCGCGAGCGGAGAGCCGGACTCGGGCTGGCGGGCCGGACAATCGCACTTCCGGGAGCCCGGTTCGGGCGAGTCGCCCGCGCTCCCAGACCCGACGGATCCCGAGGCGCTGGTGCGAATCGAAGGGCTGAAAGTCCACTTCCCTATCCGCCAGGGGGTGCTCAAGCGAACGGTGGGACACGTGCGGGCGGTCGACGGGGTCGATCTGCGCATCCGGCGGGGGCAGATCCTGGCCCTGGTGGGCGAGTCGGGCTGCGGAAAGACCACCCTCGGGCGCGCGGTACTGCGCCTGGTCCAGCCCACCGGAGGCCGCGTGCATTTCAACGGCCGGGAGCTGACCCGCCTCACCCGCCGCGACATGCGCCCGATGCGCCAGCGGCTGCAATGTGTGTTTCAGGACCCCGCTTCGTCGCTCAACCCGCGTCTCACGGTGGCGACCACCCTGACCGAACCGATGGCGACACACGGCCTCGGCGAGAACCCGGAGGACCGACTGGAGACCGCGGCGCAGACCCTCGCCGAGGTGCAGCTCACTCGCGAACACCTGTGGCGATACCCGCACGAGCTTTCCGGCGGGCAACGCCAGCGTATCGGAATCGCGCGGGCGCTCTGCCTGCGTCCCGACTTCGTGGTGTGCGACGAGGTGACCAGCGCGCTCGACGTCTCGGTGCAGGCCGAAGTGCTGCGGTTGCTGCTCGATCTCCGCCGCCGGCACGCGCTCACCCTGCTGTTCATCACCCACGACATCGGGATGGTGGAGTACCTGAGCGACACCACCGCGGTGATGCACAAGGGGAAGATCGTGGAACTGGGTCCGACGGAGCGCGTCTGCACCACGCCGGAGCACCCCTATACCCGTCGGCTCCTCGCGGCGGTCCCGCGCCTGTCTCGGGGGACGAGCCGGCCTGGGCAGACCGGATAGAGGAGATTCGCTCGCCGGGGACCCGGGCACGGCTCGGAGCCGAGTACGTGCTTCGGGTCAGGGCCGGATTCCGAGATTCGCTCGCGGGGCGCCGAGCGCGGCTCAGAGGCCGAGGGGGCGGTGTTCCTGATACCGGCGGCAGAGTTCGAGGAATTCGCGGGTGCTCTTCGGCATCGGCACCCGGGCGCCGGCGAGGTAGGTGAGCAGATTCGCTCCCTCGCGCAACAGCCGCAACCCGTCCTCGACACGCCGCTGCCCCCGTTCGTCCTCCGGGAGCGGCTCTCGCGGACGAAAGTCGAGCAGCCGCTCTCCGCAGGCGACGAACTCGGGCCACACGTCGAAGGTCGCCACATCCGTGCGCATCGTCTCTGTCTCGTCCCGGGCGGCCCGGGCGAAGGCGAGCACCAGCGGCCCGGCCCCGCCCAACCTCTCGTCGCCCTCGACCTGCTCCGTCATCGCGCAAGCGACGCGATCGATGTCGCGCATGGTCTGGGCGATCTTCGCGTAGCGGCCCCAGTAGCAGTCCATCAGGGACATGGAGAACGCCTTGAGCGGCTCGCCCCACAGCTCGTCGATCCCCTCGTGCCCGCTGTAGTGCTTGACCGTCTTGCCGAGCTTCAGCGCCTCGACGAAGCACTGCTCGCACTCGCGCATCAGCTCGTTGTCCGGGCTTGTCTCCACGCCCTTTCTCGCGAGATCCACGATCGACGTGAAGATGTCGGTCGCGCGGTTGAAGAGCGCACCGGCGAGCATCGCTCCGCAGACCCGCTTGCGCTGCGGATCGGTCTCGCGCTCATACGCGGCCCGCGCCGTCTCCAGCCGGTCACTGGGGGTGTTGATCCCGAGCTCGGTATGGTGGAACAGCCGTCGGGTGAGCAACTCGATGAGCTGCTGCTTCGCGGCCAGGGTCTCCTCGGGGGGGACGTAGTACCGGATCCAGTATCCGTCGTAGTAGACGCACTCCTTGTCGCCAACCCGGCGACGATCGCCATTGCGGGGCTCTCGCTCGAACGTGTGCAACTTCGAAGCCATTCCCGACATCGCGAACTCCGGAGGCTGGATCTGCGCCGGCTCCCGACCGCCCGATCAAGCGCTCGAACGCCGCAGGGCAGGAGTATCATACGCTTGCAGACTCGAAATTCTCACTACTCCGATCATGACCATCAAGGACGCGGGAGACCGCACGTTCACGGTACGGTCCCCGTACGGGTTGCACGACGAGGCGACCTACGCCGGAGCGCTCAGCTTCCTGCGCCGACCGTACACACGCGACCTGGAAGGAGTCGACGTCGCAGTCACCGGCATCCCCTTCGACCTCGCGACCACCAACCGCCCCGGCGCACGTCTCGGGCCACGCGCGGTCAGGACTTCATCCGCGCAGCTCTCGTGGGGGCCGCCGTGGCCGTGGGGCTTCGATCCGACGAAGCGCCTCGCCATCGTCGACACCGGCGACTGCGTCCTGGACCACGGCCGCCCCGCCGAGATTCCCGCCCGCATCGAGCGCCATGCGGCGGACATCCTCGACGCCGGGGCCTCCATGCTCGCCATCGGCGGCGACCACTTCATCACCCTCCCCCTGCTCCGGGCGCACGCGGCCCGCTTCGGACCCCTTGCCCTAGTGCACTTCGACGCCCACAGCGACACCTGGAAGGACGAGGACGGACGCATCGATCACGGCACGATGTTCTGGCACGCGGTGCGCGAGGGCATCGTGGATGTCACCCGTTCGGTCCAGATCGGGATCCGGACTCACAACGAGGACCACCTCGGATTCACCTGGCTCGACGCCGCGTGGGTGCATGAGCACGGGCCGGCCGCGACGGCACAGGAAACACGACGCATCGTCGGCGACGCCAAGGCGTACCTCACGTTCGACATCGACTGCCTCGATCCGGCCTACGCGCCCGGAACCGGCACCCCGGTCGCCGGAGGGCTGTCCACATACCAGGCGCAAAGCATCATTCGGGCCCTGAGCGGAATCGATTTCGTGGGCATGGATGTGGTCGAGGTCGCCCCGGCCTACGACGTGGCGGAGAACACCGCGCTCGCGGCCGCCAGCATCGCCCTCGACTACCTCTGCCTGATGGCCCGGTCGAGACCGGACGCCATCTGAAGCAAGATCATTCCACACCCCGAGTCGAACTGCCGTGCGAAGCGCGGGTATACCTCGGTTCGACTTCTGCGCTCCTTGGAACGGCCGCGCATACGCGCCGGTGACATCCGGCGGAATGTCAGACCGGGACACTGCCGAAGCGCGAGGGCCGAGGCCCAAGCGCTGAAATTCATCGGCCGAAGTCCATGGGCTGAAGTCCATGTGCTTGTCCCGATGGACCGCCCCGGTATGATGGCGGACAGGGAGCGGATGCGGCCGAGGCCGCCGCCTCATCCCCGCTCCCGTGCGATGGAGGCGATGCGACGGTGACGGAGACAGAGACGGTGACGGAGACAGAGAAGGAACCGGGTGTCGAGCTCGACGTCGACGCCATGCTGTCCTCACTGGTGAGCGTGCGCTCCGAGGTTCCGGAAGATGCGCTCACCGCGTCCGTGCTGGGGACAGAGCGGATGGGCAACGGCGTGGTGATCGGCGACCCCGGCCTCGTGCTGACCATCGGCTATCTGGTGACCGAAGCGCAGACGCTCTGGATCACGGACCACCAGGGCCTGGCCGTCCCCGGCCATGTCCTCGGCTACGATCAGGAATCCGGATTCGGGCTCGTCCAGGCCCTTCAGCCACTGCCGGCGCCGGCCATGGATCTCGGCGTGAGCGCGGCGTGCGACGTGGGCGATCCGATTGTCCTTGCCGGCCACGGTGGCGGAGACGCACTCGTCACCGGGCGCATCATCGCCAAACGCGAGTTCGCCGGGTACTGGGAGTACGTGCTCGACGAAGCCCTTTTCACCGCCCCGGCCCATCCGAACTGGGGGGGCGCCGCGCTCGTCGGCTCCGACGGCCGACTGCTCGGCGTCGGCTCCCTTCTCGTGCAGACCGTCTCGTCGAGTGGCGAGAAGGGAGGCGCGAACATGATCGTTCCGATCGACCTGCTGAAGCCGATTCTCGAGGACATGAAGCTCTACGGCCGACCCAACCGGCCGGCGCGTCCGTGGCTCGGCGTTCTCGTCCAGGACGTCGGCAGCCATCTGGTGGTCGCGAGCACCTACGACGGCTGTCCGGCCGAGCGGGCGGGGATCGAGACCGGCGACCGGATCGTCGAGGTCGCGGGGGAGTCGATCGACGGGCTGGCGGAGCTGTTTCGCAGGGTGTGGGAAATCGGCCCGGCGGGAAGCGACGTCCCGCTCACCATCGTGCGCGACGGCGAACCCCGTCCCGTGGTGCTGGAGTCGATCGACCGGAACGCGCGCCTGAAGCACGGCGCGGTGCACTAACCCCCCGGACCAGCGCCGTCAGTATCGCGGTACGGCGGGATCCACCTCCCGCGACCACGCGTCGATGCCGCCTTCGAGGTTGTGCACGTCGGTGAACCCTTCCGCCCGGAAGTGTTCGGCCGCGCCGAGGCTCCGCACTCCGGTGTGGCAGTAGAAGACGAGCTTCGTGTCCTTCGGCAGCGCCGACACGACCTTCAGCCCGTCGTCGTCGAGCAGGATCGACCCCTCGATGACCGCCCGCGTCCGCTCCTCGGACGTTCGTACGTCCACCAGCGTCGGGGAGGCCCCGTCTTCGTCCCGCGCCGCCGCGAACTCGGTCGGCGACATTCGGCCGACAGGGGCGGGAGCGTTCGGATTGTCGATCCTGAATGCGGTGCCCTGCACGGTCTCCTCGATATCGATCGACAGCCCCTTCGCCTTCTGCGCCGAGGCCACATCGAGCAGCAGGGCGACTCCGTTCGACTCCGCCCGGACCTCGTGCCCCTCCATCGGCCCGAGGTTGAACGAGTGCTGCCAGCGCCCGTCGATGGACAGATGCACCGCGCTGCCGGGGTTGGCCTGGAGCGCATTGGCGATCACGGCGGCGGCGGCGTCGCTCACGCGGACCTCCGGCGGAGTCCGATCCGGCGCCTGCACTCCGAGCATCTCGTGCAGCTCGCCGTTGTTGAACATCTGCTTCACGATGTCACAGCCACCGACGAACTCGCGGTCGATGTAGAGCTGCGGGATCGTCGGCCAGTCGGAGAATGTCTTGATGCCTTCCCGGACCCCCTGATCCTCCAGCACGTTGAACGTGGTGTACTTCGGGACGAGGGAGTCCAGGATGCCGACGGTGGCGGCGGAAAACCCGCACTGCGGGTGCACCCGCGTGCCTTTCATGAACAGCACTACCCGGTCGGAATCGACAAGCGATTCGATCCGGGACTTCAGCGATTCATTCAGTTCCATGGACAGTTCCATCGGATTCTCCTCGGGCCGCGCTCAGGCGGCGTCGGACGGCGCTCCCGGCCCGCTTCGGTTTCGGTGGATGCAGGCTAGTGGATCGACTGTCTCGCCACAAGGCGAGCGCTCGATCCCTCGATTCGGTCGGCCGAAATACATCCTCACTGGAATGGATGATCACCGCTCGTCGCCGGGCGGACTGGCGTCGTCCACCCGGTCAGGCGAGCATCACGACCCGGACCTGTGACAGCCCGGGTCGCCAGCGACGCCGCGAGGGGCGCCTACCACCGGATCCCGAGTTGGAGACCGATGTTGTGCTCCGGCGCTCTCGTCTCGCTTTCCACGCGCTTGGCCAGGACCCCGAAGGTGAGATCGGGCGCATTCGTTCGCGTCGCCGGCGTGAGGCGCCCGCCAAGGCTGTACTCACGATCGCCGCCCGTGGCGAAGCCGAGCCCGAGGTGGGGGCTGGCGACAAAGCGGCCCGAGAAGGCCGGGAGGCCGTAGGCGGCTTGCGCCGTCCAGCGGTGGCCCGGATCGCTCGAGTCGCCCGGATCGCTCGGGTCGCTCTCCGTGCGCTTCGCCATCGGGGCATCGGCGAACAGCGCATCGAGCCCGCCTTGCGCCGAACCGCCCATCTCCTGGCGCAAACTCAGGGACAGACCGCGATCGGTGGCCGGGTCGGGGTCGAAGGTGAGCGAGGCGGCCAGGCCCCGGTCCTCGAACTCGCCGTCCGCGTGAGCCAGGAGCGTCCGGCCCGTGATGTCGAGCGCAAGACCGATGCGCGGGATGCTCCAGGCGAGGCCCCCGCCGAGCTCGACGCCAAGACCGGTCTCGGCGTCGCCGCCATCGTGGCGCAAGCCGAGGGCGAGGTTCGGCGTCAGGTGGGCCCCGGAAGCCGCGTCGAGTGCCATGCGCCAGCTTCCTTCCAGCCCGAGGCGGAGCCTCGTGACGTCCGCCTCCGACGCCGCCAGGGCCTCGGTCCGGTCCGAAGTCGTGCGCACCCACAGCCCGTCCGAAACCAGAGCCAGGGCGAGACCCTCCGCAGGCGGTGCGAGCAGGGCGCTGCGCAGCCCCAGCGCCGCCATCGTCCAGTCGGTGTCGGCCGGCATGGAGGCCCCGGCGTCCGTCGTCAGCGTCATCTCACCCGCGCCGAAACCCGCCGCGCCCCACAGATTCAGTTGCTGCGAAGCCCGCCACGACGCATAGGGCAGCACCGCCGTCAGCGTGGATTCGACCGTACCGTCCGTCGAGGACGCGGCGCGGTCGCGCGGGCGATTGTCCTGAGACGACGCGGCGGCGGTGTCGCGATATTCGCCATCGCCCTCGCTCTGCGCGAGCGCAAGGCCGAACAGCCACGGACCGCGCGCATAGTCCGCCCCGAGCATCCCGGTGGTCATCTCGCCGTCGAGGGAGAGGGTGCCCTCCTTGCCGTCGAAGGCGCCGTGCGACGCCCGGCCCCAGAAGGCCATGCTGCCGCCGCTGGCGTCCGTCTCCCCGGTCAGGGTGAAGGCGCTGCCGAACAGCAGGTCGCGCTCGGTCAGGGTCTGCGAGCGGTCGAGGTGCCTCGCGTTGAAACCGGCCGGGTTGACACCAGCCGGGTCGACGCCGGCCGAGCCGAAATCCTCGGTCTCGATGCTGCCGTGCATGCGGTCGAAACCGTGTGCGACCTCGGCCATGGCGCGCAACGCAGTATCTGCCCCGGATGCGCCTCTGGTGCCGGATGTGCTTCCGGCCTCGGTCGCGGCGGGACGGCCGACCGCGCCGGCTCCGGACCCTCCCCCCGCCCACGGCGTGACGCCGAAGCTCCGCCCGGCGAGGTGGCCGACGAGGCCCGGCGTCCGGGAGACCGCCATGCGCTCGGCGATGCCGTCGAGCCCCTGCTCGGCCACGGCGCGACCGGAGCGGGCAAGCCAGGCCGCCGACATCCGGTCCTCGACGTGATCGTCACTGCCTTCGGTATCGATGGTCCCCTCCCCCGGCGTACTCATGTCCGGCGGTGGCGGCTGTGACGATGGCTGCAATGTAAAGGTCAACCGCGCCAGCGGGTTGTTGAGGAACCGTCCGGTACTGCGAATGCTCGTGATCGACCCCCGAGGGGTGGTGTCGGGATTGCTCAATGACCAGCCGTCACCATCCTCGGTGCCGGCGTCGTAGGGATACAGATCCACCGACACCCGGTCGCGCCATCTGCCGTTCTCGTAGAGCGGCAGGTCACGCACGCCGACGAACCAATCAGGCGACGGCGCCACCATGGAGAGGACACTCACCAGAGGATGGCTTTTGTTGACAGTGAACGTGGTGGATACGGTATGCGTCGGACTGATAGAACTCGTGCCGGCCAGGATGGCGCCGTCCGTGTTGGGGTTGCTTCCAATCTCGGAGAGCAAGCGGCGGGTAATGCCATCTTCGGCAACGTTCTCGACACCAGCGCTGGCCCGGTCCCCGATCCGCCACAAAGTGGTGCTGGCGTTGTGCTTGGCGCCAACCACCTGAGTGAAATGCGCAGTGCCCGGCAAACTCGAATCCGTGATGTCATCCGCGGTCCACAGGCCCGTGAAGGTCATCCTGTAGGTCACCGAATCGTTTGCCTGTCCCCACGCCACCGGCGCAAAGGTCAGCGCGGCCGGCAACAGCACGGCCAGAAGGCCCATGCGGCGAAGGCGCCCTTCCCGCGCCGCCCGCTCGACTTCAGGGAACGGCTCGGGCGCACAGCGCGGGGCGACAGCCGATGTCGGTGATGGCCGGCGGGATGCGTGCAGTGTCGGTGAGGTCATGCCGCTTCGCACGCAATACCAGTGTTCAGTCTTCATCGTCCTCTCCTGCTTCGCCCTGCCAAGTTCGTTTCAGGGTGCCGCTGCCCCGGCTCCTGACCGGCGAATGCTACGCACCGGTTCCGCGTCGGCCAAGCCGCCTGCTGGCAGCGCGAATGGCATGTGTCAATCACTCGTGCCGCAGCCCGAACACGTAGCGCTGCTCGGTGATCCGGTCGAGGAAGTGGAAGGGGCGGTGGTCGGAGCCCCTGAACCCGGGCGCTCGCGTCAGCACCACGTCGCCGGGCTCGTGAGCAATGATCCGCGCTCCGCGACCGCTGCGATCCTCGCAGATGCCGAAGCGCCCGCGACCTTCGAGCACGAAGAGGCAGATGAGGTTTCGGTATGCGACACGGTCCCTGTGCGGGGTGATCCCGATCTCGCCGGGCCTGTAGACCTGCAGCATCAGATCGTTGAAGACCAGCCGCGACTCGAACGGACAGGGCGCCACAGAGGCGAGCCAGCCATCCCAAAGGGCCTGGTAGTGGCGGGTCAGATCGCGAAAGCGGCTGTCGAGTCCGAAGCCGTCGTACACCCCCATGCACTGGCGAACGAGGCGCTCGCCCCGCCCGACGAGGGCGCGCGCTTCACGAAACGGGACCGAGCGCGCCTCCTCCATCAACCAGGCGCGGTACGCGGGCGTCAGCGCCGGCACCGCAACCGCGTCCTCGCACTCCAGCCGGTCGAGGAGCCCGGCGATGGAAATCGCCGGCTCGACGAACCGAATGGCCGGTGCGCCCGCATGGAGATCATTCTTGGCTGCAGATTCACTCATCGCGAACTGAACGATCGATAACCCGGGTACGATCGTACCTGCGCTGGCATGGTGAGACCCCCGGAGCGATCGCAGTGGCCAATCAAATCAGTGAACATTCACCACCTCATCGACGAATCTCGATCCGGATGGACGGCAATCCACCCTTCGTGTTTCGCTATCGCAGAGTCCTCGATCGGAGCGATGTTCTCGATTGCCGCAATTCCGGCAAACAGGCACAGCACGGAATCCAGCGCATCTGCACTCTCTTTGAAGCGCGAGTACAACCGGTCCGGAACGTGAATACGCGATGCGACCTCCTCAAGGATTGTTATTCTGGTCACACGGCCATTCGGGCCATCGTAGCCCTTGTACGGGAGGCTCCACTGGCGCAACTGGCCTGCGGGAAATGACTCGACGAGCAACCCCGGGCCAGAGCGTGTCCAAGGCCAGACTGGTCGCCCCGCTCTGCGGAGCAGTGTGAGGTTCGCCACTGTGAAGGGGGCACCACCGCGTGGTCTGTCCCATAGAGTCGAGCGCACGTTGACGCCCCTGTCCCTCCAGACCTGCTCTGTTTTCCGTAACGGCTTCTTCTCGACGAGAGAAGCGATCGATTTCCCGTACTCGACCAGCTTCCCGCCTTTGGCGAATGGGCGGCGTTCGGTCGCGAACCGGGCGACATCCCCAAGCAGGACTGGAAACCCACCTGCGGGCATGTGACGGGATGGCAGAGCGAAGGGTGCGTCAATCGCGGCCGCACAATAGTTGTCGTCGGAGAGGAAAGCCGCCAACCGGTCGAACGGGTGCAACGTTCCGGGCAGATCCTGAACCGGCCGAAGTGCCGTCAAGTGCAGGCGACCCGCGCGCAATTCCGCCGTGGCTACCCAGACGTTAGAGCGCCGACAGCCCGGCCTCCACATCTTGTGGTTACCGGAAAAATCGACTCCATGGAACTTTGGGGGCATAGGGGAAGACACTGCTCAGTCTTCAACGTTTGCGGGCCTCGCGGAGATTCGTTCGGATTATGGCGTAATGAACGAGATTGGCGAGAAGGTCCCGGACGTTGCACCACTTGGCGGAGTCCACGTCAGGAAGGACACCCAGGTAGATTCGCGCTCTACCTTGTCCGTCCTCGTCGATCCACCGGCCAGCCTGCGCCTCTCGCACAGCCTCCATCAAGATGTCTCGCGACACATGTGACATCCGTCCGTCGTGGTAGATGTGCCACGACTTCTTCTCCTTGTCCCACACGCATTGGCTGGTGTCGAGTTGGAGCGCATGGTGGACCCGATTCGGCTTTCTGAAGCCGACGCACAGTCTGAGGCCTCCACGGTGCCAACGATTGACAGCGATCGAGACAGCTTCGACCCGCCCTTGGGTGGCGACGATGAAGTCTGCGTACCGAGTGGAGTAGCCGCCGCCAGGGTTCGTGAAACTATGCCATGCGGAACCACGGTCTTCGAGAATGTGCGCCCCTCCGTAGGAGTACGGCAGTTTCCTGGGGATGTCGAAGAGCACCCGGTGCATCGCGAGGACGAAGCAGGCGTCGAAATTGGCACCTGGCTCAAGGAACTGGGAGTCGCCGAGCGATTTCCAGTAACGAGCGAGGGCAGCGGCGTCGATGGTTGCGGGGAATTCGAGCTTTGCGACCGGCGGGCCGGAAAACACATCAAGGGGTTTCAGTGAAGCGACTGGGCGCCACTGCGACCCCTGCTTCTCGAAGAAGCCGTGGCGTTTGCCGTTGGTCGTCCATATCCAGCGCGCTCGCGCCTTGACGGCGTACTCGATTGCCTGCTGATCAACGCGTTCATCAAGAGGGACATCCCCACGCTTGCACTCCACGACCACCACAACGTTGCCATCGTCAAGCAGCTCGATGTCTGACCGGATTCGGGTGCGAGCCGAATCGCTCACCCATGGGTAGCTCCGCTCCAACCGCACGCTGTCCTTGGGCCATCCTTTCTCGTGAACGAGCCAATGGAGGACGCGCTGGCGGACCCGCTCCTCGGGCGTCACGCGCACCGCCTTGTCACGGACAAGGCACTGGCAGGTACCTTCGGCCTCGTGTGTGACGATGGGATGGAAATCAGGAAGAAAGTTTTCAGCCATATTTCGCGTTCACCTCGCGTCTCTACAGTCTGAACCGTTTTCGCACGTCAGATTCTGAGAGTTCAACGCAGATAAGTCCGAATGGTTCATCGACTTCATGGAAAGAGTGTCCGGCCGGCTGACGTCGAGCACGAACACGTCGATCTGCGTACGCCGTATCTCTCGGGAGACAGTCAACCAACATCTCACGAAGCGTTTGAGGAATCTCCAGTGGTGGTCGACCAGATATGCGCGCATGTCGTCGATGGCCTCCGGGAGGCCGTTCATGACGACGACCCGAAGATCGCACAGGCTTGGAGCGGTGTACTCGACATGGCGTCGGAGTTCGGTTGCAGCGCGAGCGCATGCCTCGCCGTCGTGCTGTAGGTCCCGGCGGGTCCATCGACCAGACGATGCAACGTCACCCGACGATATCGTCATCGTCAAGATGGAGCCCAAAGCCGTTCTCATGGAGCCGCAGTGCCACCATCCAGGCGTTTTTCGCGCACGGGGTCAACAGCATGTGTTCGAGAGGTCGCCGAGACATTGACTCTCCAGGTGGCTCAGAACCTCGACGGCGTTGATTCCGGGAAATTAATTCGACAGGAAGATGCGCACATCGTCGTGCGATAAGAGCTGGAGATGGAGCGCTGGAGCCACCCCGTAATCGTCATCGATGCAGACACGGTCTGCGAAGCCTCGCCAGTCGAGCCGCCCGGCAGGTAAGGATGAACGGCGGGGAGCCCATCCTGGAGAGCTGGTTCAGGACGGAGTCGACCGCTCCTCCGAGGGGCGACGAGGCGATCTCGTCGAATCCATCGACCACTCACCTGCGCCGTAAGCAGCCACAGACAACTATCAACGTAACGTAGTCCGACCAGCCGAAGCCGACGCGCACCCTAGCCATCCTGGGCCTCCTCGATCATTTTCGGATCGAACAGCCCCAGTTCTATGCCAAGGGCGAAGTCGCCCAGATAGGCTTGACGAAACGCCAACGCTACATGGTCGTGCCAAGCCGCGTTGCATGCATCGGCGGGGCTCAGTATCACGTCCGAAAACCTCTGATCAACGACCGTGCCCTCCTCGGGCTCGTCATTCTCGTGTCGCGCTCTCGCCATGTGTCGCAGCCTCCATTTCGGGCGACCAACGTCTCGGATCTAGCCAAGCGTGAAAACGTGGATGCACGAAACATATCAGATCGGAAAGGGCGCCAAGTACTTGTGCGAGAATCGTCTTTCCAAGACCAGGATCACCCAAGATCACGACGAGCTTGTCGATGGCTGCGATGTCGGCTTGGTTGATATACCACCGCTCACTTTCGTCGTCCTGGTACACGAGTCTCCTGTCAGTCGGATGTGCCATCGCGGTCATCGATCGGACGAGTCCGATCACCCGATTTCAGCGGGCAAGAGGCCATGAATCCGGCGGATTGACTGCAGCGCCGTTGTGGTTGAAGCACCACCAGCACATCCGCGGTGTTGGGCGGCGAATAGACAAGTCACGTCGTCTGATCTGGAAGCCATATCTGGAAGCCCTATCTGGCCGTGGAGATTCCATGCCGGTAGAGTCCTTCCCTCTCCAGGACGAGACTGGCCCGGCTCGTCGGAGAAATGGAAGGCATTATCGACCCCAATCTCGACTCCGTACTCGTCTTAGGGGGTGTCGCCAGAGTTCAGACTCCGGCCTTTGTTGAGCGTTACAGGATCGCCGGTGGCAACTGCCGGGCGACTTGGTGCCCAAGCTGAGGCGCGTCCTGACCTTGCTGGACGAGGCGCGCAATCCCGGCGATCTGGCTTCCCAACCCGGCTACCGCCTTCATCCGTTGAAGGGCGACATGGCGGGCTTGTGGAGCATCCGCGTGTCGGGGAACTGGCGCGTAGTCTTCCGGTTCGAGGCCAACGAGGCCGTGGATGTGGATCTCGTGGACTACCACTGAACGAAAAGGAGCGGCGATCATGGCGATGCTGAATCCATGCCACCCCGGTGAGATACTGCGCGACAATCTGGAGGCCGCCGAGCTGTCGGTGACGGAGGCGGCGTCGCGGCTGGGCTGCACTCGGCAGGCGCTGTCGCGGTTGTTGAACGGAAAGGCCGGGATCTCACCGGTGATGGCATTGGCGCTGGAGGGGATCGGCTGGAGCAACGCGGACTTCTGGATGCGGCTGCAGGCGAGCTACGCGCTTGCGCAGGCGCGCCGGGATCGGACCGCCGCCGAGCGGCGCGTGGACGCGCTGCCGGCGTGATCGGGCCTCGCGGGTCCATCCCCCACGTAGTCAGGAAGCCGTTGGCACAACACTATTCCCGCCCACCGATGGAGGAGCAATGAACGTCAGCGAAGCAGCCGATCGCATCTGGGAAGGCTACCAGCGGAGCGAATATTTCCCCCCGGAGCTCGTCGGGAGGCTCTCGTTCGACGAGGCGCTCCGGGTGCAGCTCGACCTTCTGGAACGCAAGCTCGCCGCCGGTGAACGGCTCGCGGGATGGAAGATCGGGCTGACCTCGGCGGCGGTGCGCGCCCACTTCGGTACCGATCGGCAGCCGTTCGGGCACATCCTGGAATCCGGCCTCCTCGCGTCGCCGGGCGAGGTGACGCTCGACGATGTCGGCGTCGGGTGCGGGGTCGAGCCCGAGCTTTGCGTGACCATGGGGTCGGATCTGCGCGGCCCCGGCGTCACCGCGGAAGACGCCCGGGCGGCGGTGGCGGGCATCGCGCCGGGCATGGAGATCAACCAGAAGCGCTCGGGCGGCGTGACCGACTTCGGCCTCTCGGTGGCGGACAACCTGACCCAGTGGGCGATCGTGCACGGCGCCGCATCGCCGGTGGCGGAAGGCTTCGACTCCGATGCGCTGCGCGTCACCATGTCCTGCCACGGCGAGGTGCGCGCGGACGTGGTCGGCCGGGACGTCATCGACGACCACTTCGTCTCCGTCGCGACGCTCGCCAACGTGCTCGGGGAGTACGGTCGGCATCTCGAAGCCGGGCAGCATCTCATCACCGGCTCGTTCAGCAAGCACGATGCATCCCGCGGCGAGGAGTGGCGCGCCGAATTCGCGGGGCTCGGCGCCTGCTCGGTGCGATTTCGATGAAAACCGTCCGTGCTCAGGGCGCCTGCCCCTGCGATCGCACCATGAACAACCGGCGAGCGGCTGAAATCAACGAGTGTCCTCCATGCAAATCGCCCGTCGCCGGGATCCCTGCCTCCACCGTTGCGCCAGGAACAGCCGGCGGGCTGCGAGCAATCAACGTCGTTGTTTCCACGCAGATGAATGCACGATGAAGGCGGAGGCGCAACAAGGGCAATGAGGAACGACATGAAAATTGCGGTGGTTGGCGCCGGCGCGATGGGCTCGGTGTACGCGGGGCTCCTCGCCTCGGCCGGGAACGAGGTGTGGGCGATCGACACCTGGCGCGAGCACATCGACGCCATTCGCGAGGGCGGGCTCCGCGTCGAGGGGGCGAGTGGCGATCGCACGGTCCGGCTCCATGCGACGACGGATGCGTCCGAACCGGGACCGTGCGACCTCGTGATCATCGCCACCAAGGCGGACGGGGTCGCGTCGGCGGCCGCCGCGATCGGGCCGCTGCTGCGCGACGACACTCTCATCCTCACCATTCAGAACGGACTGGGAGCAGCGGAACGGATCTGCCGACACCTCCCTCCGGACAACGTGCTGCTCGGCGTCGCGGGCGGCTTCGGCGCCTCCATCCGGGGGCCCGGGCACGCGCACCACAACGGCATGGAGCTCATTCGCCTCGGCGAACTGGGAGGCGGAATCACCGGGCGCCTGGAACGGGTCGGCAAGGTATGGCGCGACGCGGGCTTCAACGTCCGCTGCTTCGACGACATCGATCAGCTCGTGTGGGAGAAGTTCGTGTGCAACGTCACCTACAGCGGCTCGTGCACCATCTTCGAATGCACCGTCGCCGGCATCCAGTCGAACGAGCACGCCTGGCAGGTGGCGAGCCGCTGCGCGGCGGAGGCCTACGCGGCCGGCGTCGCAAAGGGGGTCCGCTTCTCGTTCGACGACCCCGTTGCCCACGTGCGCGAGTTCGGCCAGACGATCCCGCACAGCCGTCCCTCGATGCTTCAGGACTATCTCGCGGGGCGACCCTCCGAGATCGACGCGATCAACGGAATGGTGCCGGTCGTCGCCCGCGAGGTGGGCACCGCGGCGCCCTGGAACGAGGCGGTGACCACCATCGTCAAGGCCAAGGAGCGGGCCATCGGCCTGGAGCCACAGCCATGAATGTCAGCACGAATGCCGGCGCGCTCTCGAACTCCACGATCGTCGCCCGCTACCGCGAACGCACCCCGGGATCGGCGGACCGCTCGCAGGCGGCACACTCGGTCTTCCCGAGCGGCATCGTGCACGACGGGCGGCGGATGCTGCCGTATCCGAT
>JAPOSC010000079.1 GCA_026709935.1 Thiotrichales bacterium
GGCTACACGGTGGGCGCGCTGTCCACCGGGACGGCGGACATCCTGGACGACGACGAGCCAACCGAGCCGCAAACGCAGACATTGACGGACGACGACGTCCCGCCACCTACGACATGCGCCGCGACTTCGACGGACCTGGTGGAGAAGGTTCGGGGCTACTATGAATTGAACCGCAGCCGGGCAGACCGCAACCACGGCGAGAACTGGCTGCGCGTGCTGATCGCGTTCGGGGTGGAGACGCACCCCACGCTGCAGCCCTACACCTCGGCCGAAGCGCGGGCGGGCGAGTCGGCGTGGGATGGCTGGGTTGAGGTCCGCGAAGAGCTGGAGCGTCTGGAAGCATGCGGCAACAGTCAGCAGCAGTCGGTAACCCCGCCAACGCCGGAGATCGCCATATCAGGCGGCGCGGGCGTCACGGAGGGCGGCGATGCGGAGTTCACGCTGACGGCGACGCCACCACCGGCGTCCGCCATCGAGGTCTCGGTGACGGTGACCGAGACCGGCAGCTTCGCGGCGTCCGGCGCAACCGGCGCGCGCACGGTGACGGTCGGCACAGGCGGCACGGCGACGTTCACGGTCGCGACCGAGAACGACACCGCCGACGAGCCGGACGGCTTGATCAATGCCGCGGTGGCCGCAGGCTCGGGCTACACCCTCGGCAGTTCGACGGTGGCGAGCGTGGCGGTGACGGACGACGACGTCTCGCCACCACCTAAGACATGCGCCCCGACTTCGACGGACCTGGTGGAGAAGGTTCGGGGCTACTATGAATTGAACCGCAGCCGGGCAGACCGCAACCACGGCGAGAACTGGCTGCGCGTGCTGATCGCGTTCGGGGCGGAGACGCACGCCACGCTGCAGCCCTACACCTCGGCCGAAGCGCGGGCGGGCGAGCCGGCGTGGGATGGCTGGGTTGAGATCCGCGAAGAGCTGGAGCGTCTGGAGGGATGCGGCGGCAGTCAGGAGACGCTGGCTCCCCCGCCCACGCCGGAGATCACAATATCAGGTGGCGCGGGCGTCACGGAGGGCGGCGACGCGGAGTTCACGCTGACGGCGGCGCCACCACCGGCATCCGACATCGAGGTCTCGGTGACGGTGACCGAGACCGGCAGCTTCGCGGCGTCCGGCGCAACCGGCGCGCGCACGGTGACGGTCGGCACCGGCGGCACGGCGGCGTTCACGGTCGCGACCGAGAACGACACCACCGACGAGCCGGACGGCTCGATTGAAGCCGCGGTGGCCGCGGGCGCGGGCTACACAGTCGGCGGCGCGGCGGCGGCGAGCGTGGCGGTGGCGGACAACGACGATCCGCCGGTGCCGGAGGTGAACATCACCGCCTCCGCCGGCGGCACCGAGGGCGAAGCCGCGACTTTCACCCTGACCGCGACGCCGGCCCCGGTATCGGCGCTTGTCGTGGGCGTGACGGTGGCGGCGACCGGCGACTACGGCGTGGTCACGGGCGGACGGAACGTGACCATCCCGACCGGCGGCAGCGCGACACTGACGGTGGCGACCACGGACGACTCCGTGGACGAGCCGAACGGCGCGGTGACGCTGACGCTGAACGCCGGGAACGGCTACACGGTGGGCGCGCTGTCCACCGGGACGGCGGACATTCTCGACGACGACGCGCCGGTCCAGCCGCAAACGCAGACATCGACCTTCGCGCCGGACGCGCAGCTTGTGTCGGACATCCGGCAGTGGCGCGGGGAGACCCAGCACGGCCAGGCCCATGTGGACCGCTGGACCCGGGTGCTGATCGCGCTGGGGGTGGAGACTGGCACGCTCACGCCGATGACGGTGGCCGAAGCGCAAGCCTTCGCCGACCGGGGCTGGACCCGGTGGGAGCGGGTTGTCAATGAGATCAAACGCAAGGAAGCGCACGACGCCCAGCCCGTCACGCCAGTCACGCCGCCGCCGGCCCTGCCGACGGTCACGGTATCCGGCGACGGCGCGGTGACCGAAGGCACGGGGGCGAGCTTCACGGTGAGCCGCACGGGCGACACCGCCGCGGCGCTGACGGTGCTGCTCGCGGTGTCCGAGGACACCTCCGGCGGCCGGGACTTCGTGGCCGCTAACGACGAAGGGAACAAGCAGGTCGTCATCCAGGCCGGAAGCGCCACGGCCACCTTCACGGTGCCCACGAGCGGCGACAGCGCGGACGAGCCCGACGGCACGGTGACGCTGGCGCTGCGCGCGGACGCCGCCTACGCCAGCGGCAGCCCGTCCTCCGCCACGGTGGCAGTCAGCGACGACGACGATCCGACCGGTCTGCCCGGAGTCTCCATTGATGACGCCGAGGCGCAGGAGGGGCAGGACATGGTGTTCACGGTGCGGCTGTCGGCACCTGCGGCGAACCACGCCTTCGTGTACGTGAAAACGCAGGATAGCTCGCCGGCGTCGGCGACGGCGGATGTAGACTACGGAGCGAACCGTTTCAGCAACAGGGTCGTGATCATCCATCGGGGGAGTCGGGAGAGGCAGTTCAGCGTCCAAACCTATCGGGACGCGCATGACGACGATGGCGAGACCTTCGAAGTGGTGGTCACGCAGGCGTGGATGAATGCCTCGGGCGGCGCGCATCCGCTGCCCACCGCCGACGGCGTGGCTGTGGGCACCATCACCAACGACGACCCGCTGCCGGCGGCGTACCTTGCGCGGTTCGGGC
>JAPOSC010000084.1 GCA_026709935.1 Thiotrichales bacterium
CGTCTTCTTCACATACGCCCTGATACGCATTTCTCACTTGTTCACGGCAAGCGCTCGCGGTCGGGTCGGCCACCTTGTGGAATGTCAGGAGTCGAGCCTCCGGCCCGACTGGTCGAAGAAGTGGCGCTTGTCCGCTTCGAACGCGAGACCGACCCGCGCGCCGGGTACGAATTGGGTGTCGCCCGGGGCCCGGACGGTGAGCGGTCCGAGGCCGGCGCAGTCCACCACCAAGAAGGTGTCGGCGCCGAGGTATTCGACGACATCGATCTCGCCCGCGCACTCGCCCTCACCGGGTGCGCACACCGAGATGTGCTCGGGGCGGATGCCGAGCCGGGCCGGCGTTCCGGAGCCTTCGAACTCACCGCTGCCCCCGCCCTCCAGCCGGAAGTGGCCGTCCTCGGCAGTGCATGCGAGGATGTTCATCCTCGGACTGCCGATGAACTGCGCGACGAACAGGTTCTCGGGCCGTCGGTACAGCTCCCGCGGCGTGCCGACCTGCGAGATCTCGCCCTCGTTCAGCACCACGATCCGATCGGCGAGGGTCATCGCCTCCACCTGGTCGTGGGTCACGTAGATCATGGTCGCGCCGAGCGAGCGGTGGAGCTTCGCGATTTCGTAGCGCATCTCGACGCGTAGCGCCGCATCGAGGTTGGACAGCGGCTCGTCGAACAGGAACGCGGTCGGATCCCGCACGATGCACCGGCCGATCGCAACCCGCTGGCGCTGGCCGCCGGAGAGCTCCCGCGGACGCCGATCCAGCAGCGCATCGAGCTTCAGCACCTGCGCCGCCTCGTCGACCTTGCGCTCGAGCTCGGCCTTCGGCGTTCCGGCGGTCTTGAGCGAGAAGCCGATGTTGTCGCGGACCGACATGTGTGGGTAGAGCGCGTAGGACTGAAAGACCATCGCGAGCCCGCGCTTCGAGGCCGGTTCGGCGGTGGCGTTGCGCCCGGCCACCCAGACCTCGCCGCGGCTGATTTCTTCGAGCCCCGCAATCATGCGCAGCAGCGTCGATTTCCCGCATCCAGATGGCCCGACGAAGATGATGAATTCCCCCTTGTCGACGGTGAGGTCCACCCCCTTGACGACCTGGGTGTCGCCGAACCACTTCTCGACCGATCTCAATTCAATGTCTGCCATCAGCCTCTCCCTGCCCAGGCGAGCCAGATCGCGGCGGTCCAGGTGAAGTCGGAGCCGCCGCAGGGCGTGCCGTCGTACGGGTCGAAGTACTCGTGGAATCCGCCCCGAGTGATCACGGCCGCAGTCTCGCGGCGCAGCCGCTCGTACTCGTCCATGCGGCCCGCCTCGTGCAACCCGATGGCGATGAGCGCGTTCATGAACGGCCAGCTCGGCCCGCGCCAGTACCGGCGGGCGTCGAATCCGGGCCCGGACGGGTCGCTCGACGGGATGCCGTACCGGACGCGGTTCCACACCCCCATGAGCCGCTCCTCCATCCCCGGTGCGCGGCTCCCCGCCAGCCAGGCCAGGAACGCACCGCAGGCGAGGGTGTTGGCGAAGCGTCCACTGCGCAGATCACGCGCGTCGTAGCTTCGCAGATCCTCGTTCCAGATTTCGGGCAGCGCCGCCTCCAGCTCGTCCGCCCAGTGTTCGGGATCGGCCGGATCTTCGCCGATGCGCCGGGCCAGAACCGCGAGATCGCGGTTCGCACGAATCAGGATGAAGGTGGTCGCGGGATCGGCCATCAGGAACGGGCTGCGCGCGACGATCTCGTCCTGATCCCAGCCGCACTCGCGGCCGAACTGGACAATGGCGACGTAGCGGTCGTAGTCGAGCTTGCCGGGGCGCATCGAAGGGTCGACATGCTGGGTGTCCATGCGGGTGTAGGCTCCCACCCCCGATGCATCGACATTGGCGAGGCCGATGTCCCACCCGGGGCAGTTGTCGCGCCCGGACTCCCACGGATGGGTGATCGCGACGACGCCCGAGTGGCAGCGATGGGTCCGCCACCAACGGTGCCAGGCGAGGAGCTTCGGGTAGAGGGCGGCGAGACGCGCCTGCCCCGCATCGGGGTCGGCCTCGTACACCTTGCGGATCAGGGTCGCGGCGACCGGCGGCTGGCTGATGCCGGACGTCGGCGGCGTCCGGTGTGTGCCCCAGACCTCGGGCCCCGGGAAGTACCCCGGGTCCGGACGATGGAACACGATGTGAGGCACGGCGCCGTTTTCCCACTGGGCGGAGAAGAGGGTCTCGACCTCCGTCCACGCCCGATCGACATCGAACGTCGAAAAGCCCCAGGCTGCGAAGGCGCTGTCCCAGTTCCACTGGTAGGGATAGAGCCCGGCGGCCGGGATGGTATAGCCGCCCTGATCGTTGCCGGTGAGGACGCGACGGGCCTGGTCGTCGAGATCCAAGATCTAGCCTCTCCGGGTGCTTCGGATCTCTGCGGCTGCGCCGGATTTCCAAAGTAATTTCGTGGGCGAAGGGTTCGAGGCTGCTATCGGCATTGCACGCCGGGCGCTCGGGAGACTTGGGGTGGCGTTGCACATGTCCGATCGGTCCGAGGAGCAGCCTCGCTAGCCCTTGACCGATCCGGCGGCGAGGCCCTTGGTCATGAATCGCTCGAGCCCGAGGAACAGCACCATGATCGGCACCGTCGCCATCACCGATCCCGCCATCAGGTGCTGGCGCGGGATCTCGGAGGAATTCAGCATCGCCACCCCGCGGGTCAGCGTGAACTTCGAGGGGTCGTCGAGCAGCATGAAGGCGAGCAGGAACTCGTTCCACGCGATCATGAAGACATAGAGCGACACCGACGCGAGGGCCGGCAGACTGAGGGGCAGGGTGATCTTCCAGATGACCGCGAGGCGGGACAGCCCGTCCATCAGCCCGGCTTCCTCCACCTCCGCCGGCAGGCCGCGGAAGTAGCCCTGCAGCATGTAGAGCGCCACCGGGATGGTGGTCACCGGGTAGATCATCACGATGCCGAGGAGGGAGTTGCGCAGGCCCGTGAGCGAGAACGCGATGTAGATGGGCAGGGCCAGCACGATCATCGGCACCATGTAGATCAGCAGGATGGAGCGCACCAGGGCTGCCCGGCCGCGAAACCTGAGCCGGGCCACCGCATAGGCGCCGGGGATCGCGAACAGGAGGGTGATGATCACCGTCAGCACCGAGACATGGAACGAGGTCCACATGTAGGCGGCGAAATCGAAGTCCCGAACAAGCTCGTGGTAGCTGCGGAACAGGTCCCATCCCCGGGCGAAATCGATGGTGAAATCGAGCGGATTCTGAAGGAGCGCCTGCTGGCTCTTGAGGCTCGTCATCACCATGACGTAGAACGGGATCACCACCAGGGCGGTGAATACGACGTAGCCGAGCCCGGTGAGGAAGCGGATGACCGCGTTCTCGAACTCGTGGCGCGTCAGTGCACCGAGGTGGACGCCGTCGAGGATGCGATGCAGCGGACCGAGAGCCCCGGCCGCGGCGAGTATGGCGGCGGCGATTCGGGCCACCCCCCCCATGTCCTCCCCCATCACCAGCGGTCCCGTTCCGGCGAGGGCGAGCGGGGCCAGGGTCGCGAGCGCCGCGAGGACTCCCATCCATGCGGCCGAAAGGCGGATCACGATGACTCCGGCCACCGCTCCGTAGAGAAGCGACCACCCGAGGGAGGGGCGAATCGCCTCGCCGGTGGCGAAGGAGATCACCACCGCCACGCTCGTCGTGACCACGAGCATCCACAGCGCACCGAGGATCGGGGCGGTGACCGCGCCGCGCCGCAGGATGCTCACAACCCTTCCTCGCGGCTGATGTAACGGAAGAAGAAGTACGAGAACACGAGCAGGCAGGCGAAGATGACCACCGCGACCGCTGCCCCCGCCCCGATGTTGGAGACCGCGAACGCCTGTTCGTAGACGTTGACGGTCAGGGTGCGGGTGCCGGCGTTGCCGCCGGTCAGCAGGAAGATGTCGTCGAACTTGTTGAACGTCCAGATGAAGCGCAACAGGAACAGCACGCTCAGGATGCCGAGCAGCATCGGCAGCGACAGGTACCAGAACTGCTGGAAGGGCGAGGCGCCGTCCATGTCCGCGGCTTCGTACATGTCTGCGTCGATCGCCTGCATCCGGGCCAGGATGAACAGGAACGAGAGCGGGAAATACCGCCACACCTCGAAGGCGGTCACCATGATGAGGGCGAGCGGCCTCTGGCCGAAGAAGTTGATAGCCTCGTCGGTCACGCCCATCTGGATGAGCAGCGCGTTGACGGAGCCCGAAAACGGGTCCAGCAGCAGCACCCAGGTGAACGCCACCGCGATCACGGGGGCGACGTAGGGGAAGAGGTAGATCCCGCGCAGGATCCCCTGCCCGCGGAACGACTTGTCGAGCAGCAGAGCGGCGAAGAGCCCCACCACGAGGGCGCCGATGGTGCCGAACACGGTGTAGAAGATGGTGACCCCGAGCACGTTCCAGAACTCCGCCCCGTCGAACACGCGGGCGAAGTTCTTGCCGGTGAAGCTCAGGCTCGTGAGCACGTTCTGCGCCGATCCGGTCATCCGCGCGGGGGTGTCGCCGAGACCGGCTCCGGCGTCGAGGAAGACTTGACCGACGGTGACCGGAATGCGGATCTGGTCCCGAAATCCTCCCGGCCAATCCCCCAGGTCGCAGAAGAGATCGCGGCCGGCGAGGGTGCAGCGCGGATCGAGCTCCCCGACGACGAGTCCTTCCGGCAACCGGTCGGTCAGGGTGACGCCGCGGATCGTCTGCTCGCCACTCGAGTTGCGAAGCCGGTACCGAATCGTCGCCGCATCTCCGGCCTCTTTGGGGCCGCCCCGCAGATCCTCGCGAACCACCGGCGTGGGGGGCCGGAGGTCGGCGAGCGAGACCGGTTTGACACTGACCCAGAAGACGGCGAGGAGGGGGAGGATCACCACGCACGCCACCGCGAGGATGGTCGGCAGCAGGAGACCCCACGCGAGGCGTGCTTCCCGGCGAGCGAGCGGCCCCGCCCGCCGGGGTGGGACGGACCTGCCCGTCCGCTGACGCGCGACGGGCTTGCTAGCGGCGGCGGCCATCCGCCCGGTCCGAAGGGTCAGGCCCGGACCGGCGGAGCGTCCCTGCGCCGCTTGTCGAACTGCTTCCTGGTCGACATGTCCCAGTCGACATGCTTCCAGCCGGCACGCTCTCGGCCGACATGCTCCTGGCCGAAAGGTGCCTAGTTGACACTGGCCAGCTCTTCATTGAGCGCGGCGACCGTCGCCGAAGCGTTGCGCACTCCGTCGATGTACTCGCGCACCAGGCGGTTGATGATCTGGCTGTTGATGATCCTGGAAGCGAGCGCGAGCTGTCCTTCCGCGACTCCCCAGCGCTTGGCCACGTCGAGCCCGCCCACGATCTCGTCGATCATCTCCTGCGCATAGAGATCGCCGAGCGGGGCCTTGCGGTCGACACCGACCGGGAGCATCGCCCACGCTTCGGTGAAGGCCATTGGATTGTCCGCGTTGCCGCGGCGCACCGGGAACTTGCCCTCGGGCGCGATGGACAGGGTCTGCGTGTAACCTTCGTCCATGGAGAAGCGAACGAAGTCCATGGCTGCATCGGTGGCGGCGTCCGAGGTGATGCCGAAGTAGCGGATATCGCCCCAGGCGGCGCCGGCCGGGTTCGAGGGGCCGGCGAAGTTGGTGACGATGCCGGTCTTCGAGGCCAGTTCGGGGGACGTGGGGTCGTCGTTGATGGTGGGCGGGGCGCTGTCGCGAAGGCCCGCCAGCTCGTCGAGGATGAACGGCGACCAGATGATCATCGCCGTCTTGCCCGCGAAGTAGAGTTCGCGCGACTGCTTCCAGTAGAGCTCGCCCGGGGGCGACGCCATGGCGATCGCCTTGTAGAAGTCGAGCACCTCGGTGGTCTTCGCCTCGTCGAGCGGGGCGAACCCGTCCGCGCCGACGGGCGAGACGCCGTTGGCCAGGAAGACATGCTCCAGCACCTGGCTCATGAAGTTCTCGTCCACCTTGGTCGCGGCGACAAAGCCGTACATGTCGGGCGGGTTGTGGAGCGCCTCGATGGCGGCGATCACGTTGGCGTAGCTCGTCGGCGCTTCGAGGCCGGCGGCGTCGAACAGGTCCTTGCGGTAGACGACCATCTGGGTCCAGCCGTCCACCGGCACGCTCGCGTAGCCGTCGCCCACTGCCGCCATCGCCAGCGCACCCGGTGCGAAGGTGCCGCCCCCGAGGGCTTCGATCACGTCCGTGGCGGCCTCCGGATCCAGGATGCCGGCCTCGGCCCAGGGCAGCGCGTACTGCAGCGTGTGGTAGATGACATCCGGCAGGTCCCCGGCCGCGAAGGCGGCGGTAGCGCGGGTGCCGAGATCCTTCTCGGTCACCGGGATGACTTCCACCGCGTGCCCGGTTGCTTTCGTGAACTGCTCGGCCATGGCCTGCTGCCGGGCGAGCCGCTCGGGTTGTTCCTCGGTGGTCCAGAACCGGAGATCCTCGGCGAGGACGGGGCCAGCGGCCAGGAGCAGGGCGGCGAGGGCCGAGGGAACGAGGCGTCCGGCCCCGGTTTTCGGATTGGGTTGCATGATGGATTCTCTCCTCACTTCGGATGTTCCGAGAATTGTCGAGGGCCCGCGATCCCGGACCCCTGGTTGAGGTCGAGCCTTGCCGCGACGCTGGCGGCGGTGACCCGTGACCGGTTTGCGGTCGTTTTTCGGGAGGTCGAGTGAACTCACCGATTCACCTCTCTGTCACAAGTGTTCCACCCGGAACCCGTTTCGGCAAGCACAAGTTCGGGGATGCCGCAATTCCCGCGAACGCCCCGAGATGCAATCCCGCGGTGCGTTTTTGGCGAAAATTCGACCGCTAGGGTGCCCGATGCGGGGGATTTCGAGAACGGGCTCAATAAAAACTCAATAAAGTTTACATATTGACAGACGCGTTGGGTGGCGATTGAATCACTCCACCGGATTTCTCACGGGCATATTTCTCACGCGGATTTTTCACGGGCCTTCAATCGGAGCCATCCAAGCCTGAGGGGTTCTCCGGTCACGGCCGAGTCCTGGTGAGAAATCCGGGCCAGTCCTCGGCCATGAAGGCCGCTCATCCAAGCGGGATCGAATTTCATCCCGCTCGGCGGGACCGAATCTCGTCGCGCTCGGCGGGACCGAATCTTGTCCCGCCTCGACGGGGCCGGAGATCGGCCCGTCGCGCCTCGGTGCTGTCGGGCGCCAAGGTGCGTGTGACACGCCAAGGTTCGTTTGGCAGTGGGTTCGTTCGGCAACGGGATGGAGTGCCATGTTTCTGAGCTGCGGCGAAGCGCTCTACGACCTCTTTCCTTCGGCCGAAACCGACACTGGCTTCACCTTCGATGCCCGCATCGGCGGCTCGCCCTTCAACGTCGCCATCGGTCTTTCTCGCCTCGGGCGGGAGGCGGCGCTGTTCACCGGGTTGTCCAGCGATCCGCTGGGCCGCCGGCTGGAGAGTACGCTGAACGACGAGGGGGTGGACACCACCTGGCTCGTCGGCAAGCGCAACCCGACGACGCTGGCGCTCGTCGGACTCGGGCCCGCGGGGGCGCCGCACTACAGCTTCTATGGCCACGATGCAGCCGACGGCTCCGTCGGCGAAGCGGACCTGCCCGAGCTGCCCCCGTCGGTGACGGCCATCCACTTCGGCTCCTACTCCCTGGTGGTCGAACCGACCGGCTCCTCGCTGCTCCAGCTCGCCCGCCGCTATCATGGCGGGAAGCTGATCGCCCTCGATCCCAACCTGCGCCTGAATGTCGAGCCGGATGTGGGCCGATGGCGCCAGCGGGTCGAAGCCTTCTCCGAGATCGCGGATCTGATCAAGGCCAGCGATGAGGACCTGGAGCTGCTGTTTCCCGGCGACGAGATCGACACTGCGATCCAGCGCTGGCACTCCCGTGGAGTGCGGCTGATCGTGGTGACCCGGGGCGGCGTCGGTGCTCGGGTTTCGCTCCGCGGCGAGGTCTTCGAAGCGCCCGGCCGCACCGTGGAGGTGGTCGATACCGTGGGGGCCGGCGACAGCTTCCAGGCGGCGTTGCTCTGTGGTCTGGACGAGCTGGGCCGGGCGACGAAGGCCGGGCTGTCGGAGGTTTCGCGGGACGAATGCCGCCGGGTCGTCGACTTCGCGATGACGGCGGCGGCAATGACCTGCACGCGTCGCGGCGCCGATCTGCCCCGTCGCTCCGAGCTGCGGAGTCTCAAGCTACCATTGCGCACGCACTGACGCAGCGGCGTCTATCCGAAGGATCGGAACCAGGATGCGAGGCGGAGATTCGACCGGGCTCAGGGCCTACAACGAACGCCTGATGATCACCGCCATCCGTCAGGCTGGCGCGCTGTCGAAGGCGGAGATCGCGCGCACTACCGGGCTGAGCGGTCAGGCCGCGACGGTGATCGTCAACTCGTTGCTCGCCGAAGGCCTCCTCGTCAAGCGTGAGAAGGTGCGCGGGCGAGTCGGAAAGCCGTTCACACCGATCGCGCTCAATCCCGAAGGTGCCTACTCCATCGGGGTCAAGATCGGGCGGCGCAGCCTCGAGGTTCTGCTCGTCGATTTCAACGGCGCGGTCGTCGCGTCCCGGTCGACGCCCTACCCGGCCCCGCTTCCGGCCGAGACGATGGCCCTGGCGTCGGGCGCCGCAGTGGAACTCATCGATTCCCTGAAGCGCCGTCTGCGAAGCCGCATCGTCGGGCTCGGGGTCGCCATTCCCTGGGTCCTGCACGAATGGTCGGATGTGCTCGGTCTGGATCGCGAGGCGATCGCCGCCTGGCGGGAGACCGATGTCGCGGCCGAGCTCCGGTCGGCAACCGGGCTGTCGGTGTCGGTGTACAACGACGCCACTGCGGCCTGTGCCGCAGAGATGATTGCCGGGGATCGGATCCGCCATCGAAGCGCGCTGTACATCTACCTCGGCACCTTCGTCGGCGGCGGGGTCGTCATCAATGGCCGCCTCTATCGGGGCGAGCAGGTCAACGCGGGCGCCCTGGGCTCGATGCCGATGGTGGCGAGCGACAGTGACGGGCGGCCGCGCCAGCTCATTCACGAGGCGTCGGTCATCGATCTGGAACGGGCGCTCGCCGCGGCCGGCTTCGATGTCGCGGAGATGTTCAGCCCAAATGGCGCGCCGGATGTGGACGAAATCTTCGAAGCATGGTCGAGGCGCGCGGTCGAAGGGCTGTCCCGCGCGGTGGTGTCGGCGATGAGCGTGGTGGACTTCGAGGAAGTGGTCATCGACGGACTGCTCCGTCCCGACTGGTGCCGTCGCGTGGTGGACGGGGTGACCCGTGCGTACCGCCGGTTCGACTGCACGGGCCTTTCGCCGATCGAGATCGCGACTGGCTCCATCGGACCGCAGGCGCGCGTCCTCGGCGCGGCACTGCTGCCCCTCATCGGCAGGTTCTCGCCGGACACGGACCTGCTGGTGAAGACCGCGAAGAGCGCCACTTCGGTCGTCTGAACCGCTCGTCAATCCGCCCCGCTGCGCAGTGCGTGGATCCGGACCTGCTCGGTCTGGCCGCGCACCCCGACTTCGCCCATCGGTTCCAGGTCGAACCCCTCCACCCGTTCCGCCGTCGCCCCGGAGACCAGGATGCGGGTTCCGAGCTCCTTGTTGAGTGCTTCGAGCCGCGCGGCCAGATTCACCGCGTCGCCGTGCACGGTGTAGCTCAGCCGGCCCTTCGCGCCCACCGCGCCCGCGACGAGCCGGCCGGTGTTGACCCCGATGCGGTTCCCGATCCGGTGCCCCGCGAACGCGCGTCGCCGCGTCGCGTCCTGCATCTCGATCGCGGCCCGGAGGGCGTTGGCGGCATGGTCCGGGTCCGGCATCGGCACGTTGAATGTGGCGAGGATCGCGTCGCCCTGGAACTGGGTGACGATCCCGCGGTGGCGTTCAAGAATCTCGACCATCACCTCGAAGTACGCGTTGAGGAGCTCGACGATGCCGGCCGGCCCGAGGGTTTCGGTGAGCGCGGTGAAGCCTTCCAGATCGCAGAACAGCACCGTCGCCTCGGACTGCTCGGGAGCCAGTTCACCCCCTTCGGTGAGCAGGGTCTTCGCGACGTCGGTGGGGACGAATCGCCCCAGGGTCTGTCGTACCAGCTCGCTCTCCCTCAGCCCCGCCACCATCCGGTTGAACGAGCGGTTCGCGTCGTCGAATTCGGTCACGCGGCTGGGGGGCAGTGGGGCAATGTCGTCGAGACCTCGCGTCTCGATGGCGCGCGCCACCGTCGCGAGGGCCCGGATCGGCCGGCTCGCGCGGGCGCCCATCCATGCCGCGAGCGCGACCGAAAGGATGAGGACGGCGAGCCCTGCGATCACCGAAGCGACCACCCGCTCGAACTCGTCGCCCTCCATCGTCCCGGATCTCGCGAAGGAGCCGCTCAGGGCGGATCGGACGACGTTGGCGAGCCATTTGCCGGTATTGCTCGTCCCGGCGTTCACGTAGGCCCCGATGG
This sequence comes from Thiotrichales bacterium, assembly GCA_026709935.1. Taxonomy (GTDB): domain Bacteria; phylum Pseudomonadota; class Gammaproteobacteria; order HK1; family HK1; genus HK1. The sequence continues at coordinate 10,423 of JAPOSC010000084.1, forward strand.
TCCACGGCTCCGGGCCGTAGAGGTCGATGTCGCGGTACAGGAACACGTAGTAGTCGTCGCCCACCGTGACGCCGGATGCGCTCCCATCGGTCAGGCCTTCCAGCAGGTACAGCTTCTGGTGGTCGGGAGTCCAGATGCGCTCGAGCACGGGGTCTCCGAGCGCCTCTACGGAGACGAGAGGCTGGTCCTGATCGGTGATGGAGGGCGCCCACGAGATGAGCAGGGGATGGGCCAGGACATGATCACGGCCGTGGAGGATGAAGGGGATGACCCCGGTCTCGGCGCCGATCGATGCGATGTGCTGCGACAGATTGGAGATGGTGACCGCCTGCGAGAACAGGCCCGCAAACTTCCCGTCGATGCGGATGGGCGTATCCAGCAGCAGGATGGTCGTGCCGAGGGTCGGGGTCCAGAACGGCGCCTGCCAGCGCGGACCGGTCAGGGACGCGCCCGCTTCCAGCCATGCGGCAATCTCGGGCCGATCGGACCAGTCCTCAGTCAGCGGCTCGACCGACGATCCGTCCCATCTGCGACTCAGCGCCTCGGGGTCGGTAATGGCGATTCCTTCCACCTGCGGCACCGCGCCCAGAGCTCCGAGAATGAACTGGTTCAGCGCCGGCGCGTCCCCGATCTTCACGTACCCCCGCTCGATCTGCTCCGCCGCCCACCGCGCCTGCCGCATCACGGGCTGAAGCTGCGACCTGATCCTCTGCTCCAGGTCGTCGATGCGCCATTCGGAGCGCTGCGCCATGAGCCGACGGGTGTTCTCCGTGGCGCTCGACAGCCCGAGATACAGCGAGACGCCGACCGCGAGCGCAACCAGCGCCCCGAGGCCGACCACCGCGATGGCGGTGATCGGAAGCCGGCGGCGTTTCGGGCGGTTGGTCGGTGGTGGGTTCATTTCAGTTTCCGAGCCCGGAGCGTCCGGTCGGGGCCGGTGCCGGCCGGTCGGCGGGCTGGTCGGACCCCCATCACGTTGCCTGACCGAGCAAGAGTAGCAGTCACCGGACTCCTGCGCCGGATCGCAGAGTGACGTAGTGCGACTGGCGATTGCGGAGGCTCTACTCAGGCGGCGCGTGGAGCGCATCTAAGCCGCCTACTGGTACCGCCCTGGGGTACAGGAAGCGCAGGACAGACGATTTACGGAGTGGGTGGCGGCGTCGCCTCTAAGGGTTCAGAGTCTTTCGAGGGTGCTCCCGGCGTCGTCATCCTCTCCACCTTCGCCGCGTAGTGAGTAGCTCAGGGAGCGGTGTCGGTGTCTCGCGGGGATGTCTCGGGTGGTCCCCTCGGGATGACTCCGACCGACGCCGCTCCCTCTTCCCTCGCCATTTCGATGGCCTCGGACCCCATGGGAGAGGGTCATCACGACTGACATCTGGTGGTGATTGCACCGGCCCCGGCTTGTCTCCCATCACGCCGGGGCCACCTCTCTGCTGCGCAAGCGATAACCCGTATCGAGCACATCGAGCGTGACTGCACGGAGACGCAATGCCGGGCACTGTTCGAACTCCGGCGCTGGCCCGGTGGCTTCGCGTATTCCCTGTGTGGCCACACCGCGTACTGCCGCCTCACGTTGCGCGCCGATCGGTGGCAATGCAACTTGGCTTGCTGATCCTGCTATTGCTCCTGCTTATCCGCATAAGTACTGATTATGGCAATCCATTGCTGTGCGACCACTTCCATGTGTACCTCCTGGGTCAACTGGAGAATGGCGCGTCCTTTTTATTGCCGTTCCGAAGTTGAAAGAAATCCCTTCGTCAACTGTGCCTCCTGGGCCAGCATCATGCGCTGCGCGGCGCGCATGTGCGCCTGCATGACGGCGCGGGCGGTTTCGGCGTCCCTCGCGCACAGGGCCTCGATCAACTGCTCCTGATAGGAGACTCCGCGCTCGCGCAGTTCCGGATTCGGCTGGTCGTAGATCCGCTTGCAGATGGTCAGCTCCTTCAACAGCCGCGCCAAAAAGCCGCAGACGAACCCGAGCAGCGGATTGTCCGAAAATCCGGCCAGGGTCTCGTGGAACTCGAGCTCGGCGCGGCGCTGTTCGCGCTCCTCCTCGATGGTGGCCGGCGGCGCTGTGTAGCTGCTCATGCGCGTTCGCAGCTCCTCCACCTGCTCGGTGGTGATCCGGGGCGCCAGATCGGCGACGAGCTGCGGTTCGAGCGAGATTCTGAGTTCGTAGATGTCGGCGATCGAAACATCCCTGAACAACAGATAGTTGGCCAGAAGCGCGCTCGCATGATCCTCGCGCACTTCGGTGATGAAGGCCCCGCCGCCGGGGCCGGTCCGGGTGCGGATCAGGCCCTGGGTCTCCAGGACCTTGAGCGCCTCGCGCACCGTTCCCTTGCTGACCGCAAGGTCCGCGATCAGTTGATGTTCCTGAGGCAGTCGGTCGCCGGGGGAGAGACCGTGCTTGATGATCCAGTCCTTGATGATTCCGGCCACGGCCAGCGACCGGCCACGCCCGCGTCCGAGCCCCAGCCCCTGGGAGCGCTGCGGGTCAATCGAGCGGATGATGACAGGCGACTTCATGGTTCGATGGCAGCAGGGTGACAGTGGGCATCACGGCACGACAATCATCCTCGGCGCGCGCGCAACGGGCCGCGAATGCGCAACCGGGGGGCGGACAAAGCGGGTCCGGCAACTCCGCCGCGGCCGCCTCACCCGAAAATTTCGCGGATTCGTGATCGGTGCAATTTTCGGGCGCGGTGCGCCGCCGCGGGCGCCGGATGGCGGGGGTGCTCCATTCCAGCAGCTTCGTGTAGGGATGCCGCGGCACGCCGAAGACTTCCTCCGCGGGCCCCATCTCCACGATTCGACCGAAGTAGAACACTGCGATCCGGTCGCTCACCGCCTCCACCACCGCGAGATCGTGGCTGATGAACAGATAGGTGAGATCGTAGGCGCGACGAAGGTCCGCGAGCAGATTCAGAACCTGGGCCTGCACGGACACGTCGAGGGCGGAAACCGGTTCGTCGAGGATGAGGATGCGCGGCGCGGCCGCGAGCGCGCGTGCGATCCCGATTCGCTGCGCCTGGCCGCCGGAGAGCTCGTGCGGGTACCGGTCGAGAAACTCGTGGCGGAGGTGCACCGCGTCGAGCAGTTCGGCGATGCGGGCTTTCCGGCCGGCCGGCTCCATGCCGAGGAGATGGATGAGCGGCGCTTCGAGAATCTGCCGGATCGACTTTCTCGGATTGAGCGACGAAATCGGATCCTGGAAGACGTACTGGACCAGTCGCCCGACCGCGGCCGGGTGGCCGGTGTAGTCCGAAAGATCGCGGCCTTCGATCTCGATGGTGCCGACGGTGGGCGGCAGCAGGCCCACGAGCATTCGGGCCAGCGTGGACTTGCCGCAGCCGGACTCTCCGACGATGCCGAGCGTTTCGCCGGGCGCGACCGAGAATGTCACCCCCCGCACGGCGGACACCGAGGGCTTTCGCCGGCCGAGCAGGGTGCGCCCCCCGCCGAAGGTCTTGCCGAGATCGCGCGCGATGAGAGCGGCGGTCACGTCAGCCATTCCCGCCCGCCCGGAACATGCGCTCGAAGCCGCCTCGAACGGACGCTCCTGAACGCGAAACACGGCCGGAATTGCCCTGCAAGATGACCTCTCGGAGTGCGAGCGAGAATGACGGCGCTCATGTTGCCGCTCCTTCCGGGAACAGGCACCGTACGGAATGCGCCCCGTCGCGCCGCAGCGCGATCTCACCTCCGCGGCAGGCCGCCTGGGCCCGATCGCATCGCGGGGCAAAGGCGCAGCCGTCCGGCAGCGCATCGAGCGAGGGCGGCAGGCCCGGGATCGCGTCGAGCGTCCGCCGCCCTCGGCCGGGCTCCGGCACACACGCGATCAGCCGTCGGGTGTAGGGATGGCGTGGGCGGGCGAGCACCTCCTGGGTGGCCCCGGTCTCGACGATCCGACCCGCGTACATCACCGCGACCCGGTCGCAGAGCTGGGCCACCACCCCGAAGTCGTGGGTGATGAACACGAGCGCAAGGCCGCGCTCGCGACGCAGCTCGTCGAGGAGCGCCAGCACCTGCGCCTGCACCGTGACGTCGAGGGCGGTCGTCGGTTCGTCAGCGACGATCAGATCGGGGTCGTTCACCAGCGCCAGGGCGATGCCGACTCGCTGGCGCATGCCGCCCGACAGTTCGTGCGGGAAGGATCGGGCGCACGCCGCCGGGTTCGGAATGCGCACCTTCCGAAGCAGCGATACCGCGTGTTCCCGGGCTTCTCGCCGCGGGGTCGGGCGGTGCGCGCGGATCGCCTCCACCATCTGGTCGCCGACGGTGTGGAGAGGATGCAGCGTGGCCAGCGGATCCTGGAAGATGCACGCTGCCTGCCCCCCGCGCACGCGGCGAAGCTGCTCGCCGGTCATGGACAGCGTGTCGCGGCCGTTCAGACGAACCGCGCCCGCAGTGATGACCCCGGGCGGGGAGGCCACGAGCCCGAGCAGCGACAGCGCCGTCACCGACTTCCCCGAGCCGGACTCGCCGATGATGCCCAGACACTCGCCCGCCGCCACCTCGAAGCTGACTCCGCCCGCCGCCCGGTAGACCCGCGGACCGACCTGGAACTCGGTGCGGAGACCCTCGACTTCGAGGAGCGCGCCGGTCGGTTTCATCTCGGGGGTATCCGTTCGTTCCACCCGGGTCGCCGCGGCCGGCCGCGACAGCGCGCCGGAACGCAGCCTCGGATCGAGGGCATCGCGCACCCCGTCGCCGAGCAGGTTCACGCTCATCACGATGACGAAGATCATGACCCCCGGGACCACCGACGCATGCGGCGCGGTAATGAGCAGCTTGCGGCCTTCGCCGAGCATCGACCCGAGATCCGCCTGCGGCGGCTGCGATCCCAGCCCGAGGAAGGAGAGGCCGGCGGTCTCCAGGATCATCCAGCCGACGGTGGTGGACATCGCGATGACGATAACGGGCATGACGTTCGGCAGGATCTCGGACCCGATGATGCGCAGGCCGCTCATGCCGGTCAGCCGGGCCGCGTCGACGAATTCGCGATGGGCGATGGCCACCGTCGCGCCCCGGATGTTTCGGGCGAAGAAGGGGATGTTGACGACGGCCACGGCGTAGAGGGCGTTGAGCAGTCCCGGCCCGAGCACCGCGACGATGGCCAGCGCGAGCAGGATGTAGGGAAACGCCATCAGCATGTCGACTCCGCGCATCATGAGGTGGTCGGCCCGCCCCCCGAGATAGCCCGCGACGATCCCGATGGCGGAGCCGACGATGGCGGCGAGCAGCGCCGCGGTGACCCCCACCGCCAGGCTCAGCCTCGTGCCCCAGACCAGGCGGGAGAGGAGATCGCGGCCGAGGTGGTCGGTGCCGAGAATCGCGCCGTCGGAGAACGGCGGTTTCAGGCGATCGGCCGGACTCGTCAGATCCGGATGGGCCAGGGGCAGAGCCGGGGCGAGGAGAGCGACGCCGAGGACGGCGAGCAGCACCACCCCGCCGAAGGCTGCGAGCCGGTTGCGCAGAATCAGGCGCAGGGTGACGACGGGGGCGTCCTCAGGTCTGGATGCGCGGGTCGAGCCAGCACTGGGCCAGATCCACGAGAAGGTTGAAGAGCACGTAGCAGGCCGAGACCACCACCACGCCGCCCTGCACCAGAAGGATGTCGCGGGTCGAGATCGCCTGCACCAGCATCCTTCCGACCCCCGGCCACTGGAAGACGGTCTCGATGTAGACCGCTCCCCCGAGCACGAATCCGGCCTGCACGCCAATCACCGGCATCACCGACACGAGGGCGGCCTTGAAGGCGTGGACATAGAGGACGCGTCTCTCGGAGACGCCCTTGGCCCGCGCGGTCCGGATGAAGTCCTGGCGCAGCATCTCCAGCATGGCGGCGCGGGTCAGCCGGGCGATGACTCCGGTGGCCACCACCGAGAGGGTGAGCGCCGGCAGGATCAGGTGGCGCAGCAGATCGGGAAGATCGCCTCCGCCGTAGATGGCGAACATGCCGCTCGCGGGCAGCCAGCGCAGTTCCACCGCGAAGAGCAGGATCAGCAGCAATCCGAGCCAGAACGACGGCACGGAAATGCCGATGAGGACCACGAACGTCAGCAGGCGGTCGGTCCATCCGTACTGCCGGGCCGCGGTCCAGATGCCGATCAGCAGCCCCCAGAGCGTGCAGAGCACCAGCGCCGCTCCCGCGAGAATCAGCGTCGCGGAGAAGCGCTCCCACACTTCGTCGAGCACCGGCCGGTTGAGGCTGTAGGACCGCCCGAAGTCACCGTGCAGAAGATTCTCGAGCCAGATGAAGTATTGCTGGACCAGCGGCTTGTCGAGACCGAGGTCGCGGTTGAGCCTGGCCACGTTCTCCGGCGTCGCGTACGACCCCAGGATGGCGGTGGCCGGATCACCCGGAATCAGGGCCATGATGGCGAAGACGATGACGGTGAGGCCGAGCAGCACGGGAACGACGGCCAGGACCCGCTTCAGGATGTAGATGTGCATGGAGGCGCCAGCCCGCGCCGTGGAAGTTGTGGCGCTGGACTGTCGGTGCAGGGCGGTCGAGTACGCGGGCGGAAAAGCCGGGGCGGACCGTATGGTCCGGCCCCGGGGTGGCGAGAGTCCGGCGTGAAAGGCGTCAACCCTTGGAGACGTCCTTCAGGAGAAGGAAGAACGACGGCTGGAGCTTGAATCCGGAAACCGCGTCGGAGGTCGCCGCGTTCTGCTTCCAGTTGGCAATGAAGGCCCAGGGGGCATCGTCGTGGACGATCTCCTGCATCTCCCGGTAAAGGTGGGCGCGCTCGGCCTGATCGGTGGAGCTGCGGGCTGCTTCGAGCAGCTCGTCGACCTTCGGGTTCGAGTAGTAGCCGGAGTTGAAGCCGCCTTGGTCCGGCCACGCCCCGGTGCGGAGAGCCAGGAACGGCAGGGTGTCGGGGTCGTTGGTCATCCACGCCATCTCGGCCATGTCGGCTTTGCCCTCCAGGCCCGGGTTCACCTTGCCCAGGAAGGTGTTCCACTCGTAGGTCTCGATCTTCACGTCGAGCCCCACCGCGGCCAGATCCGCCTGGATCGCCGCGCCCATGGCCACCGGGTCGAGCATGCCGGAGCCGCCCTCGGTGACGTAGAAGGTCAGCGACGCCCCGGCGTGGCCGGATTCCTCGAGCAGCATCTTCGCCCTGGCGGGGTCGTGCGGATAAGGCTGGAGCGCGTCATTGTAGGCCCAGGCGAAGGCGGGCGGCGTCGGTCCGGCGGCGACCTGTGCGGTGCCCTGCAGCACGTTCTCCACCAGCGCCTTCTTGTCGATCGCGTAGTTAATCGCCTGGCGCGCCCGCTTGTCGGCGAACGGCCCCTCCTTGGCGTTGAGGATCAGGAACCACACGTGCGGGCCGGCCTGCTCGTGCAGCATGAAGCCATTGCCGTCGAACGAGGAGACCGAGTCCGGCGGGATCTCCACCATGACATCGATGCCGCCCGAGAGCATCTCCGCCACCCGGGTGTTGGCATCCGTGATCGGGCGGAAGACCACCGCTTCGAGCGCCGACGCCCCGTCCCAGTAGCCTTCGTTGCGGGTGACGACCACCTTGGCGTTCGACTCCCACTCGGCGAACATGAACGGACCGGTCCCCGACGGATTCCGGCCGAAGTCGGCCCCGTGCTTCTTCACCGCATCGGGCGAGACGATCAGCCCGGTCGGATAAGCGAGGTTCGACAGGAACGGTGCATAGGGGGCGTCGAGCGTGAACTTGACGGTGTCCTCGTCGAGCGCCTCCGTGTCCTTGACGGCGGAGAAGAAGAACGAGAGCGGGAAGGGTCCGGTGTCGTGGTAGGGGTGGTTCTCGTCGAGCATCCGGTCGAAGTTGAACTCGACCGCCTGGGCGTTGAACGGCGTGCCGTCGTGGAAGCTGACACCGCTTCTGAGCTCGAAGGTGTACTCGGTGCCGTCCTCGCTGATCGACCAGCTCTCCGCGAGCGCCGGCTCGACCTCCAGAGTCCCGTCGCGGTAGCGCACGAGACCGTCGTAGACGTTCATGAGGATGCGGAAGTCGTTCACCGCGGTGACCGCGTGCGGATCGAGGGATTTCGGCTCCGCGATCTGTCCGACCACCAGGACCCCGGGCGGCGCCTGTGCGATGGCGGCCGGGACGGCAAGGACAGTGGCCAGGAATCCGAGGCCGAAAACCCGTCTGAAGAAGTCGTGCATGGTCGTCTCCTGATCGGGCATGAAGCATCGCCGATGCCTGATGCGCCTTCCATGCCCCGTGGGTGGTTGAGGTTCGGAAGCCTGAGATATTTATCATGCTAAATTACGTTCTGCAATATTTCTCATGATAAATTCTCCGTCCCGAACGCTGCGCACAGGAGACGAACGCGATGACCTTTTCGGTGCTTGCGCTGGACCGCGCGACGGGCGCCATCGGAGGCGCGGCTGCGACCGGAAATCTGGCCGTCGGGGCCTGGGTGTTGCGGGCCGCCGCCGGAGTCGGCGCGGTGGCCACGCAGGGCATGAGCGTCAGCGCACCGTGGGGAGACGAAGGTCTGGCGCGTCTGGCGAGGGGCGAATCTCCGCAGGAGATCGTGTCCGACCTGACGCAGGCAGACACCGGTCGCGACCATCGCCAGCTCGCGGTGATGGATGCCGCGGGCCGTTCTGCGGCGTGGACCGGCCCTCACAACGAGGACTGGAAGGGGCATGTCGTCGGCGTCGACTGCGTGTTTGCCGGCAACTGGCTCTCGAACCGAGACGTCCTGGCAGAGATGCAGCGCGCCTACGGAGACGGTACGGCCACGAAGCGCGAGTTCGGGCGTCGCCTGCTTGCGGTGCTTGATGCGGCGATGGAAGTCGGAAGCGACGCGCGCGGGACGCTCTCGGCCGCGATCCGTATCGTCCATCCCGCGCGGCCGCCGCTCGACCTCCGCGTGGATCATGACCTCACTCCGCTCGCAAGGCTGCACGCGCTCTACGACATGGCGACACATCCGCCCTACAGCGAGTGGATCGGACAGTTGCCGACGCAGGACGATCCCTGCCGGCATTGAGGACGCGCCGAAGCGTGGGTCGAGCGTCTTTCTGCTCGTGAACGCAACTCACCAGGTTGTCTGTCCTCCGCGACTTTGCGATGTGTATTCGCGATTCGGCGCCATGCTGATCGCGCAGGAGGGCTGACCGCGCGGGAGGCGCCTACCCGAAGCGCTGGCGCAGCGCCGGCATCACCTTCTCCGCGTAGAGATCGATGAACCGGCGCTGGTGCGTCCCCGGGGCGTGGAACACGAGGTGCCGGAAGCCGAGTTCGACATAGGGCGCGATGCGCTCGATGTGTTCATCGGCGTCGGTCGACACGATCCACCGGCTCGCGGCGCGCTCCACCGGGAGTGCGTCGGAGAGGCGCTCCATCTCCGCCGGGTCTTCCACGCCCATCTTTTCCTCGGGCGAGAGCGCGAGCGCGGCCCAGTGCCGGGTGTCCTCCATCGCCCGGCGCCGGTCGGGGTCGAACGAGACCTTCATCTCGATCATGAGCTCCACGCTGTCCTCGGCGCGAACGGCCTTGGCCATGCCTTCGCGGACCGCCGGCAGCAGCGTTTCGGAGTAGAGCTCGGGCTTCTTGCCGCTGGTGCAGATGAAGCCATCCGCGACCCTGCCGGCGAGGCGTGACGCGACCGCTCCGGACGCGGCGACGTAGAGGGGGATGGGGAGGTCGGGACGGTCGTAGATTGTCGCGTTCTCGGTGCGGAAGTACTCGCCCTCCCAGGTCACCCGCTCCTCGGTCCAGAGCTTGCGCATGAGCTCGATGGACTCCTTGAGCCGGCGGAACCGCTCGCGGAACACCGGCCACTCGCAGCCGATGGACGGTACTTCGTTCAGCGATTCCCCGGTGCCGACCCCGAGCATCACCCGGCCCGGGTACATCGCGCCGAGGGTGCCCATCGCCTGCGCGACGATGGAGGGGTGGTAGCGGAAGGTCGGGGTGACGACGCTGGTGCCGATCATCGCCTTCGAGGTGCGTTCGCCGAGCGCACCGAGCCACGCGAAGGAATAGGGGGCGTGGCCGCCGTTGTGCCGCCACGGCTGGAAGTGATCGCTCACCATGATCGAGTCGAATCCCGCCCGCTCGGCGTGCACGGAGAATTCGAGGAGATCGCGGGGTCCGAACTGCTCCGCGGAGGCCTTGTACCCGAGCTTCAGCATGGTGTCCCTCCTTGGCTGATGATCAGTGATTCCCGCTCACGGCCCCGTGGTTCGCCGCCTCGTCGGCGAAGACCACCGAGCTCCGATGGGTGATGCGTCCGGCGGGAATCGTCCCGTCGCCCGCCCGCAGCCGGGCCAGCATCTGCGCCTTCGAGGCGCCGGTGGCCACCCACATGCGCTCCGCGGCCCGGTTGATCGCGGGACGGGTCAGGGTCATCCGCACTCTGCCCTGATAAGGCCCGGCCCGCGCGACATCCCGATCGGTGAGATCGAGCACCGGATCGCCGGGCACCAGCGAAGCGGTATGGCCGTCCTCGCCGAGCCCGAGGTGCACCAGATCGAGACCGGCCTCGCGGGTGTGGCGGGCGATGGTCTGCGCATATGCGTCGCATGCCCGGCCCGGGTCCGCGTCCGTTACCGGCATGAGGTGAAGGTTCACGTCCGGGAGTCCGGATGCTCCCAGGATCGCGGCCAGCTTCGTGGCGTTGCGGTCCGCATCCCCGTCGGGCGCCACGCGCTCATCGACCTGGAACACGTGGATGTCGCTCCACGGCAGGTCCAGCCCGACCAGGCGTTCGAGCATCTTCCACGGGGTGCGTCCGCCGCTCAGCGCGACGCAGAAGCGCCCATGCCCGGACACCGCGGTTCGCGCCCGCGCGGCGATGTGAGCCGCGGCCGCGAAGGCCACGTCGGTATCGGTGCGGTCTGTCCGGGTTTCCAGCATCGGGGGGTGATTCGGTGAATTTTCGCGCTCGGTGATCCGGAAATCACAGCAAATTCGATCCGGCCGACCCGATTCGAACTCCGCCGGCTGATCCGGATCCTCGTTGCCCGCGTTCCCGGGCCGGAACGCGATCAATGTGCGGCCGCTACCCGGCCGCGGGGATTGCGTTACGGAGTGGCCGGCCGAGACTGATCCTGAGGTACGGGCGCATGCTCCGCTCCGCGATGAATGGTGTCAATGGCACGGGAGCGAACTCTCTTGTCGGCGTTTGGCGCGCAAGATGTAGGATATCGTGATGACCATGACGAATGACTCGATGCTCCATTCCGTGACGGACGGACGCCAGCTCGACGAGGCGGAAGCGCTCGCGCTCGCCGGGTTCGAGGATACGCACGCGTTGATGGAGGCCGCCCGCGGCGTGCGTGACCGCCGTTCGGGCGATGTCGTGACCTGGTCCCCCAAGATCTTCATTCCCCTCACCGAGCTCTGCCGCGACGTATGCCACTACTGCACCTTCGCGAAAACCCCGGGCAATGTTCGGGCGCCGTACCTTGCGGTGGACGAGGCGGTGGCGATCGCGCGCCGCGGCGCTGCGGCCGGATGCACGGAGGCCCTGTTCACCCTGGGCGATCAGCCCGAGCGCAGGTACCGGGCGGCGCGCGAGTGGCTCGCCGAAGCGGGCTTCTCCTCCACCATCGATTACCTGGTGCACGCTGCGCGCCGCGTGCACGAGGAGACCGGGCTCCTGCCGCACGTCAATCCCGGGGTGATGACCCGGGAGGAGCTGGCTCGCCTGCGCGAAGTCTCGGTGTCGGCGGGGATCATGCTCGAATCGGTGTCCCGGCGGCTGGGCGAGAAGGGCGGGCCGCACTACGGCTCGCCGGACAAGGACCCGGAGGTGAGGCTTGCGACCCTCGCCCGAGCGGGCGAGCTGGCGGTGCCGTTCACCACCGGAATCCTCATCGGCATCGGCGAGACCCGCCGCGAGCGCGTCGAGTCGCTGCTCGCCATCCGCGGTCTGGAAGAGCAGTACGGCCACATTCAGGAAGTGATCGTGCAGAACTTCCGGGCCAAGCCCGGTACGCCGATGGCGGCGGCCCCGGAGCCTTCGCTCGAAGACCACCTGTGGACCATCGCGGTGGCCCGGCTCGTCCTGGGGCCGGGAACGAGCGTTCAGGCCCCGCCGAACCTGCGTCCCGGGGTGCTCGCGCGCCTCGTCGACGCCGGTCTCGACGACTGGGGCGGGGTGTCCCCGGTGACCCCCGACCACGTGAACCCGGAAGCGCCGTGGCCGCATCTGGCGGAGCTGGAACGCGCCACCGAGTCGGCCGGCAAGTCGCTGGCGCCGCGCCTCCCGCTCCATCCGCGATTCGCAGCGGACCTGGAGCGCTGGGTCGATCCCGGGCTTCGGAGCGCGGTGCTCGCGGCGAGCGACGGCCAGGGGTTGGGGCGTGAGACGACATGGCACGCGGGCGAGGCGGAGTCGGAGCGGGAAGCGGGGCGAGCCGCGAGACACGGGGACTGGCGGCCGGAGCGCTTCACGACCGACATGCCTGCGGCCCGCACTTCCCCTGCGCTCGCTCGCGTACTCGATCGGGTGCGCGAAGGAGCCCCGCTCGACGAATCGCAGATCGTGCGTCTGTTCGAGGCCCGCGGCGGAGAGGCGCGCGCGGTGTGCGAGGCCGCCGACGACCTGCGTCGCGCGCGCAACGGCGAGGTGGTGAGCTATGTCGTCAACCGCAACATCAACTACACCAACGTCTGCTACTTCAAGTGCCGCTTCTGCGCGTTCTCCAAGGGCCGGCTGAGCGCGAACCTGCGCGGCCGGCCCTACGATCTGGATCGGGCCGAAATCGGACGCCGGACCCGCGAGGCATGGGAGCGGGGCGCGACCGAGATCTGCCTTCAGGGCGGCATCCACCCCGACTACACCGGCGAGACGTACCTCTCCATCTGTCGCGCGGTGAAGGAGGCGGCGCCGGAGGTTCACGTGCACGCCTTCTCGCCGCTCGAGGTCTGGCAGGGGGCGCGGACGCTGGGGGTCGCACTCCCGGACTACCTGGAGCGGCTCCGCGACGCGGGGCTCGGATCGCTGCCCGGCACTGCGGCCGAGGTTCTCGACGACGAAGTGCGCCGTGTGATCTGCCCGGACAAGATCACCACCGCCGAATGGCTGGAGGTCATGGAGTCCGCGCACCGGGTCGGTCTCGGCTCCACCGCCACCATCATGTTCGGTCACGTCGACGGCTACCGGCACTGGGCGCGGCACCTGCTGCGGGTGCGCGACCTGGCCCGGCGTACCGGCGGATTCACCGAGTTCGTGCCGCTCCCCTTCGTGCACATGGAATCACCGATGTATCTGCGCGGCCGCGCCCGGCGCGGTCCGACGCGGCGCGAGGCGGTTCTGATGCACGCGGTGGCCCGGCTCGTCCTCGACCCGTGGGTTGCGAACATCCAGACCTCGTGGGTGAAGATGGGACCGGAGGGGATGCGGCTCGCGCTCGCGGCCGGCGCCAACGATGTCGGCGGGACGCTCATGAACGAGTCGATCACCCGCGCCGCCGGAGCCGGCTTCGGGCAGGAGATGCCGCCGGAACGCCTGGAATCGATCATCCGCAGCGCCGGACGCGAGCCGCGCCAGCGCACCACGCGCTACGCGGATGCTCCGGCGACCCGCCACCACGCCGCGTTCCGCGCCCCCGCGTTGTCGGAGCCCGTGTACCGCCGCGCGCGGCGGTTCGAACGGGACTCGTCGGCGCCGCTGGTGCGATCCGGGGCCG
>JAPOSC010000027.1 GCA_026709935.1 Thiotrichales bacterium
AAGCGCGGGCCCAACGCCAGCTACTTCGCCTTCACCGCCACCCCGAAGAACAGGACTCTGTAGATCTTCGGCGACCCGGACCCGCAGCCGGACGGCACGGTGAAACACCGTGCATTCCACACGTACACCATGAAGCAGGCCATCCAGGAAGGCTTCATCCTGGACGTGCTCCGGCACTACACGCCGGTGCGGAGCTTCTACCGGCTGGCGAAGACGGTGGAGAACGATCCGGAGTTCGACAGGAACCGGGCGCAGAAGAAGCTCCGGCGATTCGTCGAAGGCCACGACCACGCGATCCGGCTCAAGGCCGAGATCATGGTCGACCACTTCCATGACCAGGTGCTGGCCCAGGGAAGGATCGGCGGCGACGCCCGCGCGATGGTGGTCACCAACGGGGTCGAGCGGGCCATCCGGTACTTTCACGCCATCCGCGATTACCTGAAGGAGCGCAAGAGCCGCTACCGGGCTGTCGTCGCATTCTCGGGTGACCACGAGTTCGGCGGAGCGAAGCTGAACGAGGCGACGCTCAACGGCTTTCCGTCCCGAGACATCACCGAGAAGTTTCGCCGCGACCCGTACCGGTTCCTCGTCTGCGCGGACAAGTTCCAGACCGGCTACGACGAGCCGCTGCTGCACACGATGTACGTCGACAAGACGCTCTCTGGCATCCAGGCGGTGCAGACCCTGTCGCGCCTGAACCGCGCCCACCCGAAGAAGCACGACGCCTTCGTGCTCGATTTCCTCAATGACGCCGACACCATCCGGGATGCCTTCGCCGACTTCTATCGCGCAACGATCCTCGCCGACGAGACCGACCCCAACCGGCTGCACGACTTGCAGGCCGACCTCGATGTCGCCGAGATCTACACGGTCGAGCAGATCGACGAATTCGCAAGGCGTTACCTCGACGGGGCCGAACGCGACCAGCTCGACCCCATCCTCGACGCCTGCGTGACGCTCTACCGGAGCGATCTGGACGAAGACGGGCAGGCAGCGTTCAAGGGTGCAGCCAAGGCGTTCGTGCGCACATACGCGTTCCTCTCCGCGGTGCTGCCCTACCGCAACGCCGTCTGGGAGAAGCGCTCGATCTTCCTCGAGTTCCTGATCCCGAAGCTGCCGGCGCCAAGCGAGGACGATCTCTCGAAGGGAATCCTCGACGCCATCGACATGGACAGCTATCGGGCCGAAAAGCAGGCGATGCAGGCGATTGCGCTGACCGACGCCGACGCGGAGATCGACCCGGTGCCGACCTCCGGCACAAGCGCCCGCACCGAGACGGAGCTGGACCGACTCTCCAATATCATCACGGCGTTCAACGATCTGTTCGGAGACGTCACATGGGAGGACAGAGACCGAGTGGGCCGGCTGATCACCGAGACCATCCCGGCTCGGGTGGCATCGGATACGGCATTCAGGAACGCCCGGGCAAACTCGGACCGGGAAAATGCCCGGATCGAGCATGACCGGGCCCTTCTGCGGGTCATGACCGCCGTGATGAAGGACGACACGGAACTGTTCAGACAATTCATGGACAACCGGAGCTTCAAGCGCTGGATGACGGACACGGTCTTTACCTTGGCCTTCGAGCGGGCCGAGACGCCAAAGACGGCGGCGACGGCCGATTCGTGAATGCAGGACGAGCCAATGGTGGAGCTGGGTCTGATAGCGTTCGAACCATGGGCCTCGCAAGAGGCTGAGGCGGTGAGGCCGACACCGAATCGGCACCGGGCGGCAAGGCGGTCCTTGCGGATGCAGCGACTATCCACCGGCTTGGCGCTGCCACCGGCGCGGGCACTGGCTGCGAACTGAACGGCAGGCGAGCTCATGCGCTATCTGCAAGTCCTTCCCCTCACCCTCACCCTGATCCTGTTTCTGGTGTTCCCGATCCTGCTGATCGGGGTGGTGAGCTTCTGGGACTACTAACGAGTTCGCGCTGATCCCGGACTTCGTGTGGACCAACTACGAGGAGCTGTTCGCCTCCTCCGTCACCTACACCATCTACCTCGCGACCCTGAAGTTCGCCTTCCTGACCTGAGTCTTCACGCTCCTCATCGGCTTCATCGTCGCCTACTTCCTCGCGTTCCACGTCCGCGATCTGAAGTGGCAGATCGTGCTCTTTCTGCTGCGCACCATCCCCTTCTGGACCTCGAACATCATCCGGATGATCGCCTGGATCCCGGTGCCCGGCCGTCACGGACTGGTCAACGAGGGGCTGCTCGCACTGGGGGTGGTGAACCAGCCCGTCGAGTGACTGCTGTTCTCCGTGGTGCTCGCCTTCGTGCACCTCTACACGCTGTTCACCGATTCGCGAACTGGTGAGAAATGCGCGTGAATGCGTATGTGAAGGGAACGAGCATTCGGCCGCATTTCTCACAGACCCTCGAACCGGAGCCATTCGGGCTTGAGCGGTTCTTCGATCCTTGCCGTGAACCAGTGAGAAATGCGCATCAGGGCGTATGTGAAGAAGACGCGCATTTGGCCGCATTTCTCACAGACCCTCGAACCGGAGCCATTCGGGCTTGAGCGGTTCTTCGATCCTTGCCGTGAACCAGTGAGAAATGCGCATCAGGGCGTATGTGAAGAAGACGCGCATTTGGCCGCATTTCTCACAGACCCTCGAACCGGAGCCATTCG
>JAPOSC010000044.1 GCA_026709935.1 Thiotrichales bacterium
ATCCGTCTCGCCGTTTCTTGTACAGCCTGATTCCTTCACCGCCCGTTATGTGGCCGGTCTCGCACGAGCCTGCGATAGATAGCCTCATGTATTGGCGCGCCCGGAGGGACTCGAACCCCCGACACCCAGGTTCGAAGCCTGGTACTCTATCCAACTGAGCTACGGGCGCTTGGGGAGGGCGGCGCCGAGTGTGCCGCCGCTGCATTCAAGCCAAGTGTACACGCGGGTGCTGGATCCGGATACATGCTGCCGCATGCCATTTCGGACTGGAGTATGAGGCCCCGACCACGAGATGTGATCCGGACACTTTCGATAACATCCGACCGCGACTCGGCTGGTGGTGCACGGCGCGTACCGAGGCACCTTGCACGAACATCGGCGAGGGCGAACGCCCCGCTGGTTCCCGCTCGATAACCCTATCCGAGCAGAGATAGCGGCGAATTCCACTCCCCGTTCTCTGGGAAGTCCGCAAAGCGGGCTCGGCGGAATGCGTCGAGCGGCAGGCGCGGGGGCTCGCCGAGGGCCAGGTCGCGCAGGACCAGGCCGGTCACCGGCGCGATCCCGAACCCGTGCCCGGAGAATCCGCAGGCGATGATCAGTCCGTCGACCTCCGGTGTGGCTTCGATCACCGGAAGCCCGTCCGGGGTCAGGTCGATCAGTCCGGTCCAGAAGCGGGAAATGCGCAGGTCGCGCAGCGCCGGGAGGGCCGCGGCGCCGACCTCGATGGCCGCCGCAACCGCATCGAAGGTCGGATGCACCACCGGCCGGGCCCCTTCCTCGATGGCTCCGTGCCACCGGCGCGAACCGCCGCTCACCCGCATCCGTCCGTCGATCTGCTGTCGGGCCGCAAAGTTGGCGGTCGCCGCTCCGAGTACCTGATCGAGGAGCGGCGGAATCGGATCGGACTGGATGATGGTGGTCATCATCACCCGCATCGGTACGTCGAGAGACAACTCTCCGAGCAGGTCGTTGGACCGCACCCCGCCCGCCACCACGCAGATGTCGCAGCCGATCCGGCCGCGGTCGGTCGTCACGCCACGGACCGCACCCCGTGACACTTCGATGGATCGAACGTTCTCCCCGAGGCGAAACACCGCGCCGTGACGTTCCGCCGCCCGCCGGAAGGCCGCCACCGTCGCGTGCGGATCGGCGTGTCCGTCCGTGGGGCAGAAGGATGCGGCGAGCACCGTCGGGGCGACGGCGGGGGCGATTTCCCGGATCGCGTCGTTGCTTTCAAGGAATTGAAGATCGAGTCCGGCTTCTTGTTGCTCCGTGACGAGATCGCGAATGATCTCCACCTCGCCCTCGGTGCGCGCGAGACGCAGATTGCCCTTCCTGCGATAGCCCGTGACGTCATCGAGTTCCTCGTCGAGGGTCGACCAGATATCGACGGCGGCCCGGGCGAGTGGCAGCTCGGCCGGATCGCGGGCGGATTGGCGCACCCCCGCAAGTGTCCAGCCGGAGGCCATCGCGGCGGGTGCGTAGCGCTCGACGAGGGTGACCGCATGCCCCTCCCGGGCAAGGTGGTAGGCAGCCGCACAGCCGGTCACCCCACCTCCGATGATCAGGACATCCGATACGGTCATGTCGATTCGGCCCCCCGTCGGGCGTCGCTTCGCATCTCGTCGCCATCGTACGTTCTTCGGCGCAACCGGGTCGAGTTGTGACCGGTTGCCGGTAGACAGTGATCCCGATCGGTGCCACAGTGCGTCCCGCTTCGTAAAAGCGGAATTTCGGCGGTACACCGAGCCCGCATTTCTCATCGGCCCTTCATCCGGAGCCATTCAAGCCCGAGCGGTTCTCAGGTCCTGGCCGAAACTTGGTGAGAATGTGCGTCAAGGCGTAAGTGAAGAGGACGAGCATTCGGTCGCATTTCTCACCGACCTTCGAATCGGAGCCATCCGGGCCTGAGCGGTTTTCCGATCCTTGCCGAGCACTAGTGAGAAATTCGAGTTCGCAGAACAAGAGGAGACAGAGGCATGAGAAATCGAATTTCGGTATCGGTCGCCTGCGCGGCGCTGTTGGCATCGTCGCTTGCACACGGGGCCGGGACGACCCTCAACGTCGGCATGGCGTCGGCCGACGCGGGCAAGCTGGATCCCCATGTCGCCACCACCACGCCCGACAAGGGTCTGCTGCACTGGATGTTCAATGGTCTGGTGCGGATCAAGCCGGGTCAGGCGAGCCCGGCGTTCATCGAGCCCGATCTCGCGGAGAGCTGGACCGCCTCCGCCGACGGTCTGGTCTGGACTTTCAAGCTGCGCCAGGGTGTCGAGTGCCACGGGGAGTACGGAGCGCTCGACGCCAACGACGTGGTGTTCTCGCTCAGGCGCGCGGCAAACAACGAGACGTCCGGATTCGCCAACGATTTCAAGGCGCTCTCGTCGATCGAGGCGACCGGCGACCATGAGGTGACGATCACGCTCTCCGAACCGGTGCCAAGCCTGCTCGGTCTGCTGGTGGCCTATCACGGCGGCAACATCGTGTGTCAGGACGCCGTGGAGGCGCTGGGCGATCAGTTCCAGCGTTCGCCCATCGGCACCGGCCCCTTCATGTTCGCCGAGTACCAGCCGCAGCAGTACGTGAAGCTGGTGGCGAACGAGGACTACTTCCGCGGCGCGCCGAAGATCAAGGAGATCTACTACCGCTACATCCCGTCGGACGCCAGTCGCGACCTCGCCTTCCAGTCCGGCGAGATCGACATGATCTACGGCAAGCAGGATCAGACCTGGGTCGAGCGCATCAAGGAGATCCCCGGCACCATGGTGACGGTGATGGAGCCCGGCGAGATGTCGGTCATCCACCTCAACATGACCATGCCGCCGCTCGACAACAAGCTGGTGCGCCAGGCCGTGGCTCATGCCATCGACCGCAGCGCCATGGTGCAGTTCAAGGGTGAGGCGGTCACCCGGGCCGCGGTCTCACCGGTGCCGGAGGGGTATCTCGGCCATACCGGCGACGTGCCGACCTACGAGTACGACGTGGCCGGGGCGAAGGCGTTGCTCGCCGAGGCGGGCTTTGCCGACGGCGTGACGCTGAAGGCGATCCACACCACCTTGCCCGGCATGCTGACCACCATCGAGGCGGTGCAGGCGCTGCTGAAACAGGCCGGCATCAATCTCGAAATCGAGCCGGTGGAGCATGCGACCTTCCACCAGCGGATCCGCGAAGATGCTTCCCAGGTGGTCCACTACTCGGCCGCCCGTTTCCCGATCGCCGATGTCTACCTGACGCAGTTCTATCATTCGGACTCGATCGTCGCGACGCCCTCGGCGATCACCAACTTCTCGCACTGCTCGGTGGCCGACGGCGAGATCGAGGCGGCGCGGGTCGAGCCGGACTCGGAGAAGCAGAACATGCTCTGGGCCGCGGCGCAGCGCAAGATCATGGAGGAAGTCTGCGCCGTGCCGATTTACCAGAACCTCCAGCTCTGGGCCTGGAAGGACACCCTGGATCTCGGCTTCGAGGTGAAGGGATCGCTGAACCTCAGTCCGGCGATTACGGAACTGGCCAGCTTCAGCAACTGAAGAGGCTGTGTCTCGGGCCGAGGAAGGGGCATGTTCGGCGCTCGGTTCGGGCGTGAGCCTCCGCGCGCCACGCGCCCGTGGCCGCGGCGGGCCTTGATGTGGCGAATCACCTTCGGGAATCCGGCTCGACCATGAAGATCGACACGGCTCAAGGTGTCTAGCCGGAAGCGGCGCGTCGGCCACAGCCGGCGCGCCGCCTCGTTTCTCCCGCCCAGGCGGGAATGACGCCATCGACAGGGTCACGGTTGTGGCAACAACGTCATTCCCGCCCAGGCGGCCCTCCGGAACGGGCGCGTGCCGATGAGTGGTTTTGTCCTCAAGCGCGTCGGCTTTGCCGTCATCACGCTGTTCGCGGTCCTGACCATCGTCTTCTTCATCGTCCGCGTTCTGCCGGGCGATCCGGCGCTGGTCATTCTGGGCGACCAGGCCAGCATGGAGGCGATCGAGGCGCTGCGGGCGCGTCTCGGTCTGGATCGCCCGCTGGCGGTGCAGTATCTGGACTTCCTCTCCGGCGTGGTCATCGGCGAGTGGGGGGTCTCGATGGTCTCCGGCCGGCCGGTCATCGAGGAAATCCTGAAGGTGCTGCCGGCCACCATCGAGCTGACCGTGGTTTCCCTGATCCTCGGGGCCGCGCTGGGTATTCCGCTGGGGATCTGGTCGGCCATTCGCCGCAACAGCCTGCCGGACTACGTGACGCGCCTGGCCTCCCTGCTCGGGCTTTCCTTCCCGGCGTTCGTCTCCGCGATTCTGCTGCTGCTCGTTTTCGCCATCCAGCTTCGCTGGTTTCCGGTGATCAGTTCCATCCAGGGCGAGAGCATCGGAGAGCGACTGCGGGATCTGGCGCTGCCGGCGGTCAACCTGGGCATCATCATGGCGGCGTACATCACCCGTGTCGCCCGTTCCGCCATGCTGGAGGTGCTCAATCAGGACTATGTGCGTACCGCGTACGCCAAGGGCATCGACTTCACCGCCGTCATCCTGCGCCACTGCCTGCGAAACACCCTGATTCCGGTGGTCACCGTGGTGGGCCTCTACCTGGGGATCCTCATCGGCAACTCGGTGCTGACCGAGATCGTGTTCAACCGGCCGGGCCTCGGCAAGCTGATCGTCGGGGCCCTGAACCAGCGCGACTACACCATGCTGCAGGGCATGATGGTCATCTACACCCTGATCGTGGTGGCGGTGAATCTGATCACCGATCTCACCTACGGCCTCATCGACCCGAGGATCAAGTACCGATGAACGCCGCTGTCCCCGGCCGGCGCGTGTCCCATCTGCGTCTCGGCCTGGCCGCGGCCGCCCGCGGTCTGGTACGGGCCTTCAACACCAACAAGACGTCCTGGGTGGGACTGGTGGTCTTTCTCGTCGTCTGCCTGCTTGCGATCCTGGCCCCGCTGATTGCGGTGCACGACCCGCTGGAGCAGAACATCCTGTTCCGGCTCAAGCCGCCCTCGTCCGAGCACTGGATGGGCACCGACTACTACGGCCGGGACATCTTCTCGCGTCTGCTCCACGGTGCGCGGATCTCCCTGGTCATCGGTCTGCTCGCGATCGGGGTCGCGATGATCATCGGCTCCTTCATCGGCCTCGTGGCCGGCTATCGCGGCGGGCGCACCGACATCATCATGATGCAGACCATGGATGTGCTGCTGGCCTTCCCCTCGCTGATCCTGGGGCTCATCGTGGTGGCCATGCTCGGGCCGAGCATCACCAACCTGGTGATCGCCATCGCGCTCACCGCCATTCCGCCCTTCGCCCGCATCGCCCGGGCGCCGACCATCGCCGTCAAGGAACGGGAATTCATCGAGGCGGGCCGGGCCCTCGGCTACTCCGACATGCGGCTGATGCTGGGGCACATCCTGCCCAACATCCTGCCGGAGATTCTGGTCATGGGCTCGCTGTGGCTGGCGACCGCGATCCGCGTCGAGGCCTCCCTCGCCTTCATCGGCCTCGGCGTCGCGCCGCCGATCGCCACCTGGGGCGGCATGATCCGCGAGGGCTTCGAGAACATTCTCGACAGCCTCTGGCTCACCCTCTTTCCCTCCATCGCGATTCTCGTGGTGGTCTTCGCCCTGAACCTTCTGGGCGACGGACTGCGCGACGCCATCGATCCGAAGCTCAGGGGCGAGCAGTGAAGGGGGAGCGGGAAGCGGACGCCGATGCCCCCCCGGTTCTGACGATCCGCGAACTCACCACTTCGTTCCGGGTGCACGGCGAATGGAAGGCGGTGGTGCGCGACGTGAGCTTCGAGATCGGGGCGCGCGAGACGGTCGCGGTGGTCGGCGAATCCGGTTCCGGCAAGAGCGTGACCGCGCTCTCCATCATGCGCCTCATTCCCACCGCCAACGGTCGTATCGCCGGACACATCGCGCTGGAGGGCCGCACGCTGACGGAGCTCTCCGAAGAGGCCATGCGCGATGTGCGCGGCGGGGAGATCGGCATGATCTTCCAGGAGCCCATGACCTCGCTCAACCCGGTTCTGACCATCGGCTTTCAGGTATCCGAAGCGCTGCGCCGGCACCGCGGTCTCGGGCTTGCGGAGGCCGATCGCGAGGCCCTGCATCTTCTCGATCTGGTGCGCATTCCCGATGCCCGGCGCCGCTTCAACGAGTATCCGCACACCTTTTCCGGCGGCATGCGCCAGCGGGTGATGATCGCCATGGCGCTGGCCTGCCGGCCCCGGCTGTTGATCGCGGACGAGCCGACCACGGCTCTCGATGTGACGATCCAGGCGCAAATCCTGGAGCTGATCCGCGAGCTGCAGGGCGAGATCGGCATGTCGGTGATGTTCATCACCCACGACATGGGGGTGGTGGCGGAGATTGCGGATCGGGTGGTGGTGATGCTGGAAGGCGAAAAGGTCGAGGAGGACGATGTCGTCCCGCTCTTTGCCGCGCCGAGTCATCCCTACACCCGGCGACTTCTGGCCTCCGTCCCGAAGCTCGGAGCGCTGGCCGGCGGCGCCGCGCCCCGACGCTTTTCGAGCGACCGGGACGAGGTTGCGAGCGAGGAGCCGGACCGGCGCGGCGAACCGATTCTTCAGGTCATGGACCTCACCACCCGCTTTGCGGTGCGCGGCGGTCTGTTCGGTCGCACCATCGGCAACATCCACGCCGTCGAAGGGGTGTCGTTCAGCCTGCGCGAGAGTGAGACGCTTTCACTCGTGGGAGAAAGCGGATGCGGCAAGTCCACCACCGGACGTTCGATCCTGCGCCTCATCGAGCCGCGGGCCGGCACCATCCGCTTCGAAGGGCACGATCTCGGACAGGCCGACAAGGCGGAGCTGCGCGATGTCCGCAAGCGCCTGCAAATGATCTTCCAGGACCCCTACGGATCGCTCAATCCGCGCAAGACCGTCGGGTCGGCCATCCGTGAACCCATGCTGGTGCACGGGCTGTGCAGTCGGGAGGAGGCGGACGAGCGGGTCGAGAAGCTGCTGTTGCAGGTGGGTCTGGAGCCCGAGTACGCGTTGCGTTTTCCTCACGAGTTCTCCGGCGGTCAGCGCCAGCGGCTCTGCATCGCCCGCGCCCTGGGTCTGGAGCCGCGGGTCATCGTTGCCGACGAGTCGGTTTCCGCCCTCGATGTCTCGATCAAGGCTCAGGTGATCAACCTGATGCTGGACCTCCAGGCCGAGCTCGGACTGGCCTATCTCTTCATCAGCCACGACATCGCCATCGTCGAGCGGGTCAGCCATCGCATCGCGGTGATGCTGCTGGGCGAGGTGGTGGAGATCGGCCCGCGGGCAGCCGTCCTCGACATGCCGCACCACCCCTACACCCGGAAGCTGATCCAGGCGGTGCCGCGGCCGGACCCCGGTCTTCGCCGCGGCCGGGTCGGCCTGGACACCGAGGAGATTCGGAGCCCGGTGCACCCCCCGGGCCACGAAGTGGCGCAACGCCCGATGGTCGAGGTCGGGCCGGACCACTTCGTGCGCGCCTTCGATTAGCCCGGATTTCTCGCCCTGCCCCTTCCGGATCCCCGCGTACTCCGGTCGCGGTTCTTCTGCGCAGGACTTATACTGAAGCCGGAAGGAAGCGAGGTGCGCCGTCTGCGTCGTCGGCCCCCGACGAGCGGTGCTTCGGGTGAGGGTTCGGGGTGCGTCCGGAGAGGATGGACGACAGAATCGCAAAGTTCCGCATCGGACAGATCGTGCGCCACCGCGTCTACCCGTTTCGCGGGGTGATCTTCGATGTCGACCCGGTCTTCAGCAACACCGAGGAGTGGTGGGAATCGATCCCCGAGGACGCGCGTCCCTGCAAGGATCAGCCCTTCTACCACCTGCTTGCGGAGAACGAGTCGTCGACGTACATCGCATACGTTTCGGAGCAGAACCTGCTCGTCGATGAATCCGGCGAACCGGTGCAGCACCCGAACGTCTCCGACCTCTTCGGCGAGCTGGACGCCGGGCAGTATGCGGTGCTCGACGCGATGATCCACTGACCGGGACGACCCGCCCCGATCGACCCTCTCCCGACCCCGTCCCGATTGTCCCCATGCCCGCGGGATGTCCTGCACGACATCGCGATCGAGAAGGATCCAGGTGACCTGAGGAGTCCGAACCATGTCGCATCCGAAGTACGTCTACCTCAACGATCGGGTCGTCCCGTGGGAAGAGGGCAGGGTCCATGTCGCCTCGGTCGGGTTCAAGTTCGGCATCGGGGTCTTCGAGGGCCTGCGTGGTTACTGGAACCCCGAGAAGGAGCAGATGTACGTCCTGCAGCTCGCTGAACACATGCGGCGGCTGGAGTATTCGCAGCGGTTCATGCGGTTCGACGAGATCCTCCCGGGGCCGGTGGTGGGCGAGAAGATCCTGGAACTCCTGCGGGCGAACGCGTTCAGGGAGAACGTCCACGTCATGTCCACGGTGTTCGTCGAGGGGTTCGGCCCCCCGCACACCACGGGTCCGATCGGGCTCTCGATTCTCTCCGGTCCGCGCCACGACATCCCCAGAACCGAGACCGGTTGCACCGCCCACATCAGCTCCTGGCAGCGCGTCCCGGACACCGCGATGCCCATGAGGGTGAAGTGCAACGCGAACTACCAGAACGGACGGCTCGCCACGTTGCAGGCCCGGACCGACGGCTACGACACCGCCATTCTGCTCAACAGCCGCGGCAAGATCGCCGAGGGCCCCGGCATGTGCGTGTTCATGATCCGCGACGACAAGGCGGTGACGCCGCCGGTGACCAGTGACATTCTGGAGAGCATCACCCGGCAGACCGTGATGACGCTGTGCCGCGAGTACCTGGACATGGAGGTGGTCGAGCGCGACATCGATCGCAGCGAGTTCGCGGCGGCGGAGGAGGCGTTCTTCTGCGGCACCGCGTGGGAGGTGACGCCGCTCGTGGGTGTGGATCGTCTGGCCATCGGTGACGGAGAAGTCGGACCGGTGGTGCGTCGGCTCCAGGAGGTGTTCTTCGGGATCGCGACCGGCACGTGCGACGACCACGCCGAATGGCGCACGCCGGTGTACGGCTGACGGCTGGTGCGAGCCCTCGCCGTTTCGATGTTGCCGGCGTCGTGCGTGGGGCGACCCTCGGCCGCCGCGGGTGGACCTCCGGATTCCCGTCCGTCACGCCCCCATCCATCGCGCCGCTATCCATCCCGCTTGTGTAGCTCCGGCCGCCATCGAACGACGACTACCCTCGGAATGCCGACATGACCGGCCCGGTTCTCGTGGAACGCATCGAGGCGGCGCTCGAAGCGTCCGGGGTCGAGTACGAGATCTTCCCCTGCGATCCGGAGCTCGCCGACACTGCAGTGTTCTGCGAACGCTACGGCTACCCGCTCGACGTTTCCGCGAACACCATTCTCGTGAAGGCGAAGACCGGCGGTGAGCGCTATGTCGTCTGCGTGGTCCTTGCCAACACCCGGCTCGACGTGAACCGCACCGTGCGCAAGCGGATCGGCGCGCGCCGGGTGTCATTCGCGTCGGCTGACGAGACCCGCGCGGCCACGGGGATGGAGATCGGCGGGGTGACCCCCCTGGCCTTGCCCGAGCAGCTCGAGATCTGGGTGGACGCCCGCATCATGGCCTGCGAATGGATCATCCTCGGCGGCGGTGACCGGGCGCACAAGGTCAAGGTGGCGCCCGCGCTGTTCGAGCGGATGCCGTCCGTCACCGTGGTCGAGGGACTGGCGCTCGATCCGTCGGCATGAGTGCCGTGCATCCCCCCTCTGCTCCGTCCGATCCGGCATCGACGCCGCCGCCGCGACTGCGGTACGTTTCGGTTCCGCGGCAATCGCGGGACTCCACCATCCTCGGGACATGACGCGCAAGCTCTACATCCGGACCTTCGGCTGCCAGATGAACGAGTACGACTCCGCGCGTACCGCGGATCTGCTTGCGGCGTCGCACGGGCTGGAGCGCACCGCCCGCGCCGAGGATGCGGATGTCCTGCTCGTCAACACCTGCTCGGTGCGCGAGAAGGCGGCGGAGAAGCTCTTCTCCGAGGTCGGCCGCTGGCGGGCCTGGAAGGAGGCGCGTCCCGACCTCGTGATCGGGGTCGGCGGCTGCGTGGCGAGCCAGGAGGGGGCGGCGATCCGAGAGCGTGCCCCGTACGTCGACGTGGTGTACGGACCCCAGGCCCTGCATCGCCTGCCGGAGATGATCGATCCGCGCCGCTCCCGCGCCCCGGCGGTGGACGTTTCCTTCCCCGAAATCGAGAAGTTCGACCGCCTCCCGGAGCCGAGGGCCGAGGGCCCCACCGCGTTCGTGTCGGTGATGGAGGGGTGCAGCAAGTACTGCTCGTTCTGCGTGGTGCCCTATACGCGGGGCGAGGAGTTCAGCCGCCGATTCGACGACGTGATCGCCGAGACCGCGGCGCTGGCGGAGCAGGGGGTCCGCGAGATCACCTTCCTCGGCCAGAACGTGAACGCCTACCGTGGAGCCATGCACGACGGCCGCGAGTGCGATCTTGCCTTGCTCATCGCCTACGCCGCCGCGATGGAGGGAGTCGACAGGATTCGATACACGACCTCGCATCCGGCCGAACTCACCGGCAGCCTCATCGATGTGTACGGGGAGGTGCCGGAGCTGGTGAGTCACCTCCATCTTCCGGTGCAGAGCGGCAGCGATCGGATCCTCGCGCTGATGAAACGCGGCTACACCGTCCGGGACTACGTCGACAAGGTGCGGCGGCTGCGCGCCGTACGTCCCGATCTCAGCCTGTCCTCGGACTTCATCGTGGGCTTTCCGGGCGAGACCGACGCCGATTTCGAAGCCACGATGGACCTCATCGACGAGGTCGGCTTCGATACCTCGTTTTCGTTCATCTACAGCGCCCGCCCCGGCACCCCGGCCGCCGGACTGCCCGATCCCGTGTCCCTCGACACCAAGCGCGAGCGCCTCGCCCGGCTCCAGGCCCGGCTCTCGGTGCTCGCGCGCGAGGTGTCGGAGGCGATGGTCGGCCGTCGGCTTCCGGTGCTCGTCGAGGGGCCGTCGAAGAAGGATCCGGACGAACTCCGCGGCCGTACCGCGAACAACCGGGTGGTGAACTTCTCCGGTCCGCCCGACCTCGCCGGCACGTTCGCCGACGTGACGATCGTGGAGGCGCTTCCGAATTCGCTGCGAGGCGCGCTGGCGGGCGCGCCGTCCCGGCCGTGAACGCCGCGATCCGCATGCGAACCCCGTCCCCGAACCACCGACTCCGAGCCGAGGCCTCCCCCTGAACGTTCCCACCGCACGCACCGAAACGGATATCCACCTCGAACCTGCGGACAACGAGCGGCTCGCAAGCCTGTGCGGTCCGCTCGACCGGCACCTCCGACAGTTGGAGCACCGTTTCGGGGTCGAGATCTCCACGCGGGGCCATGTGTTCCAGGTGCTCGGGGAGCCCGCCCCGGTCCGGGCGGCGAGCGCGACCATCCGCAAGCTCTACGCCTCGACCGGCGAAGAATCGCTCACCGCCGAGCGGGTCCACCTGTTCCTGCAGGAGTCGGAGATCGAGGAGAGCCTCGACGAGGCGTCCGGCGAGACCCCTGGCACCGGTGAATCGGTCAGGGTCCGACGCGGCGTGGTGCACGGCCGCGGCCGCAATCAGACCCGGTACCTGCGGGCGGTGCGTACGCATGATGTCAACTTCGGCATCGGTCCGGCCGGCACCGGCAAGACGTACCTCGCGGTGGCGCGCGCGGTGGAGGCGCTGGAGACCGACCGGGTCACGCGCATCGTGCTGGTGCGTCCCGCGGTGGAGGCGGGCGAGCGGCTCGGGTTTCTTCCCGGCGATCTCCAGCAGAAGGTCGACCCGTACCTCCGCCCCCTGTTCGACGCGCTTCACGAGATGCTCGGCTACGAGCGCACCGCAAAGCTCATGGACCGCAACGTCATCGAGGTGGCGCCGCTCGCGTACATGCGCGGCCGTACCCTGAACGAGTCGTTCATCATTCTGGACGAGGCGCAGAATACTTCGGTGGCGCAGATGAAGATGTTTCTCACCCGCATCGGTTTCGGTTCCACCGCAGTGGTGACCGGCGATGTGACCCAGATCGATTTGCCCGACGGTCAGGGTTCGGGGCTCCGCCACGCAGTCGATGTGCTGCGGTCGGTGAAGGGGATCACCTGGACGTGGTTCGATTCCAGGGACGTGGTGCGCCACCCGATGGTGTCGCGGATTCTCGACGCCTACGACGCGGCCGATGAGGGCGAGCGGGGATGAACTCCGGGGTGGAGGTGCAGCGTGCGTGCGCGGCGCCCGGAATCCCGGCGGCGGCGAAGCTCGTGGAGTGGGCCGAGGCCGCGCTCGACGGCCGCTCCGAGGGTGCGCACATGACGGTGCGGGTGGTGGACGAGACCGAGGGAGCGGCGCTCAATGCCCGCTACCGCGGCAGAACGGGCGCCACCAATGTCCTCGCCTTCGGATTCGATGCCCCGGAGGCTCCTTCCGTGCGCATTCTCGGCGACATCGTTGTCTGCGCGCCGGTGGCCGCCCGCGAGGCCCACGAGCACGCGAAGCGCCCCGATGCGCACTGGGCGCATCTCGTCGTTCACGGCACCCTGCACCTGCTCGGCTACGACCACGACGAGCTCGATGCGGCCGGGGAGATGGAGGCGCTGGAGCGCGAGATCCTCGCCCGGCTCGGTTATCCCGACCCCTACGCGGACGAGGTCGGGTCGTGAACGAACCTCCGGACGGCGGTCCGAGTACGCGGCTCTGGTTCGGGCGCGTCTTCCGGGCGTTGCGGGGCGAGCGGAGCGAGCCCGGGGATCGGCGGGCGCTCGTCCGTCTTCTGCGCGACGCCGAACGGCGCAACGTGCTCGGCCCCGATGCGCTGGCCATGATCGAGGGCGCGCTCTCGGTCGGCGACATGCAGGTGCGCGACATCATGGTGCCGCGCGCACAGATGGTAGTCATCGACGGGGATCGGCCACCGGAGGAGTTCGTGGGCGCGGTGGTCGAATCGGGGCATTCGCGCTTTCCGGTGATCGGCGACAACCGCGACGAGGTGGAGGGGATCCTGTTCGCCAAGGATTTGCTCAGCCACTTCGCGCGCAACGGAGACAATCGCTTCAACCTCGCGGACGCGATGCGCAGAGCGGTCTTCATCCCCGAGAGCAAGCGGCTCGATGTCCTGCTCCGGGAGTTCAGAGCCGGCCGCAACCACATGGCGATCGTGGTCGACGAGTATGGTGGGGTGGCCGGTCTCGTCACCATCGAGGACGTGCTGGAGCAGATCGTGGGAGAGATCGACGACGAGCACGACACCGGCGACGAGCATCTCATCAGCGCGCACTCCAACGGCGAGTTCACGGTGAAGGCGCGCGCCCCGGTCGAGGATTTCAACGAGTACTTCAACAGCGCGTTCGACGACGAGGAGTCGGACACCATCGGAGGCATCGTGGTGCGGGCCTTCGCCCGCCTTCCCTCCCGTCACGAGCAGGTCACTCTCGACGGGTTTCGTTTCACGGTGGTCCGCGCCGACAAGCGCCGCGTTCATCTGCTTCGAGTGCGACCGCTCGGAGACGAGGGCGGGGCGGACTGAACGGGACGCCTCATGCGGGACGAATCGCCGCGCCCGACCGCTCCATCACGCCGGTACCCTCGCATGCGCGAGGTTGCCGCCGCGGGCGGATGCCTCGCGGCCGGGGCGGCGCTGCCGCTCGCGTTCGCTCCGTTCGGGTTCTTTCCCGTCGCGTTTGTCTCTCTTGCCGTGCTGTTTCTCGCGTGGTGCCGATGCGCGACGCCGCGGCGCGCCTTTCTGCTCGGCTGGCTGTTCGGGCTCGGGTCCTTCGGCGCCGGCATCTCCTGGGTGTACGAGAGCTTCGGCTTCGCCAACGTGGCGGAACCACTGGCATTCGTCCTGACGGTGACGCTGGTCGCGGGTCTCGCGCTCTACCCCGCCGTTCTCGGGTGGATCCTGGTACGTGTCGCGCCTGCCGCGGATGCGCCGCGACTGCTGGCAATGTACCCGGCGGCATGGACGCTGTGGGAGTGGGTCAGAGGGTGGGCGTTGACCGGATTCCCGTGGTTGAAGGTCGGGTATGCGCAGATCGACGGCCCTGCTTCGGGATGGCTGCCGGTGCTAGGGGTCCACGGTACGGGTGCCCTGGTCGCGTTCGTGGCTGGCGGACTGGCCCTGACCGTGACTCCGGCCTTCACTCCGACCCCGGCTCGCCGCGAAGGACGCGCGTTCGTGCCGCTCGCGCTTGCGATCGCAATGTGGGGCGCGGGGGCCGGGCTTGCCGGCGTCGAATGGGGGCGGGAGGCAGGACCGCCGGTGAAGGTCGCGATCGTTCAGGGCAACGTCGACCAGAGTCGCAAGTGGCTTCCGGAAATGCGAGGCCCGACCCTGGAGCGGTACTCGCAACTGACGCGGGAGCGCTTCGATGCCGATCTCGTGGTCTGGCCGGAAACGGCAATCCCCGGATTCCTCGATACGCAGATGGAATTCATGCGCCGGCTCGGGGAGGAGGCGGCCGAACATGGCAGTGCGATCGTGGCCGGAGTGCCGGTGCGCGAAGCGCCCGGAGGTCCCTACCTGAACGCGGTGGCGATGCTCGGGTCGGAGCCGGGGCTCTACTTCAAGCGTCGCCTCGTGCCGTTCGGAGAGTATCTGCCGCTCGGGTTCGCGCTGCGCTCGGTGGTGAAGGCGCTGGGGATCCGGATGGCCGACTTCAGCTCCGGCCCCCGCGAGCAGGCGCCGATGCGTCTCGGCTCCCACGTGCTCGGGGTGTCGATCTGCTACGAGATCGCGTTCGGGAGCGCGGTGCGCATGGATCTCCCGCAGGCCGCGTTGCTGGTGACAGTGAGCAACGATGCGTGGTTCGGCGACTCCATCGGCCCGCACCAGCATCTGGAGATCGCACGGGTGCGCGCCGCCGAGGCCGGGCGGTGGCTGGTGCGCGCGACGAATACCGGGCTGAGCGCGGTCATCTCGCCCCGCGGCGAGGTGCGGGGTCGGCTCCCTCAGTTCGAGGTTGCGGCGGAGACGTTCGAGGTTGTCCCGATGCGCGGGGAGACGCCGTATGCGCGGTTCGGGGACGCCCCGGTGCTCGTGGCTCTCGTGGTGTGGTTCGTTGCGGGCCTGATCCGGAGGATTGAGTGAACGGAGGTTCGAAAGTGCTGAGATTTGTTCTGTATCCGTGTCTGTGCCTGGGCCTGGGCTTGGCCATGGGCGCGGGGGGCGCGGTGGCCGAGAACGTCGAGGTGCTGCGCGACGGCGATATCGCCGGATGGGAAGAGAAGGTCTTTGCGGGTGAAACGCGCTACGAGACGGTCCGGCGCGACGGACGGCTCGTGCTGCGGGCGACGAGTCGCGGGACCGCCTCGGGTCTGTACCTGGAGCGCCGGATCGATCTGGAGAAGACCCCGATCCTGCGCTGGACGTGGCGCGTCGACGGCACCTTGGGAGATATCGACGAACGTACCCGCACCGGCGACGACTACGCCGCCCGGGTCTACGTCATTCGGTCACATCCGGTGTTCGCCTGGCGAACGCGGGCCGTGAGCTACGTGTGGGCGAGCACCCGGACCCCGGGCGAGACGTGGCCGAACGCGTACACCGACGCCGTTCGTCACATTGCCCTCCGCTCCGGCGAGGAGGAGGCCGGCCGGTGGATCGAGGAGCGCAGAGATGTGCGCGCGGACTTCCGGGCGCTGTTCGGTGAGTCCGTCCGCGAAGTCGACGCGGTGGCGATCATGACCGACACCGACAACAGCGACGGCGCCGCAGTGGCGTACTACGGAGACATCACCTTCACGAGCGAGTGAAGCCGGTACGTCACCGGCCGCGGGCCGCGTGCCCGCGTGGTCGGACCGACCGTGCAACCCGAATCCGATGATGTGCGGTGCCGGCGTAGTGGGCCACGTGCCGCGTGGTCAGGCTCCGTGTGGTCAGGCCGTGCCCCCGGCCCGGTGCTTCATTCGGATGAACACCGCGTGGGGCACGTGGATGAGGTCCGCGATTCGGCGCACCAGATTCTCCTCGTACTTGTCGAGGTGGCCGTCCGCATAGGCGACCCGCCACAGCAGCTCCACCACGTGCGCCTTCTGGTCGTGATCGAACTCCCGGTTGACGTGCCGGGTGAATTCGTAGAGGGAGGTCGCGTGTTCGGCCCGCTCCTCGGCCCGCGCCAGCAGGTCGCGCGTTTCCTCCGGTGAGAGGTCGTCGAACGCCGCCTCCAGGGCGCGCAGTACCACTGCGCGCTCCTCGGGCCGGGCCTCGTGGTCGGCCCGCATCACCTCGACCAGCAGCGCCGCGGTCGCGACGTGGTAGCCGTGCTCGCGTTCTTCGGCCTCCGTGGCCCGCCTTGCGGTGGCCACGGTGGATTCGAACAGTCGCTGAAATGCCTGGAACATGTGGTCTCCGCGGCCCGAGGCCTGCGTCCAGCCCGGAAATTCACCTGCGCGCCCTCGCTTCGCGAATCGGTGAAATTTCCGGGTCAATGCACCGCCGCGAACATGATGTCCTCGTCGGTGACGCCGGCCGGCGAGAATTCCTCCACGATCCGCCCCTGGCGGCATACGAGGATGCGGTCCGACAGCTTGCGTACTTCCGGCAGGTAGGACGTGATGACCACGACCGCGAGCCCGTTGTCGGCCAGGGCCTGAATCAGACGATGAATCTCGTCGATCGCCGCGACGTCGACCCCGCGGGTGGGCTCGTCGAAAATGATCAGTCGCGGGGTCCGGATCAGCGCCTTGCCGATGACGATCTTCTGCTGGTTGCCCCCCGAGAGCTCGATGACCCTCGCGTCGTCGTTGATCGCCCTGATGCCGATTTCCCCGCGCCATTTCCGCGCAAGGTCTCGCATCTCGCGCATGCTGACCGTCGAACGCCGGTGCAGGCCCGACGACAGGAGCGCCGCGTAGAAGTTCTCCGCGATCGACATGGAGTCGAAGAACCCCTCGGACTTCCTGTCTTCGGTGACGTAGACGATGCCGTCGGACACCGCCATGCTCGGAACCCGGTAACGCACCGGCTTCCCCCTGAACCTGATTTGCCCGCCGCGCGCGAAATCGCGCTTGTAGATCCCCGCGATCACCTTTGCCGTTTCGGTCCTTCCCGAACCCACCAGCCCGAAAATCGTCGTGATCTGGTTCGAGAAGATGGAGAAGGAGTTGTTCTTGACCGCGGCTCCCATGGAAAGATCCTGTACGTCGAGGATCCGTTCGCCCGCGGGCCGGATGTCCTGGTCGCTTTTCGACTGGTACAGCGTGTCGGAGAGGCTGCGCCCCACCATGGCTCGAACCACCTCCCGGCGGTCGAGGTTGCGCGTCTCGTCGGTGAGGATGCGCTCTCCGTCGCGCAGGATGGTAATGCGGTCGCTCACCGCCAGCGACTCCTCGAGCGCATGGGAGATGAACACGAGCGAGACCCCTTCGCGGCGCAGCCGCTTGATCAGAGCGAAGAAGTGATGCTTTTCCTCGGGGGTCAGGGACGCGGTCGGCTCGTCGAAGATCAGCACCCGGGCGTTCAGGCGGACGGCCCGGGCGATTTCCAGCATCTGGCGCTGGGCCGCCCCCAGCGTCGCCACCAGCGCCGTTGGGTCCACCGTGAAGTTCAGCGACTGAAGGAACTGCTGGGCTGAAATGTTGATTCCCCGCAGCCGGTTCAGGAACTTCTCGTTCCCCAGGTAGAGGTTCTGCGAGACGGTCATGGACGGCACGAGGCTCGTTTCCTGGAATACCATCGCGATGCCCGCCGACAGGGCCTCGGACGGACTCCTGAAGCTCACCTCCCGGCCCCGGTAGCGCATGGTGCCGTCGGACGGATCGACCACCCCGGCCATGATTTTGGTCAGGGTGGATTTGCCGGCGCCGTTCTCGCCCAGGATCGAGTGCAGTTCACCTTCGAGCAGTTCGAAGTCGACATCTCTGACCGCCGTCGCACCGCGGTAGCGCTTCGAAACTTTCTCCATGCTCAGTACGACCGTCATGTCCCGGCCCCGGTTTCCTGCGGCAGCTCCACGATGCAGTGCCCACCCTTCGACGTGGCGAATATCCGCCCCTGGATCTCGCAGCAACTCGTCATGCCGTGACGCGTGCCGTTGGCGCGGCTGTGGAAGCTCGCGGCCGGCGTTCCGTCGGCGCCGAGGCGCACGACCAGTCCGTAGGACAGGGTCGGCGCCCAGGGCTTGTGAATCCCCATGATCTTCACGCCCCCCTGCTGGAGCGGCTCGAGAAAGCTCTCTCCCGTCCTCAACGCCGGGGCGATCCAGTGCTCCGGCGCCACGGTTTCGACCATCTGCCGGCGGAATTCATCCTCCATGAGCACGAACTCGATGAGCCGGTTGCGTGGGGCGAAGATGCACAGCATCACACTCCCGTCCCGGAGCCGCGACAGCCTTGCGGGGTAGCCGTGGAGATTGTCCAGGACCGTTTCGGGCCGCCCTCCGCTGGAGCGGAGTCTGAGAATCCGGTGCCTCCAGGACTCGGACACGAGGATGCCGTCCGGCTCCGGCAGCACCACCGCCCCGTACGGCCAGGCCAGGCCCCCGGCGAGACACACCTCGGTGCCGCGGTCGAGATCGAGCATCCAGACCGAGCCGCTGTTGCCCGCCAGCATCAGGTCCCGGACGTTCTGCGACGGTGGCACCCGATCTGAGCCCTGGCACACCACGAGCTTCCGGGGGCCCGCGAAGCACAGGGCCACGGGACACTTCAGGCGGTCCGGGCCGACCGACGGGAGCTCCACCACCGACTCCCCGGGTCCACGGACGATGATCGTCCCGTCGTCGAGGCCGACCGCATGGCTACCATCCGGAGCGCCCGCGAGGCACGCGATCTGCGCATCGAACTCCCTGATCACCTCCGGCTTGCCGTGGTCCGACGCCAGGTCGATGCGTTGCAGGCTCGCCCCGGACGAGCACCAGAGATCCCCTCCCACGTCGGCCACGTTGTCGGGCTCATGCAGGCTCGCCAGGACCGGAGCCTCGTCGAGCCGCATATTCGGCTGCATGGCCCCGTCGAGATGAGGGATCGTGATCGCCTTCGGTCTGAAGAGGTCCAGAAGACGGTCGAAGGCTTCATCGATGATCAAGGCGCACGGCCCCGATACGAGGACATTCCCGTCCAGTACGCGTTGGCACCGTCGAGCTTGTAGCGGCCGATGCGGTTGTTCAGGATTCCGCCCACGTAGAGATAGCCCTTGTGCTCGCGCATGGAAGTCACCATCGGGTGGTGCTTCCCGCCGAGATCGCCAAGGGTGGTCAGAATCCGTCCGCTCTCGTCGAATTTCACGACCCCGCCGGTATTGATGTTGGGGAACAGCCAGTCGTCTTTCGGGAGTCGGCGGGTCATCCTTCGTCTCGCCCCGGGTCGCCTCAGCATGAGGTCGAAGGTCGGGGTCCTCATGCCCAGCCACGCCATCCAGTAGGTGCCGTCGGACGCACGGTTGATGTTGTCGGGGTAGCCGGGCATGTCCCGAATGACGCATTCCAGTCGACCGGCCTCCGGGCCGCGGTACCAGTAACGGTTCACCCGGCATTCCCACGACTCGGCGAAGAAGAACGACTCGCCGTCATGCGCCATGCAGACGCCGTTGGGGTAGTTCAGCCTCCGGAGCAGGGTGCGCGTGCGCCCGATCTCGGGGTCGTAGACGAGCACCCGCCCCGTCGGCCGGTTCTCGACGCTGTCGGTCGCCCACTCGTGCGCGTCGTAGCGGGTGGTGGAGTCGGTGAAATAGATCCGGCCGTCCGAACCGATGTCGAGGTCGTTGGGGTCGCGCAGCCGCGCATCGTCCACCACCGACAGCCAGGACCGATTGGTTTCCGCCGACAACCGTTCCACTCTTCGGTCGGGGGAGACCGAGTACAGCCCCATGGCCCCCACGCACACCTTCAGCGACCCGTCCCGGTCGAAGGCGAGTCCGAGAGGAAAGCCCCCGATGTGGGCGTAAATCTCCGACTCCCGATACTCCGGTGCGAAGTAGCGCACGATGTCGCCGTGCCGTGTCCCGCAGTACAGGTGGTCGTCCTCGTCCAGGATCACGTCCTCGGGTCCCTCGATCTCGCCGAGCCCGATGATCTCGGTTTCGGAAAGCCGATGGTTCAGGGCGTACGGCGTCCCGCTGCCGGGCAGCGCCGACGGGGCGGGTCCCATCGATGTGTAGACCGGCGCGACATAGACGTTGTGAAGCACCTTCTGGCGATTCTTCAGCCAGCGGATGTCCAGAATCACCGCTATTGCCAGCATCAGGCCCAGGACCATCTGGTTGGTCCCGCTGTGGTATCCCATGCGGATCAGGCTGTTGTTGATCGTGAGGACGATCAGGGCGCCGAGGACCCCCTTGGCGATGGAACCCCGGCCGCCGCCCAGGCTGATGCCCCCGACCACGCAGGCCGTCAGCGCCAGGATCTCCAGGTTGATTCCCGTGCCCGGGCCGGTCCCGTTCAGGCGGGCGCCGAAGAGGAAGCCGGCAATTCCGCAGCAGGCCCCGGAAATCACGTAGGTCCAGAACACCGTCTTCCTCACGTCGATTCCGGTGTTGAACGCGGACCGTCGCGACCCGCCGATGGCGGTGATGTGCCAGCCCGGACGCGACCGGCTCAGGAAGATGTGCGCCGTCACCAGGATGGCGATGGCGGCGATCAGGCTCACCGGGAACAGCCGGATCGAGCCGTCACCGATGAAGTCCCAGACCGGCGAGTCCCGGTAGGCGAGCTGGATCGCGGTTCCGAACTGGACCAGCGCGATGTCGTAGACCGCGCGCCCGATGACCAGGGTCACGAGCGTGGTCAGGAAGGCGCGGAGCTTGAAGAATCCGATCAGCACGCCGTTGAAGGCGCCGAATACCGCGCCGATGCCGACCGCGATCACGAATGCGACCGGTATCGGCCATTGCAGCAGATTGACGACCCCGACCGCGGCCAGGGCGCAGAGCGCGTAGTTCGAGCCGATGCTCAGGTCGATGCCGCCGGCCATCATCACGATCGAGATGCCGCAGACGATGATCAGGAACTCCCCCATCTGCCGGCCGGAGTCGCTCAGGCTCTGGGGGGACAGGAAGTTGGGGATGAGGTGATCGAGGACGACGATGGTGAGCAGCAGGAAGAGGAGGGGGACCGCGTTGTCGGCCCAGCGCTTGGACAGGACCTCCCCGAGCACATGGTCGGGGAACCAGTTGTACCGTGCCTTGCTCAGCGCTTCGGGGATCTTCATTCGAAGCTCCCCGCGCGACTCCGCCCGCCGCCACGCCCGCGCAGTGCGGGCGTGGCGGGGCGGTTCCCCTGGTCAGGAAGCATTGGCGGCACTGGCAGCATTGCGCTTCAGGCTCCAGCAGAACCCGGGATAGATGTCTTCCTTGGTGGTGATGGTCTCGTGGGTATAGTTGAAGATGGTCATCGTGCCGGGCGGTAACCCGCTCTGAAGCAGGGTCTTGATCGTCGCGTTCACCGCCTGCGACTGCTTCGGCACCTCCGTCGACACCAGCGCATCGATGGTGCCCTCTTCAAGCATCTTGCAGTCCACTTCCTCACCACCGCCGGTGGTGATCAGCGCGATCTCGCCGGTCTTGCCCGCGGCCCGGATGGCGGCCGCGGTACCCACCGCAGTGCCGTCCCAGAAGTCGATGATCGCGCACAGATCCGGATGTTGTTGCAGCATCGTGGTCGCGACCGCCTGCGCCTTGGTCGCGTCCCAGTCCGAGTAGGGCTTGGCGGCGATCGACAGATGATCATGCTGCGACACGATGTTCATGATGCCATGGTACTGGTCGATGCTCGACGCATTCACCTCCTCGCCCTGGATCAGACCGATCTTCCCGGAAGTGCCTTCTCCGCAGTGATCGAGGGCCGCCGTCGCCTCCAGCTCTCCCAGGGTTTCCCAGTTGCTGCCGAGAAAGGCATCCGTGGGGTAGGCGCTGCGGTTGTCGATCTGGATCACGTAGATGCCGGCCTTCTGGGCCCGCTTGAACAGCTTCACGTATGACTGGAGGTCAGGATTGTGGACGATGATCACGGCTGGTTTGCTGGCGATCACGTCGGTCAACGCCTGTGCTCCGGCTTCGACGCTCCAGTTGGGGTCGCGGGTCTCGAAGATGCCACCGTACGACCTGACCTCCTTGCCGATGTAGTAGGCCCAGCCCTGGGCCAGGTCGAACCCCATGGCCATGGGCATCAGGACCACGCGCTTGCCTTCCATGGTCTCGCGCGCCCTTTCGGGGCCGGGGTCGTTGAGCTGTGCCGGTGCGGGCGCCGCGACTGCGAACGCCAGCGCACATGCGGCGACTTTCAGGATGTTTCCACGGGTGTGCATGTGATTCTCCCCTTTTGGACTGACGTGGATATCAAGGCGTCGAAATGCGGGCTAGATGTCTCCCTGCTTTTCGGTCTGCTCGTCGCGCTGGTTCAGCAACGTGTCGGTCATGATTGCGGCCAGCAGGATGAGGGCCTTGATCAGGTTCTGGTGCGTGTCCTCGAAGTCGAGAATGGTCATCGCGTTGACCAGGATCCCGATGAGAAGCGCACCGAAGACGACATTCCGGATCCCTCCCTTTCCTCCGCTCAGGCCGATGCCACCGAGCACGACGATCAGAATGACGTCGTAGAGGAGGGTGGAGTTCACGATCCGGGTATTCATGCTTTGCAGATTCAGGGCGACGATCGCCCCGGCCACGGATGCAAACAACGCGCAGGCGACATATTGCAGGACCAGCATGGGCCGCACCGGGATCCCCAGATTGCGGGCCGCGGCAAAGTTGTCGCCGATGTAGTAGACGTACCGGCCGAACTTGGTGAATTTGAGGAACACGGTGGCCACGAGGCACACCGCGACGAAGACGAAGACTTCCAGCGGCACGCCCCAGAGCTTCAGCGTGCCGAGGGCGAGCAGCGTGGTGAACTCCGGAGGGATGAAGGCGACATCCTGGCCCATCAGTTGCGATCGGCCGAAACCGTACACGAACAGACCCATCGCCAAGGTCGCGAAGATCGGGGGGATCTCGCCATAGGCCACGAGGAACCCGTTGATGGCCCCCACCAGGATGACCAGCATCAGCACGAACAGGAACCCGGACCATATCGGCAGGCCCTGACCCAGCAGCTCGATGAAGTACGCAGCGGAAATGGCCAGGACGGAGACCACCGAGAGGTCGATGCCGCGGCCGATGATGACCAGGCCCATCCCCACCCCGAGGATCCCGAGCACGCAGATGTTGCGCACCAGCCCGATGAGATTCGATACCGAGAAGAAGCCGGTGAGGAAGATCGAGAACCCGATGAACAGCGCGGCGGCCATGATGACCACCACCTTTTCCTGGGTCAGGCCCTTGCCGGGAAGCAACCAGTGCAAGCTGACCGCTCCCATTGCGTCAGTCCGCTCCGGCCGTCACGAATGCAGCCACCGGCTCGATCCGGCGGCATGCCGGACATGTCGAGCCACGACATTGTTCGTCATCATGCGTCCGGCGGGGCTGACGCCCGGGTGTCCGCGCGCTCGGCGTCCCGGGTATTCCCCGGCCCCCGGTACGCCCGCGCGGCGGTGGCCTCCATTCGGCTCATGACCCTTTCCCTGCTTGCGCTGGTACCGAACCCGGCCTCCATCATGGCACAGCAGTGCGCGGCCTTGCCAACGTTCCAGGCAAAGTTCCAGGCAATGTTCCAGGCGCCGCCGGCTTCCGTCCTGTGCTTGAATGGTCGCCGGATCGTGTCGAGGCCCATCGAATGAC
Organism: Thiotrichales bacterium; assembly: GCA_026709935.1. Classification (GTDB taxonomy): domain Bacteria; phylum Pseudomonadota; class Gammaproteobacteria; order HK1; family HK1; genus HK1. Next base: position 23,634 of record JAPOSC010000044.1, read on the forward strand.
GCTCAACCGTGTACACGCCAGACGGCTCGGCTTCGTTCTCGTGGTGCTGGCCGGAGTCTGGTTCGACCTCTCGCCCTGGGGGGCGCGGGTCGCGGACGCGGTGCTGGACCTGCAGCTTCTCGTGCTTGATGACCGGAGCCCGTCCGTGTCGGCCGGCGATGCCGCCGCGTCGCAGGTCGCGCCCGCAACGACCGCGCCGCGGCCGGAGCTTCGCCCGCTCTCGCCGGTGATGGCGACGAGCCTGGTGGTCATCGCCGCGCTGGTGTGGTGGGAATCCCGCCTGCTCGGCTGGGCGATCGCGTCGTCGGTGGTCGCGCTGGCGGCGTTGTTCGCGGTCTCGACGATGATGTTGCCGCGTGGCGTGCTGGTGCCCACCGCCGGCCCCGGGTTCGCGATCATCGCCGGGATGTTCGGCCGGCGCGCGCTCGAAGCCGTCATCGCGGCCCGCGACCGCCGCAACGGACACCGAGCGGCGCCGTAACGCCGCTGCGGGAGAGAGTCACCGTCAATGATGCCGGTGTCGGCGTCGAGAAGCGTCCGGACCCGGGCGTTATCCCGGCCGTGCGGATTGGCGGAAGAGGGTGGGAGTCGAACCCACCAGACACGTGGTACGCGTCTCACCGGATTTGAAGTCCGAGCGCCCCACCGGGGTGCGATCCTCTTCCTCGGTCGTGTGTATCCGCTGTCTCGGGTCAGTCGCCGGGGCCGTCCTCCGGGCCGAAGACCTCCGCCGCGGGCCGGCGGACCCGGCGGCGGTCGCCGAGGCGCTCCGTGAAGCCGCTGCGGTCGAAGAACTCCAGCAGCTCGATGGCGAAATTGCGCCCGATGCCCGCGTGGTTCTTGTACTCGGCCGCAGTGAAGCGCCCTTCGGACAACTCGTCCGCGAGGGACTCCGCGTACGCCGCCAGCGCGCTCACCGCGCCGAGCGGTACGAACCGGGTGCGGGTGACGGGCACCACCAGCCCCGCATTGGTCGCGCGTTTGAGCAGTGCGCCAAGCGCCGCCTCCTCGATCTTCAGTTCCTCGGCGGCCTGACGCAAGCTCGGCGGGCTGCCCTTCGCGGGATCGAGCGCATGGGCCACCCGCGGCCAGAGCCGTTCGTCGTTCGCACCGAGCGTGACCCGGTGCTCCGGGAGCCGGACGGTCACTCCGCGCCGGACGATGGTGCCGCGTTGCCGCAGCGAGGCGAGGGCGTGCTCGATGACGCCGTGGTCCACGCGGCGCGTGATTCCGAGCCGGATATCGTTCGTGTTCGCGCCGTGCAGCCGCGGGCGCTCGCGGTGGAAGACTTCCAGGAACGCCAGGACTTCGGCCTGAAGGCTCGCCCAGTGGACGGGCGAGAAGCACCGCTCGGCGCCGGCGTCCGGGGTCCGGACCGCGCCGGCGGCATCGAGGATGCGGTTCATCTCGGGGTCGGTGACGCCGAATGCGCGCCGGATCCAGCCGGTGCCCACCCCGGTTTCGGTGGATGCAAGCGCGCGGGTGACGGCCCCCGTCGGTCTCCCCGCGGTCTCGGACTCGATGCTCCGATCCGGAAGCCCGGCGGGAGCTTCGATGCCGCTGCGTTGCGGTCCGCGCATCTCGACCGCATCGAGCCAGGCGAGTCGATCCGGGCGGGCGCGCCCGCGTTTCGGGGAGAACGGGTCGATGACGGCGCCGCCGCCCATCGTGCGGGTCGCCGACTGGTCGCGGATGACGATGCGGTCGCCCGCGAGCGCATGCAGGGGACGGTCGAGCACGATCTGGACTTGCCCGCTCTCTCCCGGCGCGATGCTGCCCGCTCCCAGAACCGCGATCCGCGCCGTCGAATGCGCCGCTGCGAGGTGCGCGTGCACCGGTGTCCAGTGCCGTACCGCCCGCGGCTCGCCGGGGAGTACGTGCAGACGTGCGTCGATGCGGTCGGTCGGGGCGTGCAGGGCGCGATCGACGATCCAGTTCCCGCGCGCGATGGCTCCGGAGCCGATATCGCGCCCCGCGAGGTTGAGGGCGCAGCGCTGGCCGGCGCGCGCATGATCGGCCGGCCGGTCCTGGGCATGGATGCTGCGGATACGGGCTTCAAGCCCTCTGGGGGTCACGATCAGACGCTCCCCGGTGGCTGCGACCCCCGAGTGCACGGTCCCGGTGACCACGAGTCCCGACCCCTTGAGCATGAAGGCGCGGTCCACGCAGAGGCGGAAACGGCCGTCCGCGGCCCGCGCCGCGAGGCCGAGAGCACGCTCGCGCAACGTCCGGGCGAGGGCTTCCACTCCGGCCCCGGACAGGGCCGAGATCCGGTGGACCTCGGCGCCCCGCATGCCGGTGGCGGAGAGGAGGGCCTCGATCTCCTCGCCCACCTTGCCGACCCGCGCCGCGTCGACCTTGTCGACCTTGCTCACCACTGCGATGCACTCGCTCACCCCGAGCAGGTCGAGGATCGCGGTGTGCTCGCGGGTCTGGGGCATCACCCCGTCATCTGCCGCCACCACTACCAGCGCGAGATCGATGGCCCCCACGCCGGCCAGCATGTTGCGCACGAACCGTTCGTGTCCCGGGACGTCGACAAAGCCGAGCACGTGATCCGCATCGAGCGGGTGGTACGCGAACCCGAGGTCGATGGTGAGTCCGCGCTGCTTCTCCTCCGGGAGGCGATCGGTATCGACCCCGGTGAGCGCCCGCACCAGCGCGGTCTTGCCGTGATCGACGTGGCCGGCGGTGGCGACGATCATGGCGCGGTCGGGCGGTCGGACAGCGCGAGGATGCCGGTGTTGTCGGGCCGGCGCCGGACGAAGGGGAGGAGGGTGGGTGGAATCGGAATGAACACCACTCGGCTCTCCTTGGCCCGGTCCTCGATGGAAACGGTCAAGGCGCCGCCAGACGATCGAGCTGGGTGACGAAGCCCGCCTCGTCGTCGAGGCAGCGCAGGTCGAGGGTGAGCGCGCCGTCGTTCACGCGCCCGATCACCGGGGCCGGCAGGGCGCGGAGCGCCGTTGCCAGCGCTTGCAGCTTCGACGAGCGTCCCCGCCGCCCCCCTCTGGCTCCCATCGATGGAACGCAGCGCAGCCCCGCGCTCGGCAGTCGATCGACGGGCAGGGCGCCGCTGCCGATCTGGCTGCGGCAGGCCACGACCTCTACCGACCAGCTGTCGCCGAGCCGTTCCGCGAGCCGGGGCCGGATCCGCTGCGCTTGCGCTTCGATCGACCCGCGGGCACGGGTGAGCAGGCGGAGCGACGACAGGCTCTGCGCGAGCCGATCCGGGTCTTCATGGAGTGCGAGCACCGATTCCAGGGCGGCGAGGGTCACCTTGTCCGGGCGGAGCGCCCGCATCAGGGGATTGCGCTTGAGTCGGGCGACGAGGTCCGCCCGTCCGGCGACGATGCCCGCCTGAGGACCGCCGAGCAGCTTGTCGCCGCTGAAGGTCACCAGGTCGACCCCGTCTCCGATCATCGCCCGCACCGTCGGTTCGGGTGGGAGGCCGTATGCGGTCATGTCGACGAGCGAGCCGCTGCCGAGATCGGAGACGAGCGGCAGGCCGTGCTCGCGGGCCAGCGCGGCGAGCGGCCGCTCGCCCACTGAGGCGGTGAACCCTTCGATCGCATAGTTGCTGGTGTGGATCTTCATCAGCAGGGCGGTGCGCGGACTGATAGCGGCCTCGTAGTCGCGCAGATGGGTGCGGTTGGTGGTGCCCACTTCCACGAGCCTGGCGCCTGCCCGCTTCATGATGTCGGGCATGCGGAAGGCGCCGCCGATCTCGATCAGCTCACCCCGGGACACCGGGACTTCCCGGCGCTTCGCCAGTGTGTCGAGGACCAGCAGCACCGCGGCCGCATTGTTGTTGACGACGATCGCGGCCTCGGCCGAGGTGAGCCGGCGGAGCCGCGGTTCGACGTGCCGGTGTCGGTCCCCGCGCCGTCCGGTCTCGAGGTCGAATTCCAGGTTGCTGGCGCCCCGCGCCACCGCGGTCATGGCCGCGATGGCCGGTTCCGGCAGCGGCGCCCGCCCCAGATTGGTGTGCAGCACCGTTCCCGTGAGGTTGAACAGAGGGACCAGCGACGGTGCGGTGACGGCCTGCACCCGGGCCGCGATGTCCGCCTCGATCCCCGCCGGATCGATGGAACGCCCGGCCGCGATTGCGGCCCGCGCCCGGTCGAGCGCCCGGCGCACCGCTTCGAGCACGAGCGGACGGCCATGGCGATGGACAAGGGACGCCATCGCGTACTCGGCGAGCAGCCGATCCACGGAAGGAAGCCCGGAGGGAGACGAAATCGGAGACACGGGTGAAGAGTGCGAAAGCGTGGTCACGGAGGAGGTGGCATCGTACTGGACGGGACGCTTCGCTTGAACCGCCCAGGATCATTCCACGCCCAGGATCATCGACGACCCCGCCGGCGATGCCATTCCCGCGCTTGCAAGGGTATTGCTCCGTTCAGGCGGGTCCCGGCCGGGCCGCTCGGTCGGACTTTCACAGCAGGGACAGTTGACCGGTCTCCGGGAGGGGTGGGGTGAATCCCGAGGGGTCGAGGGCGGGAAAGCCGGGGAACTCCAGGCGCTGCACCGCGAGCCGGAACCGCTTCGCGATCAGCTCTGCGACCGGCCCGGTGCCCCGCATGCGCCGACCGAATGTCGAGTCGTAGTCCTTGCCTCCGCGCATGTCGCGGACCCGCTCCATCACCCGCCCGGCCCGATCGGGGTAGTGCTCCGCGAGCCATTCGCGGAACAGGTCCGCGATCTCCAGCGGCAGACGGAGCATGGTGTAGCTCGCGCCGAGTGCACCGGCCGCGCGGGCGTGCTCGAGGATGGACTCCAGCTCCGCGTCGTTCACGAACGGGATCATGGGAGCCGCCATCACCCCGGTCGGGATTCCAGCCCCGGTCAGTCGGCGGATGGTCTCCAGCCGCCGGTGCGGAGCGGACGCGCGCGGCTCCATGCGCCGCGAGAGGGAACGGTCCAGGGTGGTCACGCTCACCGCGACGCTGCAACGGTTGGCCTTCGCCATCGCGCCGAGGATGTCGAGGTCACGTTCCACCCGTGCGGACTTGGTGACGATCATCACCGGGTGTCCGCACTCGGCCAGCACTTCGAGCACCGCGCGGGTGATCCCGAGGTCGCGCTCCACCGGCTGGTAGGGGTCGGTGTTCGAGCCCAGCGCGATGGGGGCGCAGGCGTAGCCGGGTTTGCCGAGCTCCGCGCGCAGCCGCGCCGCCGCATCGGGTTTGAACACCAGCCGGGTCTCGAAGTCGAGACCCGGGGAATAACCGAGGTACGCATGGCTCGGCCGTGCATAGCAGTAGATGCACCCGTGCTCGCAGCCGCGATACGGATTGACGGAGCGGTCGAAGGGGAGGTCCGGCGAGTCGTTCCAGGCGATGATGGTCCGGGTCGCGTCGGGGATGAGGGTGGTGCGGAGCTTCGGCGGCGGGATGTCGTCCGGGTCCCATTCCCACTCCTTGTGGCCGTCATGCGCTTCCGTCCGAAGGTCGTCCCGGTCGCGTTTCAGGTCACGTTCCTGGCCGAGCTCCTGGCCGTTGCTCCAGCCGTCGTCGAACTCTTCTCGTACGAGCTGCTCGAACCGGCCGCTCGCATTGCTGAGCGCGCCGCGTCCCCGGTGGATTGACGTCCCGCGAGGTGGCGTCACGAGTCGCATCTCCCGTGCATACGGTGCCGCACCGAGGCGGCGGAGCATCGGATGCCGTCCTCGTTCATCTGCCGGATGTCGGATGACGCCTGCGGCCGATCCGACCGGCGGGCTTGCCCGCCTCGCTCGGCGCTTGCCGCCGGTCCATGCCCACTACCCGAGCCGAGGTCACGCGTCTGTTCATCAGATGCGTTCGACGCCCTTGGCCGTGCCGATCAGCACCATGTCCGCGCCGCGGCGCGCGAACAGGCCGTTGGCGACAATGCCGGCAATCTGGTTCAGTTCGGATTCGAGCGTCGGCGGGTCCAGAATGTCGAGGCCGTGCACGTCCAGGATCTCGTTGCCGTTGTCGGTGACGAAACCCTCGCGTCGTTCGGGGCGGCCGCCGAGCCGCACGAGGGCGCGGGCGACGAGGCTGCGCGCCATGGGGATGACCTCGACGGGCAGCGGAAACCGGCCGAGCCGGTCCACGATCTTGGAATCGTCCACGACGCAGACGAATGTTCCCGCCGCCGCGGCCACGATCTTCTCGCGGGTGAGCGCCCCGCCGCCGCCCTTGACGAGATGCCGGTGCCGGGTGGCTTCGTCGGCGCCGTCCACGTAGACCGGCAGGTTCCCGGCCGAGTTGAGCTCGACGACACGGATGCCGTGTTCGGCGAGTCGCGCCGCCGTCGCCTTCGAACTCGCGACCGCACCGTCGATGCGTCCCCGGGCGGTCGCCAGCGCGTCGATGAACGCGTTGGCGGTGGAGCCGGTGCCGACTCCCACCAGCTCGCCGGGGACCACGAACTCCAGCGCCGCTTCCGCGACCGCGCGCTTCTTTGCGTCCTGGCTCATCGAACCTCTCCCGCCGTGTTCTCCTTGCGGAGACAGTGACCCACTTCAGACCCTCTGTCCGGTGTCCTCGGCCTGCATGCACGGGGTTTCCCCGGAGAGTTCAGGAGTCGAAGCCAGGACCCTGTCCCTGCGGATTCGCGGGTGCCGCCGGGCGGCTCAGCCGCTATGATTCACCACCGCTTCCGCCGAACGCACTGCCCCCGTTCTCCCCAATCCACCCCAGTCCACCCCTTGGATCCATGCCCCGCGATTACGTCACGAAGATCCTCAAGGCGCGTGTCTACGACGTGGCCCGCGAGACGCCGCTGGAGCTGGCCCCGAAGCTCTCCTCCCGGCTCGGCAGCGAAGTCTGGCTCAAGCGCGAGGACCTTCAGCCGGTATTCTCGTTCAAGGTTCGAGGCGCCTACAACAAGCTCGCGTCGCTCTCCGCGCCGGAACGCGCGCAGGGGGTCATCGCGTCCTCCGCCGGCAATCACGCGCAGGGCGTGGCGCTCGCCGCGCGCCGGCTGGGAGTGCGCGCCCTCATCGTCATGCCGGAAACGGCACCGCGCATCAAGGTGGAGGCGGTCGAACGGCTCGGGGCGGAGGTGGTGCTCGCGGGGGAATCGTACGACGGGGCGAAGGAGCGGGCGGAACGGCTCGCGGCCGAACGCGGGATGGTCTTCATTCCGCCGTTCGACGATGAGCACGTCATCGCCGGGCAGGGCACGGTGGGGATGGAGATCGTGCGTCAGCAGGGCGAGCCGTTCGACGCGGTGTTCGTCGAAGTCGGAGGCGGCGGCCTCATCGCCGGCATTGCCGCCTACATCAAGACGCTGTGGCCGCAGACCCGCATCGTCGGCGTCGAGCCCGAGGACACCCCGACCCTGCACGCGGCGCTGGCGGCGGGGGAGCGGGTGGTCCTGGAGCAGGTCGGAATCTTCGCCGACGGGGTGGCGGTGAAACAGATCGGGGCGGAGCCGTTCCGGATCGCGCGCACTTGCGTCGACGAGGTGGTGCTGGTCTCCACCGACGAGATCTGCGCCGCGATCAAGGATATCTTCGAAGACACCCGATCCATCGCGGAGCCGGCCGGCGCGCTCGCGGTGGCGGGCCTGAAGCGCTGGGTCGATCGCGAGGGGTCCGCGGGCCGAAGGTTCGCGGCGGTGGTGAGCGGCGCCAACGTGAATTTCGACCGCCTGCGTCACATCGCCGAGCGAGCTCAACTCGGCGAGCAGCGCGAGAGCCTGCTCGCGGTGACCATCCCCGAACGCCCCGGAAGCCTGCGTCGGTTCTGCGAGCTCGTCGGCAACCGCGCGATCACCGAGTTCAACTACCGCTACTCCGACGTGGCGGACGCGCACATCTTCGTCGGAGTGGAGATCCGCGAGCCCGCGGCCGACAAGGAAGGACTCGTCAATGCGCTGGAGAGCGACGGCTACCCCGTGCTCGATCTCACCGACAACGAGATGGCCAAGCTCCACGTGCGCTACATGGTGGGCGGACACGCCCCCCGGGATCTCGACGAAGTCCTGTACCGTTTCGACTTCCCCGAGCGTCCGGGCGCGCTGATGCATTTCCTGTCCCGCATGGGTGCCAGGCCCTGGAACATCAGCATGTTCCATTACCGCAACCACGGCTCCGCCTACGGCCGGGTGCTGATGGGTCTGCAGGTGCCGGAGGCCGAGCGCGGCGAATTCCAGTCGTTTCTCGACGAGGTGGGCTACGAGTACCGGGAAGAGACGGAGAATCCGGCGTACCGGCTGTTCCTGCGCTGAGGGGTGTGTGCCTGCGGGGGTGTGCGCCTGCGCAGTGACGGTCAGGTGACCTTGCGGCCGGTAATGGCCTCGCGCAGGCCCTCCAGCAGCCCTTCGAGCTTCGCCATGCGTTCCCGGAGCTGTCCGATTTCCGCGTGTACCTGGTTCAGCTCGGTCCGGAGTTCGGCCCGGAGCTGCCGATTCGATGCGGCGATTGCTACGAGGATCACGACCCCGGTGCCGATCACCGTCCACGCTTCAGGAGTCATCGCTCTGGTCTTCCCGTTGATTGTGTCGGGTGATGGTACGCCAGCCTCACCCGGGGATGTCCAGCGATTTGGGATGGCCTGGAGCGATTCCGTTGTGGGCGTTCCGCGCTCTCGATGTAGGCCAATGCCGCAGTTCGAGCCCGGCCGTCCCTGTGAGAACGATCGATCCGCGTCATTCCAGCGACAGGATGTGGTCCCACTCCTCGGTGCTTACCGGCATCACCGAGAGCCGGTTGCCCCGACGCACCAGCGCCATGCCCCCAAGCGCCGCCTGCGCCTTCAGCTCGGCGAGGGTGATGGTGCGGCGGAGCTTGCGTTCGAACTTCACATCGACGAGGTACCAGCGCGGGTGGTCGGGGTCGCTCTTCGGATCGTGGTGCTTGTCCGCAGGGTCGAAGGCGGTGGGGTCCGGATAGCCTTCGCGCGCGATCCGGGCGGTGCCGACCACCCCGGGCACGTCGCAATTCGAGTGGTAGATGAACACGCCATCGCCCCGCTTCATCTCGTCGCGCATCATGTTGCGGGCCTGGTAGTTGCGGACCCCGTCCCAGGGCTCGGTCTGGTCGGGGCAGTTCGCGAAATCGTCGATGCCGAACTCGCTCGGCTCGGTCTTCATCAGCCAGTAACGCATGGGTCGGGCGCTCTGTCGGGCCGCGGGCGCGGTGTCTCCGGAATTGTAGCGGCTGAAGGCGAAGATGCAGGATGCCGGCCCCTCCCGAATGCCGGTCTCTCGCGATCAGCAATTCCCGCCACGCCGGAACACGCTCTCGGAAGCGCCCCGCTCGGCCGCACCGGAGGTCGAGACATTGCGGGAATCTCGTCGCAGGACGGCGTCCCGGGGAATCGCGGGAATAGTCGCCTCGCTATTACGGAATGCGGACGGCGCGGTCGGTGACGACGGCGTCGAGGGGAATGTCCCAGTCGGCGGCATGGAGGGCGTCCACGCGCTGGATTTCGTAGGCCACTCCGATCCGCTTCGGCCTCGGCCATGCGTGGCGGCGCACTGCTTCGAACGTGCGGTCGTAGTACCCCCCACCCATCCCCAGGCGATTCCCGCGTTCGTCGAACGCGACCAGGGGAAACAGCACCAGATCGAGGAACAACGGGCGGATGCGACGGCGGGCCGGCGCCACCGGCTCCGGGATCGAGAAGCGGTTCTCGGCGAGCACGCTGCGGGCGTGGAACGGGAGAAACCAGAGCCGGGGGCCGAAGAGCCGCGGGAGGTAGGTGCGTTTGCCCATCGCCCACGCCCGTTCGACGAGCCGGGAGAGATCGATCTCTGCGTCGTTCGGGAGATAGACGGCGATGGTTCGGCTGTTGCGGAACCAGCGAGTGCGGGCGAGACGGGCCGCCAGTGCCCGCGCCGCGGCGCGCCGCTCCGGTCCGGTCAATGAGCGTCGCCTCCGACGGATCTCGCGGCGCAGCGCCCGGCGTTCGGCCGGTGTCTCCATCCTCCGCGTCTCTTCCTGCGATCGGGTAGGGGTGGATGGGGGGTGCGGGCCGGCCGACGCACAGCGATTCCCGCCGACGCCCCGAGAGGCCGCCACGCGATGCGGTCCCGACAAGATTTCCGCCTTCGGAGCGTTCATCCGGGGCGATTTTCGGGGCGATTTCGAGCGCATGAGCCGGCCTGGTGGGAATTGCTTGCCGACGCAGTGAAAATGACGCACCCCGTTGGCGCCGTAGTGCGCGATGACCTCTGAACCACTCGGGTTCAGGGGGGCGCCTGGCGGCACGCTTCAGGCTTTCCGCTTCTCGGGCGGACCTGCACAACGGCATGCCGTTCGGCTCCCGGCAGTATGAAATCAGGCTCGAGAGGTTGCAGGCGCACTCTCGCACACCACGGGGGCGTCGAAATCAGTCTAATGGGAAGTCCTTGCCTCTCACAACCCGAATTCCGGGGCTCGGGCGGTGTGAAACCGGGTGATGGATTTCCGTCTGCGCGGCGATGCGGTCGGGCTCGCCCGGAAATTTCACCGAGCTAGACGTCCTCGCGGCGACCGATTGCCGCATCGAGCTTTGCCTCGAGTTGAATGACCTTGTTCCGCACCGTGTCGAGTGCACCGGTCTGCTTCGATGTCGTCTGCTCGCGTTCGTGGATCACGTTGAGCGCGGCCATCACCGCCATGCGCTCGGCTCCCAGCACCTTGGTGCCCCCCCGCATGTCCTGCATGCGCTGGTTCAGCTCGCCTGCCGCCGCGACCAGACTCTCGCGTTCCTCCGGCGGGCACGCGATCCGGTAGTCCTTGTCCAGGATTCGTACGTTGAGCACTTCTCGCTCGTCGCTCACGTGCCGGTCTCCATGCCCCGCAGGCGGGTGATCATCGCCTCGACCCGCGACCGCGCCAGCTCGGATTTCTCCACCAGGGTTGCGCGCTCCGCGATCAGGCTGTTCTGCTGATCGCGCAGGGCACGGTTTTCGTCCTCGAGCCTCTCGCAGATTCGGATGAGCCGATCGATCTTTTCTTCGAGCGTCCTTGTGTCGAGAGTGTCCATGGATGCTCCGGCGCCGATGGGCAAAGTACGGGTGCGCCTGCCCCCACCGTGATTCGTCGATCAGGCGATTCGTTCAAACGGCAAATACGCGAATCGCTCAGGTGCGCGAACCGTCCGACGACAGGGATCGCAAAGCACGCAAATTGTCGCCGCGAATCGTCTCCAGCAAGCGATTCGCCTCGAACCGCGAATCTTCCCCAGCGAGCGATTCGCCTCAAACCGCGAATCGTCTCCAGCGAGCGATTCGCCTTAAACCGCGAATCTTCCCGCAGACTATAGGGAACGACGGGATCGACGGTCAACGCCGCCCTCTGCCGCCGGCGGTGCCGGCAATGGCGCCTGACGATGGCTTGGCGTGAGAAAAGAACGTGTCGCGGTGATAGCATCCCGCCGGCGTGATGCCGTGATGGCCGCGGGTGGTGGCAAGGTGCCTCGGTGCTCGCGAGGTTGGGCACGGTACGGCGGCGCCAGGTGGTCGGGGTGCGGCCGGATTTCACGCTTCGGCCCCACTTGGGAGCATCGTTCGTCATGCATCGACGTGAATTCGCCTCTCGCCGACGGCGTCTGATGGACATGATGGTGGAGGGGAGCGTCGCGATCATTCCGACCGCGCCGGTTCGGTCGCGCAACCGCGATGTCGATTTCCCCCATCGTCCGGACAGCAGCTTCTACTACCTCACCGGGTTCGGCGAGCCCGAAGCGGTGGCGGTGTTCGCGCCGGGCCGCGAGCAGGGTGAGTTCATCATGTTCTGCCGGGAGCGCGATCCCGCGGCGGAGCAGTGGCACGGGTCCCGGCTCGGGCTCGAAGGGGCGTGCGAGCGCCACGGGGCCGACGACGCCTTTCCCATCGACGACATCGACGACATCCTGCCGGGGCTTCTGGAAGACAAGTCGCGCGTGTACTACGCGATGGGACATTACCCGGAGTTCGACCAGCGCATGCTGGCATGGGTCTCGAAGGCGCGTGGCGGCGTGCGTTCGAGCGGTGGCCCGAGCGAACTCGTCATGCTCGATCACCTCGTCCACGAGATGCGGCTGTTCAAGGGCAAGGCGGAGATTCGTGCGATGACCAGGGCGGCGGAGGTCAGTGCCGCTGCCCACGAGCGGGCCATGCGCATGTGCCGGCCGGGTCTGTACGAGTACCAGATCGAGGCGGAACTGCTCCACGAATTCAACCGCGCGGGGTGCCGGGCGCCTGCATATCCGTCCATCGTGGCCGGGGGCGCGAACGCGTGCACCCTGCACTACACCGACAATATCGACCGGTTGCGGGACCGGGACCTGCTGCTCATCGACGCCGGCGCCGAGCACGACTTCTACGCGGCCGACATCACCCGCACCTTCCCCGTCAACGGCCAGTTCTCGCGCGCCCAGCGCGACGTGTACTCGGTGGTGCTGGCGGCGCAGGAGGCGGCCATCGACACGGTGGGCCCCGGCCGCACCGTCGACGATGTGCACATGGCGGCGGTGCGCGTGCTGGTCGACGGGCTCGTCGACCTCGGCGCGCTCAAGGGTCGGGCGAAGCGCCTCATCGCCAAGGAGAAGTACAAGCGCTTCTACATGCACCGCACCGGGCACTGGCTCGGCATGGACGTGCACGATGTCGGGGACTATCGCATCGAAGACGAATCGCGGATGCTCGAACCCGGCATGGTCGTGACCGTGGAGCCCGGACTCTACATCGCTCCCGGTGACGGCAAGGCCCCCAAGCGGCTGCGCGGCATCGGCATCCGCATCGAGGACGATGTCCTCGTCACGAAGTCGGGTCGGCAGGTGCTGACCTCGGCGGTGCCGAAGTCGATCGACGAGATCGAGTCGATCGTCGGATCGGATGCCGGCATCGGCTGACATCGTCCGGCTTCATGCGCGCTCCCCACTGGTCGCGGGCACCCGGTTCGATGTTGCGGTCGCCGGCGGGGGGGCGGTCGGCGCCGCGCTCGCCTGTGCGCTCGCCGACTCGGGGGCAAGCGTGCTGCTCGCCGATCCCTGGTTCGGCGTCGCCAAATCGTCTCCCGCGTTCGCTCCCCGGCCGATCGCGCTGTCATTCGCCACGGAGCGCGTGCTCGCCTCGCTCGGGGCGTGGGAGGGTCTCGCTCCCGCGGTGACCCCAATCGAATCGATCCACGTATCGGAGGCGGGCCGGTTCGGGGCGACGCGGCTCAAGGCCGCGCAGTGCGGGGTGGAGCGGTTCGGGAGCGTGGTGACGGCCGACGCGCTGGGGCAGGCGCTCCGCGACGCGGTGGCGCGACGCGACGCGGTCTGCTGCACCGGGGGACGGATCGTCGATGCCCACCCGGGTGACGGGAAGGTCGTCTCGCGGGTGGCCGACGATGCGGCCGGCACGTCGCGGCACATCGGCGCATCGCTGGTCGCGGTGGCCGACGGGGGACGCTCGGAGCTGCGTGATGCGCTCGGCATCGACAGCGCTGTTCGCGACTACCGGCAGTGTGCGATCGCGGCGGTGGTGAGGGCGCGGGCGCCTCGCGAGCACACCGCCCTGGAGCGGTTCACGACCGAAGGCCCGGTGGCGCTGTTGCCGATGGGTGGGAAGTGCTATGGCCTCGTGTGGAGCTGTGGCGAGGCGCACGCGGAGGAACTGGGTCGGCTTGACGAAGGCGCGTTCGCCGGGAGGCTCGCCGCGGTCTTCGGTGGTCGCCTGGGTGGGTTCGACGCCATTGGCGAGCGCACCCTGTTTCCGCTGCGGTTCGTGCGCGCGAACGCCATCGTCGCCGAGCGCGTGGCCTTGGTCGGCAATGCCGCGAACCGGCTTCACCCGGTCGCGGGTCAGGGGTTCAACCTCGGGATGCGCGACGTCGCCTGTCTGGCCGAGGTGGTCGCGGCGGCGGGCCGGGAAGGATGCGATCCCGGCGATCCGTCGGTGCTCGCGCGCTACCGGCGCTGGCGCGCCCCGGACCACGCCGCGGTCGCACGCTTCACCGATGGGCTCGTGGACCTCTTCGGCCATCGTTGTTCTCCGATCGCGCCGCTCCGGGCACCGGCGCTCGTCGCTCTGGATCTCATGCCGGGGCTGAAGCGTGCGCTCGCCCGCCGTGCCATGGGTCTCGCCGGGCGGGTACCGCGGCTGGCTCTGGGAATCCGCGCGTGAGCCGCGAGGTGCTCTCTGCGGGGGAGCGGGGGCATCGGAGCGCCGCCGGCTCCCACCCGCCTGGCTTCCGGATTCGGCCCGTGAGATACGACATTGTTGGCCCATGGGGTGAGTGCATCGGCGTGCCGCCGGTCCCCGCCGGTCGGGGGCTCGGATTCGCGTCCGAGGGCCGCGCGTGAGGTACGACGTCATCGTCGCGGGCGGGGGGCTCGTGGGCGCGACCCTGGCCCTCGCTTTGGGGGAGGCGGGTTTCGATGTCGCCATCGTCGAGCGTTCGAGCGAGCCCACCCCGGCCCCGGGGCCGACCTTCGGAGCGCGGGTCAGCACCTTCACGGTGGCGTCGGAGCGCATCCTGCGCGCGACCGGGGTATGGCCGATGCTGCCCGCGGAGCGGATCGGCCCGATGCGCGAGATGCACGTCTGGGAGCGCTCCGGAGAGGTGCACTTCGACAGCGCCGAGATCGGCGAGCCGTCCCTCGGCCATGTCATCGAGAATGCGGTGGTGCAATGGGCGGTCGAGCAGCGCCTCAAGGCGCAGCCGAATGTCGAATGGCATCGCGGAGAAGCGCTTGAAGGGCTCGTGGTCGACGGCGGCGGAGCACGGGCGGAGCTCGGCGGGCGGGATCTTCGCGGATCGCTCGTCGTCGGCGCGGACGGCGCGGGCTCGCGGGTGCGCGAGCTCGCGGGCATCGACGTGATCGAAGGCGACTATCATCAGAAGGCGGTGGTGGCCGAGGTACGCACCGCGATGGCGCACCGCGAAACGGCGTGGCAGCGTTTCCTGCCGGCCGGCCCGCTTGCGTTCCTTCCGCTCGCGAACGGCGCGTCGTCCATCGTGTGGTCGACAACGCCCACCCACGCGGCCGAACTGTGCGCGCTCGACGCGGATGCATTCGGGCTGGAAGTGGCCGACGCCTTCGAGTGGAGGCTCGGCGCGGTGGCCGCCCCGGCCGCCCGCGCGTCGTTTCCTCTGCGTCATCTCCATGCTCGGGCCTACGTGCGCGACCGCATCGCGCTGGCTGGCGACGCCGCCCATGTCGTGCATCCGCTGGCGGGGCAGGGGGTGAACCTGGGGCTGCTCGACGCCGCGGCCCTGGCCGAGGTGGTGAGCCGGGCGCGTCAGCGTGGGCGGGACATCGGATCGAGGGCGACGCTGCGCCGCTACGAACGCTGGCGGCGCGGCCATAACGCCGCGATGCAGGCGGTGCTCGGTGGCTTCCGGCACCTGTTCTCGGCCCCGTGGCCCCCCGCGCGGTGGATGCGCGAGACCGGATTCGCACTCACCGACCGCCTCCCGCCGCTCAAGGCGGGCTTCATGCGGCACGCCTCCGGATTCGACGGCGACCTGCCGGCGCTGGCGCGCGGTGTTTCCGCCCCCGGCTCCGGCTCGATCCCCAGCGTGGGTTGATCAAGGATTCCCGACAGGCACAAGAACCGGGCCGGACACTGCTCCGAGCCGAAACGAGGAACGACCATGACTGCGATCTTCGAAACCGACCTTCCGGATCTCGAGCTTGTGGGGCGCGGCAAGGTGCGCGACATCTACGCCGCCGGGGAGGATCATCTGATCATCGTGGCGACGGATCGGCTCTCGGCGTTCGACGTGGTACTGCCCAATCCCATCCCGGGCAAGGGCGCGGTGCTGACGGGGCTGTCGCACTTCTGGTTCTCGCGAATCGAGGGCATCGTGCGCAATCACCGAGCGACGGTGGGGCTCGAAGCGTTCGTGCCGGAAGCCGGGGTGCGGGCATCCATCGCGGGTCAGACCATGGTCGTGCGCCGTCTCCAGCCGCTGCCCATCGAGGCCATCGTGCGCGGCTACCTCATCGGTTCGGGGTGGAAGGACTACCAGCGCACCGGGACGGTGTGCGGGATTCATCTGCCGCCGGGGTTGAGGCAGGCCGACCGGCTGCCCGAAGTCATCTTCACGCCCTCCACCAAGGCCGAGGCCGGGGCGCACGACGAGAACATCGACTTCGATGCGGCGGCGGGGCTCGTCGGCCGGGAGCTGGCCGAGCGGGTGCGGGACACGAGCATCCGCGTGTACCGCGAGGCGTCCGAGTTCGCGGCGGCGCGGGGCATCATCATCGCGGACACCAAGTTCGAGTTCGCGCTCGACGCCGACGGCGCGCTGGTGCTCATCGACGAGGTGCTGACGCCGGATTCCTCGCGGTTCTGGCCCGCGGACCGGTACGCGCCCGGCACCAGTCCGCCGAGCTTCGACAAGCAGTTCGTGCGCGACTACCTGGAGACCCTCGACTGGAACAAGGCTCCGCCGGCCCCCGCCCTGCCGGCGGAGATCATCGAGCAGACATCGCGCAAGTACCGCGAGGCGTTCGCACGGATCGCAGGTCCGGCCGCCGCCGGCTGAGACCGTCGCGAGTCGCCGCCGCGAGTCACCGCCAGGAGTCACTGGGGGTCACCGCCGCGCCCGGTCCGAGGGCCGGAGGAATGCCCGCAGTCGGACGCGGAACATGATCCGGCGCCGCGGTGCGGCACGGCGGACACTGCGATCTCCTTCCCATGCCGGGCCTTTCCCGTCCTCGTCCGACGGGTCCGGATTCGACATCGGACGAGGCCGAATCCGACCCCGGGCGCGTTCCAGTCCTACGTCGAAGGGGACTTCGGCCGATATCGGCGGGCGGGTCGCCCGGTCCAGGATCCTGGGCTCCATCCATGCGGGATGCACGGCTGTGGGCACGGATCTGACTGTTTTCGCCGCGGAACGCGGGATAACCATCTACGCGCCCTAGCTTCGCGAATCGGTGAAATTTCCGGGGTTAGTTCAGTGACGGGAGGCATATATCCGGGCGCCGTGATTCGGGGTGGCCGGCGGCGCTGGCACGGCACGCGCCGCGGACAGTGCGGTGCCGTCCTGCTGGCCACGCTGGCGCTGATGATCCTCGCTGGCGCCGGGGTCCTGCTCGTGCGCTTCGACGGTACGGCGACGGTGCGGGCGCGAGAGGCCGCCGCGACCGCTCGCGCGCTCGCGGATGCGCGGCGGGCCCTCATCGGTTGGTCCGTCGGGGCCGGTCTGGCCGGGAGCGCAGAGGCGCATGCGCCGGGGCTGTTGCCCTTCCCGGATCGCAACACGGACCCCTACGGTTACGACGGCGAGGCCGACTGCGTGACCGGCGGACTGTCCGATCGCCATCTCATCGGCCGGCTGGCGTGGGCCGGAGAGACGTCCCCGTGCCCGGATCGGGCCCTGGGGGTCGAGCTTCGCGACGGGTCGGGAGAGCCGCTGTGGTACGCGGTGTCGCGCAATCTCGTCAACCACCGGGGCGGCGGTGCGTCCGACCCGCCGATCAACCCCGGTCTCCTCGATCGCCCGCCTGCCTATCCGTGGCTGCGGCTGGTCGATGCCAATGGCCGCGTGGTGACCGCGAGCGACGGGGAACCGCTCGAGATCGCCGCGGTGGTCATTGCCCCGGGGCCGCCGCTGCCGGGTCAGAACCGGACAGGATTCGCGCCCGGCCCCGCCCAGTATCTGGATTCGGTCACCGTGAACGGAGTGACCTACGACAACGCCGATGCCGACGGTTGCCATGATGCGGTCACCGGCGCGGGGGCGCACCCGAACTGTCCCGGTCGGGCCGGCGAGGAGTTCATTCTCTATCCGGACTCCCGCGACACCGCGACCGAGATGGATGCGTTCAACGACCGCGTCGCCTGGATCACGGCGGAGGAGCTGCTGCGGACGGCGGAGGCGCGCGCCCTCGGTGAGATGGCGGTGATCCTGGAGCGCTACCGGTCGCGCCACGGTGCATACCCGTGGCTGGCGCCGTACGCTGGCGATCCCGCGGCGGATCCGACGGGCACGGTGCTCTACCACGGAGCCGCGGACGGAGCGGGTGGTACGCGCCACGGGATGCTCCCGGTGCACGCGATGCCCGGTCAGCTCTACGACACCGGGTATGTCCTGCGGTGGACGATCGATGCGGGGGCGGTGGTCGTCACCTCCGATCCGTCGTCCATCGGCTCGACGCCGCCGCCGACCGATGCCGAGCTGTACGCGCTCCTCTCCGCGGAGCCTCAGACCGTGAGCGGACCCGTCGTCTGCGCCTGGAACGGCGACGACGGCGTCCACTGTGCCGGAGAGCCGTACCGCTACGCTCCCGGCGTCGCCTTCATCCCGAGCGGATCGTTGGTGCGCGAGCGCGAGGTCCGAGTCGAGCACGACGAGGCAGCCTGGATCTTCTCCGGTGGCACCGTCGCGCCCGGTGCGGATCCGTCCGCGGCGGCGCCCCGCACCCGCACCGTGGCCGTCACCACGACCCTGCCGCCGTCCTTCATCGCGTCGGTCCGGGCGCGCAACCGAGAGATCCGGTGCGCCGATCCCGCCTGCTCCGCCACCATCACCACCGGGATGTCCGTCGAGCGCACCCTCACCGTTGACACCGGCACCCTCGCGACGCTCACCTTCGCCGGTCTGGAGCACGACCTCAGCGTCGCCCGGGACGGCGTGCCGCGATGGTTCGTCGACAACGGTTGGTATCGGTACATCCGCGCGGCGGTGTCCGGCGAGGAGACGGGCGCGGGCGACCCATCGCCCGGACGCTGCATCGGTTCGGGGTCGGGATGTCTGATCCTGAGCGCGTCGGGGTTGGTGCGCGCGGACGTGCCCGCGTTCCTCGTCGGCTCGGGCCCGGCGCTCCCGCACCAGGCGCGTGACGGGTGCGGTGGCGCTTGCGCCGGGGCGTACTTCGAGCCCCCGCATGATGCGGCCGGTGGCGATACGGCAACCCGCGCCGCGCTTGCAGCAGACTTCAACGATCAGGTCCGGGTGGCGGGTCCGCCGGGGACGAGCCCGTGAAGACCGGTTTCGGTTCGAGGATGACCGGAGCAAGGACGCCGTCGCCTCGACCGACCCCCGGTCGCGGTCCTCGAACCGGTGATGCGGAGAGCTCAGGCCGTCCGGTCTCCGGCGCTCGGGTGACGACGGTCCGAGCCGCCACCCACCCGGGAGGCGCGGAGAGTGCCGGCTGCCCGGTTTCCGACTCCTTTCCGAGCTCGTCGCACATCCCTCCGACCGAGCACCCGGGCCGCGTCCGATGCGCCCGGACGCACCGCCCCCGTGTCTTTGCTCCCCGGAGATTCGGCGACATGCGCGTGCCGGACGATCGACGCCGGCCCCGGCCCCGGCCCCGGCCCCGGCGTCAGGCGGGGTTCACCCTCGTCGAGCTTGCCGTGGTCATCGCGATCCTGGGTCTGGTGCTCGGCACGATGCTCGCTCCGTTGCGAGCCCAGATCGACGCGACGCGGATTCGGGCCGCGGAGCGGATGCTCGGCGAGATTCGCGAGGCGCTGATCGGGCACGTGATTACCCGCGGGGCGCTGCCGTGCCCCGACGTCATCTCCGATGGCATCGACGGGGTGGCGCCCGCCGCCTGCGCTGGGGCGGCGCTGGCCGGGGTGCTGCCGTATCAGACCCTTGGGGTCGGGCGAGCGGACCCCTGGGGCCGACATTTCGGATACCGCGTCGCACAGGAGTTCTCGATCCGGGCCCTGACCGGTCAGCCACCCGCCGCCGGCCGGCTCGATCTCACCGACACCGGCGATATCACGGTACTGGCCCGAGGCGACGATCCGGGCACCGCGGGCACCATCGAACTCAAGCACCAGAGCGTCGCCACCGCGCTCACCCGCGCGGCCCCGGCGCTGGTGCTCTCGTTCGGGCCCGGCGGGCTCGGCGGCATCGACGCTGCGACCGGCCGCGCCCTCGCGTCGCCGTCCGGTGGCGCCATCGACGAAATCGAGAACGCCGATGCCGACGCGACGTTCGTCAGCCGCGTCCACTCGCCGGGTACCGACGGCTGCGACGACGCCGACGAGTCGGCCGCACCACCGCCGCCATCGTGCGGGTTCGACGACATCGTGACGTGGATCTCCACCCCGGTGCTGATGGCGCGACTGGTCGAGGCTCGGGTTCTGCCGTGAGCGCGTTCTGCCGTGAGCGTGTCCCCACCACCGTCGGGCAGGACCGGGCGCATCGTGACGTGGATTTCCACCCCGGTGCTGATGGCGCGACTGGTCGAGGCGCGGGTTCTGCCGTGAGCGTGTTTCCGCCACCGTCGGGCAGGATCGGGCGCATCGTGCCGCGGGTCTTTGCTCCGCCACCGGGCGCGCCGGTCGCCCGACGCGCGCATGCGGCGATGGATGCATCCACGCGCTGCGGCCCGGGCCCCGGGAGCGCCCGCCCGGCGAGATCGGCGAGATCGGTGGGATGGGCGAGATGAGCGCTGTGCTCGCGATCGCCCGTGTCACCGCTCTCGAAGCGGTGCGGGGCCGGTTCGCGTGGCTCGTGGTGGGATTCGCGGTGGCGGGGTGCGGGCTCGCGATGTTCGCCGGCGAGATCGCGATCACCGGGACGGAGGGCTATCGCAGTGGACTGCTCGGGGCCTGGCTGCGGTGGTGGGCGGTGTTCGCGGCCAGCGCGTTCGCGGTTTCGAGCGTGGTCGGGGACGCCCACGACAAGGGGCTGGATCTGATGCTGGCGACATCCATGCCCCGCGGTGCGTACTGCGCCGGCAAGCTCGCCGGATTCGGCGCCGTCGCGCTGCTCCCGGCCGCGGCCGGTGCGCTGGCGCTGGCGTGGTTTGCGCCGTTGCCGCAGGTCGCGCTGTGGGGGGTCTCCCTCGCTCTGGAACTCTGCATCGTCGCGGCCGCGAGTCTGCTGTGCGCGTTCACCTTCGCCCACCTCGCATGGGCGATGAGCATGGTGCTCGGGTTCTACGTGCTCTCGCGGTCGATGACGGCGCTGCAACTCATCGCCCACGCCCCCGGGACTGATTCCGGATCGGCGGCCTGGCCGTTCATCCGGGGGTTCATCGATGCCCTCGCATATCTGTTGCCCGATCTCGACCGGTTCACCCAGTCGCAGTGGCTGATCCACGGCACCGGCACCCTGGCCGAGCTCGGCTTCGCAGCGGCGCAGACCGCAGTGTATCTAGCCCTGCTCGGCGCCGCGGCGGCGTTCGATCTCCACCGGAAGGTCCTTTGAGCCCCGCCGCCTCCCCTGGAAAATCCGGGGTGGCCCGAGGCGGCGTTCGACCTCCACCGGAAGGCCCTTTGAGTCTCGCCGCCTCCCCTGGAAAGTCCGGGACGGTCCGCAGCGGCGTTCGATCTCCATCGGAAAGCCCTTTGAACCTGCCGTGCCGGCGCGGGGGCGGTCGCGTGTTCCGCTCCCGGGAACGGCCCGTCGCCGCGGTGCCGCAGGCGGTGCGGTGGATGCTGGCGGCGGCGCTCGCGCTCCAGATCGGCTGGCACGCCTGGCGGCCGGACCCACGGGCCGAAGCGTCGCCCCTCGGGCCGGTCCCCACCGCCCCGGCGTTGCAGGTCGCGGCGCTGGGCGACCGGGCGGCCTTCGCCCGGCTGCTCATGCTCCGGCTGCTGATCCACGACCGCCAGCCGGGGGCGAGCATCCCGTTCATGCGCCTCGACTACGCACGAGTCGCGGGATGGCTCGATGCGATCATCGATTTCGACCCCCGGCACGACGCGCCCCTGCTCGCGGCGGCGAGACTGTACGGGTCGGTGTCCGATCCGGTCCGGCAACGCACGATGTTCGCGCTCGTCCACCGGCGGTTCCTGGAAGACCCGGCCCGACGCTGGCCGTGGCTCGCGCATGCAGCGGTGATGGCGAAACACCGGCTCGGAGACCCGCGCCTCGCCCTGCGCTATGCCCGGGCGGTGACCGAACACGCGATCGGTCCGAACGTACCGGCCTGGGTCCGGGACATGAGCGTGCTGATCGCGGCGGACCTCGGCGAGCTGGAGACCGCCCGGATCATCATCGGCGGCCTGCTCCACAGCGGAAGGGTCCGGGACCCGCACGAGATCCGGTTCCTCGGCGCGCGGCTCGCGGAGATCGAATGACCCTGCGCGCGTTTTTGCGGCTCGAGCCTGCATTTCTTGCCGAGTTGCGAGTGAAGGCGTGGAGATGACCGCTTAGGCAAGGCGAACGCGAAACAACCCACTCAGGCATACCCGTAGGTACGGAGCGAGCTTGCGAAGCAGGCGGCATGCCTGAGTCAGATCCGCGTCCGCAGCCGTGAACTGGTTGGAAATGCAGGCTTGGGCCGGTGCAGTAAATGGGCCGGTTTGAGGGAACACCGACCGCCGCGAGGAGCTGCCTCGTGTCCCCGCTCATGTCGTCGGGAGTGGATGCACTTCCGGCGGCATGGCACGCAAGTGCCTGTAGATGCTCGAAAAAGAGCAATTCGGGGAGCAGCGAAGAACGGCGCGGGAGTCAGGTACAGTGGGTGTGACTGCATGTAACCCGACGCGCGGTCAGGAAAAACCCACACACGAGCGGGAGGAAGGATACTGCTTCGGGTGTGTTGTCAAATATCCTTAAACGACATTGATATCTTGAAAGCGACATTCTTGCTGGCGGACTTTTCTGCCATTCGGCACGGGCACTCGTTCGGGAATGTGCGATTTTTTTCCTTTATTTACAACTGCTTGGCTCAGCGTCCAGAAGGGCGCGGAGCACCTGCGAGGCTGTGATCGGCCGTCGCAGTGAAGCGTCCGGCCGAGATTCGCCCATCGTCCCTTTCACCCTCTGAATTCGCCCCCTGCCGGCACATCGATGGTGACCGGCTCGGGACGCATTTCCCCCTCTGGGTAACACCTGGGGACACGCGGGTAACAAACGCGGCGGCTTGATTAGAGTCGGATGCGAAGCATTCGCATCTGCGTTGGTTGGGCTCTAATCCTCTGTTTTATCTCGTTATTCGTCTCCGGCCCCTGGCCCTGAACGGGTATCTCCATGGCCTCGGGGACACGCCACCCCCCAATCACACCCACAGTACCTGACCGATCCGGCGGGGTCGGTCATCAAAACGCCGGGTGGATTCGCACTCCACGGCCAGCGACACACACACGCGCAGGGGGTCTGTACAGCCCTACTGCTTCAACGCTTGGGAAACAGGCAGAGGCCGAGATGCGGGGCCGACGCCGATGCGTAGCGGGGGGGCCATGGCGGAGTCACGGGGCGGCGGGGTGCGCCGGCCCGTCACATGTCCCTCCGAGATGGTCGCCGCCGACCGGGCGGTGAATCTTCAATGCACAACGGAGCGCAACATGATGAAAGCACGAACGAGCCTATGGGCGAGCCTGGCCATCGTGGCCAGCCTCGGCCTCGCCGGATGCGGCGGGTCGAGCGATAACGATGATCCGGCACCAACGCCGCCTAAAGTCACTACCCTGCCAGCCGATCACGGCCTTATCGATGGGCGGGATACTACGATCGAGGCTGGTGGAACCCTGAAGACGTCTACTGGGACGCTGGCATGCCCTGAAGACGGCATGGATTGCATGATCAAGGTCGTCGCGGAACTCGATGGTAGCTTTACGGCTACCTCGACGGGTGGTGAAGCCACGTTTACGGCGGATGAGCCCCCGACGCCTCCCAAGACTGTCGCCGAGATGCAGATGGAGACCTTCGACAATGCGAAGGCTGCCATCGAAGCGGCGGCGACTGAGGCTGCGGCCCAAGCAGCCTATGACACGGTTGACAAGGACGACATCACCGCCAAGCAGGCTGATGATTTGCAGACTGCGCTCAGCACGCGGATCGGTGAGATTCAAGCAGCGGCGCTGAAGCCTTTTAATGACGCGAAGGCCGCCATTGAAGGGGCTGCTACCGAGGATGCAGCGCAGGCGGCTTATGACGCCGTTGATCAGGATGCCATCACCGGGAAGCAGGCTGCTGATTTGGCTGCCGCACTCAGTATGAAGATCAGTATGCTTCAGAAGGACGGGCGGATTGTCACTCAGAAAGCAGAACTAGCGCGTCTCTCTGGCTTGATCGACACGTCCGACCTGTCGGATCAGGATAAGGTAGATGCCGCCAGACTAGCAATCACCGCTCTTCAGACTGCGCTGGATTCCGGCTCGCCTGATCTGACCGAGGAAGATAAGGCTCAGTACGTAACTCAGTTGGGCAACGCCAATACAGCCGTCACGGCAGCGCAGGGTGGGATTGACCGGGATACTCGTCGGACGACTCAGATGGCGGATCTCGGGACTGCCGGTACCAATCTCCAAGCTGCGCTCGATGCGTTTGCCGGGAAGACGGCTACGAAGGATCAGCTTGATGATGCGAAGGCGGCTCGTACCGCTCTGAAAGCTAAACTCGACGACGCCAAGGATCTGAGCGACGCCGAGAAGGCTCAGTACCAGTCTGCGTATAACAGTGCAGCGGGTACGATTGCCTCTGCGGAAACGGCCTTTAATACGGCTGAGACCAAGAGGATAACTGAGGAGACGGAAGCGACGGAAGAAATGGCCGAGGCCCTATACAGTGCAATCAAACCACGCGGTGGCGCTACGTCCTTCAATTTCGGGACAACAGAAATAACTGCCTCAACGGATGTTAGCGAAGCCCAGAGCCTCGATGCTGGATACGGTGACGGCACCACAGATGATGCGGCGGAGAACCAAACCAAGATCCTTATTGCTATCGATACCGATGACACTCCATCCGCCACTAACCCAGAAGTCTTCACGCTTTCAGAAGATAAGAAGACGACGGTCGCTTCCATCGGGGATTGGACGGGTAAGAGGTTCTATGCCCAAGAAGAGAGCGGGGATAAGCGCCTCCATGAGGCATTCGTCTACTCCTATGTCGGAGCACCTACGCCAGGCGATAAGTTCAGTACCGTCTATGGACTAGGAAGTGAAGAGGACAATTACGAGTTGGAGGCTGCGGAAGCGGACGGCGATAGCGATGGCGGTAGTGATGCATTTATCCCAGAGAGAGTGACGATTCCGAGCGTTACGCGGACGGCTGGTGATTATACGTTCGAAAAAGCGAGGGATCGTGATAGTGACATTGAAGTGCCGGGTAGTTATCACGGCGTAGCTGGCGTCTATGTTTGTTTGCCAACCAATGATGCCGGTACCTGTTCAGCCTCGGTCACGGGAGCTGGACTCGTGCTTGGTACGACTGATCAAACATGGACATTCGAAGTTAGCAACCGGGACGCAAAGGTTTCAGATAAATCCGATACTTCCTACGCCTCATTTGGTTGGTGGATAGAGAAAGACTCGGATGGCGACCCTAGCACTGTAAGCGTATTCGAGGATTTCAGAGGAACTGTCGGAACTGGCCTCACTTCAACCGTCTTCAATGGCTTAGGGGGTACGGCAACCTACAATGGAGGCGCTGTTGGCAAGTACGCACTCAGGAGTTCTACGGGTGGCAAGAACGAATCTGGTCACTTCGTGGCAACCGCAATACTTGAGGCGGATTTTGGTACTGCTGGCGCTAGTGGTACCGCAGGCGATATTTCAGGCACCATCGACAATTTCAAGATCGGTGACGCTGGAGAGGATCGAGACTGGTCTATCGCTCTTAAAGAATCTGACTTTGACTCCTCTACAGCAAATGTTGTTACTGCGGGCGAGTCTGATGATGGAACGATTTGGACTATGGGCAGTGGAGACGACGTAAACGCAGCCAATGCGTCAGGTGGGTGGCAGATGAATCTCCGCAACAATACTAATAACGGCGACGGTAACGTTCCCGAAGTCGCAACCGGAACGTTCTCCTCTGAGTTCGGTTCAGAGGGCAGTATGGTCGGTGCCTTCGGTGCGAGCTTAGAGAAGGCTCAGTAAGCATCACTAGCACAAGGGGCGCTCTACCCGGAGCGCCCCATTTCTTCCCTCTAGGAATCGTTCAGGAGCAAATGACCAATGGCCACCGAGCGATTCCTGCACATGCGGCTCTCCCGCGAGGATTGCGCGACTCTTGATGCGCTAGTAGACCGGGTGAACCGCGAGGCAGGGCTGAGAGGGAAGAAACTTCCCCGTGTCGGGAAGTCTCGGGACTATCACAGTCAGGACTATCACAGCCAGAGTGACGTGGTGCGACTGGCGATCGCGGAAGCGTTGTTGAGGCGGTGCGAGGAGCAGCATCAAGCTGCCTAGCAGTACACGACCCCGCCAGGGGCGCAGGACACGTAGGACAGACGATTTACGGAGAGGGTGGCGGCGTCGCCTCATAAGGATTCGTCGCCTCACCAGGATTCAGAGTCTTTCGAGGGCGCTCCCGGCGTCGTCATCCTCTCCACCTTCACCGCGTAGTGAGCCGCTCAGGGAGCGGTGTCGGTGTCTCGCGGGGATGTCTCAGATGGTCCCCCCGGGACGACTCCGACCGGCACCGCTCCCCCTTCTGTCTCGCCGTTGCGATGGTATCAGGCCCCATGGGAGAGGCGTCATCATGACTGACATCTGTTGGTGATTGCACCGGCCCCGGCGTGTCTCCCATCACGTCGGGGCCACCTCTACCTCTCCCCCGCACGCCATCTCTCCCACACCCGCCATGACCCGCAATCGAGTGCGGTGATACCGCGTTCAACGCCGCGAAAACGTAGAACGCTCGCAAGGCAAACGTTGGTTCGATCAGAGCCGCGTCCGCAGTCGTAGGCTGGTGAGAAATGCACCTCCAGGCCCCGGGACCGGTGCTCCGGCGGCCTACAAGCCCCGGGGCGATCGCCTACGTACGACGGCCTCCGGTTCGGATTCGCCGCTCGATTCGCGCAGATAGCATCGTGAACCGTGCCGGTGCGGAGACTCCACCGATTTGGGCTTTACGAAGCGCTCGGCGGGCGTCACGGGGATTCGACGCAGTCCGCGCACCGCACGAGTGGTCGGTCTCCGGCAGGGGAGGCCGGTCTCCACCCGTCGCAACCTTTGGAGGTGCTTCGAACATGCCGCGCAGACAACACGGATTCACCCTCGTCGAAATCGCCATCGTGCTGGTGGTGGTCGGACTGCTTCTCGGCGGGATCCTCAAGGGCCAGGATCTCGTCAACGGCGCCCGGGTCCGCAACCTCGCGGACATGAACGCCGGGGTGCAGGCCGCCTACTACGGGTTCGTCGACCGCTACCGGCAGGTTCCCGGCGACATGACCGCTGCGGCCGTCGCCTCGGCCGTCGGCGACGCCTCCATCACCGTGGGCGGTGATGCGAACGGCAGTATCGATCCGGCCGACTGGGAGGAGGCGTCGGCGGCGTGGGTGCATCTCACGAGAGCCGGTCTGCTCCAGGGCAGCTACGACGGCGGGGCCACGAGTGCGACGCGGTACCGCGCCGCCACCGTGGCGCCCCAGAACGCCTTCAATGGCTACATGCTGCTCGGCCGGACCCGGGATTACTCGACCACCGCCGGTGCTCCGACCGCGACTCGGGCGCCGCGGCTTGGGCTCGTCCTCGGAGACAACATCCCGGTCGATATCGCCCGTGAGCTCGACTTGAAGATCGACGACCAGCGTCCGTTGACTGGCGCACTCCGATTCACCGGGACGACCACCGTCTCGCACCGCGGCGTGAGCGAGGCGACAACGACATGCATGACCAGCGCAACCACCAACGAGTACGACATCGCGGGCGACGCGCAGCAATGCAATCTCGTCTATCTCTACTGAGCCCATGGGCCCGTGCCATGGGTAAGTGGCGGTCCGCGCGTATCGGCGACGCGGGCCGTCACGCCATGACGCGCGAGGGTTCGCCATGGCGTGGAGGGCATGGCCCGAAATTTCACCGATTCGCGAACCAGTGAGAAATGCGCATCAAGGCGTATGTGAAGGAGACGAGCATTGGGCCGCATTTCTCACCGGCCCTCGAACCGGAGCCATTCAAGCCTGAGCGGTTCTCCGAGCCCTCCGAAAACTGGCGAAATTTCCGGTCTGCTGTCTCGCTTCGACTCCTGAATGCTCGGGAAAGCTCGTGCATACAGGTCGCAGACCCCGGGCAGAATTTCAAAGTGAGATGCTTTCAGGAGAAGGGGAGAGGGGGGTGCCGCCACGGGCGGAGATTCCCTACAATCGTAACCAGGAGAACAATCCGATGAACACCACCAGCTTCGACACCCTCGACGCGATGCGGCGACTCGAACAGGCGGGCATGGACAGGGCTCAGGCGGAAGCGACCGTGGAGACGATGCGCGACGCTCAGACCGCGCTCGCGACGAAAGCCGACTTGTTCGAGACGAAAGCCGAGTTGAAAGCCGACTTGCTCGAGCTGCGCGCGGATCTCTACCGGGCATTGTGGATTCAGGGTGCGGGAATCGTTGCGATCAACAGCGCGTTCATCGTGACCGCCGCCGCTCTCGGACTCATCTGACCCTTCGTCGCCCGCAAGGCGTGCATCGCCCGAAGTGGATCGCCGGGTGTCCTGCGCGGATGCCATGCGACCGCCGTCGCGCTCGGACTCATCTGACCCCTCCCCGCCCGTGAGGCACACACCGCCCGAGGCGGAACGTCCGGGGGCTCGCACGGA
The DNA here is from genome assembly GCA_026709935.1 of Thiotrichales bacterium. Lineage (GTDB taxonomy): Bacteria > Pseudomonadota > Gammaproteobacteria > HK1 > HK1 > HK1. The sequence continues at coordinate 51,978 of JAPOSC010000044.1, forward strand.
CGCCATCGGGTTTTCCGCCGTGACCAGGCGGCACGGACGCCGTCCGGTAGTGGTCGATCTCTCGTTCGAGGTTCGGGCGGGCGAGATCTTCGGCCTCGTCGGGACCAATGGCGCTGGCAAGACCACCTGCATCAAGTGCCTGCTCGACCTGTGTCACCTCGACGCGGGCCGGATCCATATCTTCGGCCGGTCCGCGACCGCGCCGGAATCGCGTCGTTCGCTTGCCTACCTGCCCGAGCGCTTCGTGCCCCCGCGTCACCTCCTCGGGCGGGAGTTCCTGCATTTGATGTCGAGGCTGCACGCAGTGGACCCGGGCCTGGACTCGACCCGGGGCCGGCAGCGCGAGGTGCTCGCCGCCCTGGACCTGGCGCCGTCCGCTCTGGACGAGCCGGTCCGCCACTACTCGAAGGGCATGGCGCAGAAGCTCGGGCTCGCGGCCTGCCTGCTCGCCGAGAAGCCTCTGCTCGTGCTCGACGAACCGATGAGCGGCCTCGACCCCAAGGCGCGGGTGCTCGCAAGGCGCTATCTCCGCCGCTTGCGCGACGGCGGCGCGACGGTGTTCCTCAGCACCCACTTGCTCGCAGACACCGGCGATCTCTGCGACCGCCTGGGAGTGCTCCACGACGGCGCGATGCGGTTCGTCGGATCTCCGGCCTGCCTGCGCGAACGCTTTCCCGCCGCCACCCTCGAGGAATCCTGGATCGCCTGCGTCTCGTGACGCGCCGTTGTTCCCGTGCATCCCCGTGGGCTATAAGGCGCGGGACCCTACGTCGTTCATCCGGAAAGCGGCCATGGAATCCACCATCTTCAAGTTCGTGCTCAGGTACAGCCTGCGCGAGCAGATCCTCCTGCTCGTGCTCACCGTCGCCTCATTCCCGTTCTTCTACCTCCTCCTCTACCTGCCGAAACTGATTGTCAACGAGACGATCGACGCCGACGGGGCCGCGTTCCCGGTCGAGGTTCTCGGCTTCAGGCTCGGGCAGGTCGAGTATCTCCTCGTCCTGTGTGCGGTGTTCCTCGCCCTCGTCCTCGTCAACGGCAGCTTCAAGTACTTTCTCAACGTCTACCGCGGGGTGGTCGGCGAGCGCATGCTTCGCCGCTTGCGCTACGACCTCTTCGTGCGCATGCTGCGCTTCCCGCTGCCGAGGTTTCGCCGGACTTCTCAGGGCGAGCTGGTCTCCACCATCGTGGCCGAGACCGACCCGCTCGGTGGCTACATCGGCGATTCCATCGCCCTGCCCGCGTTCCAGGGCGGGATGCTCATCACCCTGCTGATCTTCATGTTCATCGAGGACCCGGTGCTCGGAGTGGCCGCCATCGCGCTCTACCCGGTGCAGATGTGGCTCATCCCGAAGCTGCAACGCAAGCTCAACGCGAGGAAGAAGGAGCGGATCCGGCTCGCCCGCGCGCTCTCCGAGCGCATCGGGGAGGTGGCGAGCGGGATCCGCGAGGTCCATACCCACGACACCTCCCGGCTCGAGCGGGCGGAATACACGGAGCGGGTCGGGGAGATCTACCGGGTCCGGGTCCTGATCTACCGCCTGAAGTTCCTGATCAAGTTCGCCAACAACTTCATCGCCCAGATCACCCCATTCTTCTTCTACTCCATCGGTGGCTACCTCGTGATCCAGGACGACCTGACCTTCGGCTCCCTCGTGGCGGTCATCGCCGCCTACGAGAAGCTCGCCGATCCGTGGAAGCAGCTTCTCAACTTCTACCAGGTCAAGGAGGACGCCAAGGGCAAGTACGAGCTTCTGCTCGAGACGTTCCAGGCGCCGGGAATGCTCGATGAGGCGAAGATCGACACCGAGCCGGAGACACGCGCCCCGATCACGGGCGCCCTCGTTGCCACCAACCTCGATCTGAAGGAGGAGGACGAGAGCGACACGACGTTCTCCGGCGGGCTCTCCCTCACCACCGAGCTCCCCGCGACTCTCGCGGTGGTCGGCGGCCAGGGCTGCGGCAGCGACCGCCTCGCCCATATCATCGCCGGCCTCAAGCGTCCCGCCGCCGGGCAGCTCCTGGCCGGCGCCCTGGATCTCCTCTCCGCCCCCGAGGCGGTGACCGGTCGCCAGATCGCCTACGTGGGCTCCGAGACGAGCCTGTTCTCCGGCACGCTCCGCGACAATCTGCTCTACGGCCTCAAGCACCGCCCGACGCGCGCCCCCGACTACGACGAATCCGGCGCCGCACAGTGGGAGCGGCTCCGGACCGAGGCCGAGCGGGCCGGGAATTCGCCCCTCGACATCCGCGCGGACTGGATCGACTACGCCGGCGCGGGCGTCGAAGACGAGGAGTCGATGAATGCGCGCGCCATCGAGGTGCTGTCCGTCGTGGACATGGACGACGACATCTATCAGCTCGGGCTCCAGTCGAGCGTGGACCCCGACGCGGTTCCGGAGCTTGCCCGCGGCGTGCTGGAGGCGCGCCGGACGCTGCGCGCGAGGCTCGCGGATCTGCGCGTCGAGCACCTCGTCGATCCCTTCGACCGCGACGCCTACAACGTCAACATGACGGTGGCGGAGAACCTGCTCTTCGGCACTCCGCAGGACCGGACGTTCGACCCGGAGAACCTCGCCGGGAATTCGTATGTACGCAAGGTGCTCGACGATGTCGGTCTGATGGACGACTTCGTGGACATCGGACGGCAGGTCGCGCGGCTCATGGTCGATCTCTTCGCCGATGTCGCCCCGGGCAGCGAGCTGTTCGAGCAGTTCAGCTTCATCGCGGCGGAGGACCTGCCGGTCTTCCGCGGCCTGCTCGCGCGCACCGAATCCGCGCGCGCGACCGACCTCGATGACGAGGACCGGACGATGTTCCTGTCGCTCACCTTCAAGCTTGTGCCGGCGCGCCACCGGCTCGGGCTCATCGACGAGCCGATGCAGGAGCGCCTGGTGCTGGCGCGTCGCCGGTTCTCGGAGGGGTTCGGCGCCGACGAGACCCCCATCGAGTTCTTCGACGCGGAGCGCTTCAACTCGTCGGTCTCCATTCTGGACAACATCCTGTTCGGGCGGCTTGCCTACGGGCGCCAGCGCAGCGCGTCGCGCATCAACGAGATGATCGGCGAGGTGGTGGATGCGCTGGGGCTGCGCCGACTCGTCACCGAGTGCGGGCTCGACTATCCGGTGGGGATCGCGGGCTCGCGGCTCTCCTCGATGCAACGCCAGAAGCTCGCCATCGCGCGCGCGGTACTGAAACGCCCGGACGTGCTTGTCGTCGACCGCGCGACCGCGCCGCTCGACGCCGCGTCGCAGGCTCGAATCCTCGATAACCTGTTGAAAGAGTTTGATTCCCGCGCCTTGATCTGGATGGTCCACCGTGCCAGCCTTGCCGAGCGTTTCAAGCAGACGATCGTGATGGAGGGCGGCAAGGTGGTGGAGCAGGGGACGTTCGCGGAGTTGAACCGGCCCGGGACCGCGTTCCACACCCTGGCGCTGGCCGGCTGAGGCGCTGATGAAGCCGCTCGACCTCCCCGAGATCGTGACCTGCATCCCGGTTGCGGCCTTGTCTCCGTCGTCTGAAAGCTGTTTGCAAATTCGGCTCGACGGCAGGAATCGACGCCGCACGGGGCACCCAGGAATGACCGGCCGATGACCATGGACCTCACCACCGAAGCCGAGATGCTTCGCAAGGTGCCGATGTTCTCGAAGCTGGAGCTCTCGAAGCTCAAGCTTCTCGCGTTCACCAGCGAGCTTTGTACTTTCGACCCGAGCGAGGTGCTGTTCGAGGCGGGCGACGCGCCGGACAGCGCCTACGTGATCATGGAAGGGGCGGTCGAGATCGTGGCCGAGACCGAGACCGGGTCGGTGGTGGAGGGCGTCCTCGGCACGAACGAACTGTTCGGCGAGCTCGGAGTTCTGACCAATTCGCCCCGCTCGGCCACCATTCGCGCCCAGGACCGGCTCGTCGCGCTGCGCATCACCGACGAGATGTTCCTCAAGCTGCTGGCGGAGAATCCGGCGGTGGCGCTCGACGTGATGCGGCAGTTGAGCGAGAAGCTGGTGCGTTCGCACGAGCAGTTCGTGGCGCTGCAGAAGCGATTGCCGCCGTCCGGCGCCGGGGGCCCCGGCGTCGGCTGAGGGGCCGGCGCCGGCCGCAGCGGCAGTGCGTGATTCCGGGAGCGGATCCTTGCTGGACCGACCACGTTTCGAAGCGCTGTGGAACCGCCGCATCGGCGAAGGTGCGGGCGAGGTGTTCGACGAACTCGAAACCCTGTACGGCGAGCCGCATCGCGCCTACCACGCCGCCACGCATATCGAGTACTGCCTGCGCCTGTTCGATCTCGCCGCCGAGGGCATGGACGAGCCGGACGCGGTCGAGATGGCGCTGTGGTTCCACGATGCGATCTACGACATTCCGCCCCGGGAGAACGAGCGGCGCAGCGCGGAACTGTTCGTGGCGCGGGCCGGGGAGCGGGGATCGGAGCGGTTTCGATCGAAGGTACACGGGCTCATCATGGCCACGACCCACCTCGATCCGCCGACGACGCTCGACGAGGCATTCATCGTCGATATCGACCTTTCGAGCTTCGGCCGGCCCTGGGAGGAATTCCTCGACGACAGCCGCGCGGTGCGCGCCGAACTCGCGCATGTGCCGGATGCCGAGTTCTACCCCAGGCAACGGAAGTTTCTGGATTCGCTCGCCGCTCGCCCCGAGTTCTGCTTCACCGAGTTCTTCCGGGAGCGGCACGGGGCGCAGGCGCGGAAGAACATCGCGCGGCTGTGCGCAGTGCTGGAGGCGCAGGGTAGGATCTGAACGGGAAGAAAGACGCGCGCGATCACGATTTCGGCGCGTGGCCCCTGCTACATGACCGACTGCTGGGGTGCGACGCGTTCCGCGATTTCGTGACCGCTCTCGCCGCAAAGAATCTCGCCGGGATGCACCGACCTCCCGGGGCTCAGGTCGTCGCTTCCGGGCTCGGGCTCCCTCGGCGCTTAAACCCCTCGAACAAGCCTTCGAGGCGTGCTATGCGTTCACGAACGTCCGCCACGTCCCGGCGCAAGTCGTGCAAGGACGGGACGATGAGTGTTGCGAGCCCGATTCCGAGCGTCGCACCCACCGCGACAACGGAGACAATGATTGCAATCGTGTTGTTGTCCATGCGAATACCCCGGATGTCTCGTGCACTTTAACTCATTGCCGTCGTGCGACAATACCCGTTACAACCCTGCGGATCCTCGCCCTGTCATCCTGGCTGCCGCCGGCTGTTCATCCCTCGACTTGCGTGCGCTCGGTATACCTTCGGCGGACGGAGCGGCAAGCGTTTGCGTCATCCGCGCCGGTTCCTGCCCGCGACTTGCGGGAAGCAACCGCGGATCCGAACGCGGTGGTTCGACGAAGGCGGCTGCGCTCGGGACTTCGCGAGCCGGAAGCGTTGCGTCCTCGTCGGGTGTCTCCGTCAGGACCGCGGTAGCCTGACGCTCGTACACGTCGCGCACCCTCCCGCTCCGGTCGACGGACTGTCCCGGCACAAGAATGGCACTCGTCCCCTCGCGCGATACCCGGATGCGGAACCCTCCGCCCGGTACTGCGTCGGTCTCGACGCGGACTCCCGCCGGAGTCGATCCTCCCGCGACGATCTCGACCCCGTTGACCCACGTTACCCGGTGACCGTCGCTGCGCATGACGACGCCGTCGAGGGTCACGGCGAATGCGGTCGAGCCACGTTCGGGCTCGGGACGTGATACGCGTCCAGCCGGGCCGGGGACCGGGATCGGCTCCGGGACCTCTCCGGGGCTGGTGTCGTCGCGAAGCCGATCGAGCTCGACGCGCTGTTCGGGACTGGAGAAGAGCCGCCCGATTCGCGACTGCGCGTGTGCGTCGGGGGCCGGTGCGAGGGGTGCAAGCGCGCCCGTTACCAGACAGGCGATGACGGGCGCTGTCCGCCAGCATCGAGTCGCAGCCGAAGTCCCGACGGCCGGGCCGATGCGCACCATGCCGTCGCGTGGACGCTGGGCATCGCGCCGCGTCGGGCGTCCGGCCGTGGGCGCGCCAGAGGGCATCCGCGCCGGGCTGCTCACTGCCCGCCCTCGCTGCGCGCGAACGTGAACCAGCGCAGATCGCACTCCGCGCTCAGGTTGATGGCTCCGGGGCGCATGACGAAGTCCGGCCCCGACCGACGGATGCCGCAGCGCTCGATGTGGAACAGCCCGGCCTCCGCGCTCCTGAGCTCCCGGAACAGTCGTTCCAGATCGCCCTCGTGCAGGAGGCCGACCTCGACATGCACCACGGTCGAGAACGCGCCATGGCCGCCGGTATCGAGACCGGCGCCCGCTTCGTGGGCGGTGCGGGGTTCGATTCGGTAGCGCAGCGACGGCAATCCCACCCGTGCTGCCGCCGCGCGCAGAGTTTCGATCCATTCGAGCCGCCGCTCCTCGCCGATGACTCCGGCCGCCCGCAGCGAACGGTACGCCGGCAGCCAGGTCTCGATCTGCCGCTTCTGCTCGTCGATGGTTCGGTAGCGCGCACGTACTGTTTCGAGTCGGTTTTTCTCCCGGTCGTAGCCGCGCAATGCCTCGGCCTGGAGTTGCAGCGCGCCGGTGGCCACGGCCGTGCCGATGGCCGCGGCGCCCGCGACGAGCCCCAGAGGGCCGCGCAACATGCGCCAATCGATCCTGCGCACCGACTCAGGTCTCCGTCCCGTCCGGGACATCGGCGCGCAGGGTCACTCGCATCTCGAACGTCGCATCCTCGCCGGTGGTGCCGGCGGCTCCGGTCAGGGCGTGTTCCGATCCGAGTTCCAGCGGCAGACTCAGGATCCGCACGTGCTCGACCCCGGAGGGTGCGGCGAGCGCATCCGCGAGCCGACGGACGGTGTCGATGGCTGCACGATAGTCGCCGTCGAACGGTTCGATCCGTGCGCTGAAGCGCGCAGCCTGGAACTGCCGCCGCGAATCGTGCGGCGGCCGGTGGCCGGAGGGTCGCGTTTCGGTCCGGTCGTCACCCGGCGCGCTGACGGGCGCTTCCGGATCGTCGCTCGTGCGCCACGAGAGCGCCTCGATATGCACCCGCGGAAAGTCTGCGAGGGCCTGGCTCAGGTGCGCGAGAACATCCACCGGATCCGCCTGCCGGCGTTGCCGCGCGTTCACGGCCGAGACCACCCGTTCCAGCTCGACCGGCTCGGCCGGGGTGGACGGCAGCGCCGCCTGCGCGGCCCGATACCGGCGCTCGTAGAGCGTGGCGTGTACGGCGAGTGTATCGGCGTGCCCGCGCGCGGCGACTCCTTCGAGAGCGACGACTCCCCCGAACAGACCGGCCCCGACCGCGATGACCGCACTCCCGGCTTTCAGGGCGAGACCGATCCGCCCTGCCGAATGCCGGCGGATCTGATCGGGCGTCGCGTAGTGGTTGCGTGGCGGGTGGCCTGCGACCAGAAGGTGGACGAACAGCCGATCGGCGCTCGCTTCGCCGTCCCATCGGCGCAATCCGAGCCGACGGGCGACCGTGGCGAGATCCACCACGCGGCACCGCGCCGGGGTGTCCTCGTCGTCGTTACCGCCCGCGCTGCCCGTGCCATCTTTTGCGTTCACGTCGGCGTCATGCGCCGCAAGCGCTCGCCGCAACCCTTCGAGCGGCGCGCCATGGCTCAGCACGTGAACGTCGAGGCGATCGCCGGATGCTCCGGAGCCCCGGCTCGCCAGATTCGCCAGGTTCCCCGGATTGCGCAGGTAGCGGCGAGTCCGTTCGATCTCGGCCAGGATGTGGGACTCGTGCCCGCCGGCGGCGGGATGGGGGAGGGCGGCGAGCCGCGAGAATCGCAGTTTCCCGCCCCGGAAGCAGGTCTGCCGGAGTCCGCCGCCGGACTGTCGCGAGACCACCAACACATGCTCGCCCACCGCCCCGACCGCTTTCAGCATCGGTGCGGTGAGCATGGCGGGGGAATGAATGCCGGCGAGCGGGACGCCGCGCTCCTCCATCGCGGCGAGCCAGCCGGCGAGCGTCTCGGGCCGGGTAATCGCGCTCAGGCGCACGCGGTCGTCGCGCCGGCCGTCCGGCTCCCGCCCGAGCCGCGCCGCGTGCAGGTAGCGTGCGCCGGGGAAGGCCCGGGCCGCCCGCGCGCGCATCAGCGCCCCGCGTTCCCAGGCGAGCACGTGCGGAACCGTCTCCTCGCGGAACTCCTCCTCCACCACGTCGGCCACGACGTGGGTGATCTCGTCCGGGAACCGATCGAGGTAGCGCGCGAATTCGGCGCGTCCGTCTTCGTCCGCCCCGAACGGGAACGGGCCGAGCAGTTTCGAGCCGTGCCGGTGGTACGCAACCAGCCCCGCGCCCGAAATCACGAAGACCCGTCGCGCCGCCATCAGATGCCGATGGTGGCGATCAGGTCGTAGATCGGCCCGAGCACGGAGAAGATCACCCAGAACAGGATCGCGCCGAGTACGACGGTGATAGTCGGGCCGATCATCGCCTGGAGCTGTTCCATCGACTCCGATACGCCGCGGTTGTAGTAGCGGCTCACGTTGAGCAGCGCGGCGTCCAGAGCGCCGGTGCTCTCGCCGAGGCGCAGCATCCGCAGTACCAGGGGCGAGAACAGCCCCGTCGCCTCGAACCCCGCACTGATGCCGGCGCCCTCCGCGATCTTCGCCCCCGCCCGACGGGTGGCGTCCTCCACCGCCCGGTTTCCGGCGATGCCCTCGCAGATGCGGATGCACTCCAGCACTGTGATCCCGGATGCGTAGAGCAGCGCGAAGCTGCCCGCGAACCGGGCGAGGAGGATCCGCTGCATGATCGGACCCACCAGCCAGGTCCGGAGCTTGAACGCATCCACCGCATGCGCCACCGCGGGACTCGCCCGGCCGAGCGCGCGCAGGAGAAGGAAGGCGGCGACGGGCGCCGTGAGAGCGAGATACCAATACGCCACGAACAGATCCGAGACGAGGATGAGCGCCCGCGTGTGGGCCGGAAGCGCTTGCCCCATCCCCTCGATGAAGGAGACGAGCTGCGGCACGAGATGGGTCATCAGGAAGAACACCACGAGCATGACCACGGCGCCCGCGATGGCCGGATAGGTGAGCAGCCGGCGCATCAGCGCGATCTGTTCGTTCTGCCACTTCAGGTGCTCGTTGAGGTGGCCGAGGATCTCTCCCACCCGACCCGACAGCTCGCCGGCGTGGACGAGGTTGACGAAGACCGCCTCGAATACCCGCGGGTGCTCGCGCATCGCGCCGGACAGCGTCGCGCCACCCTCGATCGACACCACCATGTCCGCCAGCACCTCGCGCAGGCGCGGGTTGCCGGCGGAGTCGCGCAGCGTGGCGAGTCCCTCCAGCACCGGCACCCCGGCGGTCAGGAGCTGCTCCATGTGGAAGCAGAACCCGACGAGATCGCCGCGGCGCACCCGGGCGCGCCGGAGCGCGCGTCGGACTCTCGCCTCGCGGAAGGTAACGAGGTCGAGTCCGAGCCGCGCGAGCCGGGCCTCCAGGTCGGCCGGGTTGGCGGCCTCTATCTCGCCGGTGCGCTTGCGGCCGCGCTCGTCGACCGCCTTGTATCGCATCAGCGGCATCAGCCGCCGACCCGATCGGTCAGCCGGCTGGTCAGATCGACCACGCGCGAGACTTCATCGAGACTCGTCACGCCTTCCCGCACCCGGCGGATACCGTCGTCGGCGAGGGGGCGGAAGCCCCTGCCGTCGGCTGCCTTCGAGATGTCGAGGGTCGACGCCCCATGGGCGACGAGCTCGTCGAGCTCCGCGTCGAACCGCAGCAGCTCCAGCAATGCGAGTCGACCGCGATAGCCTTGGTGCTCGCAGCGGTCGCATCCCCGCGGCCGGTACACCGGCGGGGAGTCCGAATGCGGGCCGAGACCGAGGATCCGGCGCTCCAGCCGCGCGGGCTCGTACGCCTCGCGGCACTGCGAACAGAGTCTGCGCACGAGCCGCTGGCCCACGATGCCGATGATATTGCCGGCCATGACCCCGGGGGAGACCCCGGTCTCGACGAGGCGCGCGACCGCGCCGGCGGCGGAGTTGGAGTGCAGCGTGGAGTAGACCTGGTGACCGGTCATGGCGGCCCGGAACGCCATCTCCGCCGTCTCCGCGTCGCGGATCTCGCCGATCAGAATGATGTCCGGGTCCTGTCGCAGCAGGCTCCGCACCCCGCTCGCGAAGGTGAGTCGGGTGGCCTCGTTCGCCGCCGTCTGGCGGACTCTGCCCATCGGATACTCGACCGGATCCTCCAGGGTCATGATGTTGACCGACTCGGTGTCGAGATGGCTCAACATGGAGTAGAGCGTGGTGGACTTGCCGCTTCCGGTCGGCCCGGTCACCAGGATGATCCCCTCGGGACGGGCCATCATCAGGCGCAGTTCGGCCAGTGCATCGTCGGCGAGTCCGAGCCGGTCGAGGGCCACGATGCCCTGGTGCCGGTCGAGCACCCGCAGCACGATGTTCTCGCCGTGGATGGTGGGCAGCGACGAGACCCGGAAGTCGATGTCCCTCCCCGAGACCGACAGCGAAATCCGCCCGTCCTGCGGTACGCGCCGCTCCGCGATGTTCATCGATGCCATCACCTTGAGCCGCACCGCGATCGCGGCCCAGTGGTCTCGGTGCAGGCTGCGGATCTGGCGCAACACGCCGTCGATGCGATACCGGATGCGCAGGAACTCGTGCGCGGGCTCGAAGTGGATGTCCGATGCGCCCCGCCTCACCGCATCCGAGAGGAGCGCATTGACGAGCCGTACCACCGGCTGCCCGTACTCCTCGTTCCCCGTCTCCAGGAGCCGCGCGTCGATTTCGCCGGTCTCGATTTCCACCAGGATGCCGTCGAGCGACAGCTCGTGCCCGTAGAACTGCTCGATGGCCTTGTCGATCTCCACCTCGCCTGCGAGCACCGCCCGGATCTCCACCCCCGGGTCGAACAGCGCCCGCACCTGATCCATGGCGACGATGTTGAACGGATCGGTGGTTGCCACCGCGAGCTGTCGTGCCGCCGGGTCCCAGGTGAGCGCGAGCACCCGGTAACGCCGTGCAGTCTCGCGCGGTACGCGCTTCACGACGTCGCTGTCGATCAGCACCTTCGACAGGTCGACGCTGTCGTATCCGAGCACCCCCGCGAGCATGTCGCGGATGACGCCTTCGGTGGCGAACCCGAGACGCACGAGGATGCGGCCGAGCGGCTCGTCCCGGTGCCTTTGCTCGGTGCGCGCGATCCGCATCTGGTCCTCGCTGACCACCCCCTTCGCGACCAGGACCTGGCCGATGTTCTCGGTGCGTGGGCTGTCGGTGGGGAAGGACACGTCAGTCCGCATCCGTTCGTGATTCGAGGATGCGGATGCGCTCGCGGACCGCTTCCGTCTCGAAGCCGGTGCGAGTGCCTTGCGCCAGCACGAGCGCCTCCCGGTACAGCGCGAGCGCGTTCCGGGGCTGCGACAGATGGTCAAGGCCGACTGCGAGGTTGTAGGCGTGGTCCGCGTTGCCGCGCTCGAGGCGATAAGCGCGGAACCAGGCCCGCTGCGCCTCGGGCCATCGCGACTCGGCGGCGTAGAGGTTGCCCAGGCTGAAGTGCAGGTGTGCGGCCTCCGGCTCGATCCGCAGCAGTGCCTTCAGACCACTCTCCACGCGCGTCGGATCCCCCTCTGCGATGGCGATGAGGGCGGCGCGGGCGGTGGTGTCGGCGGGGTGGGAGGCGAGGAGGGTCGTGTAGTGTTCCGCCGCCTCGTCCTGTCGGCCGGCCTGGGCCGCGACTGCCGCGAGCCCCAGCCGGGCGTCGCGGTTGCGAGGCTCGTGTCGGAGCACGGACCGATATGCCTGTCCGGCCGCTTCGCCGTCCCCGGCGAGGTACGCCCGGTAGGCGCGTTCGAGCGACTGCGCGACATGATCGGCGTGCGTGCGCTTCGTGATGACGATGTGGCGGCCGGAGCCGGACGCCATCGCAACCGTCTCGTCCGGCTCTCCCTCCGGCGCGTTGTTCCCGGCGGGCAGTGCTACCGCCTCCGCGGTTGTCTGCGGGGTCGGGTGTCCTTCACCGCGCGGTGTCGTGGCGAGCATCGGGATGCCTTCGCCGTTCTCCGCCGTCGCGGAGCGGCCGGGAGGATTCCCGCTTTCGGTTGCTTCTGCCGGCCGGTCCGGGCGGATGCCATCGTCCGGCCCCGCCGCGAAGACGGCGGCGGGATCGTGCGGTGCTGACGCCACGGCCCCGGTTGGCTCGCGGGCATCTGCCGCGACACTCCCTGCATGCGTCCGAGCCGGCTCCACTGCCGCCTCTTGCCGCGGCGGCAGCCCCCTGACCAGCGCGGGTCGCGTCAGCTCCGTCTTCCACAGGAAGGCGCCGCCGCCGGCCGCCGCGCCCGCGGCGACGAGCATCGACACCGCGATCCCGATGCCGCGCCCGATGCCGCGGCTCCCGGGCAGGGACCGGAATCCATCGCGTTCGACCGCACGGGTCCCATCCGCATCGCTTGCGGCGGTGCCGGCGGAATCGGAAGGCATACCTCCGCAGGCGGCGGGGATGGGGCCCGGAGGCTCCGGTGCGGCGAATTCGGCGCCATGAATGGCCGCATCCACGGCCGCACCGTCCCTCGTTGCCCGCAAAGGGCCGAATTCTCCCAGCTCATCGGCGGTGCGATCGGTCGATTGATCAGCCGTTCGGGCATCGGCCTCCGGTGGCGGGTTTTCGGCGAGCTTCAGTGCGTGTGTCAGCGGGTTCATGGTTGCTCTCCGACGAGCGGCCGCGGGCCGGCCGATGGATGCGTGGTTCCAGCGGCTCCGGTGGCGTCAGGGAGCCAGGATCGGAAGTCCCGCAGGTCCGCTTCGACGCTCGGGGTCCGGATGACCCTCGGACGAATGAAGATCACCAGCTCGGTCTTGACGGACTCGCTCTTGCGAAACCGGAACGCGGCGCCGAATCGGCCCGTGTCCGACAGGCCTGGTATCCGGTCGTTGTCGCCTCGATGGCTGTCCTGCATGAGCCCGCCGAGAATCGCGGTCTGGCCGGAGTTGAGTCGGAGCACCGACTCCATCTCGCGCACCAGCAGCTCGGGCACCGGGTTGGTGACGCCCGCGGCCGCCAGTTCCGGCTGCGGATCGTTGACGAAGCGGTTGACGCGCGTGATGGTCGGCCGCACGTTCAGGATGATCTCGTCGGCGTGGCTCACGTGTGGGGTCACTGCGAGCATGATGCCTTCGGGTGCCGTCCGCGCGTCGGTGTCGATCCTGGCCGTCCCGGGCGTGGTGTCCGTCCCGCTCGCAGTCTCCACGTTCACCTCGAAGTAGACGATGTTGCGCATCGCCTTCAGCACCGCGGTCTGGTTGTTCAGCACCACGAGCTTCGGGCTGGAGAGCACCTGCACCCTGCCGAACTCCTCCAGCAGTCGCACCGTCAGCCCCAGCGACCCGCCCCGGTAGCTCAGCGCGAAGAATGGCGGGGTCTCCAGGTTCCCGGCGAGCAGGCGCTGGCTCGCCCCGATGCCGTCGTTGCGCGCAAGCCGTTCCCAGTCGACGCCGGCCTGGAAACGCTCGCTCAGCTCGACCTCGACGATCGTCGTCTCGACGAGCACCTGACGGCGGGCGCTCGCGAGCACGTCGTCGAGATAGGCCTCGACCTCGCGGTGCCGGCGGGCGGTGGTGCGCACGAGGAGGATCCCCGCCTCCGGGTTCGGGATCACCGCGGCCCCGGCGCCCGGCTCCAGCGCCGCGCCCGGTCCGGCCGGCGGTGCGCCTTCGGCCTCCGGCGCCGCCGCGCCGCCGGGGTCGGGGTCGTTGCCTTCGAGCACGATCGCGCGCACCGCGGTGGCGATCGTCTCCCAGAAGCGGTGGCTCGAGAGGCTGTCGATATCGGTGGAGGAGTTGTTGCCGAGGCTCGCCTCTCCCTCGCCTCCGGCCGACACCTGGGTCGCGGTGGAGCTGCGCGAGCGAACGTCGCGGGCCACGTTGACGTAGTCGATCCGGTAGCTGCGCAGCACCGGAGTGTCGGGCTCGATCACGAGTACGCCGTTGCGGCGGCGGGAGCGGATGTCGAGCTGTGCGGTGATGCGGTTGAGGATCGCGTCGAGCGGCTGATCGATGGCGTTGAGGGTCACGAGCCCGTCGACCGCCGGATGGATGTCGGCGTCGACGCCGGCGTCGCGCGCCAGTGCGAACAGCAGCTCCTTCACGGGCACCTCACTGACCACCACCGTGTAGGTCTCCCGGACCTCTCTCGTCGCGGGCGGTGGAACGAACGGGGACTGCCGTACCGGAGCCGGAATCCCCGAGGCTTGCACCGGTCCGGACTCGGTCACATGTCCGCGGGAAAGTTCGTGCGGTGCCGGCGCTTGGCAGGCGCTGCCCAGCACTGCGATGCTCGCCGCGAGCGCGATGTTTCCGATCGTGCGCATCGACCCCGGACCTCCCCGTCCTGTCCTGTCCTGCGGGGGGAGATGCTGCGGTATTCCCCCACCGGCCGAAATCGGCGCAAGGGCTTTCCGATGTCGGCATCGGGCGCGCGATCGTGTCGAACTCGGGAACCTCGGGGGTCGGACCCGGGCGGGCCGCGATGTCGAAGCCGGACGGGCCGGGGCTCTGATGTCCGGAGCGGGCGTAGCCGATCGAACAGCGCATGCGAGCTGACCGGGCCAGGAGCCACGCGGGCCGTCCGGCGTGGCGAAACGCTATCGCTCGGGCGGTTGGCGCCTGACGGTGATGAAGATTGAAGTGCGTGGGGATGAGTCACTACTGTGACTCATGATGCGTCTCAGGTGACGCGCACGAGGGCGTGACGTTTTTTCCCGGCCGAGAGCTTGATGGTGCCCTCGGACGTCAGGTCATCCGGTCCCACCGTGCCGGTTTCGTCCGTGAATCGTTCGTCGTTGACTCGGGCACCGCCGCCGCGGATGAGCCGACGGCCTTCGCTGTTGCTCTTCGCGAGGCCCGCTTCGCGCAGGAGTTCGTAGACGGGGACGCCGGCGTCGATGCGCGCCCGCGGGATGTTGATGGTTGGGAGACCGCCTTCCAGATTGATGTGTACGGCGGGGATTCCTGTGGATGCTGACACCTTCAAGCCGGGTGGCTTCAAGTTGACACGTACGTTCGGAACCCCTGTAGAGGCTGATACCTTCAGGCCTGCGCCCGGCCCGAACGTCCGCCCGGCCGTCTCCATCGCCGCCTCTGCCGCCTCCCGCCCGTGACACAGCGTGGTCGTCTCTGTCGCCAGAATCACCTTCGCCTCGTTGATCTCCGCGCCTTCCAGCGCTTCAAGCCGCACGATCTCGTCGAGTGGCAGTTCGGTGAACAGGCGCAGGAAGCGTCCGACGTCCGCGTCCTCGGTGTTGCGCCAGTACTGCCAGTATTCGTAGGGCGAGAAGCGGTCGGGATTGAGCCACACCGCGCCGTCCGCGGTCTTGCCCATCTTGGCCCCGCCTGCGGTGGTCAGCAGCGGTGAGGTCAGGCCGAAGAGCGTCAGGCTCGCCACCCGGCGTCCGAGTTCGACTCCGCACACGATGTTCCCCCACTGGTCCGAGCCGCCCATCTGCAGGTGGCATCCGTGGCGGCGCCCGAGTTCGACGAAGTCGTAGGCCTGGAGGACCATGTAGTTGAACTCCAGGAACGAGAGCGGCTGCTCGCGGTCGAGGCGCTGTTTCACGGATTCGAAGCCGAGCATCCGGTTGACCGAGAAGTGCCGGCCGTAGTCGCGCAGGAAGGGGATGTAGTGGAGCGCGTCGAGCCAGTCGGAGTTGTCGGCCATCAGGGCCGCGTCGTGGCCGAAGTCCAGGAAGCGCTCGAAGATGCGCCGGATACCGGCGATGTTGTCCGCAATCTGCGCGTTGGACAGCAGTTGCCGGCTCTTGTCCTTGCCCGAGGGGTCGCCGACCCGGGTGGTCCCGCCCCCCATCAGGACGATGGGCCGATGCCCGGTGCGCTGCATGTGCCGCAGCATCATGATCTGGACGAGGCTCCCGACGTGCAGTGAATCGGCCGTTGCGTCGAACCCGATATAGCCGGTGACCCGCTCGGACGCGGCGGCGACATCCAGCCCTTCGAGGTCGGTGCACTGGTGAAGGAAGCCACGCTCGACGAGTGTGCGCAGGAAATCCGAGCGGAGCGACGCCGACGCGGCGGCCGGGGCGGTAGTGGAGGAGGCCATCGGGGTCGTGGAACTCGTGACGCGGTGGAGAAGTGACCGAGGGTGGGGAGTATAGGCGGCACCGAGCGAGATTGGACCGGGCGCACGCTCGATTCCATGGAGTCGTTCGCGCGCCCGGCGGAGCGACATCAATCGGATCGACAGATGCCCATATATATGGCATCCATGATATGGTTCGGACATATCTCGAACCGGAGCCCCGGCCGATGAAGACCACGCTCAACCTGAACGACCAGATCCTGCGGCAGGCCAAAGGACAGGCGGCGCAGGGCGGTATCACCCTGACGAAGTTTGTCGAAGACGCACTGCGCGAGAAGTTGATGGCGGAGCACGATCAGCGGCCGGCCTTCAAGCTGAGGATGCGGACGGTCCGCGGGTACGCGCCCCCCAACGTCGACATCTCCGATCGCGACGCGCTCTACGACGTCATGGATCGGGGATGAGACGGGGATGATTGCGGTCGACACCAATATCCTGGTGTATGCGCACCGCAGCGAGGCCAGGCTGCATGCTGCCGCGGCGGCGGAGCTCGTCGCCCTGACCGAAGGTATCGGTCCGTGGGGCCTGCCCGTCTTCTGCATCACCGAGTTCATGCGGGTGGTCACGCATCGCAGGGTGTTCAATCCACCGTCCACCCTGTCACAGGGGTTCGACTTCCTGAACGATGTTCTCGCGTCTCCGATGTGCCGCCTGATCCGACCCGGTCCCGACTTCCTGCGGTTTTTCACCGAGGCCGCGCACCGGGCGGACGCACGGGGCAACCTGATGTTCGACGCGCAGATCGCGGCGGTGTGCCGGGAACACGGCATCGCCTCCGTGCTGACGAACGATCGCGACTTCGAGCGGTTCGAACACCTGCGGGTCCGCTATCCCGGAGAGCCTCGTTTCGGCTGACCGGCGCAGTTTCCGCCGCTCGGTAGCGCGGACGGTTCAAGACACGAGGGACACGCCGGCGCTACACTTCGTTGCTTTGTCAACCGGGGCGGAATCGCCCGAATGGCGCCTCTCGGGGGCGGGTGTGAGACGCGCCGAACCGACAGGAGACTTCCGCAACAATGCCTTCACGCAGAGAGCTCGCCAACGCGGTCCGCGCGCTGGCCATGGACGCGGTGCAGCGCGCGAATTCCGGCCATCCCGGGATGCCGATGGGGATGGCGGACATCGCCGAGGTGCTCTGGAACAATCATCTCAGACATGATCCGGCCGACCCCGAGTGGGCGGACCGGGACCGCTTCGTGCTCTCCAACGGGCACGGCTCGATGCTGCTCTATGCGCTCCTGCATTTGAGCGGCTACAAATTGCCGCTCCAGGAACTGAAGAACTTCCGCCAGTTCCACTCGATGACCCCAGGCCACCCCGAGTACGGCGACGCCCCCGGGGTCGAGACCACGACCGGGCCGCTCGGCCAGGGCCTTGCCAACGCGGTGGGGATGGCGATGGCGGAGAAGGTTCTCGCCGCCCGCTTCAACCGGGCCGGACATGCCGTCGTCGACCACCGCACCTGGGTGTTTGTGGGCGACGGGTGCATGATGGAAGGGATCTCGCACGAGGCGTGCTCGCTCGCGGGCACGCTCGGCCTCGGCAAGCTCGTCGCGTTCTATGACGACAACGCGGTCTCCATCGACGGCGAGGTCGGCGGGTGGTTCACCGACGACACTCCGGCGCGGTTCGAGGCTTACGGCTGGCATGTGGTGCGCGAGGTGGACGGCCATGACCCGGATGCGATCGACGCCGCTATCCGCGCCGCTCTCGCGGACACCGGCCGCCCGTCGCTCCTGTGCTGCCGGACGGTGATCGGCTTCGGAGCGCCCACGAAAGCGGGCAAGGCGTCCGCGCACGGCGCCCCCCTCGGTGACGGCGAGATCGCGGGCGCGCGCGAAGCGCTGGGCTGGTCCCACCCCCCGTTCGAGATCCCCGGCGACATCTACGCGGGCTGGGATGCGGGCGAGCGGGGCGCCGCCCGTCGCCGGGAGTGGCAGGCGCGGCTCGGGGCGTTCCGCGCCGACCGCCCCGGGGACGCGGCCGAGTTCGAGCGGCGGATGGCGGGCGCCCTGCCGGAGGATTGGGCCACCACCGGCGCCCGTCACGTCGAGGCGGCGCAGGCCGCGGCCGAGAGCATCGCCTCGCGCAAGGCGTCCCAGAACGCTCTGGAGGCGTTCGGGCCGATGCTGCCGGAGCTGATCGGCGGCTCCGCCGACCTCACGGGGTCGAACCTCACGAAGTGGAGCGGCTCCACGGTGCTTTCCCGCGAGGAGGCCGATGCGAACTACGTCTACTTCGGAGTGCGCGAGTTCGCGATGAACGCCATCGCGAACGGCCTCGCCCTGCACGGGGGCTTCATCCCCTACACCGGCACCTTCCTGATGTTCTCCGAGTACGGGCGGAACGCGCTGCGCATGGCGGCGCTGATGGGCCAGCGCGTGATCTCGGTGTTCACCCACGACTCCATCGGCCTCGGCGAGGACGGCCCGACCCACCAGGCGGTGGAGCAGACCGCGACCCTGCGGTTGATGCCGAACATGTCGGTGTGGCGCCCGTGCGACGCGGTGGAGTCGATGGTGGCGTGGCAGGCGGCCATCGAGCGCCGGGACGGGCCGACGAGCCTGCTGTTCTCGCGCCAGGGCCTGCCCCACCAGGCCCGGACCCCGGAGCAGGTCGCCGCGATCGCACGTGGCGGCTACGTGCTGCGCGACGGAGGTGACGCGCTCGTCATCGCCACCGGCTCGGAGGTCGGCATCGCGATGGACGCCGCCGTCCGGCTGGCGGAGAAAGGTATCGAAGCGCGGGTGGTTTCGATGCCGAGCGTCGACGTGTTCGAGGCGCAGGACGACGCCTATCGCGCCTCAGTGCTACCACGCTCGATGCGCGCGCGTGTGGCGGTGGAGGCCGGGGTCACCGCCGGCTGGCGCGCGTGGGTCGGGGAGCACGGCGCGGTGATGGGGGTCGACACGTTCGGCATGTCGGCGCCGTACCAGCAGGTGTACGAACATTTCGGGCTGACCGCGGAGCAGGTGGCGGCACGGGTGGAGTCGGTGATCGCGCGGGTGGCCGCGGAGGACTGACCCGCTGGCCCGAAAACTTCACCGATTCGTATCCACAGCCGTGGATGGGTGAAGTTTCCGGGCGAGGTGCCCGGTGCGCCCCGGCGTCGAATGCGGCGGGAGGCGCACCATCGGCAGTTCACCATGACCGGCCACCAGTCAGAGACGTTCGACTTCGGGAAGCGCATGGAGACACGGACATGACCATCAACGTAGGCATCAACGGGTTCGGGCGCATCGGACGCAACATCCTGCGTGCCCTCTACGAAAGCGGGCGCACGGACGAGATCCGGATCGTTGCCGTCAACGATCTCGGCGATGCCGAGACCAATGCCCACCTCACCCGGTACGACACTGCCCACGGGCGTTTCCCGGGCGAGGTCGCGGTCGAGGGTGACCACCTCGTGGTGAACAACGACCGCATCGCGGTGCTGGCCGAGCGGGACCCCGCGAAGCTGCCGTGGGGCGAGCTCGGGGTCGATGTCGTGCACGAGTGCACCGGGCTCTTCGCGAGCAAGGACAAGGCGGGCCGGCACCTCGAAGGCGGGGCGAAGAAGGTCATCATCTCCGCCCCCGGCGGCACCGACGTGGACGCCACCGTGGTCTACGGGGTGAACCACCGCGCGCTCTCGTCCTCGCACACCGTCATCTCCAACGCGTCATGCACCACCAACTGCCTCGCGCCGCTCGCCAAGGCGATCCACGACCGCATCGGCATCGAGCATGGCCTCATGACCACCATCCACGCCTTCACCAACGACCAGGTGCTCTCCGACGTCTACCACTCGGACTTGCGCCGCGCACGCTCCGCCACCCAGTCGATGATCCCGACCGGCACCGGGGCGGCGAAGGCGGTGGGGCTGGTGCTGCCCGAACTCGACGGCAAGCTCGACGGGTTCGCGATCCGGGTGCCGACCATCAACGTCTCGGTGGTCGACCTCACCTTCACTGCGGCGCGGGACACGAGCAAGGACGAGGTCGACGCGGCGGTGAAGGCGGCGTCGGAGCAGGAGCTGAAGGGCGTGCTCGCGTACTGCGAAGAGCCGCTCGTATCCATCGACTTCAACCACGACCCCGCGTCCTCGACCTACGATTCGAAGCTCACCCGCGTCATCGACGGTCGGCTGGTCAAGGTCGTCGCGTGGTACGACAACGAATGGGGCTTCTCGAACCGGATGCTGGACACCACCGTCGCCCTGATGAACGCGGCCTGATGCGACCGCGCTTCCGCTCCCGCCGTCCGCTCGGGGTTGCAAGGTCAGCGAGAAGAAACGGAGAGAGCGAATGACCGAAAGAGTTTATTTCACACCGCCGCAATTGAGCAGGTGTGACGGGACATGAGCCCTGCCGTTGCGGTTCGACCGCTTCAACTGTCAGCAAACTTGTAACCCCGGCAATGAACATCCTCGCCATGACCGACCTTGACCTTGCGGATCGGCGGGTGCTGATCCGTGAGGATCTGAACGTTCCGCTGAGGGACGGGGAGGTCGCGAGCGATGCCCGGCTCCGGGCGGCGCTGCCGACGTTGCGGCGGGCGGCGGACGCGGGGGCGCGGGTGATGGTGATGTCGCATCTCGGGCGACCGAAGGAGGGGGTGCCGGATCCTGCCTTCTCGCTTGCCCCGGTCGCCCGGCGGCTCGGGGAGTTGCTGGAGCGCGAGGTTCGGCTGGCCGGAGACTGGCTGGAGGGTCTCGATGTCGCGCCCGGTGAGATCGTGCTCTGCGAGAACGTGCGTTTCCTTGAAGGCGAGAAGGCCGACGACGAGCGGCTGGCGCGACGCATGGCATCGCGGTGCGACGTGTACGTGATGGACGCTTTCGGCACCGCGCACCGCGCCCAGGCATCGACGCATGGCGTCGCCCGTTTCGCCCCCGTCGCCGTCGCCGGCCCGCTGCTCTGCGCCGAGCTGGATGCGCTGGGCCGGGTGCTTGCGAAGCCGGTGCGCCCGGTCGTCGCGGTCGTCGGCGGCTCGAAGGTGTCCACCAAGCTCGGGGTGCTGGAGGCGCTTTCGGCGCGGGTCGACCGGCTCATCGTCGGCGGCGGCATCGCCAACACCTTCATCGCCGCGGCCGGTCACGAGGTGGGTGCTTCGCTGCACGAACCCGGGTTGGTCGAGCAGGCCGGACGCATCCGGGAGGCGATGCGCGCGCGGGGCGGTGACGTTCCCATCCCGAGTGATGTGGTGGTGGCGGACGCACCGGCCGACGACGCAACCGCGACCGTCCGGGCGGTGGACGAGGTACGGGCCGGTGAGATGATCCTGGACATCGGGCCCGAGACTGCCCGTGCCTACCGCGAAGTGATCGGCTCCGCCGGCACCGTGGTCTGGAACGGGCCGGTGGGGGTGTTCGAGTGCGAACCGTTCGCGGCCGGCACCCGCGCGCTGGCGCGGGCCATTGCCCGCTCGCCGGCGTTCTCCATCGCTGGCGGCGGCGACACCCTGGCCGCCATCGACGCATTCGGCGTCACCGGGCAGGTGTCGTACGTCTCCACCGGCGGCGGCGCCTTCCTCGAATTCCTCGAAGGGAAGACCCTCCCCGCAATCGCGGCGCTCGAAGCCCGCGCCGACGGCTGACCGGCGCGACTGCTGCCCGGCGAGGCCGGCTGCCTGCCCCCTCCGAAGATCGGGTACACGGTCTCGCCGATCACTCCGCAAGCCATGCTGCAGCCGGGCCGTCCGCGTTCCGCTGGTGGCCGCGCCGGCGCCTGTACCCCGGCGTCGCGCGGGGCCGCGCCTGAGGAGACGCCCGAATCGGCCGCGCCGCTCAGGTTTCCGCCACGTCCACCCGGTAGATGGTCACCGGCTGGCTGCGTCCCCGGACGGTTACCGTCCCCAGCGCTTCGAACGGGAAGCGGTCGGGGCCGGCCAGGGCGCGGGTGCGTTCGGAGACGATGATCCGCGTGCCGTGCTCCTTGTTCAGCGCCTCGAGCCGGGCCGCGAGGTTCACGTCGTCGCCGTGCACGGTGTAGCCGAGCCGATCCTGCGCGCCGACCAGTCCGCCGACCACGACCCCGGTATTGATCCCGACCCGCGAGGTGAGCCGCAGGCCCGCTCCGAAGGTGCGCTCGGCGAGGATGCGCTGAATCTCGACGGCGGCCCGCACCGCGCTCGCGGCGTGGTCCTCCAGCGCACTGGGAAGGTTGAAGGTCGCCAGGATGGCGTCGCCCTGGTACTGGTTGATGGCCCCGCCGTGGCGGACGATCGGTTCGGTGACCGCCGCGAAGTACTCGTTCAGGGTGGCGATCAGCTCGACCGGCGTCATGCCTTCGCTGAGGGTGGTGAACCCCTGGAGATCGCTGAAGAAGATGGTGGTCTCCCGGACATCGCCCGCCCCCGCCTCGATGCGTTTCTCCGAGGTCTTGACCTGCGCCGCCACCTCGCTCGGCACGAACAGGGAGAGTTCCTCCGCCGCGGTGCTCTCGACCACCGAGCGCACGAGCAGATCCCGCGCGCGGGTGATGGCGATGGCGAGGATTCCGGTCACGATCAGCATCGAGATCACCTTGTCGAATTCCGCCCCGAGCAGAATGCTGTTCGAGGTCATGTACTCGACGTAGTCGCGGGTGAGCATCGGATCGTCGGCCGCCATGCCGGTCGCGTAGAACACCATCGCCAGCCACCCGAGCGCCGCCACCGCCCCCGCGAGCAGCACGTATCGCGCCTCGAAGCGCAGGGCGCGCAGCGCGATGAAGATGAAGACGTAGAGCAGGGTGGGCACCTTGAGGTAGAACGACGCGGGCTGGCCGTACTTGACGTGGATGCTCCAGATGAGCGCGAGCAGCAGCACCATGTCGACGACGACCGAGACGTAGAGCAGCCAGTCCGGCAGGGCGCGCCGGTGGGCGAGGGCCACGCGCACGAGGGTGAAGAGCAGGTACGCGCCGAGCACCCACGGCTCCGGCGCGAACACCGGCTCCGCGGTGTAGGGCTTTGGCGAGAGTGTGTACAGGATCCCGAACGTGACCACGATCGAGAGCTGAATCCAGCCGATCACGATCTCGCTCGACTCCTGCTGGCGCCGGATTGCGTCGCGGACCCGTCCCGGCAGGGGCGGAGCGTCCCGGCCTGTCGGCAATTGTGAAGACCATCGCGGGATCAGAGGCATGCTGGACCTCGATACTTGTCATGTTGCAGGGGCGCCGGATGGGCGTGGTGCCGGGGCATCGGACGGGTTGCCGGCGCCGCCGGCGTGCCGTCGGTGGTGCGGTAGAGCACGATGGGGAGTTCGAGAATCCAGCGCGCGAACGGTTCGCTGGTGATCTCGTCGGCGCGTGCCGCCACCCACCACATACTGCGCGGGTAGTCTTCGAGCATTCCGTTGGGGAGGAATTGCCCTCCTGCGGATGCGCGTTCGGTCGCAGTCCCGATCCGTTCGTCCATTCCGTCCTCCTGCCTTCAACGCGAGTGCGAGCCGCACCACCTCTGCGCTCGGCCCGGTGTGGCTGCGATCACCGTCGGGCAATATCCCGGCGCCCGCACCGGAGACAAAGGTCGCGAAGGCCGGCGTCGCGACTCTTCTGCTCCGCTCTTGCCACAGCGCTCCGTGAACTTCGACTCGGCGGGACAAGGGTAGCAGTCGCCGGGCTCCCGCGCCGGGTCGCTTGCGGCGGGGCTACTTGGTCGGGGTCGAGTGGTGCCTGACCCGGTTGCGACACCCACAGCGCCGGACATCGTGATCGTGCATTCGCACGGCTCGGACTGGCGATGATTTCGGCCGCGATGTCCCGCGCGGACCATGTCCCGCGCGGACTCCATGCGGGCTCTATGCGGGGACGTGGCTAGGGGCAGTGTATCGGCCGATTCTGCGGCAGCGCCGAGTGCCGCGAGGAGTCGCCTCGTGTCCCCGCCCGTGTCGTCGGGACAGGAATGCACTTGCGGAAGAAAGGCGCGTAACTACCTGAGTAAGCTCGAAAAAAAGTGATTCAGAGAGCGGCGAGAGACGGCGAGGGAATCAGGTACATGGGGTGTGACTGCATATAACTCGACGCGCGGCCAAGACAGACCCACACACGAGCGGGAGAAAGGATACTGCTTCGGGTGTATTGGAAAATATCTTTAAACGACATGAATGTCTTTATTACGACATTCTTGCCGGTGTGCTTTTCGGGGATTCGGCGTCGGATTCTCTCCAGGACTGTGTGCTTTTTTGTCTGTATTTACAAGTAGTTGGTGCAATGTCGGGTCGGTCGCGAAGGGCCTGCGGGGCCGTGACTGGTGGGCGCAGTCAAGCGTTCGCTCGAAA
Organism: Thiotrichales bacterium; assembly: GCA_026709935.1. Classification (GTDB taxonomy): domain Bacteria; phylum Pseudomonadota; class Gammaproteobacteria; order HK1; family HK1; genus HK1. The sequence goes on from JAPOSC010000044.1 coordinate 76,317, forward strand.
TCCGGGAATCCTCCCTCTCACCCCCTGAATTCGCCCCCTGCCGGCACATCGATGGTGACCGGCTGGGGACGCATTTCCCCCTCTGGGTAACACCTGGGGACACACGGGTAACAAATCCGGCGGCTTGATTCTGGCTGGATGCGAAGTGTTCTCATCTTCGCTGGATGGACTCTAATCCTCTGTTTTATCTCGTTATTTATCTCCAGCGCGTCCTCCCGAACGGGTGTCTCCACGGCCTCGGGGACACGCTACCCCCCAATCACACCCCAAGTACCTGACTCTCGACCCGTTGGGATCAGGCCTCAAAACGCCGGGTGGACTCGTACTCCACGGCCAGGAACACACACGCGCAGGGGGGGTTGTACAGCCCCACTGCTTCACCGTTGGGAGACCGGCAAAGGCCGAGACGCAGGGCCGACGCCGATGCGGAGCGGGGGGGGCCATGGCGGAGTCACGGGGCGACGGTGTGAGTCGGCCCGCCGTGCATGCCCCTCCGAGGTGGTCGCCGCTGACCGGGCGGTGAATCTTCAATGCACTAACGGAGCGCAACATGATGAAAGTACGAACGAGCCTATGGGCGAGCCTGGCCATCGCGGCCAGCCTCGGCCTCGCCGGGTGCGGCGGGTCGAGCAACGAGAATCAACAACTATCCGCTGCGGAGCAATGCACGGCAGCCGGTGGCATATACGCGAATGATACCTGCACTACGCAGGCGGACACGCAGCGGGCCGATCTAGTCACTAAGTCCGGAGCGGTCACTACCACCCTTGGCGGTCTAACTGGCACGGATGATGACCCGACGCCGACTGCTGACCAGATCAGGGCTGTCAATACGGCCATCACCGCTCTTGAGACTTCGATCAGTGACGCATCAGCCCTCAGTGACGAGGCAAAGGCCGGATACGAAGAGCAGGTCAAGTCAGCTAAAGCATCCGTCGGTCGAGCTCAAGCTGCTCGCATGAAGGCGGATAATGATGCGGCTAAGGCTACGACGACAGCCCAGAAGAAGACGGGCGAGGATCTGTTTAAGGCGATAGGCCTAGAACATCTTACCCGCACTAACAACGACGATGGAACGACGCTGGCGTCGGGGAATCTTACGATCGGCCTCAATCTAACTCCTGCCCGCACCCCAGATCCAGCATTAGAGGCTAAAGCTGAAGCTGATGATAGCGCTGGAAAACTGGGTGATTGGCAAGGGAAAGACTACACCCTTACGACAGGAACTGGTACAGACAAGGTTGTTGATGAGGCTCGGATATATCACAACCAAGGGAAGGCAGATGAGGAGGATTTTGCGGACACTCTGCCTGATGGCATAGACCTTATAGGTGCAGACGTTGATTCAACGGCAGGGTTCGATGAGAAAGGAGCTTTGTTAGTAGCAAGTGGTACCAGCATTACAACGGGTCTTGATGCATCGCACATCAAGGCTGATGCCTTCGAACATTCAGGAACGCAGGGGCACAAGACTCCAGATGGACGTGATGCCTTCTACGCTCGCGGCACCTATAACGGCGCGCCTGGACAGTACCGTTGTTCGGGGACGACTTGCTCCTCAACAAATGATGGCACGGATGACAGCCCGAGTGGCTTAGCTGGTACGTGGCACTTCAAGCCTGATGCAAATGCAAAAAGCTCAGTGCCTGATGCCAATTACCTGTATTTCGGCTGGTGGGTAAGTAAGGATGACAAGGGCGTACCGACTCATGCTAGCGCGTTTGCAGGGACTGTTGAGGGCACTACTTTTGCAGGAACCGGCACTGTCCCTGTTCGCTGGGGGTGGGACGGTACTTACGACGATGAAGACGGCGATGATGGATTTACTCTCACTGGATCAGCTAAGTATGAAGGAAGCGCTGCGGGCAAGTTCGCCTTAAGTAATCCATTTGACGGCACAGGCAACGGCGGACATTTCACGGCGGATGCTGAGTTGACGGCTAAGTTCAGTGGAGATAGCGGAGTCGGCATACACGGTACTGTCGATAACTTCCGGCTGAATGACGAATCGAACGATCCAGGCTGGAAAGTAGATCTGCACCGAGCCTCATTTGGCGCGGACGGCCAACTTGTCACTCCGGCAAATGATAGCGCTACCCCTGACATTGACGAGTCGTTAGGTACAACGTGGTCAATAGGTGAAGACTCGACCGCAGCGCGGTCTGGTACTTGGAGTGGCAGGATGTACGATGAGGCCGTCATGGGTGACGATAATGACAGAAGCAATATCCCGACGACCGTAACCGGCACATTCCACTCTACGTTCGGCTCAGGGAGTAGCTTAGTCGGCGCGTTCGGAGCTACACGGTAACTGAGTACGGCGCACGATTAGGGCGCTTCCACTGGGGGAGCGCCCTATCCCCACAACGGCATCGTTCAGGAGCAGAGACGGATGGCCACCGAGCGATTCCTGCACATGCGGCTCTCCCGCGAAGACTGCGCGACTCTCGATGCGCTGGTCGATCGGGTGAACCGTGACGACGGGCTGAAGGGAAAGAGGCAGCCGCATTTCGGGAAGCCTCGCGACCATCACAGCCAAAGTGATGTCGTGCGACTGGCGATTGCGGAGGCTCTACTCAGGCGGTGCGAGGAGCGCA
>JAPOSC010000021.1 GCA_026709935.1 Thiotrichales bacterium
GATTACTCATGGTGGTCCTCGTCGTTGTCGAAGTAGCGACTCGCCACGTTGTGGACGTGGACGAGGCCGCCGGCGGCCACCCGAGCGGTCGCGACCCCCACCGGCACGCCGAAACGCACGATGAGCACGTCCGGTTCGATGTCCACGAGGGCGATCTTGTGACCCTGCGGAATACGTTCCGAGGCCGCCAACGATCGGCCTTGCAAGGCACGTGCGTACCCTCCGGCGGGAACGTCACGCGTGGCGATCCCGACGTTGTCGCCCGGCGCCATCACTACCATGTTCGCGGCCCGGGTCATGCGTCGCCCTCCATCGGCCCAGCCGCAGCACCGACCACACCCCGCTCGCGAAGCCGCGGACACCCGATGCGCTTCAGCATCTCGAGCGCGACCGGGCGGTAGCGCTCGCGCACATCGCGCGTCGGGGGACGGCAGCGACTCGACGGCAGTCCGACGAGCTCCATGCACAGCTTGTCGAGATAACCGTCGCCGCTCGTGTACTCGCGTTCGATATCGACCCAAAGCTTGTAGAACGGCATCGCCTCCTCGACCATCATCCGTGCGATCTCGGAATAGTTGCGCGCCTGCACCTCGTCGAGCAGCTTGATCCCCCACTCGGGCCAGAAGTTGCACAGATGCACCTCGAATGCCCGGGCGCCGAGCGCCGGCATGGCGCTGAAGGCGAAGAACAGGTTGTTGTCGATGATGGTGAAGCGGTCCGAGAAGCGCGAGGTGACGTCCTCGAACTCCATGGCGTCGGTGCGCGGCGTCGCCCACTTCAGCCCCGCAACGTTCGCGATCTCGGCCAAGCGCTCCACCATCGCGAACGAGAGTCCGGACGACGTCCAGAACGTGTTGTAGACGATGATGCCGACCTCGGGGGCAGCGGCGGCCGCCGCGCGTACGAACTCCTCGAAGTCGTCCTCGCCGTGCTCGAAGTAGAAAGGACAGGAGACCTGGATGAAGTCCGCGCCGAGGCTCTGCGCCGCGCGGGCGAGGCGCACCAGCTCCAATGTGCTCGTGGTCTGGGCACCCATCGCGACCGGAACCCGACCGCCCGCCTCGTCGACGACCACCGATGCCACGTGAACGCGCTCGTCGAAGGTCATGGTCGAGAAGTCGCCGGCGGCACCCCCCGCGAGCAGCGTGGCCCGCTCGCCGTGCAGGCCATGATCGACTAGGAAACGCACATAGGTGCGAAGCGCGGCACCGTCGATCGGCCATCCCTCCCGGTCTTCGAACGGGGTTGGCACGGTGACGTAGCACCCTTCGAGCGCTCGTCTGCGTTCGACTGTATCCATCCGCTTCGCTCCCGGTCGCGTCGGAATCGCGGCGTGGAAGACGCTGGCGCGTGGAACTATGTTCTGCCTGCATCGAATCCCATGATTGACGCTGAAAGACATATGATTGACGATTCCGGAACATTCTGTGCGACTGGTGTCGTGGACGGCTGGTCCTCGACGCATGCTGCGATGCCGTATTCCGGCGCCGCGCCCGGCGAAGTGTCGAATTGCGCCCCGAACTGCACCCGATGCGAGAAGTAGTGACGCCCTTCGTATCGACTCGCGAGCCTGCGCCGTCCCGTGCAGACCGAGCGGGGGCGCCATCGTTCGCATTCGTGCTGCAGCCCGAGTTCGCGCTGAGCGCCGCGGTCCTGGCAAGCGAGGCCTTGCGCTGCGCGAACCAGAACCGGGCCCGAGAGCTGTTCCGCTGGTGCTTCGTGTCTCAGACCGGCGAGCCGGTGCGTGCGAGCAACGGTCTGTGGATGCCGGTCGACCACGATATCGACTCGATGCCGGCAGTGGACTTCGTGCTCCTGTTCGAGGGCAATCTCCCGACCCAGCGCAACTCCCCGAGGCTTCTCAATCGGCTGCGCGGTGCCCATGCAGCCGGCGCGCATGTCGGCGGCGTCGATACCGGCGCCTTTGCGCTGGCGCAGGCGGGACTGATCGGCGACGACGTGGCGGTGCTGCACTGGGAAGCGGCACCGGCATTTCGCGAACGCTTTCCCGCCGGCTCGACCCGCGACCAGCTCTATCGAATCGACGGCCGGATTCTGCACTGTGCCGGCGGGGTGTCGACTCTCGACCTGATGCTGGAGCTCATCACTAGACGGTACGGCTCGGTGCTTGCGATCGAGGTGGCGAACGCCCTCGTCCATGTCCCTCGCCCGGCAGACGCGCCACAGCGCGTCGATGCAAGCCTCGAGCCGGCTCGACGCTCGCTCACCGACCGGATGCTCGCCCTGATGGAAAGCAATCTCGACTTTCCACTGAGCCTGGCGGAGATTGCCGCACGTCTGGGTGTCACGGCACGCACCGTCACGCGCGACTGCCGCCGGCGATTCGACGACCCGCCGATGCGTCTCTACCTTCGAATCCGGCTCCAGGCCGCGCGCAACCTGCTCTTCTACGAGGAGTTTCCGATCAAGACAGTGGCGACCGCGTGTGGATTCTCCTACCCGGCGGTGTTCTCGCGAACGTTCAGGGCCCGGTTCGGCGAGACGCCGAGCGAGTTCCGCGCCTCACTGCGTGCACGCCAGAGCGAGGTCCGGCGCCCGGAGCTGCGACGGCT
>JAPOSC010000054.1 GCA_026709935.1 Thiotrichales bacterium
CGACGCGTGAAAGTCGGGGAGGCCAAGACCCACCTGTCGGCGCTGCTGGCGGAGGTGGAAGCGGGCGAGGATTTGGTGATCTGCCGGGGTGCGACCCCGGTCGCCCGTGTAACGCGGATCGCCGATGCGGATGAGCATGCCGCGCTCAGCGCGACGCTTCGCCGTGAACGGGCGAAGCAAAAGGCGGTAACGACCTCCGAGATTCTGTCCTGGCGTCACGAGGGGCACGCGCGCTGATGACGTTCGTCACCGACGCCTCGGTGGCGGCCGCGTGGGTGCTGCCCGATGAGGCGGCGGCGATTGCCGATCTCGCGCTGGAACGGCTCGGCGAGGAGACGGTGAAGGTGCCGAACGTGTTCTGGATCGATAGCTTTGCCCAGATCCACAGGTTCCAGTTCGGCGAGAGGCTGGATCAGCCTCCCGGCGAGGCCGGGTGTTTCTAGGTCATGACCCGGCCTTCGCCTCCCGCAGCACTTCGAGCAGGCGTGGCCGGTGGCGCGCGATCTCTTCCGCCGTCAGCCCTTCCAGTGAATGGGGGAACTTGATCCACTCTTCGGTCTCGTGCAGGTAGTAGTCGGGAACCCGGGCGGTCAGGTTGCGCGAGGGTTTGTAGAACGGCACCGCGACCCGGATCTCCTGCGGCGCGTTCCGACGCGCCTTCTCCCGCAGGGTCTCGATCACGGACTCGATGGTGCGGCCGGTGTCGAACACGTCATCGACGATCAGCAGGCGGTCCTCCTGATCGATGTTCTTCAGCAGGTAGTTGAGCCCGTGCACCCGCACCTCCTGCGAGCGCCCGTCGATACCGCGGTACGACGAGGTGCGGATGGCGATGTGGTCGGATTCCACTCCGAAGTAGTCGAGCAGTTCCTGGACCGCAATGCCGATGGGGGCGCCGCCCCGCCAGATGGCGACGATGAAGCTCGGGCGGAACCGGCTTTCGAGCACCCGCGCCCCGAGCTCGAAGGCGTCTTCCAGCAACTGCTGCGCACCGATGTAGAGCATCCTGCCTCCCGAGTCTCCGCCCGGCGGGAATTGCCGGCCTGCCCGCCCGGTGTGCCCGCCCGGTGTTTCACACACCGGCCGCGGTGAAGTATGTTGACGCCCTCCCATCTAGGCAAGCGGGCCGTGCCCCGTGGACGAACCCGGCTCCGTGGAAAAGATATTCATCACCGAAGAAGCGCTGTTGCTGGACGCCTACCGTCTCGGCGTGCGGGTCTTCGAGAGCGGCTTCCGGCCGAGCTTCATCGTCGGGCTGTGGCGCGGTGGCAGCTCGGTCGGAATTGCGGTGCAGGAGTGCCTGCAACACCTCGGGGTGGGGACCGACCACATCTCGCTGCGTACCTCCTATCGCGGCATGCAGCGCTACCAGCGCATGGTGGACGAGGCATCCTCCGCGATCCGGGTCCACGGCACCCAGTACCTGCTGGAGACCATGAACGCGGAGGACGGGCTCCTCATCGTCGACGATGTCTACAGTACCGGTCTCAACGTGAAGGCAGTCATCGATCGGCTCGCGTCGCGCATGCGGCGGAACCTGCCGCGCGAGGTGCGGATCGCGGCGCCGTGGTACAAGCCGGCACGCAACCGCACCGGCCGGGCGCCGGACTATCACCTGCACGAGACCGACAAATGGCTGGTGTTTCCCTACGAGCTGAACGGCCTGAGCGTCGAGGAGATCGAGGCCGGCAAACCGTTTCTGGCGCCTCTGATCGCCCGCCTCCAGGGGGCGTGAGCAGCCACCAAAAGCTCCTGACCGAAATTGATTTTCCACCTCGTAGATCCCAACCCCCTTCCAGGCAGCAGAGGCGGAGGCGGGCTCGTTGAACGGAAAAATTGTCCCGGCCGGAGTCCAGGACCCGCCCCGGCGCGGTCATTGCGGATGACTTGCAGATGATCGGCACGCACCGTCGGCGACCGCGGCGCACCGGAGGCTGACCATGGCCGGGGTCTACATCGCCTGCGCGTTCGCCCTGGGCCTCGCCGCCCGCGCCGTCGGGATGCCGCCGCTCGTCGGCTTTCTCGCGGCGGGGTTCACCCTCGACGCGGCCGGGTTCGCCGCGCCGGACGGCCTCGAAGCCATCGCGCACGCCGGCGTGCTGCTCATGCTGTTCACGGTGGGGATGAAGGTACGGCTGCGCAACGTCGTGCGCGTCGAGGTCTGGGGCACCGCCCTCATCCATCTTGCGGTGTCCACCGCCCTCGTCGGCATCCTCATCGTCTACGGGCTCGGCACCGGCTGGGTCGCCGCCCTGCTCATCGCCTGCGCTCTCGGATTCTCCAGCACCGTGATCGTGGCGAAATCGCTCGACGAGAAGCGCGAACTCAGCGCCTTCCACGGCCGCGTCGCGATCGGGATCCTCATCGTGCAGGATCTCGTCGCCATCGCGGTGCTCGGTCTGTCGCAGGGAATGGCGCCGTCGCCGTGGGCCATCGCCCTGCTCGCGCTGCTGCCGGCGCGGCGCCTCGTCCACCGGCTTCTCGATGCCGCCGGCCACGGAGAAATCCTGCTGCTGCTCGGCATCGGCCTTGCGCTCGCGGGCGGCTACGGCTTCGAGGCGCTCGGATTGAGCGGGGAGCTGGGGGCGCTGATCCTCGGCGCCCTCCTCGCCGACCACCCGAAGGCGCAGGAGCTGGCCGATACGCTATGGGGGCTGAAGGAAGCCTTCCTGGTGGGATTCTTCCTGCTCATCGGCATGTCCGGCCTGCCCGGACCCGAGGCATTCGTGCTGGCTCTCGTCGCGCTGGCCCTGCTGCCGCTGAAAGGCGCGCTGTTCTACGCTCTGCTCGTCGCATTCAAGCTCCGGGCACGCAGCGGGGTGCTGGCCGGGCTCGCGCTCGCCAACTACAGCGAGTTCGGACTCATCGTGGCGCAGGCCGCGGCCGCCCGCGGCCTGCTGGCGGAGAGCTGGGTGGTCACGCTGGCGATCATCGTCGCGCTTTCGTTCGCGGTCTCCGCCCCGCTCAACCGCGCCTCGCACGCGGTCTACGTACGCCTCTCTCCGCTCGTCCTGCGCTTCGAACGCCGGCAACGGCATCCGGACGACAAGCCGATCTCGATCGGCGCGGCGGACGCCATGATCTTCGGCATGGGCCGGGTCGGCCTCGGCGCCTACGAAGAGCTCAAGGCGCGAGGGATGCGGGTGGTGGGCCTGGACTCCGATCCGGGAGAGGTCGCCCGGCATCTCGCCGAGGGCCGGCGGGTGGTGTACGGCGACGCCGAGGACCCGGACCTGTGGCACCGCCTGCACCTGGACGGCCTGAGCGCGGTCCTGCTGGCGGTGCCCGACCTCGAGGCGAAGCGCTTCGCGATCCACGAGCTTCGCCGCGCCGGATATCGGGGATTGCTGAGCGCGACCAACGTCTACCCCGAGGAAGCCGCCGATCTCCTCGACTGCGGGTGCACCACCACCTACAACTACTACGAGCAGGCGGGCGCCGGGTTCGCGGAACGAGTCTGGGCAACGCTGCGGGAAGAAGACGAGAAGACGGAGCGCCGGGACCCGGAGGGGTGAGTGCCAGCGGGCGCGTCGCGCCCCGGATTCGGGGGATCGATCACGAGGACTTGTCCGGAAATGTAAACGGCAGGCGCAAGCTTCAACTCCGCATCCGCGCGCCGTCCGGATCGAACGGCGGCTCCGGCACGATGACCGCGTCGCGCATCTCGCCCAGGATCTCGATCCGGAACCCGCCCGTGCGTTCGGCCAGTGCGCTCGGGACGTAGCCGAGGGCGATGCTCGCGTCCAGGTGGTGGCAGAAGCCGCCGGAGGTCACCCAGCCGACCGTCTCGCCGTCGCACAGCACCGGTTCGTTGGCGAGCGCGTCCACGCCGTTCGCGTCGACTCTGAAGATCACCCGCTTGCGGGCGGGCCCCGTCTGCTGCTCCTCGATCAGCGCATCGCGTCCGATGAAGTCGTTCTTGCGCAGGTCCACGAAGCGTTCCAGGCCGGCCTGGAACGGGGTGTAGTCCGGGGTGTACTCACGGGTGAAGCTCCCGAAGCCCTTCTCCAGACGCAGCGAGTTGAGCGCCCGGCTGCCGAAGTGGCGGAGATCCAGGTCCTCGCCCGCTTCGAGCAACGTGTCGTACACGGCGAGCTGGTAGTCCGGCTTCATCCAGATCTCGTAGCCGAGGTCGCCGGTGAAGGTGATGCGCCCGACGAGGGCGGGCGAGAGCCCGATCTCCATCGGCCGGATGGCCATGAAGCGGAACGCCTCGTTGCTCACGTCCTCGGTGGTCACCCGCACAAGCAGCTCGCGCGCCTTCGGCCCCGCGATGCTCAGGCCGACCAGCTCGGTCCGCAGGCTCCGCAGGCTCACCCCGTCGTCGGGCAGGTGCTGGCGGAACCAGCGCAGGTGATACGCCTCGGCCGGACCGGACCCGAGAATCAGAAACCGCTCGGGACCGAGCTTGGCGAGGGTGAAGTCACCGATGATCGTGCCCCGGGGGTTGAGCATCGGCGAGAGCACCATGCGTCCCTCGCGAGGGATGCGATTGGCGAGCAGTCGCCCCAGCCACAGCTCCGCCCCCGGGCCGGTGATCTCGTACTTGCCGAAGCCCGAGGTCTCGGTGATACCGACGCCCTCGCGCACCGCACGGCACTCCTCGCCGACCGGGCCGTGCGCATTGGACCGGCGGAAGGTCGGGGTCTCCACCGGTTCGGCACCCTCCGGCGCGTACCACAGCGCCTGCTCCAGTCCGAACGCGGCGCCGAACACCGCCCCTTTCGCCTTCAGTCGGTCGTGGATGGGAGTGCGCCGCAGCGGGCGGCCGGCCGGGCGCTCCTCGTTCGGGAACGGCACCAGGAAGCGGGTGGCGTAGGTCTGGCGGGCCATCGCCCGCGAGTACGCGGGCCCGGCATAGTCGCCGAACCGGGCGACATCCATCGCCCAGGCGTCCATGCCCGGGTCGCCATCGATCATCCAGCGGGCGAGCGCAAGGCCGACGCCGCCCCCCTGGCTGAAGCCCGCCAGCACCCCGCACGCGGCCCAGTAGTTCCGTACCTCCGGCACCGGCCCCACGAGGGGATTGCCGTCCGGGGTGAAGGTGAACGGGCCGTTGATGACCTGCTTGAGTCCGGCCTTCTCCAGGGCCGGGAAGCGCTCGAAGGCGCGCATGAGATTGTCGCCGATGCGATCGAGGTCGTCGGGCAGCAGCTCGTGCCCGAAGTCCCAGGGGGTGGTGCGCTCGGACCACGGCCGTCCGTGCCTCTCGTAGGTGCCGAGGAGTACGCCGCGGCCCTCCTGGCGCATGTAGAGTCCGCCGCCGAAGTCGATGGCGTGAAGCATCTCCCCCTTGGAGTCCGCGACCTCGGGCACCTCGTCGGTGATCACGTACTGGTGTTCCATCGGCGTGAAGGGATGCATCACGCCCGCCATCAACCCGACCTCGCGCGCCCACAGCCCGGCCGCGTTCACCACATGCTCGGCGTGCACGGTGCCCTTGTCGGTCACCACGTCCCAGGTGCCGTCGGCGCGCGGGGCGAGGTCCGTCACGCGGGTCTCGCGGTAGACCTCGGCGCCGCCCTTGCGGGCCGCCCCGGCGTAGGCGTGGGTCACGCCCGAGGGGTCGACGTGGCCCTCGTTGGGGTCGTAGAGCACGCCGACGTAGTGCTTCGGGTCCATGATCGGCAGCATCCGCGCCGCTTCCTGCAGATCGATGAACTCCGTGTCCAGCCCGAGGTAACGGCCGCGCGAGCGGGCGGTTTCGAGGTAGTCGAGCCGGTCCCGGGTGTCGGCGAGCATGAGGCCGCCGGTGAGGTGGATGCCGCAGGACTGCCCGGAGACCTCCTCGATCTCCTTGTAGAGCTTCAACGTGTAGTCCTGGAGTTTGGCGACGTTGGGGTCGGAGTTGATGGTGTGCATGCCGCCCGCCGCGTGCCAGGTGGAGCCCGAGGTCAGCTCGGAGCGCTCCAGCAGGACGACATCCTTCCAGCCGTGCTTGACGAGGTGGTAGAGGACGCTGCAACCGACCACACCTCCGCCGATGACAGCCACTCGGACATGCGATTTCATGCGGCGGTTCTCCGTGTGCGGGCTCGCGCCGGGGCGAGCGAAACGAGGCGGCGAAACGAGGCGGCGGAAAGCATACTGCACCCTCGCCGCAAGGTTCAGCCTCGGCAGCCTTGGCGCGCGAATCGAGGACGGGTATCTTCGCCCGCCGGCCCGGTGCGGCCACCGCGCCGGAAATCGAACCAGCAGGAGTACATGTGAATGGCGACCTCCAACAGCAACCTGCGGGTCGATGGCGCCCGCCTGTGGGCGAGCATCATGGAGATGGCGAAGATCGGCGCCCTGCCCGGCGGGGGGTGCGGTCGGCTCGCGCTGACCGACGACGACAAGCGCGGGCGCGACCTCTTCACCTCCTGGTGCGAACAGGCGGGGTGCACAGTGACCGTGGACGAGATGGGCAACATGTTCGCGCGCCGTCCGGGACGCAATCCGGACCTGCCCCCGGTCGCGTCGGGGAGCCACCTCGACACCCAGCCCCACGGTGGGAAGTTCGACGGAATCTTCGGGGTGCTGGCGGCGCTGGAAGTGGTGCGCACCCTCAACGATGCCGGGGCGGAGACGGAGGCCCCGATCGAGGTCATCAACTGGACCAACGAGGAGGGCTCGCGCTTCGCGCCCGCGATGATCGCGTCCGGGGTGTTCGCGGGACTGTTCGAGCGCGACTTTGCCTGGGGGGTCGAAAGCCCCGAGGGCGAAACGCTCGGCGATGAACTCGCGCGCATCGGCTACAAGGGGGACGAGCCCTGCGGCGCGCACCCCCTGGGCGCGCTGTTCGAGGCCCACATCGAGCAGGGTCCGATCCTGGAGGCGGCGGGCGTTCCCATCGGCGTGGTGAGCGGCGCCCAGGGCCAGCGCTGGTACGACATCGAGGTCCGTGGGCGCGATTCACACGCCGGCACCACGCCGATGCCCGCCCGCAAGGATGCGCTGGTGGCCGCGGCGCGGATGGCGGCGCGGCTCGAAGACATCGCGCTCGGCCAGGCACCGCATGCAGTGGGCACCGTCGGTCAGTTCGACGTGAGCCCCAATTCCCGCAATACCATTCCCGGCGAGGTGCGGTTCTCGATCGACATCCGTCACCCCGAGGCGCGCGTCCTCGCCGAGATGGACGCCGAGATCCGGGAGTCGTTCGCTGCCCTCGCCAAGCGGGGAGGCGTGGACGTGACCGTCGATCAGCTCTGGGAGAAGCCTTCGATCGAGTTCGATTCCCGGTGCGTGGGGGCGGTCCGGGAGGCCGCGGCGGGGCTGGGCTACGCCCACCAGGACATCGTCTCCGGCGCCGGGCACGACGCCTGCCAAGTCTGCACGGTGACGCCCACCGGCATGATCTTCGTACCCTGCGAGGACGGCATCAGTCACAACGAGATCGAAAGCGCGACGCCGGAGGACCTGGAGATGGGCTGCAACGTGCTGCTGCACGCCATGCTCTCGGTCGCAAGCAACCCGCCCGAGCCGGCGCAAGCCTCCTGACCCGGGGCGAAGATTTCGCCGGCTCACGGCTGAGAGCACAATCGGTGAAACTTTCGAACCGGTGCTCGACCCCGGGCCGGGGCCCGCTTTGCGGCGTCAGTGACTCACGAACAACACCGCTCCGGTCCCCGGGCTGACCCGGACATCGCAGATTGAGGGAGCCTGCAATGCACTGGTTCGTGGCCGGTGTGGTCGCGATGACGAGCGTCGTCGCCGCATCCAACTTCCTCGTCCGGATTCCGATCAACGACTGGCTCACCTGGGGGGCGCTGTCGTATCCGGTCGCGTTCCTCGTCACCGACCTCATCAACCGCCGGGTCGGACCCGGGTCGGCGCGGCGGGTGGTCTACGTCGGATTCGCCTGCGGCGTGATCCTGTCGCTGTTCACCTCGACCGCGCGCATCGCGCTCGCGTCCGGGGCCGCGTTCCTGATCGCGCAGCTCGCCGACGTATGGCTCTACAACCGCTTGCGCCGCATCACCGCGTGGTGGCAGACGCCGCTGATCTCCTCGGCCGTCGCCTCCGTCCTCGACACCGCGCTGTTCTTCAGTCTCGCCTTCGCGGCCACCGGACTCCCGTGGGTAACTTGGGCCATCGGCGACTACGGCGTGAAGGTTGCGGTCGCGTGCGCGATGCTGCTCCCGTTCCGGCTCCTGATGGGGAAGCGCGATCTCGGAGGGACGAACCGGAGGCTGCCGAACGCCGCGGCCTGACCGGCCGCAGGATGGCACGGGCGTCGCCTCACATGCCGGCGTCGCCCGATACCAGCACCGAGAGCGCCATCCCCGCCGCCGCCCGCACCGGATCGACAACCGGTACGCCGAGCGCGTCCTCCAACTGTTCGCGGTACTGCGCCATTCCCGCACAGCCGAGCACCAGCACCTCGGCCCCGTCCTCGTCACGGAGCGTTCTGCCGGTGTCGGCCATGCGCTCGAAGGTACGGGACTCGTCGGCGAGCCCGGTGACACCGATACCGACCGCACGATCGCCGGCAAGGCGGAACCGGACGCCGAGCGCATCGTAGTAGCGCCGGTGCCGCGGGATCGCCTCGTCCAGGATGGAGATCACGCCGAAGCGGGAACCGAGCCCGATGGCGGTGAAGATCCCGCACGCCGCCATGCCGAGCACCGGACGCCGGGTCGCACGACGCGCCTCCGCAAGCCCCGGATCGCTGAAGCAGGCGATGATGAACGCGCCGGCGGTGTCCTCCCTCGACGCCACGAACCGGGCGATGGGCGCGGCGACCGCCGCAACGTGGGCGTCGGTCTCGATGCCGGGCGGCCCTTCGGCCAGGGTCTCGCACCCGAACTCCGGGCCGCCGCCGAAACGCAGAGGCTCCAGCGCCGCATCGATCCCCTCGGTGACCGCCCGCGTCGAATTCGGGTTGAGCACGACGATTCGCATGGCCGCTCGTTCGCCTTCGGCCGGCGGGGGTTCGCCAGCCACACGATGGCGATTATTCACCATGCCTTGCCGTCGGGGAATGGCGCGCACCTCCCCCCGCGCCGGGTCGAAGCCATTTCACGCCGATCGCCATTCCCACCCGAGCGGGGCGGTGCGATTCCGGCGAGACTCGGGCCTACGGAGCGTCCATTCAGGACGATTTCGAGCGCATATTCGCCGGGCGGGAATCGCTGGCCAGGGTGTTGCGAACCAGGATGGCGCGAACTCGTCCTGCCCCCCGCGGAACGATACGATGTCGGTCCGGCGAATACTTCAGGGAGATCTCTCGCGACATGTCCACTTCGACCGATACCGCAGCGCTGTCCGGCCCGGGGGCCGCGCTGCCCCGCGTGATGCGGGCGGTGGTGCTGACCGGCCACGGCGGACTCGACCGTCTGAGCGTACGGGACGACTGGCCGGTGCCGGACCCGGGACCCGGCGAGGCACTGATCGCGGTCGGCGCCTGCGGACTCAACAACACCGACGTCAACACCCGCACGGGGTGGTACTCGGCCGGAGTGTCCGGCGCCACCACGGGCGAAGCGCTGGAGGCGGCGACGGATGCGGATGCCACGTGGGGAGGCAGACCAATCGAATTTCCGCGGATCCAGGGCGCGGACGTATGCGGGCGCGTGGTCGCCCTGGGCGACGGGTGCGACGCCTCCCTGCTCGGCCGGCGGGTGCTGATCGACCCCTGGCTGCGCGACTGGGACGACCCCCTCGATCGCGACAAGTGCGGGTACTACGGCTCGGAATGCGACGGTGGCTTCGCGGAGTACTCCGTCGTCGACGCGCGCCACGTCCATCCCGTCACGAGCGATCTCTCCGACGCCGAACTTGCCACCTTCGCGACGTCGTACATGACCGCCGAGTACATGCTGAGCCGAGCCGAGGTGCGAAGCGGAGACCGGGTTCTCGTCACGGGGGCATCCGGCGGCGTCGGCTCCGCCCTGATCCAGCTCGCGCACCAGCGCGGGGCGGAGACCGTGGCGCTGTGCGCGGAGTCGAAGGCCGATACCGTCCGGGCGCTGGGCACCGGCCATGTCCTCCCGCGCGCCCCGGAGGACTTGAAGGGCGCGCTGCGCACCGTCACCGGTCGCGACGAAGTGACGGTAGTGGCGGACGTGGTGGGCGGTGCGCTCTGGCCGCAGCTTGTCGGGGCGCTGGCCCGCGGCGGACGCTACACCTGCGCCGGCGCCATCGCCGGGCCGATGGTCCCGTTCGACCTGAGGACGTTCTATCTGCGCGACCTCGTCTTCACCGGCGCGACGGTCCCGCCGCCGGGGGTTTTCGCCGACCTCGTGGGCTACATCGAGCGCGGCGAGGTCGAACCCCTGCTGGCCGCGACCTTCCCTCTGCCCGAGCTCGCCGCCGCCCAGGCCGCATTCATCGCCAAGCGCCACGTCGGCAACATCGTGGTCACGACGATTCCGTAGCGGCTACCGATCCGCAAGGACTCCGGCCAGAATGATTGTTCCATTCGTCACATCCCCCCTGCCGGGAAGAGGGTTGGAGTCCATGAGGTGGAAAATCCATTTCGGTCACGGTCCGGGACAATGCAAACGATTCCGCGCCTCCTGACTCCGGGAATCATCCTCGTCGGCCTGCTCGCCGCATTGACGCCGGCGACGGCAGGCGCCGCATCCGACGAGACAGCCATCTCCGAGCGACTCGCGAGCGCTTCACCCGAACGCGGAAGGAAGGTCTTTCGCGTGTGCACGGCATGCCATGCCGTCGAGGCCGGCGCCCCGCATGGCATCGGCCCGACCCTGTGGGCGGTCATCGGCCGCGAGGTGGCTTCGGCGGAAGGATTCGACCGCTACACCCCCGCCATGAAGTCGTTCGGAGGCGCCTGGTCACCCGAGCGGCTGGACCAGTACCTGCGACAGCCGATGGCCGCGGTCGAGGGAACGACGATGGTCTTTCCGGGCCTCGCAAGCGCCGACGACCGGGCCGATGTCATCGCGTGGCTCAACGCGAATTCGCCGCAGCCCATCGACTTCACCTCGAACCGGGCCGCAACCGGAGGAGCGGCGGGCACCGGAGACAACGGCGGCATCGTCTCCGCTGCGTCACAACCTGAACGCCCACCCGTGCTCGGCGTTCTCGTCGCCGCCGAGGGAGCCGAGGAGACCTACGCCTACTGCGCCGTCTGTCACTCCGAACGCATCGTTGCCCAGCAAGGACTCACGAGGCCCGACTGGGAAGAATTGCTGGAGCAGATGGTCGAGGAGAACGGGATGAACCCGATCGGAGAGCCCGACCTCGGCCGGGTCCTCGATTACCTGACCGCAAACTACGGGCCCGACCGTCCGAACTTCCCGGACCGCTGAAACGGCTCGGAAATTTCCGGGCTATCCGAGGCGCCTCAGGACACTGACCGAAATCAATTCTCCACCTCGTGGACTCCGACCCCCTTTCAGGCAGGAGCTACAGGCGTGTTGGATGGAAAAATTATTTTGGCCAGGATCCTTGGACTCGACGATTGCGGGCCACCGAGCCGAGCCCCCTCCCGGCCACCGCTCCACTCCGCGCACGCCGGTCGGCACGCGCACGGCGCCCCGTCGTCAGGCGCGAGCCGCGATCGCCTCCACTTCCTTCCCCTCGGGAAAGCGGCCGTTCGCTTTCTTCGAGTAGACGAGTTCACCGTTCAGGGTGATCTCGAACACGCCGCCCGAACTCTTCACCAGCTCGATTTCAGCACCGTCGATCTGCGAGAACCTGTCGCTCACACGGAGCGCTTCGGGCTCGTATCCTCAAGCACCGCAGTATTCGATCCTGAACTTCATCGGTTCCCCTCCATGCATGACCCCGGTTCCGGTCGCGAGAATACATCCGCACCATGCCCCGGGCCAGTTTCCGACCGCACAAGCTGGGTCTCATTTCGACATTCCACCCAGTGTCTCCGCCGGTATGCACGAGCTTTTCCGAAAGCTCGGGAGTCGAAGTGAGACTCTACCCGAGAGCAAGGTGGGTGGTTGTCGCGGAGCCGGCGGCGAGGCGTTCGTCAGCACCCTGCCGCCGTTGTTGGCTCCGGGGCGAGCAGCGAGTGCTCGGCGAAGACGTACTCTTCCACCGGTCGGCCACCGATCAGGTGCTCCTGGATGATGCGCTCCAGCACGTCCGGCGTGCACGAGTGGTACCAGGTCCCGTCGGGATAGACGACCGCGATCGGTCCGTGTGCGCACACCCGCAGGCAGTTCGCCTTGGTGCGATAGACCCCGCCGGCATCTACGAGCCCCAGATCGGCGAGCCGCGCCTTGAGAAAGTCCCAGGACTTCAGCCCCAGCGCCCTGGGGCAGCACTTGGGCTTGGTCTGATCGCTGCAGAGCAGGATATGGCGCCGGACCTGCCCGATATGCAGCTCCTCGACCATCGCGTCGAGCGTGTCCTGCCTTTCGGTTCGGTGTGCCCGGGGGCTCATGGTTCGTTGGGGGCGCAGTGGATCAAGGTGAGTGGACCAGGGCGAGAGAGCCGGGGTGAGTGGCCCGGGGAGCATAGTATCCAGGATCGGGCCGATGTGTCGTAGTGCGGAATGAGACACTGCTCGAATATCCCTTTCATTGCATATGACCAATGTTGTTGTACATACTTTCGACCCTGCCATTCGAGGTGGCGGTGGGGACGATGGCCACGGATGCAGAGACGAGGATCCGCGCATGCCTTTCGACAAATACAAGGTCGCAGAAGCCCGTGCCCAATTCTCGGTTCTTCTGGACCGCGCCAATGCCGGCGAGGAGATCCTCGTCACCAAGGGTCGCGAACCGCAGGCTCGAATCGTTCCGCCGCCCGAGGCCGCGCGGCGGGAGCCGGCACCGCTCGCGAATCTTCGCCTGCCGGACGACCTGTTCGACCATGAAGACCGCGAGCAGGCTGCGATAGACGCCGGCGAATACAGCGACGATCCGGGGATCTGGCGCGGGCGCCCAGCCGCCTCGTGAGGCTGCTCCTGGACAGTCACGCCGCTTACTGGTGGATGGCGGGCAGCGATCGACTGTCCAAAACGGCCCGGGCGCTGATCCTGGACATCGACAACTTCCGGGTTCAATGAACGACAGCATCCTCCAGCCGGCCCCGAAGCCGATCGAAGAACTCGATTCGGTGGTCGTGCGCTTCGCCGGCGATTCCGGCGACGGCATGCAGCTCGCCGGCAGCCAGCTCACCAGCACCTCCGCGCTCGCCGGCAACGACGTCGCGACGTTTCCGGACTTCCCGGCCGAAATCCGCGCGCCGAAGGGAACCCTCGCGGGCGTGTCGGGCTTCCAGGTCCACTTCGCCTCGCGCGACATCTACACCCCGGGCGACACGGTGGACATCCTCGTCGCCATGAACCCCGCCGCGCTCGCGGAGAACCTCCGTTTCCTCCGGCCCCACGGCACCCTGATCGTGGACGAAGATGCGTTCGACGCCAAAGGGCTGAAGCTCGCCCACGCCGCGTCGAATCCGCTCGAAGACGACAGCCTCGACGAGTTCGAGGTCATCCGGGTCCCGCTCACCCGGCTCACCCGCGAGGCGGTCGAGGGCCCCGGCGTCGGGCGCAAGCTCGCCTCGCGCTGCCGGAACTTCTTCGCGATGGGGCTCGTCTACTGGCTCTGCGGGCGCGACCCGGAGCCGACGCTGCGCTGGGTGCGGAAACGCTTTCACGATCGGCAGGAGGTGCTCGACGCCGACGTGAAGGCGTTGCACGCCGGCTGGAACTTCGGCGAGACGACCGAAGCGCTGGCCCGCAGCTACCACGTGCCGCCGGCTGCGCTCGAACCCGGCGAGTACCGCAACATCACCGGCAACCAGGCGCTCGCCGCCGGGCTCATCGCAGCGGCCGAGCTTTCCGGCAAGCTGCTGTTCTACGGCTCCTACCCGATCACCCCCGCGAGCGACATCCTCCACGAACTGGCCCGGCACAAGCGCTTCGGGGTGCGCACATTCCAGGCCGAGGACGAGATCGCGGCCGTCACCTCCGCCATCGGCGCCGCCTACGGCGGGGCGATGGGGGTGACCGCGTCGAGCGGACCCGGCATCGCGCTGAAGACCGAAGCGATGGGGCTCGCGGTCATGCTGGAGCTGCCGCTGCTGGTGCTGAGCGTCCAGCGCGGGGGGCCGAGCACCGGACTGCCGACCAAGCCCGAGCAGTCGGACCTGCTCCAGGTGATGTTCGGGCGAAGCGGCGAGGCGCCCCTCCCCGTGCTCGCCGCAAGCGGCCCCACGGACTGCTTCGACATCGTGGTCGAGGCGTGGCGGATCGCGACCCGGCTGATGACGCCGGTGGTGGTGCTCTCCGACGCCTTCGTCGCCAACGGCGCGGAGCCCTGGCGGATTCCGGACGTGGAAAGTCTCAAGCCCATCGAAGTGCGCCATCCGAACGGAAACGGCGACGCCACCCCCTTCCAGCCGTACGCGCGCGACGAATGGCTCGCTCGCCCGTGGGCCCTGCCCGGCACCCCCGGTCTCATGCACCGGGTGGGAAGCCTGGAGAAGCAGGACCTCACCGGCAACGTGAGCTACGACCCGGACAACCACGATCACATGGTGCGGCTGCGGGCCCGGAAAGTCGCCAACGCGGTCAACCTGATTCCGGATCTGGAAGTCACCGGCCCCGAACGCGGGAAGCTGCTCGTGCTCTCGTGGGGCGGCACTCTCGGCGTGTGCCGGCAGGCGGTGGAGCGGGTCCGCGCGGACGGCGGGACGGTGGCGCATGCACATCTCCGCCACCTGAACCCGCTGCCCGCGAACACCGGTGAGGTTCTCGCACGCTACGAGCGGGTGCTGGTGCCGGAACTCAATCTCGGCCAGCTCGCGACGCTGCTCCGCGCCCGCTATCTGGTCGACGTGGTGTCGCTCGGCAAGGTGCGCGGCCGCCCCTTCCGGGTGAAGGACGTCACCAGCGTCGTCGAGGAGATGCTGGCATGAGCCGCCATCGTCCCCCGCCGCCGCGCGCCGGGCGCCCCGCGAGGGGCCCGGCCCATCCCCAGCGCGCCGCGCCGGCCCGAGCGTGCCCCCGAAGCGGTGGTGCACCGGCGGCGCTTTGCCGGAACCGTTCCCACCCATAGCCGGAGAGCATGGTGCAAGCCCGAACCGCAGAACTCACCGCCGACGACTTCGCCTCCAGCCAGGAGATCCGCTGGTGCCCGGGCTGCGGCGACTTCTCCATCCTCGCGCAGATGAAAAAGGTCCTGCCCGAGGTCGGCGTCGCCCCCGAGAACCTGGTGTTCGTCTCCGGCATCGGCTGCTCCAGCCGCTTCCCCTATTACCTGAACACCTACGGTGTGCACGGCATCCACGGCCGCGCGCCGGCCGTGGCGACGGGTCTGAAGACGGTGCGCCCGGACCTTCAGGTGTGGGTGATCACCGGTGACGGTGACGCGCTCAGCATCGGCGGCAATCACCTGATGCACGCGATGCGGCGCAACGTCAACATCAAGATCCTGCTCTTCAACAACCGCATCTACGGGCTGACCAAGGGCCAGTACTCGCCGACCTCTCTCCCCGGACACGTCACCCGCAGCACCCCCTACGGCTCGGTGGACGCACCGCTCCACCCCCTGTCCATCGCCCTCGGCAGCGAGGCGACGTTCGTGGCGCGCGCGGTGGATACGCACACGAAGCACCTCGGCGCGGTGCTGCGCCGAGCCGCCGCCCACCGTGGCACCGCCTTGGTCGAGATCTACCAGAACTGCAACGTCTACAACGACGGGGCGTTCGAGTACGCCAAGGATGTGAAGCTGCGCTCCGACACTCTCGTGGAGCTGGAGCACGGGCAACCGCTGGTGTTCGGGCGCAACCGTGACCGGGGCATCCGGCTGAACGGCCTCGCCCCCGAGGTGGTGGCGCTCGGGAACGGGACGGACACGTCGGACCTCATGGTGCACGACGAGGCCGCGGCCGAACCCACCCTCGCCACCCTGCTGGCGCGGATGCGCCACCCGGCCCTGCCGGAAGCGATCGGCGTGCTCCGCGCGGTCGAACGTCCAACGTTCGACGCACTCGCCAACGCGCAGGTCGAGGCCGCACAGGCTCGGGAAGGCAAGGGGAAACTGGCCGATCTGCTCCGGGCCGGAGAGACCTGGACCGTCGGCTGAACACCCGGTCAGGAGGACGGGGAATATTCCCCTACCGCTTCGCGGACCTGTTCCACCAGCGATTCGGCCACGCCCGACGCCGCTTCGGCCACCACATCGACCCAGGGCTGGCCCTGAAACACCGCACGATGAACGAGTCCGATGCATCTCGACGGCTCGGGCGGGGCGAGACGAAGCAGCTCCAGACCGGGACATGCCGCCTGCTCGTGGAGCGCCGCGGATTCCGGAAGAAACGTCAGGCCCGCCCCGCTCCCGACGAGTGCCGAGAGGGTGGCAAGCGACCGGGCGCCCCGGTGCACATCCTGCGGGCGCCACACCGAGCAGGCCCCCAGCACCTGATCGCCGAGGCACTCCCCCTCACCGAGCGCGAGGAGCGGTCCGATATCGGACTGCGCCACATCCGACGCTCGGGAAGTGTCCCCCAGGGATCGAAACGCGGTCAGCCGCTCGGCCCGACCGGCGAGCAGAAAACGATCCTCGAACAGCTCCACCTCGGCGAGTTCCAGCAGTCCGAGCGGAACCGAGAGGATCGCCGCATCGAGTCGCCCGGCGAGAAGGGTGGACACGAGCTCCCCGCCCGGAGCTTCCATGACGTCGAGCTCGACCGAGGGCGATGCGGATTCCAGGCGCTCCAGAAGCCCCGCCAGCAGGTAGGGCGCCAGCGTGGAGACGATCCCGATCGCGATCCGGAACGGACCCTCCGTGAAGCGCTTCCCCATCGTCTCCAGGAGAAGCACCTCGTCCAGGATCCTGAGCACCTGCGCGTGCACCTGACGGCCCAGCGGCGCAAGAACGACGCGGCGGTTCTCGCGCTCCAGCAGTGGCGCTCCCAGGGCGTCCTCCAGCTCGCGGATCTGGAGCGACAGCGCGGGCTGGGAGACATGGACGCTCTCCGCCGCCCGATTGAACGAGCCCTCCTCCACCACCGCCTTGAAGTAGCGCAACTGGCGCAAGGTCACCGGCATGTCCGATCTCCACTGCAGCGCATGCGGGACGAAAGGGGCAGAAGTCTGCGCGGGGGTCGCGACGAGAGAAACCTTCCCGATCCGGGAAGAAGGCATCTCCCCGCGCGCCGGGCTACCATATCACAGGCGCCTCGCAATCCGGGCCTGTCGGGCTTGGCCATCCGGCCGGCGCGGGGTGCCTCGGATCACCGACGAGCCAAACGGGCCCTTCGCGATACCCTTCGACCGAAACCGCACGACCCGTAGTGCCTCCGTGCGGCGGAGATACCCCCATGACCCCACCCCTTACCCACGAATCACGAGCCCTCCGCCCGGCATCGGAGCCGCACGCGGCCCCGGCAAGCGCCGGACTCCCGGATATCGATGACGCCACTGCGGAAGCGTTCCGGCGCGACGGCGTGGTCCATCTCCCTGGCGTCTTCGCCGACTGGGTCGACGTGCTTCGCGCCGGCGTGGAGCGCAACATGGCGTCTCCCGGCCCGTACACCAGGGAGTACGAGCCGGAAGGCTCCGATGGCTACTTCTTCGGCGACTACTGCAACTGGGCCCGCATCCCCGAGTACCGGGAGTTCGTGCTCCGCTCCGGGGCGGCGGCGCTGGCCGCCCGGCTCATGGATTCCAGCACCGCGCGGTTCTTCCACGAGCACGTGCTGGTGAAGGAGCCGCGGACCGAGTCGCGCACCCCCTGGCACCACGACCTCCCCTACTACTGCATCGACGGAACGCAGACGGTGAGCTTCTGGACGCCGCTCGATGCGGTGCCGCGCGAGGTGTGCCTGGAACTCGTGGCGGGGTCCCACCGCTGGGGGAAGTCGTTCCTGCCGAGGAAGTTCGTCGGCGTCGACTACGAGCGCAAGGGCGAGGATCTGGACACCATTCCGGACATCGAAGCGCGCCGCGACGAGTTCGAGATCGCATCGTTCGACATGGCGCCGGGTGACGCCATCGCCTTTCACTTCCTCACCGTGCACGGCGCGCCCGGGAATGCATCGGCGTCGGCGCGGCGCCGAGCCTTCGCCCACCGCTGGGTGGGCGACGACGTGCGCTTCAAGGTCCGCGGCGGCGAGGTCTCGCCCCCGTTCCCGGAGGTACACCAGCGACTTCGCGACGGCGATGCGCTGGACGACCCGGAGTTCCCGCTGGTGTGGGCGA
Source organism: Thiotrichales bacterium (assembly GCA_026709935.1). Classification (GTDB taxonomy): domain Bacteria; phylum Pseudomonadota; class Gammaproteobacteria; order HK1; family HK1; genus HK1. Next base: position 18,116 of record JAPOSC010000054.1, read on the forward strand.
CGGCGGGGCAAGCCGCTCCGATGCTCGGCGAGCACCCCGAAGAGTGATCGCGGAATGGATCAGGACCTGCGACCCGGCACAACAGGACGGCCCGCCGGAGGCGGAGGTTGTTGCCGGTCATGATAGTTCCGGATACGATGTACATATCAATGTACATGATGGAGCGACAATGACGACGCAGCATTCGATTGCCGAGGCGCGGCAGAAACTTCCGACACTGGTCCGAAATGCGGAGAATGGCGCCGCAATAGAACTCACTCGCCGCGGCAGACCCGTCGCGGTACTTATCGGTCAACGCGAGTTCGTGCGGCTGACCTCGGGCGGAACACGGTTTTCCGAAGCCTGGCGCCGATTTGTCCAGAACGCGGATCTTGCAGAGCTGGCTCTCGATCCGGGCGAGCTGTTCCGGGAAGCGCGCCCGAAATACACCGGGCGCGATGTGCACCTGTAGCCGATGAAGTATCTTCTGGACACGGACACTGTCTCCGAACCGCTGCGGCCTCGGCCGAGCGCCGGGATCATGCGGCGCCTGCAGGAAAACGAAGGTGAGATCGGAATCCCGGCGCCGGTGTGGCACGAGTTGCGATTCGGATGCGCGAAGCTCGCACCATCTCGTAAACGCGAGCTGATCGAACGCTACATCGAGGAGGTAGTGCTGGAGAGCTTTCCGATTCTGGACTACGACCGGAAGGCAGCGGACTGGCACGGCCGCGAGCGGGCTCGGCTGGTCGCCGCGGGCCGAACCCCACCGTTCGTCGATGGCCAGATCGCGGCGATTGCTCATGCCAACGGGCTGGTGCTGGTCACATCGAACACCGGTGACTTTCGGGAATTCACCGACCTGAGAATCGAAAGTTGGGTCTAAGCCGACCGCAGGAATCCTCGCGACGGGCGGACAGCGGAACAACGAGCAACGGCCGGGAAGGGAAGCCGCTACCGCGCCGCCATTCTCCGAAAGTGCGTGCGCACGAAGTCCGTGTACCCGTCGCGGGTCTCCACGATGTGGTCGCGCAGCACCGCGTTAGACGATGGTGTTGACCAGCGTCCCCTCGCCGCGCTGCAACCGGCGGATGTTCTCGAGGAGGATGTCCAAGACATTGTCCTCGTACCGGCGGGTCTCACCGGCGGTGTGGGGCGTGATCAGCGCGTTCTCCAGGTCCCACAACGGGGAGTCGGGAGCGAGTGGTTCCTCCCGGGTGGTGTCGATGCCGGCGCCGGCAATGGCGCCGCGCTTCAGGGCGTCGATCAGATCCGACTCGTTGACGCAGCGCCCGCGGGCGACGTTGATCAGGTACGCATCCGACTTCATCCGCGCCAGCGCCCCCGCATCGACGAGATTCTCGGTCTGCGGCGTCAGCGGGCACGTGAGCACCACGACGTCCGCCTCGGCCAGCGATTCGAGAAACCGGTCGGGGGCGCGCACCTCGTTGGCCGAACCGTCGTGGCTGGCGACGTCGCGCTTGATGCCGACGACCCTCATGTCGAACGCACGGGCGAGACGCGCGACCCGCGCGCCGATAGCGCCGAGCCCGTAGACAATCATGGTCTTGCCGGCCAGTTCCTCTTCGCGACGATCGAGATCGGAAATCATGCCGCGCCAGACGTGCTCGCGCTGTCGGTCGCGCCCGGTATGAACGTGACGCGCCAGTGCGAGCAGCAGCGCCATCGCATGGTCGCTCACCGCGTTGCGGTTGACGCCGCTGCCGTTGGCGAGCCGCACCCCGAGCACACCGAGCGCATCAAGGTCGAACTGGTCGTAGCCCGCCGCGCACACCTGGACTAACCGCAGGTTCGCGGCCCGGTCGAGCATCTCATCGGACCAGAGCCCGGACAGCACCAGCACGTGCCCCTCCGCGATGCGGGCGAGGGTGTCCTCCCGGCTCCAGGTCTGGAAGTGTGCGATCTCCGTCCCGCGCCGCGCGAACCGCTCCGCGAGACGATAGGCGACATGGGCGAAGTGGACGACGAGGGTGTCGTCGCCCGGCAGGAGGTCGGAATCCGGCATCGAGCTACTCCCCGAATCGGCGAGGCCGTTGGGGCCGGGCCGGCGCGCGAATGTGGGTTCAGTCAGGATAGCAGAGCCAGGACGAGGCCGAGGGAGACCCCGACCGTACGCAGCGCCCCCCTATACCCATCGGAACACGGCGATTCCGTACACGACCGAGATGCCGAGGGCAGCCCACACCGGAGACCCGATGAACCCGAGCCAGGCGAGGTGGATGAATGCGCTGCCGAGCAGGGTGATGAACAGACGGTCGCCGCGCGTGGTGTCGAGCCCGAGGATGCCGCGCCGCTCGCCGCCGCCGGGACTTCTGATCTCCCAGACGGTCATGCCGACCAGCGCGAGGGCGATGCCGATGAAGAACGCCGCCGTCGGCCAGGTCCACGCCATCCAGGAAAGCGACATGCTACACCCTTCCGAGCGCGAATCCCTTCGCGATGTAGTGGCGCACGAAGTAGATCACGAAGGCACCGGGGACGATGGTCAGGGTACCCGCCGCGGCCAGCAGCCCCAACTCGTAGCCCGCGGTGCTCGCGGTCCGGGTCATGGTGGCGGCGATCGGCTTGGCCGCCACCGAGGTGAGGTTCTTGGCGAGCAGCAGCTCGACCCACGAGAACATGAAGCAGAAGAAGGCGGTGACTCCGATGCCGGCCGTGATCGTGGGGATGAAGATCTTCACGAAGAACCTCGGGAACGAGTAGCCGTCGACGTAGGCGGTCTCGTCGAGCTCCTTGGGCACCGCCGACATGAATCCCTCCAGGATCCACACCGCGAGCGGGATGTTGAACAGGCAGTGCGCGAGCGCGACCGCGATGTGGGTGTCGAAGAGATTCATCGCGGAGTAGAGCTGGAAGAAGGGCAGCGCGAACACCGCGGGCGGTGCCATCCGGTTGGTGAGCAGCCAGAAGAACAGGTGCTTGTCACCGAGGAACTGGTAGCGCGAGAACGCGTAGGCGGCCGGAAGCGCCGCGGTCACCGAGATCACGGTGTTGATGACCACGTAGGTCAGCGAGTTGATGTAACCGGTGTACCAGGTCGAGTCGGTGAAGATCTTCTTGTAGTTCTCCAGCGTGAAGTCCTGCGGCCACAGCGAGAACGCCCCCAGGATCTCGTTGGTGGTCTTGAACGACATGTTCAGCAGCCAGTAGATCGGCAGCATCAGGAACACGATGTAGAGCAGGGGCGCTACCCACTTGAACGACCGCATGGCTCAGCGCTCCTCGCCGCGCATGACGGCGGTGAAGAAGACATAGCAGACCAGCAGCACGATCAGGAAGTAGACGAGCGACATCGCCGCCGCCGGCCCGAGGTCGAACTGCCCGAGCGCGGCCTTCACGAGATCGATCGACAGGAACGTCGTGGTGTTGCCCGGCCCTCCGCCGGTCAGCACGAAGGGCTCGGTGTAGATCATGAAGCTGTCCATGAACCGGAGCAGGATGGCGATGGTGAGCACCCGCTTCATCTTCGGCAGTTCGATGTGACGGAACACCGCCCAGGCGCTGGCGCCGTCGATCTTGGCGGCCTGGTAGTAGGCGTCCGGAATCGAGCACAGGCCGGCGTAGGCGAGCAGCACCACGAGCGACGTCCAGTGCCAGACGTCCATGACCACCGTCGTGATCCAGGCCGAGGCAGGGTCCTGCGTGAAGTTGTACGCGATCCCCATGGCGTTGACGGTGCGCCCGAGCAGTCCGATCTCGGGCAGCGCGAAGATGTTCCACATCGCCCCCACCACGTTCCACGGAATCAGCAGCGGCAGCGCCATCAGCACCAGGCAGACCGACACCCAGGGCCCGCGGCGTGGCATGGTGAGCGCGATGGCGACGCCCAGCGGAATCTCGATGGCCAGGATGACGCCGGTGAAAATGATCTGGCGCACGAACGAGGCGTGGAACCGCTCCGAGGTCAGCACCTGCTCGTACCACTTGAACCCCTCGAAGAAGAAGACATTGTCCCCGAAGGTCTCCTGGAAGGAGTAGTTCACCACCGTCATCATCGGGATGAGGGCGTTGAACGCGACCAGAACCACCACCGGTGCCACCAGCCACCACGCTCTGTGGTTGACCGTCCTTGTGCTCATCGTTCCGCCTCCCGGGGGGCGACCAGCCAGCCGTCCGCGTACACCCGCGTGTGCGCCGGGTCGAACCGGATGCGGGGGTTCTCGGACGGAATCGTGTCATTCTCGCCCACCACCATCTTCATGAGGTGCGACCCCCGGCGGATGTCGACGATCCGGTATCGCCCGACATCGTCCACCTTCGTCACCTCCACCGCGAAGCCGTCGTCGGAGAAGCACACGAACTCGGGCCGCACGCCGAGTTCCAGCCCGCTCGTCCCCCCCGCACCCGACGGGGAGAGGCGCGGCCGGGCCACCCGGGCCGCCCGCGCCGGTCCGCTCCCGGCGTCATCGCTATCGCTATCGTCATCGCCCGCGATCGGAATCGGCACCCCGTCGAAGACCGCCTCAGCACCGTCGACGGTGCACGGCAGGACGTTCATCCCCGGCGATCCGATGAAATGCCCGACGAAGGTATGCCGCGGCCGCTCGAACAGCTCCACCGGCGTGCCGACCTGCACCACGGCGCCGTCGTACATCACGACCACGGTGTCGGCGAACGTGAGCGCCTCGGTCTGGTCGTGGGTCACGTAGATCATGGTGACGCCGAATTCGCGATGGAGCTCCTTGAGCTTGGAGCGCAGGACCCACTTCATGTGCGGGTCGATGACCGTGAGCGGCTCGTCGAACATGATCACGTTCACGTCCGATCGCACGAGCCCGCGGCCGAGCGAAATCTTCTGCTTCTCGTCGGCGGTGAGCCTGGAAGCCCGCCGGGAGAGCTTGTCCTGCAAGTCGAGCATCCCCGCGACCTCGCGCACGCGCGCATCGACCGCGTCGGGCGGCATCGCGCGGTTGCGCAACGGAAAGGCGAGGTTCCCGTGGACGGTCATCGTGTCGTAGATCACGGGGAACTGGAACACCTGGGCGACATGGCGGTCCACGGGGTCCAGCCCGGTCACGTCGGCGCCGTCGAACCGCACCTGCCCACGGGACGGCCGCACCAGTCCGGAGATGATGTTGAGCAGCGTCGTCTTGCCACAGCCCGAGGGACCGAGCAGGGCGTAGGCGCCGCCATCCGCCCACTCCAGGTCGATCTGCTTGAGCGCCCAGTCCGCATCGCCGGAAGGGGCTGACAGATAGCTGTGTCGAATCTGCTCGAGGGTGATCCGGGCCATGGGTCGTTTCGCCGTTCCTGAAATCCCCGGACGACCTCGCGCCTCAGGGCGCGAGCAACGCTCCGTCCTCGCCGAAGTACAGGAAACGCTCGATCTGGAGGTACATCGGTTCGACCTCCCCCACCGCCACCGCGTGCACGCCGTGGGACTGCGACACCCAGCCGTGCCCGCCGACCTCGACGTGGACGATGCTCTCGGAGCCGGAAAGTTCGGCGAGCAGCACCTTCGCCTCGACCTTCAGGGCGTTCTCGGTGACCGGCGACGGGGTGATGTGGTAGGGACGGAACCCCAACGTGTAGCGCCCTTCGCGCAGATCGGCGGCGGGGCCGACGGCCGGCCAGGCCACCGCGTCATCGAGGCGGATGGCGCCGTCGCGCTTGGTGACGGCAGCGGTGTTGAGTGGCGGATCCGCGAAGACCTGGGCGCTCACCAGATCCTTCGGCCGGCGGTATACCTCGGGCGTCGGCCCGAACTGCGTCACCCGGCCCTGGTGCAGGGTGGCGGTGTATCCGCCGAGAAGCAACGCCTCCTGCGGCTCGCTGGTCGCGTACACGATGATCGCGCCCTTCTCCTCGAGAATGCCGGGCAACTCCTCGCGCAGCTCCTCGCGGAGCTTGTAGTCGAGATTGGCGAGCGGCTCGTCGAGCAGCACGAGGTCGGAATCCTTCACGAGCGCCCGCGCGATCGCGGTGCGCTGCTGCTGTCCGCCGGACAGCTCTTCCGGGCGCCGGTTCAGCATCGGCCCGAGATCGAGCAGGTCCGCGGCGCCGGCGACGCGCCGCTCGATCTCGGACGCGGACACCCCGGCCACCCGCAGCGGCGACGCGATGTTCTCGAACACGGTCATGTGCGGGTAGTTGATGAACTGCTGGTAGACCATCGAAACGTTGCGCTTTCGCACCGGAACCCCGGTGACGTCCTCGCCACGGAACCGCACCCGGCCGGAGGTCGGCTTCTCGAGCCCCGCCATGAGGCGCATCAGCGTCGTCTTTCCCGACAGCGTGGTTCCGAGCAGGATGTTGAGCACCCCTTCGCTCAGCATCAGGTCGGTGGGATGGATGTGGGTTTCGGCCCCCGCCCGCTTCACGACCTCCCGGAGCTCGATGGACATCGCCTCACTCTCCCGGACGCGCCGCGGTGCGGCGGGAACCCGTGACCGGACTCCCGCCGCCCCGCGCACATGACAAACCGGAGCGACAAACCAGGACGACGAATCAGGACGTCACTCAACCCGCCTGCCAGCGCTTGACCAGCTCATCGTAGTCGACGGTCTTGCCCTGCGGCTTTTCGTCGCGCGGCAATTTGGGCGACTCGGTCTCGCTCAGCCACTCCGACGGGTCCTTCTCCTCGTTGAGACGCGGGCCGCAGCCGCCGTAGGTATTCGCCCGCTCGTCGGCCGACTGCATTCGGGCCATTACCTGATCCATCTCCCCCGCCAGCCGATCCATCGCCTGCTGGGGTGTGAACGCGCCGGAGTTCACGTCACCGATCTGCTGCCACCAGATCTGGGCGAGCTTCGGATAGTCGGGCACGTTGATGCCGGTGGGGCTCCAGCGCACGCGATCGGGCGAGCGATAGAACTCGACGAGACCGCCGAGCTTCGGTGCCCGCTCGGTGAACGACGCGTGCCGGATATCGCTGTCGCGAATGGGCGTCAGGCCCACGTGGGTCTTCTTCAGCGACACGGCCTTGGAGACCGTGAACTGCGCGTACAGCCAGGCCGCCTTGCGGCGATCGACCGGCGTCGACTTGAACAGCGTCCACGAACCCGCGTCCTGGTAGCCGAGCTTCTGGCCCTCGTCCCAGTATGCACCGTGCGGAGAAGGCGCCATCCGCCACAGCGGATTGCCGGCGTCGTCCACGGTGTTGTTGCCTTCGCTTTTCGGCGCAACCATCGACGCGGTGAACGCGGTGTACCAGAAGATCTGCTGGGCGACGTTGCCGGTCGAGAGCGCGGGAAGCGACTGGTAGAAGTCGTAGCTCGCCGCGTCCGGCGGGGCGTACTTGCGCAGCCACTCGTCCCACTTGCGGATGGCGTAGACCGCAGCCGGTCCGTTGGCCGCTCCGCCGCGTGACACCGAGGCGCCGACCGGGTTGCAGGAACCGGCTTCCATGCGGATCCCCCATTCATCGACGGGGACTCCGTTCGGCAGGCCCTTGCTGCCGGCGCCGGCCATGGACAGCCAGGCGTCGGTCATGCGCCACCCGAGGTCGGGAGCCCTCTTGCCGTAGTCCATGTGGCCGTAGACCCGCACCCCGTCGATCTCCTTCACATGCTCGGAGAAGAACTCGGCGATGTCCTCGTAGGCCGACCAGTTCACCGGCACTCCGAGCTCGTAGCCGTACATCTCCTTGAACTTCGCCTTCAGCTCCGGGCGCTGGAACCAGTCGTAACGGAACCAGTACAGATTCGCGAACTGCTGGTCGGGGAGCTGGTAGAGCTTGCCGTCCGGGCCGGTGGTGAACGACTTGCCGATGAAGTCGTCGACATCAAGAGTGGGCAGGGTGACTTCGCTGCCCTCTCCGGCCATCCAGTCGCTGAGGTTCACCGCAAGCTGCAGGCGCGAATGGGTACCGATGAGATCCGAGTCGTTGATGTAGGCGTCGTAGAGGTTGCGGTTGGTCTGCATCTGGGTCTGCACCGCCTGCACCACCTCGCCCTCGCCGAGGAGCTGGTGGTTCACCTTGATGCCGGTGATCTCCTCGAACGCCTGAGTGAGCACCTTCGACTCGTACTCGTGGGTCGGGATGGTCTCCGACAGCACGTTGACCTCCATGCCCCGGAACGGTTCGGCGGCCTGGATGAACCACTCCATCTCCGCCATCTGCTCGTCCCTGGAGAGGGTGGACGGCTGGAATTCGCTGTCGATCCACCGCTCCGCCTCGGCCATGCCGGCGTGGCTGGCCGGTGACATCCCCAGAGCCGCGGCGACGACCGCGGCGGTCAATTTTGTACGCATCATTCTTGTCCCTCTGTGTCCGGTGATCCGGCCGGCAAATGCTAACACGCACGGCATTGCGAGCACTGCGCAACATCACCGTTCGACCACTCCTCAAAACTTTCGGGCGCCAGCTTCGGAGGCGGTGCGCGGCACCAGAGCCTTGACCAGATTCATCATCTCGCAGCACGCCGACGGGCGCTCCCTCGCGCATCACGACATCACCGATCCACTGCGACCGGACATTGGTATTCCAGATGGCCAGCCCACTCGTGCGGCACCGAATCGCATCAAGTACCATCGTCCTTGCGATTGCCGATCGAGAGCACCATGTCCACACCGGCCAGGACGACCCCCCACCGAATCGTCGCCACCTACGATCTCCACCCCACCGATACCGCTGCGGACACCCTCGCCGCCGCTATCGCCCTGGAGCAGTCGGTGGAGGTGCCGCAGTCGCTGGTGGACGCAGTCGGCCTGCCGCCGGGGGTGGTGGGAGAGGTCGAAGAAGTCGATGTCGGCGCCGGCGCAGGCGGCGCCGCACGCGCCCGGCTGAGCTACGACCCGTCGGTAGTGGAGGCGGGCGGCGTGCCGGCCCTCCTCAACCTCGTGTTCGGCAACGTCTCGATGATGCCCGGGGTGCGGCTCGTCGATCTCTCGTTCCCCGAACATGTGCTCGCCGGGTTCGACGGCCCTCGACACGGCGTGGCCGGCGTGCGTGCGCTCGTCGGCGTGCACGGCCGCCCGCTCCTCGCCACCGCGCTCAAGCCGCGGGGGGTTTCCGTCGATCGGCTCGCGGAGATGGCGGGCGCCTTCGCGCGCGGCGGGGGCGACATCGTCAAGGACGACCAGAACCTCATCGACGGATTCGAGACGTTCAAGGACCGGGTGCGGCGGTGCGCGGACGCGGTGGACGATGCGAACCAGCGCACCGGGCGGCGGTGCCTGTACCTCCCCCACGTCACCGGCCCCCTGCCCGCGCTCGAGCGCCGGTTCGAGTACGTGGCGCGGCTCGGGCTCCCCGGGGTTCTCGCCGCCCCCTTCATCGCCGGATTCGGCATCAACCGGTCGCTCGCCCGCGACCACGATCTTGTGCTCATGGCGCACCCGACCTTCGCCGGAGGCCACTTCATCTCCCGGCGCGAGGGCATCGACCACGGGCTCGTGTTCGGAACCCTGCTGCGAATCGCGGGCGCGGACATCTCGATCTTCCCCAACGCCGGGGGCCGGTTCGAGCTCGCCCGCGAGGACTGCGCGGACATCGCGGATCGGCTTGGCGCACCGCTCGGCCCGATGCGGCCCGCCTGGCCGTGTCCGGCCGGCGGAATGAGCCTCGCGCACCTTCCCCGGATGTGCGCCGACTACGGTCACGATGCGGTGCTTCTGATCGGCGGCGCGCTCATCGGACACGGGGAAGACCTCGAATCGAGCACCCGCACGTTTTTGGATGTCATCCGCGCCGAGTCGAACGAACGCCTGGAGCCGCCGCAGCCGCAGCGCGAGCCGGCGCTCGATGCCGAGGCGCCGCGGGTGCTGAAGCACCGTCCCGAGTTCGAATGGACCGATCGCCCGAGCTCCGCCTACAAGGACGCGCGCAATCTCGCCGACGCCCTGGCCTTCAAGGGGGTGCGCCGCGTCGAGCTGGTCGGTAGGTTCGGCGAGCGCTCGTCCACCGACCTGCGCTACTTCGAGATCGAGCCCGGCGGGTACTCCAGCCTGGAGAAGCACGTGCACACGCACATCGTGATCGGCGCGCGCGGCCACGGAGTCCTGGTGCTGGGAGGCCGGCGCGAGACCCTGGGGCCGATGGACGTCGCCTGCATCGGCCCCCTGGAGGCGCACCAGTTGCGCAACGAGTCGTCCGAGCCGTTCGGGTTCTTCTGCGTCGTCGACCACGACCGGGACCGACCTTCGGCTCCATAAAGACCCTGGCCATCCTGGCCATCTTGGCCGAAGTCGCTCCACCGGCTCATCGGCACCACCATCGGGGGCATCGCGGGAGCGACCTCGGCCTCGTCGAGAACGCGGCCGGGCCTGCGGTATTCTTCCGAGGTGAAAAACCGCGCGCGGCGCATCTCCTTCCTGCATCAACGCCGCCGCGCAAGCGGCTATCATCCACAGATCTTTGCCCAGGGAGAGATAGTGATGTTCGAACTGCTTCGCTCCAGCACCTTGCGCCAACTTCTCGCGCGGCAGGCGCCCGCGCTCGTCATTTCGCTCGTGGTGGCGGAGCTGTTCTACAAGTTCGGCAGCTTCACACTGGAGTGCCTCGGCTTTCTCGCTACCTGGTTCGTGCTCGATGCATTCCTGGCGTTCATCGCGCGCATCCTCGCCAAACCGGCGACGGACAGCGCATGACCGATACCCGGCCGGCCGCCTGAACGTCGCCTCTTCGGACTCTGGCCAAAACAACTTTTCCGTTCGATGCGCCTGCACCTCCGGTCTGAAAGAGGACTGGAGCAGATGAGGTGGAAAATTGATTTCGGTCAGGATCCTCAGGGCTTGACGCCCCGAGCCACACGAGGCGGGCGGCGACCGCCCCGGCTCCGGGTCCGCCCGGCGAAGACTCCCCGCCGATGCGTCACCCGACCACGCTCCCGCCGTGCCTCGCCCGGCGACCGCTACCGGAGATCCTTCGATGACTGATCCCTCGCTCGATCCGCTGCTCCATGCCATGCGGTTTCGCTGCATCGGCCCGCCGCGAGGCGGCCGGGTGGTGGCGGTGGCCGGCGATCCGTCCGACCCCGCAGTGTTCTGGTTCGGCGCGGTGGCCGGCGGCATCTGGAAGACCGAGGACACCGGGGTCACCTGGACGAACGTGAGCGACGGGGACCTGAAGACCTCGTCGGTGGGCGCGCTTGCGGTGTCCGACTCCGACCCCGGCGTGATCTACGCGGGCATGGGCGAGAGCACCATCCGCACCGATGTCTCCCACGGCGACGGCGTGTACAGATCCACCGACGGGGGCCGGACCTGGACCCACCTCGGACTCGCCGACACCCGGCACATCAGCGAGATCCGTATCCACCCGCGCGACCCCGATCGGGTCTGGGTGGCCGCGTTCGGACACGCCTTCGGCCCCCACCCGGAGCGCGGCGTGTACCGCTCCACCGATGGAGGCGCGCACTGGGAACGGGTGCTTCACCGGGACCATACCGCCGGAGCGGCCGACCTCGCCCTCGACGCCCGCAACCCCACCGTCCTCTACGCAAGCCTGTGGCAGGCACACCGCAACTTCTGGGAACTCGCGAGCGGCGGTCCGGGAAGCGGCCTGTGGCGCTCGACCGACGCCGGATCGACCTGGACCGAAATCACCGCGCGTCTCGGTCTGCCCGCTTCGGCCACACTGGGCAAGATCGGCGTCGCCGCCTCGCCCGCCCGATCCGGGCGGGTGTGGGCGCTGGTCGAATCCGACGCGGCGCCCGGCCTCTACCGCTCGGACGACTTCGGCGAGACCTGGACGCTTGCGAGCGCGCGCCAGAATCTGCGCTACCGCCCCTGGTACTACATGCACGTCTTTGCGGATTCGCAGGATGAGGATACCGTCTACGTCAACAACCTGCGGATGTGGAAGTCAACCGACGCCGGCGCGCACTTCGATCAGGTGCCCACTCCGCACGGAGACAACCACGATCTGTGGATCGACCCGCGCGACAACCGGCGGATGATCCAGGGCAACGACGGCGGTGCCAACATCTCGTTCAACGCCGGCGCCTCGTGGAGCTCCATCCACAACCAGCTCACCGCGCAGTTCTATACCGTGGACACCGACGGCCGCGCCCCGCACTACTTCGTCTACGGCACCCAGCAGGACAACTCCAGCATCGGGGTGCCGTCCGGCACCAACGACGGTGCCATCGCCTGGGAGGACTGCCGCATCGCCGGCACCGGGGAGAGCGGCTACGTGGCGGTGGACCCGAAGGACCCGGATGTCCTCTTTGTCGGCGCCATCGGCAGCTCGCCGGGCGGAGGCGGCGCCCTGCAACGCTACGATCATCGCACCGGGCAGGTGCGGCTCGTCAACGTGTGGCCCGAACACCACGGCGGAATGGGGCCGGGTGAGCTCAGGTACCGGTTCGGGTGGACCTTCCCGATCCGGTTCTCGCCGCACGACCCGAACGTGCTCTACGCCGGCGGCAACCGGCTGTTCCGCACCATCGACGAGGGACAGAACTGGGAGCCGGTGAGCCCCGACCTGACCCGCGCGGCCGCGGACAAGCTCGGCCCCTCCGGCGGCCCCATCACCCGCGACACGAGCGGGGCCGAGCACTACTGCACCCTGTCCACCTTCGCCGAATCTCCCCACGAGCCGGGCGTGCTCTGGGCGGGGTCGGACGACGGCCTGGTGCACCTGAGCCGCGACGGGGGGCGAAGCTGGCGCGACGTGACCCCGCCGGACCTGCCGGAGTGGGCGTTCATCCGCACCGTCGAACCCTCGCCGCACGACCCCGCCGCTCTGTACCTCGCCGCCACCCGCTACAAGCTCGATGACAACACGCCCTATCTCTACAAGACCGCCGACTACGGAGAGCGCTGGCAGACGATCACCGGCCCGCCCGACCACTGCGAGGACGACGGCAATGGCGATGGCGATGACCGGCGATTGTCCATCCCGCCCGACGACTTCGTGCGGGTGATTCGGGCCGACCCCGGTGCCCCCGGCGTGCTGTACGTCGGGACCGAGACCGGGCTGTACGTCTCGCTCGACGACGGCGCGACCTGGCGACGCTGGCATTCGAGCCTCCCCGTCACTCCGGTCTACGACCTCAAGGTCGAAGGCACGGACCTGGTGGTCGCGACCCACGGGCGCTCGTTCTGGATCCTGGACGATCTCACGCCGCTGCACCGGGAGGCAGCCGCCGGCGCCGGCGTCGGCACCGATGCCAGAGACGGGACCGCGACCTCCACGGGGCCCGGCGCCGGAGTGGGGGGCAACCCCGCGGACGGCGAAGGCGAAGCCGCCGCCACAGCGAAGCCCGCCGCCGGACACGACGGTGAAGGCGAAGCCCTCACCGGAATCGGAGCGGCCGCTCCGAACGATACGGAGGCCGGCGCCGGCGACCGGCACGATTCCGGATTGATCAAGCTCTATCCGCCCCGGCGCACATGGCGGCTGCTGCCGGGCGTGATGGACTTCATCACCAGCGCCGAGGGGAAGCACTACAGCATCGGCCTCGGTCGGCCGGTGACGTCCGTGGCCACGCGGGACGAATCCGGTCAGGTGCGGCGCGCATTCCTCGACGCAGGGGAAGCAGCGCCGGCGGGAGTCATCGTGTACTACTCCCTTCCGGATCTTCTGTCGGCCGATCGACCGGAGGAACCGACCGTCGACGGAACCCGCGCCGGACCGGTCTCACCGGCTTTGCATGGAGACCGCGGCGCCGGTGGCGATTGCAGCGCGAACGACCATGGTGGCGGGGGCGGAGGTGACGACGCTCGCGGCTCTGCCGACGCGCCGGCCGGATCCGTCTCCATCGCCTTCCACGACGCCGGCGGCGCCCTCATCCGCGGGTTCCGCCCGAAGCCCGTCGGCTGGGACGACCTGAGCGAAGAGGACCGGGCCCTCGATCCGGGTCCGTGGATGCCGGTGGAGGCCGGCGTCAACCGTTTCGTGTGGGATCTGCGCTTCCCCGGCGCGCTGCGGCTGCGGGGCAACCGAACCGGCGAGGAGGCGGACCGGGGGCCGCTCGCGCTGCCAGGGCGGTACGAAGTCCGCCTCCGGGTCGGCGACCGCACCCTCACCGAGTTCTTCGAGGTGGTCAACGACCCTCGCTCCCCGGCGAGCATCGACGAACTCCGCGAGCAGCTCGACTGCCTGCTGGCGATACGCGACCGGATCTCGGACGCCTATGCGGGCGTGCAGCGCATCCGCGACACGAGCGCAGAGGTCGAGCGTTGGTGCGCACGCCTCGCCCGGCACGGCGGACACGAGGCGGCGGTCGAAACAGGAACGGCACTGCGCCGGGCGCTCGCGGCAGTGGAATCCGCCCTCATCCTTCCGGGCGAGCACACCGACACGTTCGGCCTGCACCACCGGGTGCGGCTGAACGCGGCCCTCGCCTCCGTCATCAGCATCATGGACAGCGCCGACGCCCGTCCCACGGCCCAGGCCCGGGCGCTGGCCGAGGAGTACATGTCGCGAATCGACACCGAACTCGATCGCCTGAAAACCCTCCTGGACCACGACCTCGGCGCGTTCAACGATCTGGTGTCGAAAGCGGGCCTGTCCCCCGTCGAACAGCGTTGACCGAACCGGAACTCCAGCGCGCGGTCAGAGTTCGCGCGAGGCCGTCTCGATCAGCTCGACCTTGTAACCATCGGGGTCCTGCACGAACGCGATGACCGTGTTTCCGCCCTTGACCGGGCCCGGTTCGCGCGTGACGTTGCCGCCTGCGGCCCGGATTCGCTCACAGGTCTCGGCGACGCTGTCCACCCCGAGCGCGATGTGCCCGTACGCGGTGCCGAGGTCGTACTCCGACTCTCCGTAGTTGTAGGTCAGCTCCAGTTCCGCCTCGCCGTTCCGGTTGCCGCCGCCGAAGCCGACGAAAGCGAGGGTGTACTTCTGATCCGGGCGATCGGTGGTGCGCAACAGCTCCATGCCAACCGTCTTCGTGTAGAAGTCGATGGAGCGCTGCAGGTCACCCACCCGGAGCATCGTGTGCAGAAACTGCATGGTCGTTCTCCCGTGATGAAGACACGGCAGAATAGGCCAACCGAGACGCTGATCGCCAGCCTCGGACACCGCTCGCGACAGGCTCCCGGCGATGCCCGTCAGCCGCTGAAGCGCGCCCGCACCATCCCGAGCGCCCCGTAGTCGGCCTCCGCCTCGTCGCCCGGCGAGAGCGGCTTGATGCCGGTGCAGGTGCCGGTCGTCACCACGTCTCCGGCCTTCAGGCCCCGGGCGCCGAGCTCGGGGTGATTGGCGAGCCACATCACCCCCGAGACGGGATCGCCGAACACCAGCATGCCGCTGTGTCCGGAGGCGACCTCCACCCCGTTGATACGCAGGGTGACGGAATGGGCGGTGAGGTCGGCGTCGCGCCACGCCCCGCCGGTCGGCCCGCACACGAAATCGATATTGGCGCCGCCGTCCGCGATCGCCAGCATCCCGGCGCCGGGGAGGCCGCTTTCGAGGCGCGTACCGACGATCTCGAACGCCGGCCCCACCCACGCGACCGCCGCCTCCACCTCCGCCTTCGTCCACGCCTCGGCCCGCGGCGGGAGATCGGCCGCCAGCCTCACCGCGAACTCCGCCTCGATCACCGGAGAGTGGGCCATGGGGAGCGAAACGGCGGCATCGTTCTTCCGAAACGCCTCGCGATACAACGGCCCGAAGAAGGGTCCGCTCACTCCGAGCAGATCCATCGCGACCTGAGCCGTCGCCCCGATCTTGTATCCGACGATCTCGTACCCGGACGCCTCGGTGATCCCCCGCTGCACGGCGTAGGCGCCGGCTTCGTCACGAGGACGATCCCGATCATCGATCCGCACCTGCCGCCCGTCGCGGCGAGCTTCCCACAGCGCCCGCGCCAACGTGCCGCCATTCGAATTCGTAGTCATGAGTATTTTCGAGAACCTCCGATCTCTTCAGCGACGATAGTCGGCTCAGGCATGTCTGAAATCCTTGTCCGACGATGCTCGACCCCGATCCGCTGCCAATGCCCCACCGCAACCACCCGAACGGTTACGAATCGTACGAGGCGCCACCAACACCGTCAAAGAGGGCAGCGCTACCGGGCCGCGGGAGCGGCTCGTACACTTGCGGACATGGAACACCGTGACCCGCCACCCGACACCAGCCGCGCCGCCCACGAGGCGCAGCTCGAGGCGTTGCGACGACTGGGACCCGCCGGGCGACTTCGGGCGGGGCTGCGGTTCAGTGGTTCGATGATCGCGCTGTCGCGCGCGGCGCTGCGGGCGCGGCACCCGGAACTCGGCGAGCAGGCACTGCGGCTCCTGTGGATCGAACAGAACTACGGCGCCGCACTCGCACGCAAGGTGCGACGTCACCAGGAAGCGGTGGGATGGACCGGCACGACGATCTCGCCATCGCGCTGACGCCGCTGATCGACGTACTGGAGCGACTGGGGGTCGTCTGGTACGTCGGCGGATCCATTGCCAGCACGATACACGGGCGCTTTCGGGCGACGAACGATATCGATGTGATAGCGGAACTGCGCGAGGAACACGCGAGTCCGCTCCGCACGGCCCTGGAGGCGGAACACTACATTGACGAGGCGTCGATTCGCGACGCCGTGCGACACGGATCGAGCTTCAACCTGATTCACTTCGGGACAGGATTGAAGATTGATATCTTCATTTCTGAAGACTCCGAGTACGAAGCCGAGGTGCGCGCAAGGCGCATGCCGGAATCCATCGACGATACCAAGGGTAGCCGTCACCTCTGGATTGCATCGGCCGAGGACACGATACTCGCCAAGCTCCGATGGTATCGACTCGGCGGCGAGACTTCGGGGCGGCAGTGGCGTGACGTGCAGGGCGTGATCGAGTTACGCGGAGCGACGCTCGACTTGGCGTACCTGCGCCGATGGGCGCCGACGCTGGGCGTCGACGATCTGCTGGAAGGGGCTCTCGCCGAGACCTGCGAACGGCAGTGGCGGTAGATCCGGAAGGCTGTAATGTCGATTTTCCCAACCGGCGCAAGACGGCACATCGCCCCCTCGAATATGACGGAAGATTGGGCGAACCTGAAAACCGGGTTCATGCTCTGAGTCGGACAATCCAGACAATCTCCGAGCCAACCGCAATCGAGACCGGCAGCGGGCGTGGCGTGATCCGGCCGTCGGTCACCCCCTACCTACCGCGTATCGGCCGCCAGAAATGGGTTATTCACTGTTACGCCGGCAAAATTCATGTCTGGTTGCAGATCTTCTGAAAACAGGGTCGGACAGCCACTGATCCGAGCGGCTTCGACAATCGCCGCGTCCCAATAGGAGATACGCCAGCGTTGGGCGCTGGCCAGCGCGTGCCGCACCAACGGGACCGTTGTTTCTATCACCCGAAATCGCAGCCATGATTCGATCAGCCTCAAGGCAGTTTCATGAGGGAGACGTTCCGGTTTCGTAGTACGGGTGGCCTGCACATAGAATTCCTGGAGTACCTGAGCAGAGAGGACGAGATCGTCGTGCTCGAGAATCGCGCGCGCCACCAGACGCTTGGGTGCCTCTTCGGCGACCGTGCTCACGGCATAGAGCAGCACGTTTGTGTCAACGAATGCCGTCACGGGAATGAATGTCGTCTCGCGACAACCGATCTCCGGCGCGGAAGCGGTCAATGGCGTTCAGCGTTTCGTTCTGGAGACGTTTGAGACGCTCGAACTCGGTCTCCTCTCCCGACCAGTCGATCAGGAACTCACGCACCACGGCGGACACCGACGTGTCACGCTCGGCCGCCTTGATACGGGCGCGACGATGGATCTCGTCGTCAATGGAAACTGTGATGTTTTTCATATTCACAGCCTCACATAACACATCCCTCGAATCAATCCCGTTCACTTTGCGACTCGGGAGGACCGTGGCAGAGTCCGGGCCATGCGCGAGACCGATCTCTATACCCCGGTGAAGGCGTTCCTCGAAGCGCAGGGCTACACGGTCAAGAGCGAGGTCGAGGGTTGCGACGCGGTGGCGATCAGGGGCGGGGAGCCGCCGGTGATCGTAGAGCTGAAGACCATGTTCTCCCTGGCGCTCGTGTTCCAGGGCATCGCCCGGCAAAGCGTCACCGACAACGTCTACCTCGCGGTTCCGCCGTTCTCGGGTCGCACCACCCGCAGGAAGGATGCGCTGGCACTCTGCCGCCAGCTCGGGCTCGGGCTGCTCACGGTCCGGCTCGGGCCCGTGCCGCTGGTGGAAGCGTTGCTCGATCCGGCGCGATACCGCCCGCGCAAGCGCCGGCGCGCGCTCGGAAGGCTCCTGCGCGAATTCCAGCACCGGGTGGGCGATCCCAACGACGGAGGCGCCAGCCGGCGAAAGATCGTCACCGCGTACCGTCAGGACGCCCTGCGCTGCGCCGCCTGCCTCGACGCGAACGGCCCGACGAAAGCCGCGCTCGTCGCCGCCGCGGCCGGGGTCCCGCGGGCCGGGGACATGATGCGCGCGGACCACTACGGCTGGTTCGAGCGTCCGGCCGACACGCCACGCGGCGTCTACGACCTGACGCCGAAGGGCCGGACAGCGCTCGAAGAGTATGCGGATGTCGTGTCGGCACTCGGCATCCCGTGTGCCTGATGCCGGGTTTCGTCTCCGGCTCGACTTCCCGGCGGCGACCGTCTTTTCCAGGTGTCAGCGGAGGGCGCGTTTCGGGAAGGTCTGGAACCGAGCGGGAACTTGTCCTTTCCAGGTTCCTTCGGAGAGCGCACCTCGCGGCGTGTTTCCACATCCGGGCCTCAAGCCGGAGAATAGTGGGCGGAAGCCGGCGACCGGATGCGCCGGCTCAGCCCGAAAATTTCACCCATTCGCACCCACAGCCGCGAATGGGTGAAATTTTCGGGTCAGCATGCCACGGGAGGTATCGAGACCGATGAGGACGACCCTGCTTCTCCTGCTGTTCCTCTCCCTGTCCAGCCCCGGGATGCCCTCCGCGATGGCCCAGGACCTGCCTCCCGACGTGCTGGCCGACAAGCTCGTGCTGGAGGCGAGCGCCGCGCTGGCGGGCGGGGATCCGCAACGGGCACTGCAGGCGCTGCGGGAAGTCGAAGCCCTGGATATCGAGCCGCCTCCGATGTTCGCCTACGTGAAAGGCAGGGTGCTGGCCGAACACGGCGATGGAGAGGACGCCTGGCGCGAGGGCCGACTGCTGCTGGCGCGATTCGCGGTCGCAGCCGGGCCGGACGCCGAGTACTACCCCCCGGCTCTGGAAGCAATTCTGACGGCGGAAGACCGGCTGCGGGCCGCCGCCAGGCTCGCTCGGCTCCGGGGCCGACTGGCGAATATCACGCAGGAGATGAACGCGCAGATGGTCCGCGTCGAGGGCGGGTCGTTCATGATGGGATGCACGCCGGAGCAGGAGCGCTGCGACACTGACGAGCACCCGGTACGCACGGTGCAGGTCGAACCCTTCGAGATCAGCCGGTTCGAGATGACGCAGGAGCTCTGGGAAGCGGTCATGGACGAGAATCCCAGCACGTTCGGAGACTGCCCCAAGTGTCCGGTCGAGACCGTAGGCTGGAACGACATCCAGGCGTTTCTGCGCAAGCTGAATGCGCAGGGGGAGCGCTACCGGCTGCCGAGCGAGGCGGAATGGGAGTACGCGGCGCGGGGAGGCTCACTGAGCAAGGGACACCCGTATGCGGGAAGCGCCAACCCGGCCGAGGTGGCGTGGTATCACGAGAACAGCGGCAACGGAACGCAGCCGGTGGGACGCAGGCAGGCGAACGAACTGGATCTCTTCGACATGTCGGGGAATGTCCGCGAGTGGGTCCGGGACTGCTGGCACGGGAGCTACGACGGGGCGCCGGCCGACGGCAGCGCCCGGGAGGACGGCGACTGCCGCCGCCGTACGATCCGCGGCGGCTCCTGGTCCGGGAAGCCGAACGACATCCGATCGGCCAACCGCCTCTGGTACCCGACAGACTTTCGCAACAACAACCTCGGATTCCGCATCGCCCGGACTCCTTCCGAGTAGGCTCTCGGCACCGCGTCATGATTGCGTCAGCTCCAGAAGATGAATGTCGGAAGATCCGGGCACGGGGACCGACCACGGAGGCACCGACGCGATGAACATCCTGCTGATCACGGCCGACCAGTGGCGGGCGGACTGCCTCTCCGCGGTCGGGCATCCGGTGGTGCGCACGCCGAACATCGACGCCCTCGCCTCCGCCGGGGTGCTGTTTCGGCGCCACTACACTCAGGCCGCGCCGTGCGCGCCGGCCCGCGCCTCGCTCTATACCGGGCTCTACCAGATGAATCACCGGGTGTGCGGCAACGGCACGCCGCTCGACCGGCGTCACGACAACATCGCCCTCGCCACCCGCCGCGTCGGCCATGCCCCGACGCTGTTCGGCTACACCGACACCGGCGCCGACCCCCGCGCCCACCACCCCGCCGACCCGGCGCTCCTGACCTGGGAGGGCGTCCTGCCGGGAATGGAGGCGCGCGCCGAGCTGCGCGACGGGTACGAGGACTGGCGGTCGTGGCTCACGGCCCGGGGCGTCGCGGTCCCGGCGGAGGATCCGCTGGCCCTCTTCGCGCCCGCCACCGGATCTGTCGATCCCCCGACCGGCGCCCCCGCGCTCTACCGCGCCGAGGACTCGCCGACCGCATATCTCACCGAGTCCTTCCTGCGCTGGCTGTCCGAGCGACGCGATCGTCCCTTCTTCGCGCATATCTCCTGGCTCGCGCCGCACCCGCCGTTCATCGCGCCCGCGCCGTACCACGAGCGCTTCGACTCGCACGCCGGCCCGGACTTCGTGCGCGCGGCGGGCGGGCTGGCGGCAGAACGGGCGCAGCACCCCTGGCTCGACCATCTCTTCGACCATCTCGAAAAGGGCGGATTTCGGCCGGGGGCGCGGGGTTCGGCGACGGACTGGAGCACCGAGGACACCCACACCATCCGCCGGGCCTACTGGGGGCTGATCGCGGAGATCGACGATCACATCGGGCACATCGTCGAAGCGCTGCGGGCATCCGGCGTCTGGGACCGCACCCTGATCGTGCTGACCACCGACCACGGCGAGATGATGGGCGACCACCATCTGTTCGGAAAGGGCGGCTACTTCGACCAGAGCTTCCACATTCCGCTGATCGTGCGCGACCCGAGCCGGCCCGCGACGCACGGAACCACCGTCGGCGCGTTCACCGAAGCGGTGGACGTGATGCCGACGATACTCGAGGCGATCGGCGCCCCGGTACCAAACCAGCTCGACGGACGTTCGCTGGTCCCGTTCCTCGACGGCCACCCCCCCCGGGCGTGGCGGGAAGCCGTTCACTGGGAGTTCGACTTTCGCGAGGTCGCGACCGGGCGCGCGCAGAAAGCACTCGGACTCCCGGCCGAGCGTTGCAACCTCGCGGTATACCGCACCGAGCAAGTCAAGTACGTGCACTTCGCCGGCCTGCCGCCGTTGCTCTTCGACCTGGAGCGCGACCCCGACGAACTCGTCGACCGCGCCGGCGATCCGGCCTGGCGCGACGTCCGGCTCGCCTGTGCGGAGGCCCTGCTCGCGTGGCGCGCCGAACACCTCGACCGCACCCTGACCCACATCGAACTGACCGACCGCGGACCGGTCACCGGCTGAGCGGACGAGCCACAGCAGCCATTGCCTGACTTCGGGCACCGTGCCACCATCGGGACACACTCGTCAGCGCGGGCCCCCACGCAAGCACCCATGGGCGGCCGACGCATCGCGGGTGCACGAGGGGCGCGACATGCACGTGAAGTCTCCTTGCTCGACCTTCGACGCCCTTCAATTCATCACTCCATGCACGGAGGGCGTCTCATGAACACCATCACCCGTCACTCCACCACCCGGCGCAGATTCCTCCAGACCGGCGCCGCCGGCGCCGCCGCCCTCACCCTGCCCATGCGGTTCGCACACGGGGCGAAGAAGGGCGGCGTCATGCGCATGGGCAAGGCGCACGGCCAGACCGTCGACAGCCTGGACCCGGGCACCCACGAGAACGGTTTCACGGTCGCCTTTACCTTCGGATACAACGGTTACCTGACCGAGATCGCCCAGGACGGCTCTCTGGCCGGTCAACTCGCCGAGCGCTGGGAGGCATCGGCGGATGCCGCCACTTGGATCTTCCAGCTTCGCAAGGGCGCGACCTTCCACGACGGCCGGGACATCACCGCGGAGGATGTCGTCGCCTCCTTCAACCATCACCGCCGCGAGGACTCCACCTCCGCCGCCAAGCCGATCGTGGCGCCGATCACCGACATCAAGGCCGACGGCAAGCACACCGTGATATTCACCCTCGAAGCCGGCAACGCCGACTTCCCGTTCGTGCCCACCGACTACCACCTGCCGATCATGCCGAGCAAGGACGGCAAACCCGACTGGCAGTCCGGCATCGGGGCGGGGGCGTACCGGATCAGGAACTTCGACCCCGGCGTGCGGGCCGACCTCGACCGATACGCGGATCACTGGGACTCCGGGCGCGGGCACTTCGACGCGATCCAGATGATCACCATCGTCGACCCCGCCGCCCGCACCAACGCCGTCATCACCGGCGAGGTCGACGCCATCGATCGCGTCGACCTCAAGACCGTGCACCTGCTCAAGCGCCGCAAGGGGCTGACCGTGCACTCGGTCGCCGGCAATCAGCACTACACCTTCCCGATGCGCACCAACATCGCGCCGTTCGATGACAACAACGTGCGCATGGCGCTGAAATACGCCATCAACCGCGAGGAGCTGGTGGAGAAGATTCTTCAGGGCTTCGGCGTCGCCGGCAACGACCACCCCATCGGCCCCGGACAGCGCTTCTTCGCGAAGGACCTGGAGCAGCGCACCTACGACCCGGACAAGGCGAAGCACTATCTGAAGCAGGCCGGCCTGGACTCGCTCTCGGTGGATCTGAGCGTCGCGGACGCGGCGTTCGCGGGTGCAGTCGATGCGGGCGTGCTGTTCGGAGAAAGCGCGAAGGCGGCAGGCATCGAGCTGAACATCGTGCGCGAGCCGAACGACGGTTACTGGTCCAACGTGTGGAACAAGAAGCCGTTCTGCGCCTGCTACTGGGGCGGCCGAGTGGTCGAAGACCAGATGTTCTCGACCGCATACGCATCCGGGGCCGCCTGGAACGACACCGCGTGGGAGCACGAGAAGTTCAACAAGCTGCTCGTCGAGGCACGGACAGAGCTCGACGAGGCGAAGCGGCGCGAGATGTACACCGAGATGCAGCAGATCCTGCGCGACGAAGGCGGCGCACTGATCCCGATGTTCGCCTCCTATGTGTTCGCGGCGTCCGACAAGCTTGCAGTGCCGGCGCAGATGTCTTCGGACGCGGCCCTGGACGGCGAGCGCTGGATGGAACGCTGGTCGTTCGCCTGAGTCACGATCGGCATCGCTGAAGAGTCCAATGAAAATCGCGTGCACCTGCGCTTGCGGAACGTCATGAAACAGCCGAACTGACGCGAGCGCGACGAAAACCGGTGAGCCGGGGAGCGCGCGGCCGGCCACCGGGGGAGGAGAGCCGATGGGCGTTCTGCAACTGGTGGCCAAGCGACTGGGGCTTGGCGCCGTCACTCTGCTCGTGGTCTCGATCATCATCTTCGGGGCGGTCGAGCTGCTGCCGGGGGATCTCGCTCAGCAGATCCTCGGTCAGGCCGCAACCCCGGAGACGGTCAAGGCGATGCGCGAGGAGCTCGGGCTCGACCGCCCCGCCCCGGTGCGCTACGTCGAATGGCTGGGCGGTGCACTACAGGGCGACTTCGGTACCTCGCTCGCGAACAAGCGCTCGGTAGCGGAGCAACTCGGGCCGCGGTTCACGAATACGCTCTTCCTCGCCGCCCTGGCAGCGGCGTTCTCGGTTCCCATCTCGATCGTTCTCGGGGTGCTGGCGGCGCTGTACCGGGAATCGGTCTTCGACCGGATCGCGAACGTCGCCACCCTCACCTCGATCTCGTCGCCGGAGTTCTTTCTGGGCTACATCCTCATCCTGTTCCTGTCGGTCCAGAATCCGATATTCCCCTCGATATCGAGCGTGAGCGCGGACATGCCGTTCGACGAGCGGGTCTACGTCACCCTGCTGCCGGCCATCACCCTGACGCTCGTGGTGATCGCCCACATGATGCGCATGACCCGGGCCGCGATCATCGCCCTGCTGGCCTCGCCCTACATCGAGATGGCCCGGCTCAAGGGCGAGCCGCGCTGGAAGGTCATCGCGGTGCACGCCCTGCCGAACGCGCTGGCCCCCATCATCAACGTGGTCGCGCTGAACCTCGCCTACCTCATCACCGGCGTGGTGCTGGTCGAGATCGTCTTCGTGTACCCCGGGGTCGGCCAGTTGCTGGTCGACAGCGTCACCAAGCGGGATTTCCCGGTGGTGCAGGCCTGCTGTCTGGTCTTCGCTGCCACCTACATCCTCCTCAACCTGACCGCCGACGTGGGAGCGATTCTCTCCAACCCGCGCCTGCGGCATCCGAAGTGAGGGCCACGTCATGAGCACATTCGCCATCGTCTTCTACACGCTCATGATCGCGGCCTCGTGCCTCGCCGCGTACTACCACCGGCGCGAAGCCTTCATGGTGCTGTTCAGTCTGACGCTGATCTCGTTCCTGATGGGCCTGCTCGGGGGCGAGGTGTGGCTGCGCTACATCGCGGTCGCCATCGGGTTGCTCTACGCCTGCGGGGGCCTCGCCTACAGCTTCCGCGAGTTCCTGGTGCAGACCCTGCCGCGCGACATCGCCAAGGTGATGCGCAATGCGCCGCTCACCGCTTCGTTCGGCCTGTTCGTCATCGTCGTCTACATCGTGGCCGCCATCTTCGCACCGGTGATCGCGCCCTTCGGCGAAGCGGAAGTGGTGGGCAGCTCCTATGCGCCGCCCGACGACACGATGATCCTCGGCGGCGACCAGCTCGGGCGCGACATGTTCAGCCGCATCATCTACGGTGCGCGGAACACGGTGGGCATCGCGCTCCTCACTACCGCCCTCGCGTTCCTGGTGGGGTCGCTCGTCGGCCTCATGGCCGCCACCCTGGGCGGCTGGGTGGACCAGGTCTGCGGCCGGGTCGTGGACACGCTGATGGCGATTCCGTCGCTCGTGTTCGCGCTGCTTCTGCTCACCATCGTCGGCACCAACGTCGTCAACCTCATCCTGGTCATCGCACTCCTCTACTCGCCGGTGGTGTTCCGCCTCGCCCGCGCGGTGGCCGGCAACATCGTGGTGATGGACTACATCGAGGCGGCGCGGCTGCGGGGCGAGAAGACCTGGTACCTGATCATCAGCGAGATCCTCCCGAACGCCACCGCTCCGCTGGTGGCGGAGTTCGGGCTGCGATTCTGCTTCGTGTTCCTCGCCATTTCGGCGCTCTCGTTCCTCGGGCTCGGTATCCAGCCGCCGACGGCGGACTGGGGCTCGATGGTGCGCGAGAACGCGACCCTCATCTCGTTCGGGGAGATCACCCCGCTGATTCCGGCCGCGGCGATCGCGCTGCTGACGGTGGCCGTCAACTTCGTGGTGGACTGGATGCTCCACCTCTCGTCCGGCCTGAAGGAGTGAAGCCATGAGTGACCAGAATGATGCTCGGAAGAGCTTGTTGCTGAAGATCCGGGGCCTTCGCATCGAAGGCCGGGCCGACGAGAAGTGGTTCGAGATCGTGCACGGGGTGGACCTCGACCTGCACCGCGGCGAGGTCATGGGCCTCATCGGGGAATCCGGGGCCGGGAAGTCGACCATCGGGCTCGCCGCCATGGGCTTCACCCGCGACGGTTGCCGCATCTCCGCCGGCTCCATCGAGTTCGACGGCATGGAGCTGACTTCCTCACCCGAGGAGGACCTGCGGATGCTGCGCGGCGCGCGCATCGCCTACGTGGCGCAGTCGGCGGCGGCCTCGTTCAACCCGGCCCACAAGCTGATCGACCAGCACACCGCGGCGCCGGTGCAACACCGGATCAAGACCCGCAAGGAGAGCGAGGCGGACGCGATGGAGCTGTACCGGCGCCTGCGCCTGCCGAACCCGGACGAGATCGGTTTCCGCTACCCGCACCAGGTCTCCGGCGGACAGCTCCAGCGCGCCATGACCGCGATGGCCATGAGCTGCCGGCCCGACCTCATCATCTTCGACGAGCCGACCACCGCGCTCGACGTGACCACCCAGATCGAGGTGCTCGCCGCCATCCGCGACATCGTCGACCAGTTCGACACCGCCGCGCTCTACATCACGCATGACCTGGCGGTGGTCGCGCAGATGGCCGACCGCATCAAGGTGCTTCTGAAGGGCGACGAGGTGGAGGAGGCCGACACCCGCTCCATGCTCGCGAACCCGAAGGAGGACTACACCAAGTCGCTGTGGGCGGTGCGCAGCTTCCAGCGCCAGCAGAAACCGCCGGCCGAGGCCGGGGAGACGCCGGTGATCTCGGTGAACGGGGTCAGCGCCTCGTATGGTCCGGTCAAGGTTCTGGAGAACGTCTCCTTCGACATCCACCGCGGCCGCACCGTGGCAGTGGTGGGCGAATCGGGCTCGGGCAAGTCGACCGCGGCGCGATGCATCACCGGCCTCCTGCCCCCGACGCAGGGCGACATCCGGCACAACGGCCAGGTCCTGCCCGCAAGCTTCAGGAACCGCTCGAAGGACCAGCTCCGTCAGGCGCAGATGATCTATCAGATGGCCGACACCGCGCTGAATCCGAAGAAGCGCATCGGCGAGATCATCGGGCGACCGGTGGCCTTCTACCGGGGATTGCGGGGCGCGGATCTGAAAAAGCGGGTGGACGAGCTGCTCGACCAGATCGAGCTGGAGCCCTCGCAGTACTACCACCGCGTCCCGTCGGAGCTCTCCGGAGGGCAAAAGCAGCGGGTCGGCATCGCCCGGGCGCTCGCGGCCGAGCCCGAATTCATCATCTGCGACGAAGTCACCAGCGCCCTCGACCAGCTCGTGGCCGAGGGGATTCTCAAACTCCTCGACCGCCTCCAGGAGGATCTGAACCTCGCCTACATGTTCATCACCCACGATCTCGCAACAGTGCGCTCGATCGCGGACGAGGTGGTGGTGATGAAGGAGGGCCAGGTGGTCGAAGCGGGCCCGAAGGACGAGATGTTCAAGCCGCCGCACCACGAATACACGGACCTGCTGCTCTCCTCGGTCCCGGAAATGGACCCGGACTGGCTCGACGGACTGCTGGAGCAGCGCGGCGTGGACAACATCGGCGAGGCGGCGAGGAAGTAGAAGAGAGCAAGCCCATGACCAGAATCGCATTCATCGGCGTCGGCAACATGGGCTTGCCGATGCTCCGCAACCTGCGCGCGGCCGGGCACGAGGTCCGTGCGTACGACGTCTCGCCCGCGGCGCTGGCCGAGGCGGTCGCGGCCGGGGCGGTCGCGGCGGCGAGCCTTGCCGACGCGGTGACCGGGGCGGAGGTGGTGATCACCATGCTGCCCGAGGGCCGGCATGTGCGCGCGGCGTACCTCGGCGACGGCGGCAACGACGGCATCATCGGCCACGCTTCCACCGAGGCACTCCTCGCCGACTGCTCGACCATCGACATCGCGAGCGCCCGGGAAGTGGCAGCCGCGGCCGGGGCGGCCGGCTACCAGATGATCGACGCCCCGGTTTCAGGCGGCGTGTCCGGCGCCGCCGCGGGCACCCTCACCTTCATGGTGGGCGGCTCCGCGGCCGGCTTCGCCCGGGCGGAGCCGATTCTCTCCGCGATGGGACGCAACGTCGTCCACGTCGGGGAGCCGGGCCACGGACAGGCGGCGAAGATCTGCAACAACATGATGGCGGGCATCGCGATCATCGGCGCCTCGGAGGTCGCCTGTCTCGGCGAAGCACTCGGGCTCGACGCGAAGACGCTCTACGGCGTCCTCTCCACGTCTTCGGGCCAGACTTGGATGATGGACCACATGTACCCGGTTCCGGGCATCGTCGACATCGCCGCCTCGAACCGGAACTTCGCGCCCGGCTTCAAGGCGGCGCTCATGTCGAAGGATCTCGGGCTCGCCCAGAGCGCGGCCGCGGACACCGGCACCAGCACCCCGCTCGGCGCCGGCGCCGCCGCCCTCTTCCGCATGCTGTGCCACAACGGCGCCGGCGAACTCGACTGCAGCGCGGTGTACAAGCTCCTGCACGGGGATCTTTAGCGCGGGGCCACAAGCTTTCCCCTTCAAGCTGCCTGGGGGTGGTCTGCAAGACGCTCGTCATGGCCCGCTCGATCGCCTCTGCGATTCCGGAGACACCGCGGTGCGCCGGAGCGGGAATCGCCGCTTCAGACCGACACCGAAAGGTCTTGCAGCCATACCGGTATCCGATCCAGCAGCCAGCCCTCGATCATCCGATCGATGTGGAACAGGATCGCGATGCCTACCACAAGCAGGATCGCGCCCATGAGGGGCTTCGCCCACGGCATCCAGGCCGAGAGCTTCTCGCGGCGGGCGCTGACCGCCTGCCGAGAGCCATAGGCGAGCGCCAACAGCACCGTCGACACCCCGATCCCGAACGCGAGCATCGTCACCGTCGCCTGGGCGAGACCCTCGCCGCTCGCAGCGAGACCGATGGCGCCACCGAGGGTCGGGCCAACGCACGGTGACCACACCGCCCCGAGCAGGACCCCCACCCCGAACTGGCCGGCGAGTCCCGACCGCTCGCGGGCATCGATCCGCGAGTTCGCGCGGCTCGCGAGCGGTGCGGCCAGCGTTGCCAGCGCGGCTTGCGCGCGCGGGACGAGCAGCACCACCCCGAACCCCACCATCACGACCGCCGCTGCGCGGTTGATGGAGTCCGCGTCGATACCGAGGAGATGACCGAACGCGGTGACCGAGACCCCGAGGGCCGCGAAGGAGAGAGTGAGCCCCGCCGCCAGCGCAAGCGGTCCCCACTGGCTGTTCTGGAGCGCCGCCGCGATCACGATGGGCAACAGCGGCAGCACACACGGATTGATGAGGGTGAGCGCCCCGGCGACGTAGGCCCAGAGGTAGGTCATCGGTCAATGCGTTCCGGGAAGCGGGCGATGATTCGTACCGGGGAGGCGGCGGCCGGGAGAGCGATCATGCGTCCGCGCCAGCCGTCCGCGCCAGCCGTCCGCGCCAGCCGTCCGGGCCGACTGTCCGGGCCGACCGTCCGGGCCGGCCTGCTGGCGGGCGAAATGAGCGGGACGCTGCCGCCCTCGGCCCGAAGGCGGGCGCCTTCGGGCCGGGCTCCACCATCGGCTACGACACGGCAGACTTGAACAGGGATTCGATGGCCCCGGCGCCGGTCTCCCAGACCGCCCTGCCGACTTCCTCCCCTCCACTGAACATCACAAGGGTCGCCCGATTCCTGACCCCGAGTTCTCCCACGATCGGGGCGTCGCTGAACTTGTCCCAATCGACCTTCATCACCGTCACTACCTGGTACGCGGAATTGCTGTCGATGAGCGCACGCACGGTGCGTCCCTGTGCTCGACAGGTCCCTCACCAGGAGGTGTAGAAGTCGAGCAGGACCGGCTTGCCGCTTTGCCGGAGTTCGTCGAACGCCGCCCGGCTGTACTCGACCTCTCCTCCGCCGGCGAGAACCATTCCCGGCGCCGAGAGCACGAGCGCCGATACGGCGAGAAACTCACGTCTTTGCATTGCGATGGACTCCTGAGCTGATTGGAGACGGCCCCCACGGACCGTTCTCGCGATCCTATACCGGACTCGACCGGATGCGGAGCGAATGTGACGACGTCGCGCCATGCCGCGGGCGGGAAGATGCGCCCGAAATCGCCCCGACCGGACGCTCCGGAGGGTGAAATCTCGCCGGAATCGCACTGCGTAACGACCTCTCGGAATTCGGAGTGTCGACGGTAAGGCTGGCCAGCGTCGCTCTGCGGTCATGCGGCCGGCAACCCGTCCAGATGGCGCTCGACCCACCGTGCAAACTCCTCGAAATCATCGAGGTTCTCGCCGAGCACCCGGGCAACCACATCGAGATCGACCTCGATGTAGTCGTGCACGAGCACATTGCGAAAACCCGCAATCTGCCGGAACCGGGCACCGAATACGTCCGGCAGCACACCCATTGCCGTGAGGCGATCGATCGCGGAAGCGTAGTCCGAGGCCTCGCGACCGGCCGAGGTCGTGAGATGGGTGGCGATGTCGATGGCGTTCTGGGCGCAGAGTTGCAGCCCATGCTCGACCGTCCAGCGAAGATCCATGTCCGCGTGCAGCATCTCCGGTGTCGACCCGGAGTGGCGGCGCAGATTCGCGAGCGCTTCGCGCAGCGAGGCAAGGTGGCGCCGCACCACCGAAACGTCGGTCCGTCCGGGACTCACCGGCTGCGGGCCGCGACCGAGCGCCTGACAGCTTCCATCTTTGCAAGCTGCGGCACGAAGTCGCAGTAGCGGGAGACGGCCCGACCCTCGCGTGTCGTCGTCGCGCACAAATCGCGGGCGAGGAGCCGCATGCCGTCGCGCAACACCCGATGGTAGAGCAGCGGCGACGCGCGGTTGAGCACGACGACATCCACATCGTTGGAGCCGAGGCCGGCCATGAGGTCGGTGGTCAGATGCGCCCGATAGCCATAGCCGGTGTCGTCGGCTCGGGCATCGTCGATATAGACGGCGACATCGATGTCACTGTGAGGTTGCGCCTGCCCTCGCGCATGCGAACCGAAGAGGTAGGCCTCCAGAATTTCCTCGCGAGAGCCGAGCAGATCAGCGAGACGCGCGGTCAGGCGCCGATCAACACTCATCGCGTCCATTTCTGTCCCTCCCAGCCATTCCCGCCGGGCGGGAACATGTGCCCGAAGTCACCCCGAACGGACGCTCCGGAGGGTGAAAGCTCACTGGAATCGCACCGCATGACGGCCTCTCGGAGACTGGAGCGTCAGCGGGAACCACTGCGCCTCGCCCATGAGCGTATGAGACACCGGAGGCCGGCCCGCATCAACCTTCCGCGGGCGACAGGCGTGCGATCACGCCGTTCGGGTGATCGTTCAGGAGGTAGACGAGCCCGTCCGGCCCGACCCGCACGTCCCGGATGCGGCCGAGGACATCCTCGAACATCCGCTCCTCGTGCACCACACGTTCTCCGTCGAGCTCGAGTCGCGCCAGGAGCCGGAACTTGAGCGCGCCGACCAGCAGGCTCCCGCGCCAGCCGGGGAACTGGTCGCCGTCGTAGAACGCCATCCCGGAGGGGGCGATGGACGGGGTCCACTGGTGGACCGGCGGCGCCACATCGTCCCGGTGGGTCCCTTCACCGATCGACGTGCCGATGCCGTAGTTCTTCCCGTGGGTGATGACCGGCCACCCGTAGTTCGCCCCGGAACGGATGACGTTCACCTCGTCGCCGCCCTGCGGGCCGTGCTCGTGCGCCCACAGCTCGCCGGTCCAGGGGTTCATCGCCGCCCCCTGCACATTGCGGTTGCCGAGCGAGAAGATTTCGGGCCGGGCGTCGGCCATCGACACGAACGGGTTGTCGGGCGGGACGCCGCCGTCCTCCGTCAGCCGGATCACGGAGCCGGCGTGGTCGCCGAGGTCCTGCGCCCGCGGCCGGTCACCACGGTCGCCGAGGGTGAGGAACACGTGCCCCTTGCCGTCGAATACCACCCGCCCGCCGAAGTGGCGGCCACCATGCGACTTCGGAAGCGCCCGGAACAACACCTCCACGTCTTCCAGCCGGTGACCCTCGAGCCGGCCGCGGGCCAGCTCGGTGCCGTAGCGGCGGCCGCGCTTGCCGGCGTAGGCGAGATAGACGAGGCGGTTGCGCGCGAAATCCGGGTGCAGCGCCACATCGTGCAGGCCGCCCTGACCGGCGTCCGCCACCGCCGCCGGGAGCCCGTCGATCGGCGTCGGATCCAGCGTGCCGTCCGCCTCGACGTAGCGCAGCCGGCCGGGCCGTTCGGTGACCAGCATCCGCCCGTCGGGCAGGAACGCGAGAGACCAGGGGTGCTCCAGCCCTTCGGTCAGGATGGTCACGCGCACCGTATGCCGTTCGGTCGGCTGGACGGTCCACGCGCCGGGGGTCGTCGCGCTCGCCGCGCTCGCGCACAGCAACACCGCCGCGATGATCCAGGCGCCGGTTGCGCAGATCCGCCGCTGCCGCTTCTCGTATTTCATGACGCGGAACTCCAAAGAGGGGGGACACATCTTCAACGATAATGCGGACTCGCGATCCGCGTCGAATGTCCCGTCGGAGTCCTCGCCAGTGAATACACCCTACCCTGCCCTGTTCGAACCCCTCGCCATCGGTCACCTCCGGTTGAAGAACCGGATCATGAGCACATCCCACGCCCCCGCCTACGCCGAGGACGGGGCGCCGAAGGAGCGCTACCGGCTCTACCACGAGGAGAAGGCGAAGGGGGGGCTGGCGCTCTCGATGTTCGGGGGCTCCTCGACGGTGTCGGTCGACTCGCCGCCGCCGTTCGGGCAGATCGATCTCGGCGACGACCGCGTCATCCCCTGGCTCCGGGCGCTGGCCGAAGGCGTCCACCGCCACGGCTGCGCGACGATGATCCAGATCACCCACATGGGGCGCCGCACCGGCTGGAGCTCGCACGGGTGGCTGCCGACCATCGCACCCTCGGCGGTGCGTGAGCCCGCCCACCGTTCGTTCCCGAAGGCCATGGACCGCGACGACATCGACCGGGTCATCGGCGATTTCGCGGCCGCGGCAGGCCGGGCGCAGCGCGGGGGGCTCGACGGCTGCGAGCTCTCGGTGCTCGGACACCTCGGCGGGCAGTTCTGGTCGCCGGCGGTGAACCGGCGCACCGACGGCTACGGGGGCAGCCCCGCCAACCGCGCCCGGTTCACCCTGGAGACTCTGGAGGCGATGCGCGAGCGGGCACCGGACCGCTTCCTCATCGGCATGCGCTTCACCATGGACGAGCTTCTGGAGGGCGGGCTGCACGAGGACGACGCCATGGAGATCGTGCGCCTGCACGTCGAGGCCGGGCTCGTCGACTTCCTGAACGTCACCGTGGGCACCTCGTTCGACCACGCGGGCCTGAGCTTCACGGTGCCCAACATGTCCCACCCCATCGCGCCGCACCTCGACCGGGTGAAGCGCATCCGCGACGCGTTCGGCGTTCCGGTGTTCCATGCCAACCGGGTGGCGGACCTGGCATCGGCGAACCGCGCGGTGAAGGAAGGGTGCGTGGATATGATCGGCATGACCCGCGCCCACATCGCGGACCCGCACCTGGTCGCGAAGCTCGCGCGGGGCGAGGAGCATCGCGTGCGCACCTGCGTCGGCGCAGGCTACTGCATCGACCGCATCTACGTCGGCGCGGACGCGCTGTGCCTGCAAAACCCGGCCACCGGGCGCGAGCGGACCATGCCGCACGTCATCGGGCCGAGCCCGGGGCCGCGGCGCAAGGTGGTGGTGGTCGGGGCCGGACCGGCCGGGCTCGAGGCGGCGCGGGTGTGCGCATCGCGTGGCCATGACGTGGTGCTCTTCGAGGCCGCGGACGCGCCGGGCGGGCAGGTTCGGCTGGCGGCGCGGGCGACATGGCGGCGAGACCTCATCGGCATCGTGCAGTGGCTGGCCCGCGAAGGGGAGGAACTCGGCATCGATCTGCGCCTCGGCGCCTGGGCGGAAGTCACCGACGTGCTCGGCGAGGCCCCCGACATCGTGATCGTCGCCACCGGCGGCCTGCCGGACACGGAGTGCCTGGAGGAGGGAGCGGAACACGTGACGAGCCTGTGGGACGTGCTCGGCGGGCAGACGCCGCCGGGCTCGAACGTCCTCCTGTTCGACGACCACGGCGACCACCAGGGACCATCCGGCGCGGAGTTCCTCGCCGGGCGGGGCGCGAAGGTGGAGCTCGCCACCCCCGACCGTTCCGTCGCCTTCGAACTCGGGGCCACGAACTTCTCCGTGCACCTGAAGCATCTGTACCGCGCCGGGGTGGTGCTGACCCCCGACGTGCGGCTCGCGTCGGTACGACCGAAGGGCAATGCCCTTGAAGCGACTCTGCGCAACGTCTACAGCGGCGAGACGAGCCGGCGCACGGTCGACCAGGTGGTGGTCGAGCACGGCACGGTGCCCGCCACCGAGCTGTTCGACGCCCTGAGGGCGCAGTCCGGCAACCGGGGCCGCACCGATGCGGACGCGCTGGCGCGCGGGGCGCCGCAGCCGCTCGGCCCGCCGGGCTCGTTCTCGCTCTTCCGGGTGGGCGACGCGGTGGCGTCGCGCAACATCCACGCCGCCCTCTTCGACGCACTGCGCATCTGCAAGGACCTCTGAACGTCGACCTCCGAACCCGGAAATTCCTGCCCCCCTGCACTATTGGGGACGGACTGCGGTATGGTCGAGAATCTCGACACCTGCAATCAGGGAGCACCGTTCCCCATGGCCAAGACCTTGATGGACCTCGTGAGTGCGGCACGAGGACGAGTGACCGAAATCGATCCCGCGGCGCTCGAGGCCGAAATCTCCGCCGCCGGCGACCTGCTGCTCGTCGATGTCCGCGAGCCCGACGAATACCGGCTCGGACACCTGCCGGGCGCGGTGCCGATCCCGCGCGGCATCATCGAGCCGGCCGCGGACCTCCGGTTTCCGAAGCGCCACCCCGAACTGTCGCAGGCGCGTCAGCGCCGGGTGGTGCTCTACTGCGCCACCGGCGGCCGGTCCGCCCTCGCCTGCGACGTCCTTCAGGAGATGGGGTTCGAGAACGTGGCGAGCCTCGCCGGCGGGTACGACGCCTGGGAAACAGCGACGCTCGAGGTCGTGGCCGAGGAGACGACCCGATGAGCACCGACGCGCTGAAGACCATCCGCATGCAGATCATGTGGAACCGCCTGATCGCGGTGGTGGAGGAGCAGGCGCAGGCGCTGCTGCGCACCGCGTTCTCGCCCATCGTGCGCGAGGCGGGGGACCTCTCCGCCGGCGTGTTCGACCCCCGCGGGCGGATGCTCGCGCAGGCCGTGACCGGCACTCCGGGCCATGTGAACTCCATGGCGGAATCGGTCAACCACTTCCTGCGCCACTTCCCCGCCGACACCATGAACGAGGGCGACATCTACATCACCAACGACCCGTGGATGGGCACCGGACACCTCAACGACTTCGTGCTGACCACCCCGTGCTTCCACCGCGGCCGGCTCGTGGGGCTGCTCTCGTGCACGTCGCACCTCACCGACATCGGCGGCATCGGCTTCGGGCCGGATGCGACCGACGTGCACATGGAAGGCATCTACATCCCCATGCTCAAGCTCGCCGACCGCGGCGTGTTCAACGAGACCCTGATGGCGATGGTGCGGGCCAACACGCGCCAGCCGGTCGAGTCCGAGGGCGACGTGTACTCGCTGGCGGCGTGCAACGACGTGGGCTGCGAGCGCCTGGGGGAGATGATGACGGAGTTCGACCTCGACGATCTGGACGAGTTGGGCGAGTACATCTGCGAGAGCTCACGCCGCGCGGTGCTCGACGAGATCGCGAAGCTGCCGAAGGGCGAGTACCGGAGCTCGATGCGGATCGACGGCTACGAGCGCCCGCTCGACCTGGTCGCGAAGCTCCGCATCGCGGACGACGGGATCACCGTCGACTACGACGGCACATCCCCGAAGTCGAACCACGGGGTCAACGTGCCGCTGGCGTACACCTTGGCCTATACCTGTTTCGGGCTCTCGTGCATCGTCTCCGCCGGGGTGCCGAACAACTGGGGCTCGCTCGCGCCGTTCCGGGTGACCGCACCGGAGGGCTGCGTGCTCAACGCGCCCTACCCCGCTGCGGTGTGCTCGCGCCATGTCATCGGCCAGATGCTGCCGGACGTGGTCTTCGGCGCCCTGACCCAGGCGGTGCCCGAGCGGGTGCCGGCCGAGGGCGCGGCGTGCCTGTGGAACGTCACCATGCGCGGCGAGAGCGACCGCGCCGCCAACCAGACGAGCGGCGCTCTGTTCGCGGTGACCGCAGTATGCAACGGGGGCACCGGGGCACGGCCGTCGAAGGACGGGCTTTCCGCCACCGCATATCCGAGCGGGGTGCGGGGAACACCGGTGGAGATCAACGAGTCGGTCTCTCCCGTAGTGTTCTGGCGCAAGGAGCTCCGGCCGGATTCCGGCGGGCTCGGGCGGCACCGCGGCGGGCTCGGGCAGGTCATCGAGATCGAATCGGCCATCGGCCGGGACTTCGAGCTGCTGGCGGCGTTCGATCGCGTCGTCCATCCCCCGCGCGGGCGCCACGGCGGCCAGGACGGCGAGCGTGGCGATGTCCGGCTCGCCTCCGGCACGGTGCTGAACGGCAAGGGCACGCAGCGCATCCCGGCCGGGGAGCGGCTCATTCTGCACACCCCCGGCGGCGCGGGCTTCGGCGACCCGCACGAACGCGACCCGGCCGAGGTGGCGGCGGATATCGCGGCGGGGCGCCTCTCGCCGGAGAAGGCGAAAGCGGCGCACGGCTTCGAAGTCGCGGCGGGCTGAACCGGGAATCCCCCTCCGCATGAAGCATCCTCTTCGCAGCGATCCGAACGGATGCTTCGAACCGCGTTGGTGACAAGACCATGCCGTTGCTGAACGCGCTGCTCAAGCCTCTGTCGCACTTCAACGGCGCCGTCGAGCGGGTCGGCAAGTACGCCGGCCTCA
Source organism: Thiotrichales bacterium (assembly GCA_026709935.1). GTDB lineage: Bacteria > Pseudomonadota > Gammaproteobacteria > HK1 > HK1 > HK1. The sequence goes on from JAPOSC010000054.1 coordinate 54,442, forward strand.
CCCTCATCGGGGCCATGACCCTGGTCATCCTGTACCAGGTCTTCATGCGCTACGTGCTGAACAATCCGCCTACGTGGAGCGAGGAAATGTCCCGCTTCATGATGGTGTGGATGACGTTCCTGGTCGCGCCCATCGCCTACCGACGCGGGATGAACGTCGCCATCGAGACGCTCTCGCGCTTTCTCGCGGGCCGGCTTCAGGCGGCGCTCCAGCTCGGACTGAACGTGCTCATCCTCTACTTCATGATCGAGTACGCGCAGGAAGGAGTCGGGCTCGCCGAGCGCGGCCTGAAGTCGAAGGCGTTCACCATCGACGTGCAGCTCTTCTGGTTCTACCTGATCGTGCCGGCGGGGTTCTGTCTGCTGGCGGCGGTCAGCGTCGAGCACATCCTGCGCGCGGTCAAGGGCCTGATCGACCCGGCCTCGGTACCCGCACTGAAGCCGCTGGCCGGGCTCGACACCGGCAACGTCTCGTAGGCGCAGCCCGGTGTCCCTCGCCTTTTTCTGGATCTTCCTGCTGCTGATGCTGTGCGGCCTGCCGGTCATGTTCGCGCTTCTGATCGCACCGTCGATCAGTCTCTTGATCGACGACCAGACCCGGTTCTTCACCCTGCTGCTCGGCCGCATGTACAAGGGGATCGACAACTTCCCGCTGATGGCCATCCCGTTTTTCATCCTCGCCGGCGAGATGATGAACGCGGGCCGGATCACGCTGAACCTGGTGCGGCTGAGCCAGGCGCTGATCGGGCACCTGCGGGGCGGGCTCGCCCAGGTCAACATCCTCTCCAGCATGCTGTTCGCGGGGCTGAGCGGGTCGGCGGTGGCCGACACCTCGGCGCTCGGCTCGATGCTGATCCCCGCGATGGAGAAGAATGGATACAGCCGACGCTTCGCCGCCGCGGTAACCGCCGCGTCGTCGGTGATCGGCCCCATCATCCCGCCGAGCGGCATCATGATCATCTACGCGTTCATCATGAACGTCTCGGTGGCCGGGCTGTTCGCGGCCGGCATCGTGCCCGGGCTGATGATCGGCTTCGGGCTGATGCTCCTCACGTCGTACCTCGCGAAGGTGCGCAACTACCCCATCGCGAGCCGGCGGGCGACCTGGGGCGAACGCGGGGTGGCGTTCCGCCGGGCATTCCTCCCGCTGCTGACGCCGGTCATCCTGCTCGGCGGCATCCTGAGCGGCGTGTTCACCCCCACCGAGGCGGCGGCGGTCGCGGCCGGTTACGCCGCGGTGCTGGCGCTGCTGGTGCTCCGGACCCTGACGTGGCGGGACCTGCCTTCGGTGCTGTTCCGGGCCGCGCTCTCCTCCGGGGTCATCCTGCTGCTGGTCGGCATGGCGGTCGCATTCGCGGCGCTCATGACCTTGAGCCAGGCGCCGGTGCGACTCACCGACTTCGTGCTCGGCATCAGCGAGAACCCGCTGCTTCTGCTGTTCCTGGTCAACATCCTCCTCTTCATCGTCGGGATGTTCCTCGACGCCGGCCCCGCGATCCTGATCCTGGGCCCGGTGCTCGGACCCACGTTCGTGGGGCTCGGCATCGACCCGCTGCACTTCGCCATCATCATGTGCGTGAACGTGACGGTGGGCCTCGCGACCCCGCCCATGGGCCTGGTGCTGTTCGTGGCCGCGAGCCTCTCGGGCGAGCGGGTGGAGCGGATCGCACTGGAGATGCTGCCGTTCCTCGCCATCGAGGCCGCCGTCATCTTCCTGATCACGTTCGTGCCCGAGATCTCGATGACCGTTCCGCGCCTGCTGGGCTTCGCGTAGCCACGCCTGCGGACCACGCGAGCGCCAAGGTGGGCCGCGCCGGGGTGCGGGGCGCGGCCGCTCCGGTCAGGCCCCGGAGCTGGCGCCGCGGCGGAAGCGCCCCGACCGACTGCCGAAAGTCGGGCGGACGTTCCATTCGTGACGCGCCCGGGACGGGGGGACAAGACCTCTCGCGCATCGGGCGTACACCCTGCTCTGGCTGGTCGCGCCGGCTTGTGACGGGCTGCGGACAACGGGCACTATCGGCTTCCGGAAAGCCGATGGACGGCTTCTCCGACCCATTGAAGAGGAGGATCGACAAATGCGTTTCAGACAGATCGGCAGGACTCTGACGAGCACCATGCTCGCGCTCGCCATGGGAGCCGGCCTGGCCGGATTCTCCAGTGCGGCCGGCGCGGCGGACAAGACGATCAAGATCGCCTTCCTCGGCTCCCAGGCGGACGAGGACTACGACGGCTCGCTCGTGTTCAAGGACTACGTCGAATCGCGCACCAACGGCGAGGTCACCGTCGAGATCTACTTCGGGGGCCAGTTCTGCGGCAGCTTCCAGGAGTGCATCGACCAGATCATGTCGGGCGTGCTGGAGGTGACCATCTCCACCATCGGCGGCTTCGGCAACATCTTCCCGCCCGGACAGGCGCTCGACCTCCCCTACATGTTCCGCGACGACCGGGTGGCGGAGTGCGTGTTCGACGGCCCGTTCGTGGGCGAGCTGCGCGCTGCGGTGCTGGATTCGGTGGGACCGATGCGGCTGATGACGGTGTCGAATACCGGCGGCTGGCGGAACTTCGCCACCGTCAATACCCAGATCCGGACGCCGGCGGACGTGAAGGGGCAGAAGATCCGTACCATCCCGGCCGACATCCAAATCGAGATGGTGAAGATGCTGGGCGGCGCCCCGACCCCGGTGTCGTGGCCGGAGGTCTACACCTCGCTTGCGACCGGCGTGGTCGAAGGCACGAAGAACGGCATCACCGACATCACGAATATGAAGTTCCAGGAGCACCTGCGCTACATGACCCTCGACGGGCATGCCTACATGGCGGCGCTATGGTGGATGAACGACGACTTCTTCACCGGCCTCACCCCCGAGCAGCGCAAGATCGTCCACGATGGCTTCCAGCACCTGAAAACGGTGACGCGGGCGCTGCCCATGCGCCGAGCCATCGACGCCTACGAGGAGTTCAAGGCCGCCGACGGCGAGATCTACGTGCCGACGCCGGAGGAGAAGAAGATGTTCCAGGACGCCACGGCGGGCATGAAGAACTGGTTCGTCGGCAAGTACGGCGACGAGTGGCTGATGAAGCTCGAAGCCGCGGTAGGCGACTGCGAGGCGAAGATCGACGCCGAGCACGCGGAGTTTGCGGGATAAGGCCGAAGAGTCGGCCCGACCCGATCACGGGAGCCCCGTCGGCGACGGCGGGGCTCCTTTTTCGGAAAGCCGGCCATCAAACACCCCGACTGGGGAGTGAAGGATCTGAAGGCGACTCCCCGCCAATCGCACGGAGCGGCGGGGGCGGGACAGCCCGCGAGCTTCCCGAGCCGTGAATTCAGGCTCGATCGATTATGAACAGACAGGCGTTATCTTGTGGAGATGTTTAATACCGCACTTCCCTTGGGGCAAGATACTGACGACACTAAAATTACCAACGCGTCATCACTGAGTCGTTCGGTTCTTCTTGCGACGTTCGCCGGGCCGGAGCGCCCTCCGGTACATCCGCTCACCCCTGCGCCAGCATCAGCTCCGACGCCTTCTCGCCGATCATGATGCAGGCGGCGTTGGTGTTGCCGGAGACCAGGGTGGGCATGATGGACCCGTCGGCGATCCGCAATCCCTCGATGCCGTGGACCCGGAGCCGGTCGTCCACCACCGCCATCGGGTCGCCGCCCATCCTGCACGTCCCGACCGGGTGGAACGTGGTCTCCGCCGTCGCCCGGATCCACTCGACGATCGCATCGTCGGACGCGACGTCCGGGCCGGGCTTCATCTCGGCGTCGCGGAACGCGTCCATGGCCCGCGTCGCCATGATGCGCCGCACCCAGCGCACCCCATCGATGAGGATGCGCCGGTCGAGAGGGTCGGAGAGGAAGTTGAAACGGATGGCGGGCGCCTCGCGCGGGTCGGGCGAGCGGATGTGGATGGAGCCGCGGCTCTCGGGCCGCATCGCGTAGATGACGCAGGTCATGCCCGGCTCGGGCAGGAGCCGGCGGTCGGTCGGTCCGCGAATGGCGAAGGGCGCGAAGTGGATCTGGATGTCCGGCGCTTCGAGCCCCTCGCGGCTGCGCAGAAAACCGAGCACCGGGGCGGAGGGAAGACTCAGGAACCCACTCCGGGTCGCGGCATAGCGCACGGCCTGCCAGACGAGCCCCAGGCCGCGCGCCCGTTCGTTGTAGGTCACGCCGCGCGGCTGAAGGCGCCACACCATCCGCGGCGACATGTGGTCGATGAGGTGCTCGCCCACGCCCGGCAGCGCGTGCGCGACCTCGATGCCGTGCGCGCTCAGCACTTCGGGTCGGCCGATTCCGGAAAGCTCCAGAAGCTGGGGCGAGTTGATCGATCCCCCGCAGAGCACGACCTCGCGCGCCGCCCGCGCCTCTTCCTCGCGGCCGTTGCGCCGGTAGCGGACCCCCACGCAACGCTTGCCATCGAGGATGAGTCGGCTCACCAGCGCCCCGGTCAGCACTTCGAGGTTCGGCCGCCCGCGGGCGGGCCGCAGGTAGCAGTGCGCGGCGCTCATGCGCCGGCCGCGGCTGATGGTCGCCTGCGTCTTGCAGATCCCTTCCTGGCTCGCGCCGTTGTAGTCGGGGTTCGGCGGCAGTCCGAGCTCCGCGCCGGCCCGGAACAGGGCGTCGTAGAGCGAGCTCCGCTCCGGGACCTCGCTCACCCGCAACGGCCCGCCCTGCGCCCGCCACTCGTCCTCTCCCCGCTCGAAGTGCTCCATGCGCCGGAAGAGAGGCAGGACATCATCGTAGCCCCAGCCGCGGTTGCCGAACTGCGCCCAGGTGTCGTAGTCGAGCCGCTGGCCGCGCACGAAGACCAGCCCGTTGATGGCGCTCGACCCCCCGAGCAGCCGTCCCCGGGGGACCGGAATCACACGTCCGCCGGAACCTTCGTCGGGCTCGGCGCGGAAGCGCCAGTTGGCGGCCGGATCGTCGATGAGCTTGGCGAAACTGATCGGAATCCCGCTCAGCCAGTGGCCGCGCGGCCCGGCCTCCAGCAGCAGCACTCGACGGCGTCCGTCCGCCGAGAGCCGGTTGGCAAGCACGCATCCCGCCGACCCCGCCCCGACCACGATGTAGTCGAACCCGCTGCGTTCATCCACCATCCGTTCTCCCGTGCCGATCCCGCCAGGTCCACCCCGGCGAGAATGCGCCCGCCGCCGGTCTTGGATACGCACAATGCTACCTTCAGGCGCACACAAGTGGGCATCTTCACTGGCGAGGGCGCAAGAAAGCGGACCGCGCTCTCGGCCGAAGCGCCGATGGGCGCGCGGGCGCGTGTCGGGGGAACGGTAAATTCCGCCGGCGTCTCAGGACACCACCGTCCGGCGCGATTCCGGGATGATTCCAAATCCCAGGGCGTCCAGCAGGGGCGATTTCGATTACAGGTTCCCGTTTACGGGAGTTCCTGACGGTGCTCTCGCCCGATGGGCACACCGGGCGGTGTCGGGAGAATGCTGATGACCGAGATTCTTTGCGCCGGCATGGCGGTGGCCGATTTCGTGTTCCGCGTGCCCGACATGCCGTCCCGGGCCGAGAAGTACCGCGCCCATTCCCTGGAGACCGTCGTCGGAGGCCAGGCCGCCAACGCGGCCATCGCGATTGCCCGTCTCGGCGCTCGTGCGGTCCTGGTGACCCGGTTGGGAGAAGACGCGATCGCTGACTCGGTTCGCTCCGCCCTGGAAGCCGAAGGCGTGGAATGCCGCATCCGGCGTCGCGGGCGCTCGGCCGTGTCCGCCGCCATGATCGACGCCGCCGGCGAGCGGCAGATCGTGAACTTTCCCGGCGAAGCGCTGGCCGGGGAACCGGGAGCGCTGGACGGCATCGTCCCCGCCGCGGTGCTGGTCGACGTGCACTGGCCCGAAGCGGCGCTCGCCGGACTCGCACTCGCCCGCTCGGCCGGGGTGCCGGGCATCGTGGACGCCGAGAAGCCCGCCCCCGGCGCGGTGCTGGAGGCGGCGACCCATGTCGCCTTCTCACGCTCGGGGCTGTCTGCCTTCACCGGCATCGGCGACAAGGAATCGGCGCTCGCCGCCGCCGCGGACCGGCTGGATGCCTGGATCTGCGTCACTGACGGCGCCGCCGGCGTCAGTCACATGTCGGGAGACAGCGTGAAGACGATTCCGGCCTTTCCGGTCCGGGCCGTCGACACCCTGGGCGCCGGCGACGTCTGGCACGGCGCATTCGCCCTCCGCCTCGCCGAGGGCGCGGACGAGACCACCGCCGTCCGCTTCGCCAACGCGGCCGCAGCGCTAAAATGCGCCGGAGCCGGGGGCGGACGGGCCGCCCCCGACCGGGACGCAGTCGAGACGCTGCTGGAGGATGACGAATGAAGCTCGGAGTACTGCCGCTCGGCCGATCCACCTTCGACATGCCGTTCGCCGAAGCGCGACTGACCGCGATGCTTGCGGCGCTGGAGGCCATGGGCGGCGCGCTTTGCGGGCCACGGCATCTGCTGCTGGAGGCCGACGCCGCCGCCGCGGCGATGGACGAGGTGCTGGCCGCCGCGCCGGAACTGATGCTCGTGCTTCAGGTCACCTTCACCGACGCGGGCTTCGTCGCCCGACTCGCCGGTGCGACCGACCTGCCGATCGCGATCTGGGCGCCACCGGAGCCCCGGCTCGGCGGACGGCTGCGCCTCAACGCGCTGTGCGGGCTGAACCTCGCGAGCCACGCGCTCGGCCGCATCGGCCGGCGTTTCTCATACCTCTACGCCGATCCCGAAGGGGCCGGCGAGGCACTGGGCGAGCTGCTCGCGGGCGGCCGCCAGGTGGCGCCCAGAAACGGCGCGGCCTCCGGCGCGGCCCCGCTTCGCGAACCTCTCGCCCCCATGCGCATCGCGCGCATCGGCGTCCATCCGGAGGGGTTCGACACCTGCCGCTCCGATCCCGGCGATCTCATCCGGCGCACCGGCGCGGACGTGGACGATCTGGAACTCGCGACGCTGTTCGACACCGCCCGCACGCTGCCGGAGACGGACCTCGCGCCCATCCGGTCCCGCACGGAGGCCCAGCTTCCCAACCTCGGCGACCTCGACGCCGGCGAGGTCGACCGGTCCCTGCGCCTCGCCGGTGCATTGCAGACGCTGCGGGCGAGCGGCGCCTACGACGGCTTCGCCATTCGTTGCTGGCCGGAGACGTTCACGCAGTACGGAGGCGCGGTCTGCGGGCCGGTCTCGATGATGGGCGAGGCGCGCGTCCCCTGCGCCTGCGAAGCCGACGTGCATGGCGCCGCCACCCTGGTGCTGCTCCAGCGCCTGTCGGGAGAGGCGGTGTTCCTCGTCGATCTGGTGGATCTCGATGCCGCCGACGACACCGCCGTGGTCTGGCACTGCGGCCAGGCTCCGGTGTCCATGGCCGACCCGGAAGCCGAAATGCGCGCCACCGTCCACACCAACCGCAAGCAGGCGCTGCTCTACGAGTTCCCGCTCAAGCCCGGCCGGGTCACGTTCTTCCGGCTCTCCCAGGCGCTCGACTCACCGAAGGTCGTGGTCGCCGGGGGCGAGATGCTGCGCCGGGCGCCGGCCTTCACGGGAACCTCGGGCGTGGTGCGCTTCGACCACCCGGCGCCGATGATCCTGAAAGACCTCATGGACACCGGAATGGAGCATCACATGGCGCTCGCCTACGGCGACCACCGCGCCACGCTGGCCTCGCTCGCCGCCGCGCTCGACCTTCCGCTGGTGGAACTCGGGCATGCCTGAGAGCCGCGGCGGAATCGAGGCCGTGATTGACGTTCCGCGATCGGAGTGCGACAGCGGCGCTGCGTTCGCTGGCCTGCAGGCGGAGTGCGACAGTGCCTGAGTTGCGCTACGGCCTGATCGGGGCGGGCATGATGGGGCAGGAGCACATCCGCAACATCGCGTTGCTGGACGGGGTGCGGGTCGCCGCCATCGCCGACCCGAACGCCGGCATGCGCGCGGCGGCCGCAGAGCTCGCCGGGCCGGGGTGCGCGGCGTTCTCCGACCATCGCGATCTCCTGTCGGCGGCGCCGTGCGACGCCTGGGTGGTCGCGGCCCCCAACGATCTCCACCATCCCATCCTGATCGACCTGCTGGCGACGGAGAAGCCCGTTCTCTGCGAGAAGCCGCTCTGCACCACCACCCGGGACGCGGCCGACATCGCCGCCCGAGCAGCGCGGAGCGCCGCGCCGGTGTGGGTGGCGATGGAGTACCGATACATGCCGCCCGTCGCCCGACTGCTGGAGAAGGTGCGGGCGGGCGAGGCGGGCCCGCCCCGCATGATCGCGATCCGCGAGCACCGGTTCCCGTTTCTCGACAAGGTGGACCACTGGAACCGGTTCAGCGAGCGCACCGGCGGCACGCTGATCGAGAAGTGCTGCCACTTCTGGGACCTGATGCGGATCGGCCTCGGCGCCGACCCCGTCCGGGTGTACGCCTCGGCCGGGCAGGACGTGAACCATCGCGAAGAACGCTACGGGGGACACCGCCCGGACATCGCCGACAACGCCTTCGTGGTGGTCGATTTCGAGGGCGGTGCGCGCGGCATGCTCGATCTGTGCATGTTCGCGGAGGGCAGCCACTGGCAGGAGACCATCGCGATCACGGGGGACCGGGCGCGCATCGAGGCGCGGGTGCCCGGCCCGGCGCGGTTCTCGGCCTCGGGCGAGGAGCGGGCGGCGGAGATTTCGGTCGCCGAACGGAACGGGCGGGTCGAGACCCGCGAGGAGATCCCCGTCGACCATCGCGTTCTCCGGGCCGGCGATCACCACGGCGCGACCTTCTTCCAGCACGAACGGTTCCGGCGGCTTGCGGCGACCGGGGCCGGCCGGGCGGAGGTCAGTCTCGCCGACGGCTACTGGGCGGTGCTGGTGGGCGAAGCCGCAGAGGAGAGCGCCCGCACCGGCGCCCCGATCGATCTCCGCGGGCGGGGGCCGTGACCTAAGCGGTCACCACCGCGATCTACGCGGTCACTGCGCCATCCGGCCGTGCGCATTGGTCGGCAGACAGCGCACACGCTTGAACTCTCAGCGCTCGAACCGATGCGGGTCGGCGAGGTAGCCGAGCGCCATCCCCACTGCGTCGTCATCGCGGGAAATCTCGTCGCCCCCCGGAACGTCGGGACACCGCAGACTCCAGCGGCGGCCGGCCCATCAGTGATAGGCGGCTTCTTCCTCCCGGACCCGCACACTCGCGCGCTGCCGTCGTCGCACGACGCCGGTGACCGCCTCGATCGCTTCCTCGGGGGTCAGGCTGCGGCGCACCGCATCCGCCGCTTCGCACACATCGTCCGGCGTGAGCCCTTCGAGCACCACCGAGACGTCGATCCGACGCGGCTCGGCGGAGGCATCGAGAGCGAGAAACTCGACCTGGAAACGCCGTGTACCTCTGTATCCGTGCAGCCGCCACATCTCGCGCACCCCCAGCTCGCCGTACCGTCGGGCCTTGCCCTCGTCGGCATTCGTGAGTTCGATTTCCACCACCAGATCCGGCGCCGTGCTCTCCACGTAGGCCAGTCCCGCCGCGTCTCCCTCCATGAATGCCGCGTGACAACCCCGGGCGCGCTCGCCCACGTAAAACGCGCAGTCCGGCTCCATGCCGGTGCCGGGAGGCTCACCGCGGCCCCGCAGACGGAGGCTGCGGAGCTTCTTCACGGCGCCGGTCAGAACGCCTCCGGTCGCATTCACGATGTCGTCGAACACCCCGCCGAGATCTTCGTGCGGATACGAAGGCGACATCAGGGTGATGATTCCACGTACCGGGTCCAGACAGACCCGCCGGAAATGGCGGTTCCAGTCGATGGCGGCGAGCTGGACGACGGTCTCGGCGTCGGCGCGCAGGACATGAATCGTGGAGCCGAGCGGCCCTGTATGCATGGTGGTGTCGGTCTTGTTCATGGCGGTGCGCCGGCGGCCCGGGATCGGGTTTGTCGAGCATACCCCAACCCCCCCGGTCCGGCGCCGTGGTGCATTCACCCTCGCTCGGCAATTCCCCCAGGCCGTAACAGGCTCTCGAAATCGTCCCGACAGGGCGCTCGGCATCGAGATTTCACTGGAATCGTGTCGCGGGACGGCTTCCGGGAGCGCCGGCGGGAATCGGCGACGCTCAGTCACGGCATCGGGAAAGATCCTCCGCGCAGTCGGCGGCGGCGTCCACGCCGCTTCGCAGCGCACCGTTCGCGGAGGGGATCCCCATGTAGTCGCCGGCAAGATGGAGACCCCGGACGCGACGCGGCAGTTGCCGCCGCAACTCATGCAGGGCCTTCATGGCGCCGCCCGGCGCCAGGCAGCCCGCTTCCGGCCAGCGGTGGACGTGCGTGAACAAGGGCTCCGCGGTCATCGCGGGAAGGAACCGGCGGACTTCCGCGAGCACCCGCTCCGCCACGCGATCATCATCGCGCGCCGATGATTCCCGCCGGCGCTCCGGCAAGCCGACCCGCGGAGGAATTCCAGTGGGATTTCGGCCTTCGAAGCGTCCGTGCGGTGCCGTTTCGGGCGCGGGTTCCGGGTCTGGCGGGGATCCCTGGTCCGGCGCGGAGATCCGCCCGGCCCCTTCTTCGATCAGCAGCGCGTCGATCACGGCCTTGCCTTCCGGCGCGGATTCCGGGCGCAGTACCGTGGCGTTGCTCACGCCGGCGATGAAGGAGCCCGTTCCGCGCGGGAACATGACGCCATACCAGTCCCGGGGGAGCGGGTTGGCGTCGACGCCGAAGAACACGCGGCAGCATTTGGAGTACGTCACCCGCCGCAGCACGGAGCGGAGGTCGGATGGAAGGTCGGGAGCGATATCGAGGGCTCCGGTGGCGGTCGTGGCGCAGATGACCGCATCGGCTTCGACCACGCCCGACGCCGTCGCCACCCCCCGCGCGGCCCCGTCACGAATCACGATGCGCCGGACCGGCGCGGAGGTCCTGATGCTGCCCTCGCAGGCGCGCGCGAGGGCGCCGACAAGCGCCCCCACCCCGCCCCGGGGTAGCACGGGCCACGCCGCGCCGTTCATGCCGTACTGCCACAGGAGGGACATCGCGCCGGCCGCGCCGACTCGTTCCGGATCCCCGAACACGTAGCCGGTGAGGCTGGGGCCTATCATCCACTCCAGCAATTCGCGGCCGTACCTCGATTCCACGAATTCGGCGGCGCTCTCGCCAGTATCGAGATCCAGGATGCGCGCCGGGTCTTCATGGCTCAGATCCGCGCTTCGGGCCTGCAACATCCCCACGAACCGGAATGCCTGCCGGACCGCCCCCGGCGAAAGCAGGCGAAACGAGAGGAGCGTCGCCATCGTCCGGCCCCGGCTTGCGAACCCATCGCCGCCGTACAGGCCGTGGAACCGGCGGTTGCGGTACACGCCACCATGCACGGGCACGCGGGTCCGCTCCAGGGGAACGCCCAGATCGTCCGCCAGTTGCCGGACGGCGCCGAACGTGTCCAGAAAGAGGTTGGCCCCGAGGTCGAGGTGGAATCCGTCCACATCCCGGCCAAGCACCCGCCCGCCGGGATGCGGAGAGGCTTCGAACACGGTGACGTCGAGACCTTGCCGGCGCAGGGTGTACGCGGCCGCCAACCCCGCGAGCCCCGCCCCGACAACGACCACCCGCCGATTCCCGTTCATTTCGAATGCACCGATTCCGGGCCGGAGTCCGCGTAGTACCAGGCGGAGGTCGAAAGCCTGCTCCCGCCCAACCGGAACCGCCGGGCGACTGCCATGCCACTCGGCAGTTCCCACCAAGGTGGAACCCGACCTCGAAATGACCTCATTCGGACGCTCCGGAGGTCGGAATCTCGCCGGATCTCGCCAGAATGGCGCCGCCGGCCGGCCTTTTCGGAGCGCCGGCGGGAATTGCCGCGCCCGCCACCTGCGTCACTTTACAGACGCCATGCCCTTGGGGACACTGTGAAGGACAACACCGTCAGGGTCGTCATTTCACGCTGCGGGTCCGATGTGACAAGGATCGGATAGGCCGCATGAGCGCAGCGTCGTCCAGCATGACGCATGGCCTTCATGCGCTTGATATCTGATAATGTCTTTGGCGAATCGGTCCCGCACCGGGCAAGACCAGGGAGCGCCGCAATGGCGACGAATCAAGCGGAGACGGTCGGCCTGAGTATCGGTTCGCCCGGACCGGGGGAGGTGCTCGATCCCTCGTTCGGGAATGCGCTCCCGTACTTCATCCCGGTCGCGATCTTCCCGCTCGTCGTTGCCGCCGCCATGTACGGAGGGTGGTGGCTCGCGGGTCCCTTCGCCTTCTTCTGGATCACCGACAACCTCGACACCGCGCTCGGGACCGAGGAGCGGAACCTGGACCGGACCAGGGCCGGCGGCGGCCACATGGTCTGGTACAAGCTGGCGGTCTGGGTGTGGGTGGCACTCTATCCGCCGACGCTGGTGTTCGCGCTGTGGCAGATGTTCGCCGCCGATCACCTGGCCGTCTGGGAAGCCGTCGTACTCGTGCTGGCGCTCGGCGGCATGGCCCGACTGACCCTCAACGCCGGTCACGACATGATGCACCGCCGCACGGCGTGGGAGCGCCGGATCGGCGAGTTCCTGATGGCGTCGGTGTCGTTCCCGCAGGAGATCACCGAGCACATCCACGTCCATCACGCCCATATCGGCACTCCCCGGGATTCGGTGTCCGCACCCCGGGGCCAGAGCTTCTGGCGGTACCTGCCCCGGTCGGTGGCGTACAGCATCCTGGATGCCTGGCGGGTCGAACGGGATCGGCTCGCGCGCCGCCGCCGACCGGTCTGGCATTACACGAACCCGGTCTGGCGCTACGCCTTCGAGACCGTCGCCTGGTACGCACTGGCGTACTGGATTGGCGGGGCATGGGGGATCGTGGCCTTCGCCGTCATCTGCGCCATGGGAATTCTCCAGTTGAGGATGGCCGACTACATCCAGCACTACGGCTTGCAGCGCATCCGCCTGCCCGGCGGCCGATACGAGCGGTTCCAGGCCCGGCATTCGTGGAGCGCCGCCTACCGAGTCTCGAACTGGGTCTATTACAACGCCCAACGCCACGCCGACCATCACACCTCGGCGGGCCGGCTCTACGCGCTGCTGAACCACAGCGATGCGGACGAGGCACCGCAGCTCCCGGGAACCTACGCCCGGATGGGGAATCTGGTCCTGTTTCCCCGGCGCTGGTTCCGCACCATGGACCCTCTGGTCGACCGCTGGCGCGCGCACTTCTATCCCGAAATCAAGGACTGGAGCGCCTACGACAGCGCCGCGTACGCCGCACGCCCCGATGCGTTCGAGATGATCGCCGAGATCTTCGCCGAAGCTCCGCAGATGGGGGCATGGATCGACAATGATCCGGGGCTTCTCGACCATCTCCGTACGAGGGAGTTCACCGATCTCGACCTCCCTGGCGGATTCGGCCCGGACCCCGAGTTCGAGGCCGTCGCGCGGCGCGGCCTCGCCCGCGTCTACTGGATCCACGAACTCGGCGTGCCGCAAATGAGGGAACAACTCGCCGAGCTGCCCTTTCAGGACGCGAAGGAGGCTGCGGAGACCGTGCGGAGCTGGTCCGACGGAAAGGTCTTCCAGATCGGCGTACACGCCATGCGCGGCAACCTCTCGCCCGCGGAGGCGGGAACGGCGCTTTCCCGCCTCGCCGAGGCTTCCATCGCCCGTGTACTGGCGGCGGTGGCGGAGGAGTGCGCCGAGGGGTGCACGCGCGAGTCCGGGAGCGGAGTGGCGGTGATCGTTCTCGGCGACATCGCCAGTGGAGAGGCGGCGCCCGGCACGGACCTCCGCGTCCTGTTCCTTCACGACACCGATCCCGCGATGTCCTCGAAATCCCCGGTACCCCCGAAGTCCCGGAAGTCCCCAAAGTCCCCAAAGTCCGTGGAAGCGCTCTGCCGCCGCTTCCACCGGGGGCTGCACACGCTGTCCCGCGACAGCCTGCTGTTCAAGCCTTTGCCCAAGTCTTCGCCTGGGTCTTTGCTCGAGCCGGCCCCGCGCGAGCGAGAACCACAGGTCATCGTCCAGTCTCTTGCCGCGTTCCGGGAGCACCACCGGACCACCGCTTCGGCCAGCGAGCGGCAGGAGCTGCTCCGGGCTCGGTGCGTGTTCGCCGCCGGCGACCCGGATATCGGAGCGCGGTTCGAGGACGCGCGGCGCGAGATCCTGGCCCATGACGCCGCGCGGGACGCCCGGATCGCCGAGCGGCGGGAGCCCGCCGACACCGCCACCGACATCGCGGGGCCCGACGAGATGACGTCATGAGGTCGGCCGTCAACAGCATGCCGGAAAGCCATGCGCCAGCGGACATTCGCTGACGGCGGCATGGGGCGGGCGAGAAATCGCCGTCCATTTCCACATCAACGTCCACATCCGCGTCAATGGGAATCCTGAAAAAGACCACCGCCGCCGACCGCGGCCGCATCGAGAGGCCGGTGCTTGCGCCGCATCTCGCATTCCGCGACCTCGGCGACGGAAAGATGCTGCTGGTGTCCGAGCGTTTCAACACGCTGCTCGGCGAGCCGATGCACGCCGACTTGCTACCGCTGCTCGACGGACACCGCTCGCGCGAGGAGATCATCGCCGCCCTGGCGGGCCCGCATTCCGAATCCGCCGTCAAGTCGCAGCTCGCTTCCCTGGCGTTCAGGGGATACATCGTCTCGGGCGACCACGCCATGGAACCGGGAGCGGCCGCATTCTGGTCCTCGCTGGGCGCCACTCCCCGGTGGGCCGAGGAACGCCTGCGGACGGCAACGGTGTCGCTCCGCGGCGACGACGGGCGCCTGGCCGGGCGGCTGGAGGCGATCGGCGTGGTGGCGGCGGAGGCATCGCCGGCGCTGTCGGTGGTCGTCTCCGACGACTACCTCGACCCGGGACATGCCGACCTCAACCAGCGCCATCTCGCATCGGGCACGCCCTGGGTGCTGGTTCGACCGAATGGCGTACAACCCCTGTTCGGTCCGGTCTTCCGGCCCGCCGCGGAGGAGGAAGAGGGAGGGCCGTGCTGGGCCTGCCTTTCCTGGCGCCTGCGCGCCCACCACGAGATCCACAACTTCCTGCGCAACCTCGCCGGCGATGCCGCCGCCTTCCGCCCGCCGGCGACCGCACCGGTGGTCCTCGATACGGTGTACGGCCTGGCGGCGATGGAGATCGCCAAGTGGCTGGTGATGGGAGAAGCGGCGCCGCTCCACCGACATGCCCTCTCGGTGGACATGGATCGATTCGAATGCACGCACCATCCGGTCATGCGCCGGCCGCAGTGTCTCGCCTGCGGCGATCCGGCGCTGTACCGCCCCGACCGGGCACCGACTCCGGTGCGGCTGCGGCCGAGCCCGAAGGGCATCCGCAACAGCGGCGGCGTGCGTTCGGTGTCCCCGCAGGAGACCCTCGCCCGGTACCGCCACCTGATCAGTCCGGTAAGCGGCATCGTGACCTGGCTGAACCGCACGACCGAGGACGCCGACCCTTGGCTGCATGTGCACTGGTCCGGCAGCAACATCGCGCTCCGGACCCGAACCCTGAGCCTCCTGCGGCTCAGCCTGCGGACCAAGAGCGCCGGCAAGGGAAGCACCCCCGTCCAGTCCGAGGCGAGCGCGCTCTGCGAAGCGCTCGAACGCTACTCCGGTGCGTTCCACGGCGACGAGACCCGCCGGCGCGGACGTTTCACGGACTTCATCGAGGCCGGGGAGCCGCGGGCCATCCACCCGAATGATGTCCAGCTCTTCAGCGAGCGGCAACTGGACCACGCGACGGAGATCAACGCCGGCGACCACCCCTACAACGTGGTGCCCGCCCGGTTCGATCCGGACGCGGAACTCGACTGGTCGCCCGTGTGGTCGCTGACCCGGGAATGCCACCGGTACCTGCCGACCTCCATGCTCTACTACGGCATGTCGGTCGAGGCGCGGGAACCCGCCCCCCCCCCCCCCGCCGAGTTCGTGGCGGATTCGAACGGCTGCGCCGCCGGCAACACGATGGAAGAGGCGATCCTGCAGGGATTCTTCGAGCTGGTCGAACGCGACGCCTTCGCGATCTGGTGGTACAACCGGCTGCGCCTGCCCGGCGTGGACCTGGACAGCTTCGGCGACGCGTACCTCTCGGCCGCCGGCGACTACTATCGCGGCCTCGAGCGCGAGATGTGGGTGCTGGACGCGACCGGCGACCTCGGCATTCCGGTCTTCGTCGCCCTTTCGCGCCGAATCGACAAGAAGGAGGAGGACATCATCTACGGGGCCGGGGCGCACACCGACCCCCACATCGCGGCGCTGCGCGCGGTGTGCGAGATGAACCAGTTCCTCAACTGGGTTCAGGGCTCGGGACGCGGCGGCGCCGGCTACCAGGTGGACGATCCGCAGTGCCTGTGGTGGTGGCGCAACGCGACCATCGCGGGCCATCCGTATCTGGCGCCGGCCGCGGGCGCGCCACCGCGGGTCCGGTCGGACTACTCCGTTCCCGACACCGCCGACGCGAGGGATGACGTGGAGCAGTGCCGGGCAAGGATCGAGGCGAAAGGCATGGAGCTCCTCGTGCTGGATCAAACCCGGCCCGACATCGGCATGCCGGTGGCCAGGGTCATCGTGCCCGGCCTGCGGCACTACTGGGAGCGCTTCGCGCCGGGCCGCCTCTACGATGTGCCGGTCGAGAGGGGGCTGCGCGGGAGCCGTCTCACGGAAGCGGAGCTCAACCCGGCGCCGGTCATCGGGTGAGAAATGCGCATCGAGGCGTATATGAAGAAAACGAGCATTGGGCCGCATTTCTCACAAGCCCTCGAACCGGAGCCATCCAGCGCGTGAACGGTTCTCTGCCCCTGGCCAAGAACTGGTGAAAAATGCGCATCGAGGCGTACGTGAAGGACGGAAGCCATGAGCATCAATGAAGCCTGGGTCGCCACGGAGGAGCGCCTCGTGCGCGAAGCGGACTCCATGGGGGAGCTGCTGACGCGCATCCGGCCGCAGATCTCGGCCCGCCTGATCGATGGTCCGGGGTGGGAACGCCTGCTGGAGCGCGCGCAAGAGACGCCCGCCACCATGGCGGCCTTCCCCTTCGGGTTCGAGATTCCCCTGCAGGACCCCGTTCCGAGGGCGGACTTCGGCGTGACGCTGGTCGGAGACAGCCGCACGGCGGCGCTCTACCAGAACCGAGGCCGCTCGGGAGAAGCCGATGCGTCCACGGCGGGACTCGCATGGCTGCTGGACGAAACCGACCGGGAGGATTCGCTCCTGCGCCGCGTCGTCGGCAGGAAGATGCTTCTGGAGTTCGACGTCGACCCGTCGCCGGATCGTGGGCGCCAGGCTCCCGGCGTCTTCCTCTACCCCGTCGAAGGGGCGCTCGCCGGCGACGGCCGGCAGATGGAGGAGTTGGGTGCGGTGCACGATGCGCTGGCTCACGCGTGCGGCTTCAGTCCGGTCGCCGCCGAACGGCGGCAGCTCGAACGGGTGTACCGGATGCTGAAGTCGGGCACCCTGATCAAGGCCGCCGGCGCCTTCCCGGCGCGGGAACGGGCGATTCGGATCGCGGCCACGGGATTCAGGACGGCGCCCGGGGTGATGGCGTTCCTGGAACGGGTCGGCTGGCCGGGGGATCCCGCAGTCGCCGGCGCCGCCGTGTCGTCCTTCGAGGAGCGCTCCGCGTTCGCCTACCTGGGCGTCCACCTCGACATCGACGCGAACGGCGTGGGGCCGTCGCTCGGGCTGAGCCTGTTCCCCGACGACAACGAGTGGTTGAAGGACATCCGCCACTGGACGGCCATCATCGATGTCATCGGCGAGCAGGGCTATGGCCTGGCGGAGAAGCTGAAGGAGCTGGCCCGCTGGTCCACGGGGTCGACAACGCTGTTCGGAAGGGCCGGCCCGCTCATGCTCGTGCGAGGCATCCACCACATCAAGCTGGTCCTCCGCGAGGATCGGGTGGAGCAGGCCAAGGGGTATGTCTTCTTTCTGATGATGTCCGTGCGGCCGAAGATCGGAACCGCAAGAGGAGGAACCGCTGGTGGAACCGCACCCTGAACCGGCTCTCTCGGCCCATGATCGCGCGGTCGCGTCCCACTTCGACGACTGGACCGACGACTTCTACATCAGGTGGTGGCACGCCGACCACGTCCACTTCGGGCTCTTCGAGAGGGGAGAATCCCTGGTGGGGAGCGAGCTTCGCGCGGAGTCGGGGGAGTTCGCGCGCGGCCTGGAGCGCATGATCGAGGTCCTCATCGCCCCGGCCGCGATCGAGAAGAACCACCAAGTGGTGGATGCGGGCTGCGGCATCGGGGGAACGGCCATCCATCTCGCCGGAACGCGGGGATGCATGGTCACAGGCGTGAACGTGAGCACCCGGCAGTTGGAGATCGCCCGGGAGAAAGCCGCGGCCGCGGGTCTGGAGCGGCGGGTCGGCTTCGAGTACGGAAACTGCTCCCACCACCTGCCCTTCGCCAGCGATTCCGTCGACGTGGTCGTCAATATCGAAAGCGCCTGCATGTACAGCGATCGGGGACGGTTCCTGCGCGAGGTCCGGAGGATCCTCAAGCCCGGGGGGCGGATCGTGGCGACGGACTGGCTGATGAGCGACGGCCTGACCGCGGAAAGGATTGAAACGTACATTCGACCGATGTACGCGCCATGGGCGTTGCAGAACATGGAGAGCCCGTCCAGCTACGTCCCGCTGCTGCGCGAGGCCGGCCTGACGCTCCTGGAGTTCGAAGGTTTCGACGGAAGGGACGAGGACAACCTGCGGCTCCTCCGGGAAAACTACCGGATTCTGAGAGGCATCGAGTTCTGCGGCCTGTTGCCGGCCCGGGTGCGTACCATGATGGAGAAAATCCGGACCCTGGAAGCGGCGTGGCGCAACGGATGCTTCGAACTCGGGCGGTATTGCGCGGTGAAGCCCGCATAGCCGCTACCCGGCCATCGACCGACCAGCCATGCGCCTCGAAGATGAATGGGCCGCCAACGAGGAACGCCTCCTTCGCGAGGCCGGCACTCTCGGAGGGTTGCTGGAGCGGATCAGGGGACTCTTTTCGCCGCGGCTGATCCACGATCGGGAATGGGAGGGACTGGCGGGGCGCGCCGCCGAGTTGCCTCCGACGCTGGCCGCCTTCCCGCTCTGGCTGGGGTTTCCGCTCGACGAGCCTCGGGAGGGAACGGAGCTCTGCGTCTCGGTGGTGGGCGGAACCCGATCGGCCGCGTTCTTCAGGGATTGGGGATCGGCCCGGATATCGAGACGGGAATCAATCGAGAACTCGGACCCGTCAACGGCGAGCATCGCCTCCTTGCTGGAGCAGACCGGGCCGCAGGACTCTCCTCTTCGGCGCGTGGCGGGGGACCGGGTGCTGCTCGAACACGGCCTCGACGCGGCGAAACCCCACCGCCGCCGGGGACCGGAGGTATCCCTGTACCCCATTCGATCCACACTCGCCGGTGACCCCACCGGCGGGCGGCTCCGTGATCTCGGGGTGGCGCTCGACGCGATCGACGCCGCCACCGGCCGGGAACCGGATGCCGCCGCGCGCCGACAGGTCGAACGGGTGTACCTCGCGCTGGACCCGCACACGCGCATCGGAGGCATCGGCGTCCTTCCGTCGCAAACAAGAGGGACTCGGCTGACGGGGCTGGGGTTCGTCGGGATCCGCGATGTTGCAGCGTTTCTGGAACGCGCCGAGTGGCCCGGTCGGCCCGGAGCTGTCGTCTCCCTCCTCTCGGGTCTCGAGCATCGCCGGGCCCTGGACGGCATGCATCTGGGAGTTCACTTCGAAGTGAATGCGGACGGCGTGGGGCCGACCCTCGAGCTGCATGTCTTCTGCCGGAACACGATGTACGAGAACCAGGGCTGGTTCAAGGACAAGCGGTACTGGAGCCCCCTCATGGACGGCCTGCGCCAGGAAGGTCTCACCGTCCCCGAGAAACTGTCGGAACTGGCCAAATGGTCATCCGGTTCCAGGGTGCTGTTCGGTCGGTCCGGCCCGTTCGTGGCTCTGCAGCGCATCCACCACTTCAAGTTCGTCCTGGCCGAGGATCGGATTCACCGCATCAAGGGTCATGTCTTCCTGCTGATGTGCGGCGGCGGTCCACGGCCATCAACAGGGCCGGAAGGAACAGGAAGTCGGCGATCAGCGCGAGCGCGATGACCACCGCCGTGAGCTGCCCCATCTGCGCGGTGGGGAAGAACTCCGAGTGGCCGAGCACCAGAAAGCCGGCGACCAAAATGACGGTGATCGTGAACATGGCCCGGCCAACTTCCTGGAACGCGTGGCGCACGGCGTCTTCGGGAGTGCAGCCGCGCTCGCGGCGCGCGCGATGGTATTTGCTCAAAAAGTGCACGGTATCGTCCACCACGATGCCGATGGTCATGGCCATGACAACCGAGAGCGCGAGCCCGACCTCCCCCACCACGAGCCCCCAGAGACCGAACCCCATCAACCCCGGGATGAAATTCGGGGCCAGGCTCACGAGCCCGATCCGCAGTGAACG
The DNA here is from genome assembly GCA_026709935.1 of Thiotrichales bacterium. Taxonomy (GTDB): domain Bacteria; phylum Pseudomonadota; class Gammaproteobacteria; order HK1; family HK1; genus HK1. Next base: position 74,815 of record JAPOSC010000054.1, read on the forward strand.
GAAGGCCACCACGAGCAGGGCGGAGATGCCGATGAACGCGATCACCGTACCCAGAAGCATCGCCCGGATGTTGCGCTGCCCGATGTGCGCGAACATGAGCGCAGCGCCCGAACTCTCGAACCGGACGATGTGCGGCGCATTGTCCTTGAGCCACGCCTCCGCGCGCGCATTCAGCGCCAGCACCTCCTGCGTCGAGAGTGTCTTCGTGGTCACCGTCATGCGGGTTGCCGATTTCGCGACATCGATCCGGTTGTTCAGATCGAGGCCGAAGGGGAGCGAGAACTCGTAGAGCAACAGGTACTGCGCGGCGAGTTCCCGGCTCGCGGGGAGCCGGTAGGCGGCGGGGTCGTCGCCGTGCATGCTTCGGTTGAGCTGCCGGAAGGTGTCGCTGACGGCCCGAACGTGCGGCGCTTCCGGCTGCGTGCGGTACCAGTCGGCGAACGCCGACACGTCCGCCAGAAAGTCGGGGTCGGCGACCCCGCCCGGCTCCGGTGAAACCAGCGAGTATTCGAGCACCGTGTTTCCGCTCAGGCGCCGGTCGAGGAAATCCGTGTCCCGGCGCAGTTCGACACTCTCGTCCAGAAATTCCGTCAGAACGTCGTTCAGCTCGTTGCGCGGAACCGCCGAAGCAAGCAGTACGATCACCGCCCCCGATCCCCACAACAGCACCGTCCGGCGGCGCAACACGAACTCCGCCACGGCGCCCATGATCGGGTCCCGACCCGATCCGGACGCCCGCGCCCGCACCGGGAGCAGCGACACCAGCGCGGGCATGAAAGTGACCGAAAGCACGAACGAGATGCCGACCCCGGTGGCGACCAGCGTCCCCAGGTGACGGTAGGGCGGCACCTCGGAGAAATTCATGCTCAGGAACCCGAGCGTCGTGGTCAGACTCGCGAGAAAGACCGGATGCAGGTTCAACCGGATGGATTCGACGATCGCGGCATGCTTCGAATCACCGGCCTGCCGCCGCTGCAACATCGACACCAGCGGGTGCACGCAGTTGGCGACCGCCATCGTCAGAACGATGGTCGGGGTTGCGGCCGTGGTCGGCGTGAGCGGTATGCCGAACCAGCCGCCGAGCCCCATCGTGGCGAGGACGGAGAAGACGATGACCAGGCCGGTGGCCACTACCCCGGCCAGGGTCCGGACGAGAACGCCCAGGATCAGCGCCATGACCACCAGCGCGGCGGGCAGGATCGTCCGCGTGGCCACCTCGGTCGCCTCCGCGAAGGCCTGGCTCAGAACCACCGTCCCGGCCAGACGCAGATCGATGCCCGGAAACCGGGCTTCGGTTTCCGCGAGAAGGTCACGCGCGAATCGGGTGACCTCGGCAATCCGGGCCGCATCCTCCGTCTCGGGCAGCTTCACGGTCACGTTGACGGCGCTGACGGCGCCGTCTCCGGCGATCAGACTCCCCGCCAACCGAGGGTCCGCCAGAGCCGTGGCGCGGATGCGAGCCCGCTCCTCGGCGTCGCCGATCTTCTCCGGGTCCACGAGGTCGCGTACGGACAGGTCGTCGCCATCCGCCACGGTCTGCTGGAAATTGGTGATGGAGTCGACCCGGACCGAGAGCGGCGTCTGCCACGCGCGCTCGGTCAGCCGGAGCGTGGCTTCCAGGGCTCGTGCCGAAGTGGCGTCACCATCGTCCGGAACGATCATGAAGAGAACGTTGTCGCTCTTCTCGTAGGTATTCTCCAGCGATTCGAACGCCAGGAGCTGGGGATTGTCCGGACTGAAGAACATCCGGTAATTCGAGGAGGACTTGAGAAGGGCGCCGCCCGCGCTGGCCAGGGCGACGAGCACCAGGGTCAGGACGATGATGAGCCAGCGGGCGGCCAGTACCCACTGGCCGAAACGCGCTTCGAAGTTCCTGATCGGGATGCTGCGCCGGTTTGCCATCTGTGAATGAGCCGATCGGCAAGCGCATCCGGGGTTGGCAGGGGGTTGGGGTTGCCGGGAAAGACTGAGAGAGGGGCTGAGAGCTTGGGGCAGGGCCAGGCATGTCCGCCGCTACGAGCCATCCCCCACGACCGAACCGCCGGTGAGATCGGGAGAGCCGGTTTGTGGGGAGGCGACCTCCGCCGGGCGCCCCGTCTCGAGGCCTCCCCGCCGTCGAAGGTCACCTCCCCCGTCACACGATCACCGCACCCGCCTTCCTCGGGGGGGGGGGGGGGGGGGAGGGGATCAACCCGCATCGCCCGGCCGCGGCCGCTAACAGCAGCATCGTCCGGCCGCGATGGCTTCGAGTTGCTCCTCGTCGAGCTGACCGGGTGGGAGCGACAGATGCACCGTGTTCATGTCGCTCTCGTGCACATGGATGACGACATCCTCGGGGACGTCCACATCAAGCTCATCGCGAATGGCGGACTTGGGATCCGACATGAGCCAGGCCCGAAAATCCATGTCGTCCGCCGCACGCTCCATAAGCTTCCTCTGCATGTCTTCCGCCGACTGCATTGCTGGGTGTGTCATGGTGATAACTCCCGTGTGTTGACCGACGCAACAGGCCCGAACAAAGTCTGAACAGACCCGTCATCCTGCTTCGCAACCACTGATCGCTTCCCGCGACGCCCTGCCCTTCGGTGAGTCCCGCGATACCGGAACCCGAGACACGTCGGGCACGAACGCGGGGTTTGCGATCTGTAGTGTGCGGGCAAAGTCTAAACGAGCCGGCGGCACTGTCCAGGATCGAATTCTTATCGGGACCCTTTCGAAATCTTATCGTGCGTTGCCGTGACCGGCTCGGGCGGTAGTTTCACGCTTCGACATTCTGCCCGGTGTCTACGGCCTGAATGCACGGGCTTTCCCGAGTGTTCAGGAGTCAAGGCAAGGCTCCGGCGCTCAGGCCATCTGGCGACGAATCAGCTCCCGGAACTCCCCGTCGGCTTCGGTCAGCTCCCCGAACGTCCCGCTCTGCACGACCCGCCCGGCCCGCATGACGTAGACGTGGTCGGCCCGGCGCAGCGTCGACAGGCGGTGCGCGATCACGATTCGCGTCGCGGTCAGAGCGGCCAGATTCTCCATCACCTTCGCCTGGCTCTCGTTGTCGAGCCAGTTGGTCGCCTCGTCGAGCAGCAGGATGCGGGGGCTGCGCAGCAGGGCGCGGGCAATCATGATGCGCTGACTTTCGCCGCCCGATGTCACGGACGCACTCGTGCCCACCGGGGTCAGCATGCCCATGAGCATCGCCCTGATCTCCGGCGCGATGCCGGCCGCCTCGACCGCCTGCCAGACTTCTTCCGTCGACGCCCCTTCGTGATGGGCAACGATGTTGTCCCACAGATCCTGCGGGTGGAGCTGCACCGCCTGGGGGACCACGCCAATCCGGCGCCGCAACTGCTTCGCATCGAGGCGCCGCAGATCGCGCCGGTCGTAGTAGACGGCGCCGCCGCAGGGCTGGTCCAGACCGAGCGCAAGCCGGAGCAACGTACTCTTTCCGGCCCCGGATTCGCCGGCGATAGCGATGAATTCGCCGGGGCGGGCATGAATCGTCACGTCGTCCAGAATCAGGGGGCCGTCGGGGTCGTATCGGAACGAGACCTGGTCGAAGAGGATGTCGCCGCCAAGATGTTCGACCGGCTCGCGGCCCCGGGTGACGACCTCCGGGGGCTCGGCAAGGAGGGGCCGAATCTGCTCGAAGGTCGGCGCCACCTCAGCCACGGCGGCGAACGATTCACCGAGACGGCTCACCGCCGTCTGGAATGCCATGAACACGGTGAAGACCACCAGAAAGTCGGCGACCGGGATGG
>JAPOSC010000083.1 GCA_026709935.1 Thiotrichales bacterium
TCCAGACGCTCCAGCTCTTCGCGGACCTCAACCCAGCCATCCCACGCCGACTCGCGCGCCCGCGCTTCGGCCGAGGTGTAGGGCTGCAGCGTGGCGTGCGTCTCCGCCCCGAACGCGATCAGCACGCGCAGCCAGTTTTCGCCATGGTTGCGGTCTGCCCGGTCGCGGTTCAACTCATAGTAGCCCCGAACTTTCTCCACCAGGTCCGTCGAAGTCGCGGGGCATGTCGGAGGTGGTGGCGGGACATCGTCGTCCGTCACTGCCACGCTCGCTTCATCGTCCGGCGCTGGCCACAATGCATAGCCCGTGCCCGCAGCGAGTTTCGCCGTCACCGTCCCGTCCGGCTCGTCCGTGCTGTCGTTCACCGTGCCCACCGTGAAGTCCGCCGTGGCCTCGTTCGCGGCGATGGTCACGCTCCGGCGCCCTTCGTCGACAGATGCTACGAAGTCGCTGCCCGCCGATTCCAACACGTCCACGCTCACCGTCAGCGGCGTCGCCGCCGCCGCGCTCCGCGTCACCGTGAACGCGGTAGCGCTTCCCTCCGGGACAGAAGACGGTGAGCCCGCCTTGGGCGCGATGTTGACCATCGGCAGTCCGTCGTCGTTGCGGATGACGAGGGAGATGCTCGACGGGTCGGCGACAGTATTCGAGAAAACTTGGTAACCCCTGTACTGTTGGCCGGTGGCGTCGCTCCTCGCTGTCAACTCGATGCGAATCGTCTCGTTGGTGTCCTCCAGGGCATCGTCAATGATCTCCACCTGCATGTCCACAGTGCCTTGATTCGCAGGAATCCGGAGAAGGCCGGAGTTGCCGTTGCGGTCGTGCGCATTGGCGATTCGATAGTCCACGCGCGGTGTCGCGGTTCCCAGCAGCCGGTACTCGACATTGATCGGCGATTTGGAGGGTGGGTCCACCTTCACCTTGAGCGTCACCGTCCCGGCATCCTCCTGCACGACCATTGATCGCGACTCGAACGACAACGCTGGCTTTTCCTCATCCAGAATTGCGGCGCGGATCGCCCTGCTGGACCCATAAACCGGTACCGGCCAGTTGGAAGGCACAAAGACGCCCGGAGGCAGTTTGGACTCGTCCACCCACACGTGGAAGACTTCGTACATGTCATCTTCGCGGAATGACCCCAAACCAAACCCCAAATTCGCCGCACCGTTGACTCCTCCCTCGTTTGCATCGCCATCCTTGAACGTGCCGATTCTCACCCACGCTTGCCTTTGTCCGGCAGGAATCGTTACCGTCCACGGGCCCCTTGCGTAGTCCGCGCCCGCAGTCGCGGCCTGTGGTGCGTTCCTTGTCTGCCAACTCGGTGCCGGCAGCGTGTAGCCTTTGTCCATCAGTGTGAATGTGGTATTTTTCGCCAGCGGCGCCGACAGCCTCAACCTGATTTGGATTGGTTCGCCTTCCCGGGCGCGATACTCAACGCAGCATGCGCCAGTAGGCTGTATGAAGCGCAATATGGACACGGTGTCGGAATCGGAAATGGCTATCTTCACGCTGTAATTGGACGATGCCCGCCTGGTGCCGTCAGCCACGTTGGTGAGCCAACGGAAGCCGGAAACCGTCTCTGTGGAAGGGAGGATGATCACGGCAAACTCCTCGTCCTGGTGCGACTCTGCGACGCCGTCGTGCTGCGCCACCACCTCGAGCGTGGCGGTCTGAGCGCCCGCGCCCTCGAACAGCAACACCGGATACCGGTCGGACGTGGCGGTCCTCGTCATGAACGTCGCGCGGTTCAGCGTCACGCCCGCGCCGCTCTTCAGGCTGAGCGCGAAGTCCGACGGTCTGAGGCCGTACCTTGAGTGTCCGCTCGATCGAAGCGTGTGGATATCGAGAGGCACCTCCAGATATTCCCCGGCGGCGAGGGCGCGGTTGAGGCTGACCGTCAACTCGGCGCGGTCGTCGCTGCCGCTCTCATAGATCTTGCCGGAATCCACGCGGCGCAGGCTGACAATCACCGGATTGTCATTGTCACGCACCCAAACCTTGGCCGTTCCCCTGCGAAACTCGTAGCTGGAACCGGATGCGCCAGTCACCGTCACCTCGCCATCCGCGTCCCCTGTCGCGTCGTCGACGGTTGGCACGGAGTAGGATGCCGAGGACGCGCCAGCCAAGATGGTGACCTCCTTCGACCCTTCCTCCGTGGATGCCACGAAGTCGCCGGCTCCGTCCACATCTGCCACGCTGAATTTGACCGCGAGGTTCGACGCTGGCGCGGGACTGGCCTCGAAAGTGAATGTCGCAGGGCTCCCTTCGGTGACCTCCGCACCGCCGGTGATGGTGATGACGGAGATTCCGGGGCGGGGATCGTTGTTGTTCACTCTGTTGACTGCCCAAAAATCACCAGCGCCGACTACATAGCCGTCACCGGAGCGTAGATTAACCGTCACGTGTCCTTGGCCCTCGTGCGTGGTGTCATCAACAGTGGCAACGGAGTAACGTGCCGAACGATCGCCAGCGGGGATGGTGACCTGCTTAATACCCGTCTCTCCGGGCGCTACGTGATCGCCGAATCC
>JAPOSC010000009.1 GCA_026709935.1 Thiotrichales bacterium
GCGTTCTTCCACGCGACCCGCATCCTCGCGCTGTTGCGGTGGCTGCCTGATCATGGACTATAAGTTGTCCCTTGGCGACGGATAGGAAAACGATCTCCACCCGAGAACTCGTTTCGATATCATGATTTACACTGTATTTGTCCGAATCATGTCGCCGACGGGAGAGAGCACTTGGCCAAGCAACCGATGCGTGTGCTGCTCGCACAGCCACGAGGATTCTGTGCCGGAGTCGTCCGCGCCGTCGACATCGTCGAGCGCGCCCTGCAGGTCTACGGCCCGCCGGTCTACGTTCGACACGAGATTGTGCACAACCGGCACGTTGTCGAGAGTCTGCGCGCGAAGGGCGCTCGGTTCGTCGAAGACGTCGGGGACATCCCCGAAGGCGCCATCACCGTGTTCAGCGCCCATGGCGTGTCCCGCAAGGTCGCGGCCGACGCCGGCGTGCGCGGCTTGCAGGTGATCGACGCCACCTGCCCGCTGGTGAGCAAGGTGCACCACGAAGCCAGACGCTATGCGCAGCAGGGTCACGAGATTGTCCTTATCGGGCACCACGGACATCCGGAGGTCGAGGGAACGATGGGGCAAGTGTCCGGTACGGTCCACCTGGTGACGAGCACGGACGACGTGGGGACATTGCAGCCCGCCGACCCGGCGAAGCTCGCGTACGTGACGCAGACGACGCTCAGCGTCGACGACACGCGCGAGATCATCGCAGCGCTGAAGGCGCGCTTTCCGGGAATCCGGGGTCCCGACGTGAAGGACATCTGCTACGCGACGCAGAATCGCCAGAGCGCGGTGCGGCTGCTGGTGGACCGGTGCGACGTGATTCTGGTGATCGGTGCGGACTACAGCTCGAACTCCAGCCGGCTGCGGGAGATCGGCGCCGAGACCGGCACTGCCAGCTATCTGATCCCCGATGCCGGGAGTCTGGATCCTACTTGGCTGGAGGGTGCCCGGTCGGTCGGAGTCACCGCTGGCGCGTCGGCCCCCGAAGATCTCGTGCAGGGGCTCCTCGACCGGCTCAGCGAGACGTTCGACATCACGATCGCCGATGTCGGCGACATCGAGGAGAACGTCACTTTCAGATTGCCGCCCGAGCTGCTCGTGGCCGAAGGGCAACGGGGCGGTGGCGCGCCGGCGTCAGGGACACCGTCCCGCTGACCGTGCTCCGATTTCGCGTTTTCCCGTCACGCTCCGCGCGCACCGCACCAGGTGCTCTCCCGGCCCCCCGGAGGTGACCGAGACGTGGATGCATCGCAGCAGGGATTTCGCATCGGGGTGGACATCGGCGGCACGTTCACCGACTTCCATGTGCTCGACGAGGCCACCGGCGCGGTGTACACCGGCAAGCGGCCGTCCACGCCGGACAACCCGGCGCGGGCCATCATTGAAGGACTGAGGGCGCTCGCGACCTGGCACGGCATCGACCTCGGCGCGCTGCGCCGGCTCTCCCACGGCACCACGGTCGGCACCAACGCGCTCATCCAGCGTCGCGGGGGCCGGGTGGCCATGATCACCACGCGGGGGTTCCGCGATCTCCTCGAGATCGGCCGCCAGACTCGCCCGCACATGTACTCGCTCGTCGAGGATCATCCGCCGCCGCTCGTCGAGCGTCGCCATCGGTTCGAGATCGGCGAGCGTATGGACGCCGCCGGCGAGGTGGTCACCGAGCTTGCCGACGACGACGTGGCCGCGGCGGTGGAGCAGGCGCGGACGAGCGGCGCCGAAGCCTGCGCCGTGTGCCTGCTGTTCGCGTTCCGCAATCCCGAGCACGAGCGCCGCATCGCCGCTGCGCTGCGGGCTGCACTACCGCAGGTGTCGGTCTGCACCTCGTTCGAGGTCCAGCCCGAGTTCCGCGAGTACGAGCGGTTCTCCACCACGGTGCTGAACGCCTATCTCCAGCCGGTGCTCGGGCGCTATCTCGCGACGCTCGAGAAGGGTGTCGCCGAAGTGGCACCCGGCGCCGTCATCGGCATCAACCAGTCGAGCGGCGGCCTGATGTCGCCCGAGCGGGCGCGGGCGCTGCCGGTACGCACTGCGCTCTCCGGCCCCGCGGCCGGTGCGGTCGGTGCGGCGTACTCGGCGAAGCGCTCCGGGCGGCGCAACGTCATCACCCTCGACATGGGGGGCACGAGCGCCGATGTCGCGCTGATCCGGGACTTCCAGGCCGACATCTCGTTCGAGCGTGACGTGGCCGGCTTCTCTGTGCGCCTGCCCGCGGTGGACATCGAGACGGTGGGTGCGGGCGGCGGCTCGATCGCGTGGTTCGACCGCGACGGGCTGCTCAAGGTGGGACCGGCGAGCGCGGGCGCGGACCCCGGCCCCGCGTGCTACGGCCGCGGCGGTCGCGCCCCCACGGTGACGGATGCGAATCTCGTGCTCGGGCGCCTTGCGGGCCGCGGCCTGCTCGACGGCGCGATGGCGCTCGATGAATCGCTCGCGCGGGACGCATTCGCCCCGGTGGCCGAGCGGCTCGGGTTCGACGTCGAGCGTACCGCTCACGGCGTGCTCGGCATCGTGGTGGCCAACATGGTCCGGGCGATCCGCACCATCTCGGTGGAGCGCGGATACGACCCGCGCGGGTTCACCCTGATGCCGTTCGGCGGCGCCGGCCCCCTGCACGCGCGCGACGTGGCGATTGCGCTCGGGATGCGGGAGATCCTGGTGCCGGCGGCGCCGGGGATCCTCTGTGCGCAGGGACTCATCGTCTCCGATCTGAAGGAGGACTTCGTCGCCGGTGAGTGCATCCCGGCGGATGCGGCCGGGCTCCGGCGCCTGGCCGGACAGGTCGAGTCCCTCGCCGCGCGCGCCCGCGCCTGGTTCGATGCCGAGCGGATCCCCGTCCCGAACCGTCGGCTCGAGCTTGCGGTCGATGCGCGCTACGTGGGGCAGAACTTCGAGCTGACGGTGCCGCTTGCGGCCGAGGGTGGTGCGGAACCGGGCGGCCCCGTCGGGACCAGCGCCCGCATCGAAACCGCCGGGGATTCCGGCAACGCCTCCCCGGCCGAGGCCGCCGATCCGGACCGCGCCGCGCGCGTTTCCGGCATCGTTCCCCAGGGAGAGGCTGGAGAGCCCGCCATAGCCGAAAACGCCGGAGCCGTCGGCAGAGCCGAAGCCTCCATCTCCACTGGATCGCCCGCCGCCGACGCCCCGATTCCGATGCCAATCCCGTCACCGGAGGCCCTGCGCGAGCGGTTCCTGGCTGTCCACGAAGCGGTCTACGGATATGCGAATCCGCACGACCCGATCGAGATCGTCAACGTGAGACTCACCGCCCGGGGGCGGCTGCTCGACGAGCCGGATCTGCCTGCCTCCGGCGCCCCCGAACCGTTGCTTGAGCCGTTGCCCGAGCCGATCGAGCACCGCACGGTGCGCTTCTCGCCCGGGGATCCGATCACCTGCCCCGTCTACCATCGCGCGTCGCTGCGTTCCGGGCATTCGCTGACCGGTCCGGCGATCGTGGAGCAACTCGATTCGACCACTCCGATCTTCCCGCGCGACGCAGCGGTGGTGGACCATGCGGGCAATCTGGTCATACGTGTCGGTGCCGGGGGAGATGATCAGTGAGCCGAGGGACGGGTGAGGGCTCGATCGGGAAGCGAGCTCCGACATGGACCGGAACGCGAGACAGGACATGACACGGCACGCGGAGGGTGGCGCCCGCCATCACACGGATTCGCCCGACCACACGGTCGATCCCATCACGCTGGAGATCATCTCCAATGCGCTGCGCTCGATCACCGACGAGACCTTCGTCGCGCTGATGAAGTCGGCGTACTCCACCAACATCAAGGAGCGGCGCGATCATTCCACCGCAATCATGGACGCGAGCGGCCGGCTGATCGTGCAGGCGGCCCAGGCGCTGCCCATCCACATCGCGTCGATGAGCGGGCTCATTGCCTGCCTGCTGGAGAAGTTCGCCGGCGACATCCACGACGGTGATCTCTTCATCGCCAACGACCCGCATACCGCCGGGGGTACCCACCTCCCGGACATCAACTACGCGATGCCGGTGTTCGTCGAAGGCGCGTTGTTCGGCTTCATCGCGAATCTCGCGCACCACGCGGACGTGGGGGGCATGGCACCGGGGTCCATGGCCGGCGGGATGCGCGAGATCTACCAGGAGGGGCTCCGCATCCCGGTGGTGCGGCTCTTCCGGCGGGGCGAGCTTCAGCGTGACATCATGGACCTGCTGCTGCTCAACGTGCGGGTGCCGGAGGAGCGGCGCGGCGATCACTATGCCCAGATCGCGGCGTGCCGACTCGGGGCGCGGCGCTTGCTGGAGGTGGTGGATCTGTACTCTGCGGACGTGATCCGCGCCGCGTTCGACGAGATCGTCTCGCGCACCGAGCGGCGGCTGCGCGACGCCATTGCCGAGGTGCCGGACGGCGAGTACGCGTTCGAGGACGTGATGGACGGCGACGGGGTCGATACCGTGGACATCCCCATCCGGCTGAAGGTGACCGTCGCGGGCGACCGGGCGCACTTCGACTTCGCGGGTACAAGCCCGCAGGTTCGGGGCAATGTCAATGTCACCATGAACGCGACCCAGGCCGCAGTGTGCTACGCGCTCAAGGCGATGCTGGACCCCGAAGTGCCCAACAACCAGGGGGTGCTCGCGGTGGCGGACATCGACGCGGAGCCGGGCACGCTGGTGAACGGACGCTTCCCGGCCCCCGTGGCCTCGCGTGCCCACACCTGCCAGCGGATCATCGACGTGGTGCTCGGTGCGTTCCGCGATGCGCTGCCGGACCGGATCATCGGCGCCGCCAACGGCGCCAACACCACCGCGGTATTCTCCGGTACCGACCCCCGCACCGGCAACAGCTACCTCTACCTGGAAACGCTCGGCGGCGGCATGGGCGGGCGCGCGACGAAGGACGGCAAGGATGGTGTGCAGGTCCACATCACCAACACGTCGAACCTCCCGGTGGAGGCCATCGAGCAGGAATATCCGTTACGGGTCGAGGAGTACAGCCTGGTTGAGGACTCGGGCGGTGCGGGCCGCCATCGCGGCGGCATGGGGTTGCGCCGTGTGGTGCGTCCCATCGGCCACGACTGCATCTTCAACGGTGTCGGCGAGCGCTTCCGCCACCGGCCGTGGGGAGTGTTCGGGGGTGAGCCGGGCGCATCGGGGCGGTTCCTGCTGCGCGATGCCGGTGGAGGCGAGACGAAGCTCCCCGACAAGTGCGGCGAGCGCCGGCTCGCGCGCACCGAAGCGGTGGTGGTGGAAACCCCGGGCGCCGGCGGCTACGGCATTCCCGCCGAGCGCGACTCCGCTCATGTCGCTGCGGATCGCGGCAGCGGGAAGTTCACGGAGGGCTACGTCGCCCGGTACTACGGCGGAGATTCCTGACGCGGCTGCCGCATCAATCCGTGAACTCTTCGCGCTACCGGCCCGGATTTCCTGCCGGGCTGCGAGCGGAGGCGTGGAGATGGTCGAGCATCCGCGATACAGGGCGCGCAGGCGTACCCGCAGGGACGGAGCGAGCTTGCGAAGCAAGCGGCATCGAGTTCCAAGCCCACCCCCAAGCCACCCCTCGGCCGCGTTGGACACGGCGAAAGCAGTCGGAGCCGCGTCCGCGGCCCTGAGCTGGTGAGAACTCCGGTCTAGGACCGCGCGAGGCGTTCCTCAAGCTCCGCCAAGCGCGCTTCGGCGGCTCTCCGCGCTTCGATCTCCCGAGCGAGGTGCGCCTGCGTCTCCTCGTAGCGCGCCTGCGTCTCTTCGTAGTGCGCCTGCGTCTCCTCGTAGCGCGCCTGCGTCTCTTCGTAGCGCACCTGCGTTTCCCGGTAGCGCATTTTCGCCTCGATCGCGCCGAGCAGGTGGTGACCGGTCACGGGATCGTGGAAACGCAAGTTCTCGCCGGCCTCGAGCCGCACGTCGAGCCCGAGCGCCTCGCTGTGCAGCAGCAGCCCACCGTCGACCGCAGCCACCGACGGTAGCGGCTGGTACTCGCCCTCTTGCAGCCCCAGCCCCTGAAGCCGCGGAGCCAGCCAGTCCCCCGTCGGGTCGAACATCCAGTACTCCCGCACGCCCAGTGAGGCGTAGAGCTTGCGTTTGCGGCTCCGATCCACGGTGCGGGTGCTGCGCGAGGTCACTTCGAGGATGAAGTCCGGCGCCTTGGGCTCCTCCCAGAGCTTGTAGGTATGGCGCCAGTGTTTCGGCGCCCCCACCACCGCAAACAGGTCCGGCGCGACCACCGCTCGGGGATTGCCTTCTTCGTAGTACAGGAACATGTTGCCGACGACGTACACGTCGTCCCGGTCCGCGAAGTGCATGCGCAGCGCCGAGATGGCCTCGATGAGAGGAATGAGCTGGAATTCGGTTTCCGCCATCGGTTGACCGTCCGAGCAGGGATACTCAACGGCGGGTGGAGCGGTGATGGGCTGGCTCATCGTCGGACTCTCCCCAACGGCGTGTTTGCACGGTTCCGAACGTGTCGGGTGACGGTACCATAGTGCTCTCCGAGCGGTGGCATGCGGGTTGTGTGAGCCTTGCACAGCCCGGGAGTCATCGAATCGGACCTGGGTCGCTCGTGGCGTAGGCCGTGGCCGCGACGGCGGTAGGACAATCGCGACAGGCAAGAACAGGAGCGTGGCCGTGGATACCGTGGCGACTCGCAGGAACAGGGGCAGCGGCCGAGCGGCCAGGCATCGTGCGCGGGTCGGTGCGCCGGCACCGATGCTGCCGCCACTCGATCTCGCGATCCCGTACTACGAAGTGCTGGACGAGGAGGGTGTGGAGCGTATCCACGACGCCTCGATGCGCATCCTGGAGGAGGTCGGCATCGACTTCCGCGACGACGAGGCCATCGCGTACTGGAAGGCGACGCGGGCCGACGTCGACGGATACCGCGTGCGCATCGACCGGGCGCTGCTCATGGAGCTGGTCGCGAAGGCGCCGGAGACGTTCACCTTCACCGCCCGCAACCCCGAGCGGAGCGTCCCCGTGGGCGGGCGCAGCATGGTGTTCGTGCCGACCTACGGCTCGCCGTTCGTGCTGGACTTCGACAACCGGCGCCGCTACGGCACGCTTGAGGATTTGCAAGCGTTCCACAAGCTCGCGCACCTGTCCCCGCCCATGCATCTGTCCGGCGGCATCATCTGCGAGCCGGTGGACGTCGCGGTGCCGAAGCGCCACCTGCACGTCGTCTACAGCCTCCTCCGCCACTCCGACAAGCCGTTCATGGGGGCGACCACCGCCCGGGAGCGGGCCGAGGACACGGTGGCGATGGCGCGCATCGCCTTCGGCGACGACTTCGTGGCGAACCACACGGTGCTGGCCGGGGTGCTGAACTGCAACTCGCCGCTCGTGTGGGACGCGACGATGCTGGATGCGCTCAAGGTCTACGCCGCGAACAACCAGGCCGTGATCGCTTCCCCGTTCGTGATGGCGGGGGCGAGCACTGCGGCCAGCATGGTGGGTGCGGTGGCCCAGCTCAACGCGGAGGCGCTCGCCGGGGTCGCGTTCGCGCAGCTCGTCCGCCCCGGTGCCCCGATGATCTACGGGCAGTTCCTCGCCACCGTGGACATGCAAAGCGGCGCGCCGATGGCGGGCACTCCCGAGATCAGCCTGATGAACTTCATCGTCGGTCAGCTCGCGCGGCGCTACCGGTTGCCGTGGCGTTCGAGCGGCATGACCGCGGGGTCGAAGCTCGTGGACGCACAGGCCGCGTACGAGTCGAGCATGACCATGCAGTCCGTTCTGCTCTCGGGCGCGAACTACGTCTTCCACGCCGCGGGCTGGCTCGAGGGGGGCCTGAGCGCGAGCTTCGCGAAGTTCGTGCTGGATGCCGAACAGATGGAGATGTACCACCGGATGGGTTCCGGTGTGGACATGAGCGATCTGGACGACGCGCTCGACGCGGTGCGCGAGGTGGGGCCGGGCGGACACTTCCTCGGCACCGCCCACACCCTCGCGAAGTTCGAGACCGCGTTCTACGCCCCGAAGCTGCTCGACAACGCAAGCTTCGAGCAGTGGACGGTGGACGGGGCTCTGGACGCGAACGAGCGCGCCCTGCGCCGCGCGAAGGAGATGCTCCGGTCCTACGAACCGCCGCCGATGGACGAAGCGGTCGACGAGGCACTACGGGAGTACATCGCCAGGCGCGAGGCGGAGCTGCCGGAGGGGGTGGAGTAGGGCGGTGCGCCGCGAAGCCGGAGGTGCGCCACCTGCCTGGCCGTGGCTTCGAGTATTGCGTCGGGCCGGATGCGCGGCGTGCAATCAGCGTTTGGCATAGCGAGCTTTGCAATCGGATTTCAGGACAAATATGCTGATTCGCGACAAATTTACGAAGCGAGAATCAGCCATGCTGGATGTCCTCTCGATCAGTGAGGTTCGTGAGAAGTTCGCGGAAATCACCGGCCGTGTCCAGTTCGCGGGAACGCGGTTCGCGATACAGAAGCACGGCAAGACCGTTGCGGTGCTGGTTCCGCCCTCGGACCTTGATGTGCTGGATGCGCTGGAAGAACGGCTCGACTTGCTCGACGCCCTCGACGCACTGGCGGATTACCGAGCGAACGGAGGGGTCGATTTCGATGCTCTCAAGGCTGATCTCGGTCTTTGACCTATCGTGTCGTCATCTCTGGCGCGGCGGAGAAGGACCTTCGCCGTATCCGCGACCGGACGGCACTGCGGCGGTTGTTCAGTGCCATCGAGGCGTTGGCGGATGATCCGCGCCCGTCGCACGCCGGGAAGCTGCGAGGCATGGACAATATCTGGCGCATCCGAGTGGGTGACTGGCGTATCTGTTATTCCATCGAGATTGATCGGCTGATCGTTCTGGTTTTGACCATCGCCAGACGCGGCGATGTCTATGAACGGCTCCGGCGTCGGCTGGATTGAGGACGCCGGAGGGACGGATCGGCGCCCTGCATGAGCTTCGAGCAGTGGACGGTGGACGGGGCCCTGGACGCGAACGAGCGCGCCATGCGCGGCGCGAAGGAGATGCTCCGATCCTGCCAACCACCGGCGATGGACGAAGCGGTCGACGAGGCACTACGGGAGTACATCGCCAAGCGCGAGGCGGAGCTGCCGGAGGAGGTGGAGTAGAAGGGGGGCAAGCGGAGGCGCCACGGGCGCGTATCGCCAAGCGCGAAGCGGAGTTGCCGGAGGAGGTGGAGTAACGGTGGATCGGCTTGATGATTCGCGTTCTGACGCCGGTGTCGCCCCTGGTGCCGCCGCCAAGCCCGGGAACGTTCCGTTCGCGTCGGCGCTTTGTCTCGGTTCCGATTGGCGGACTGTCGCCAGTGACCTCGGCGATCGTCTCTCCGGCGCCGGGGGGCGGCTCGGCATCCTCTACACCGCGGAGTCGTTCGCTCCGCACCTCGACGCGATGACCGGTTTGCTGCGCGAGCGCCTCGGAGTGCCGGACTGGGTGTCCGCGGTCGGGTGCGGCGTGATCGCGTCCGGCGAGGAGCACTACGGCGAGTCCGGGGCCGCCGTGCTGATCGTCGATATGCCCGGCGACGGATATCGGCTGTTCGCGGGAGGGCGCGATGCCGGATCGAATCTGGCGGCGCGGGAGCCGACCTGGCTTGCGGAGGCCGTCATGCCGCTCGTGCTCGCCCACGTGGATCCCCGATACCCGGAGGCGATGGACGCAGTGCAGGGCTTGGCCGCCGGGACCGGGGGCTTCCTGGTGGGCGGTCTGACTGCTGCCGCCGGCGATGCGCCGCACGAGGCGGGCGGCGCCACCGGGTGCCTCAGCGGGGTCGCGTTGTCACCCGCCGCGGTCGAGGTCGCAACCGCTCTCAGTCAGGGGTGCATCCCGCTCGGCCCGTCACGGATCGTCACCCGGGGGAAGGACAACGTCCTGATCGAGCTCGACGGACGGCCCGCGCTGGATGTTTTCTTCGAGGACATCGGCGAGGAACTCGCGTCGGGTCTGCGCCGGTTGGGTGGGCTCGTCTTTGCTGCCATTCCGGTGGAGGGCTCCGATACTGCGGATTACACCGTGCGCAACCTCGTCGGAATCGACCCGACGAGCAAGGTGGTCGCGATCGCCGAAGCGGTGCCCGAGGGCGGGAAGGTGCGGTTCTGCCGGCGCGACCGGGAAAGTGCGGTCGAGGACATGCGCCGAATGACTGCGGACCTGAAGCACCGAATCGGCAACCGGCCGATCCGCGGGGGGATCTACGTCTCCTGCGCCGCGCGCGGGCCGAATCAGTTCGAGCCCTCCGAATCCGAGACGGGGATCATCCGCGACGCTCTCGGCGACTTCCCCCTGGTCGGGTTCTTCGCCAACGGCGAGCTGAACCGGGATCGGATCTACGCCTATACGGGGGTGTTGACGCTGTTTCTTTGAGGTTGGGGCGGCTTGGCTTCGGAGTGGGCGCTCGATCTCAGTCGGTGGCGTCCAGGCGGTTGAGCCTTCCGGGCCAATCGAGGATTCGCCGGTCCGACGTGACGAGACGGTGCCCTGCCAGTGCGGTCGCGACGATCAGTCGATCCGCGGGGTCGGCGTGAAAGTGGGTCAACTGCACGGATCGGATCGCGGTTTCGCCGTCGACCGGGATCTCCACCATGCCCTGTTTGAGGAGATCCCGTCGCCAGACCTGGACGTCATCGGCCAGACTGATGCGCCCCCTGTCCACGAGCATGCCCACTTCCCAGAACGAAATGGCGGATACCGCAAGCTCGTCGAACTGCCACGCTCGTTCGATTTCCCGGCGCGCGATGTTCCCCAACCGCCGATCGCCAATCCGCATCCACAGCAAAGCGCGGGTGTCTAGGAGGAGCAGCGGCCTTCCTCCCGGATCGGTCCGGTTGCCGCCTCCCATTCGACATCCAGCGGCTCGTCGATGTCACCGAGAATCTCGAGGCGGCCGCGATCGATGCCGAAGAGGCTCTTCGGCTTATCGTGACAGGGGACGAGGCGAGACACCGGGCGCCCGTTCTTCGTGATGACGTATTCGACGCCACTCTCCGCAACCTCGTTCATCAGCTTCAGGCACCTGGCCTTGAACTCGGACGCCTTGATGGTCCTGGCGTCGGGTGAATCGGCATCGTGCGTGTCCATGTCAGTGCTCCAGAAAATCCTGCTTGCATGGCGACAATACCATAGTCACGACCATGGTTACATTCAATGTTCTGCCAGGCAGCGTCTCGCTTCGACTCCCGAACTCTCGGGAAAGCCCGTGCTTACAGGCCGGAGGCACCGGGCAGAATTTCAAAGTGATGCACTCGTTCATGCCCTCCTCGATGTGGCTCTGTGTGAGGGGGCCTGACCTCGAACATGACCCACGCGTGTCGAGGCCAGGGCAGGTCAATCCATGATGTCTACCCTTTGCCGTGGTCCTCTCACAGCTCGCTCGCCCGCCACAGGTACCAGCTTGCGACGCTGCGCCAGGGGCGCCAGACCTCGCCGTACGCAAGCAGTGCGGACGGCTCCGGGAGTTCTGTCAGGCCCTGGTATACCTTGAAGCCGCGCCGCACCCCGAGGTCGGTGACGGGGAGCACGTCGGGTCGGGCGAGGGTGAAGATGAGCAGCATCTCGACGGTCCACCGGCCGATGCCGCGGATGTCCGTCAACCGCTCGATGATTGCCTCGTCGTCCATGGTGTCGAGCATCCGCCGGCTCGGGAGCCGCCGCGCTCTTGCCTTCTCCGCGAGGTCTCGTACCGAGAGAACCTTCGATCGCGAGAGGCCCGTGGCGCGCAACTGCGCGTCGGAGAACGCGAGCAGCGCCCGGGCGCTCGGCCGGCGATGCGGGAACAGATCGAGGAGGCGGCGATGGATGGTCCCCGCCGCCTTGCCCGAGAGCTGCTGGTAGACGATCGAGCGGAGCAGCGTCGCGAACGGGGTCTGGGCGGAACCGATGCGTGCCGGCCGCTGGGGTCCGACGATGTCGATGATGTGTCCGAGGGAGCGGTCGCGGCGGCGCAGGTGCGCGAGCGCGCGATCCCAGTCGAGGGTGCCGGTCATCGGGCTCTCCCGCCGGTACGCATCGGAACCCCCGGTGACTTCACGCGCCGCCCGATCGGTCGCACCGTCACGGTGAGGATCGCGCCCGGTCATGGGGGGCGGGGTCCATCTCGGTCCTCGCGGAGTCGGCCCCGCCTCCGCCGTCCCGCGCCCGCACCATCTCCCGCTCGCGCAGCGCGATCCGCCGGATCTTGCCGGTCGCGGTCATCGGCAGTGCGTCGATGAACTCGACCTCGCGTGGATACTCGTGCGCGGCAAGCCGGGTGCGGACGCTGCGCTGGATATCCTCCACCAGCGCGCTGGAGCCGACATGGCCCGGCGCGAGCACCACAAACGCCTTGACGCGCTGACCGCGCAGCGCGTCCGGAGCGCCGATCACCGCGACCTGGCCCACGGCGGGGTGCTTGAGCAAACAGTCCTCGATCTCGCCGGGGCCGATGCGGTGCCCCGCGCTGGAGATCACGTCGTCCTTGCGCCCCTTGTACTAGTAGTAGCCGTCGGAGTCGCGATAGCCGAGGTCGCCGGTGCGAAACCGATCGCCGGCGAACTTCTCCCGCGTCGCGTCCTCGCGTCCCCGGTAGCCGAGGAACATCACCGGGTCGTCGCGCCGGGGCGCGAGTTCGCCCACCATGCCGTCGTCCACCGGGTTCCCGGCGTCGTCGATCACCTCGACGGTGTGCCCCGGATAGGGTTTGCCCATGGAGCCGGGCCGCACGTCCATGACCGCGGCGCAGTTGCCCACGAGGTAGTTCGCTTCCGTCTGGCCCCACATCTCGTTGACCTTCACTCCGAACGCCTCTTCCGCCCAGTGAAACACCTCGGCCCCGACCTGCTCGCCGGCGGACATGAGCGAGCGCATCGAGACCCCGTACCGGGCCGCGCCTTCCCGAATCTGCATCATCAGCTTGAGCGCGGTGGGGGGAATGAAGGCGTTGCGCACCCGGTACTTGCCAAGGAGCGAGAACGCCCGCTCGGGGTCGAACCTGCCGCCGTCGAAGCCGAGCACCGGCACTCCGTAGCGCAGCGCCGGCAAGAGCACATCGAGGAGTCCTCCGGTCCACGCCCAGTCGGCGGGGGACCACATCAGATCGCCCTCGTGGGGGAAGAAGTCGTGTGAGAGCTCGAAGCCGGGCAGGTTGCCGAGCAGGCAGCGGTGGGCGTTCAGCGCCCCCTTGGGCGGGCCGGTAGTGCCGGAGGTGTAGATGAGGATCGCAGGATCGTCGGCTCTTGTGTCGGCCGGGGTGAAGGCGTCGCTCGCGGCGCCGACGAGGTCCTGGAAGCCGCCGGGCTTCCCGTCGCAGGGGATGACGTGGTCCAGATCGTCGAGGTCGCCGCGGATGGATTCCACGAGGTCGCGGCGCGCGGCGTCGGTCACGAGCGCGCGGGCGCCGCTGTCGGCGAGACGGTAGGCGAGCGCGTCGGGGCCGAACAGCACCGAGAGCGGGAGCGCCACCGCCCCCAGCTTGTAGACCGCGATGTGGGCCACCGCAGTCTCGACGCACTGGGGCAGGATGATCCCCACCCGGTCCCCGCGCCGGATGCCGAGGCCGGCCAGCGCGTTGGCGAAGCGGTCGCTGAGGCGCCTCAGCTCCGCGAACGTGCAGGTGTGCGTCTCGCCCTGCCCGTTCTCCAGGTAGAGCGCGGTGCGATCCCCGACGGCCGCGTGCCGGTCGCAGACATCAACGCCGATGTTGTAGCGCGCGGGGACGTTCCATCGGAAGCGTTCCCGCATCTGATCGAACGAGAGGTCGGACGCCTCGATGAGCCGCATGTCCCGTGTGCCTCCCCGCGTCCGGTGATTTTCGTCGGGTCGGAGCATCCTCTCGTCGTCGGCTCGACTGGGTGCTCCGAAGGTTGAGATGCCGCCGAATCCGTGTGGCGGGCCGGCGTCTCGGAGCGTCGGCGGGAATCGCCGCCCCGCGTCCCTTGCCCGAGCGAGGACACTGTACGCCGGGGCGATAGTATAGGATTCGCGTCCCCGGCGACGCTGCGCCCCGGCCCGATCAGGAGGGACAAGGACATGGAACCGTTCATCGCATACCGCATCCACAGGGACGAGGAGAAGAAGATCGCGGGACGTCTGGATCGCATCACCCTCGACGACCTCAACGAGAGCGATGTCGTCATCCGCGCCGCGTGGTCGGGCATCAACTACAAGGATGCGTTGGCCGCCACCGGCGCCGGGAAGATCGCGCGCCGATTCCCGCTGGTCGGCGGGATCGACGTGGCCGGCACCGTGCACGCCTCCGGCGACGATCGTTACGCCGAGGGCGATTCAGTGGTGATCACCGGCTTCGGCCTGAGCGAGGACTTCGATGGCGGCTACTCGGAGTACGTGCGTGCGTCGGGAGACTGGCTCGTTCCGCTGCCCGACGGCATGTCGCTGCGCGACAGCATGGCCATCGGCACCGCGGGATTCACCGCCGCGCTCGCGGTCGACGCGATGGAGCGCAACGATCAGCGCCCCGACCGGGGGCCGGTGCTCGTCAACGGCGCCACCGGCGGGGTCGGGAGCTTCGCCATCGACATGCTCGCCGGGCTCGGCTACGAGGTGACGGCGCTCACCGGCAAGCGGGATCAGGACGCATACCTGCGCGCGCTGGGGGCGACGGATATCCTTTATCGGGACGAGGTGGAGATGGGAACGCGCCCGCTGGAGAAGGCGCTGTGGGCGGGGGCGGTCGACAACGTGGGCGGCGATCAGCTCGGGTGGCTGACTCGCACCATGCAGCCGGAGGGCAACATCGCGGCCATCGGGCTCGCGGGCGGGGTGAAGCTGGAGACCACGGTGATGCCGTTCATCCTGCGCGGGGTGAACCTGCTCGGCATCAACAGCGTGTACGCCGGACGGGACCGGCGCGAACGGGTGTGGGAACGCCTCGCGTCGGATCTGAAGCCCCGCGGCATGGACCGGATCGTCACTTCGGAGGTCGCGCTCTCCGACCTGCCCTCGGCGTTCGATGGCTACCTGGCGGGTACGGTCACCGGCCGCGCGGTGGTACGTATCGGCGGCTGACCCCCGCCGGCCGATCAGTTCGAGGCGCCCGGCTGCGCCTTGCGTTCCCGCTCCACGAGCGCCATCACCACCGCGATCATGTTGTCGTAGCTGCCCGCGAGCCGCCCGGTGACCCGGTACTTGCCGTTGACGACGACCGACGGGGTGCCCGTGATCCCGTAGCGCTGCTGCATCAGGACGGATTTGCGGACCAGGGACTCGACCGCGAACGAATCCCAAGTCTGTTCGAACGCGCTCCGGTCGACGCCTTGCCGCTCGAAGAACGCGGCCAGCGCTTCCCGATGGTCGGTGGGGTTGCGTTGCTCGTGGATTTCCTCGAACAGCGGCCGGTGCGTCCGGTCGAGCACGCCGAGCAGCGAGGCGGTGTAGAAGGCGCGGGCGTGGGCCGCCCAGTTTTCGCGGAAGACCGCCGGCAGGCGCCGGATCTCGACGTAATCGGGTTTGACCTGCTCGTACGCCTCCATCACCGGCAGGAACACGTAGCAATGGGGGCAGCCGTACCAGAAGACGTCGACGACCTCGATCCGATCGCCGGTCTCGGTTTGCTGGGGAGGTTGCAGAACTTCGTATTTGCCCTCGATGTCCAGGGTCATGGCCTGAGCTGTGGCCTGAGCCGTGGCCTGGGCCATGGCTTGGGGCGCGACAGCGACCCACATCAGCGCAACCAGGGCGAAACAGCGCAGCCCTCTGTTCATCATGCATGTCTCCGGTTGGACCGGGGCGCCGCGCTCCGCGAAACGAAACGGGCGGGCGTCAAGGCGAAACCTGCTGCGGGAAGGAAGGTTCGGCCGCGGGACTCAGTGCAGGCCCGCGATGTACTCGCTGACCGCCCGCGTCTCCTGCGGGGTGAGGTAGCGCACGGCGTCGGCCATCATCTCGTTGGCATCGTTCGAGCGGTTTCCGAGGCGCCAGTCGTCGATCTGCTTCGCGGTGTAGACGGCGTGCTGGCCGGCGAGCGCCGGGAATCCGGCCAGGCCGCTGCCGCCGCCCCTGGGGCCGTGGCACGCGATGCACGCGGGCACCCCGGACTCCGCGTTGCCGCCGCGGTAGATGCGCTCCCCGAGTGCGTGCAGTTCCTCGCTCGCGAATCCGCCGGTGCTGGTCTGGCGCGCGTAGTAGGCCGAGATATTCTCGATGTCCTCATCGGAGAGCCCCGCGATCATGGGCGCCATCAGCGCGTTGTTGCGCGTCACCCCAGCCATGAAGTCACGAATTTGCTTGGCCGTGTAGTCCGCGTGCTGGCCCGCGAGTTTCGGCCACTCCGGGTTGACGCTGTTGCCGGCCGGCCCGTGACAGGCCACGCAGACCGCGGCTTTCGCTTCCCCCGCGGCCGGATCCGCGGCGAGCGCGTTGAGCGAGACTGCGGTGCACAGCAAGACCGTGATCAGACATTGCTTCAAGGCCGATTCCTCCGGATGATTCCGTGAAACGATTCGCCGAAGCGAATGTGAGGCGGGGCTGCGAGATGAAGCGGGTTATATAGCAATGCAGGAAAATACGGTCAACTACCGGCAGGCGCAGTTCCTCACCAGCGTCGCGAGCCTGCGCGACCTTCCGGCCGACGGTGGGCGGGAGGTGGCGTTCGCGGGGAGGTCGAATGCCGGCAAGTCGAGCGCCATCAACGCGCTTACCGGTCGGCGCGACCTCGCGCGCACCAGCCGGACCCCCGGACGGACGCGGCTCCTCAACTTCTTCTCGCTCGACGACGGCCGCCGGCTCGTGGACCTGCCCGGATACGGCTATGCGAAAGTGCCCCGCACCATGAGCCGGGAGTGGGGCATTCTCGTCGGTGCGTACCTGGAGTCGCGGGAGTCCCTGGCCGGGGTGGTTGTGCTGATGGATATCCGTCACCCGCTCACCGCGCTCGATCAGACCCTGATCGAATGGTGCCTTGCCGCCGATGTTCCAGTCCTTGCGGTGCTCACCAAGGCCGACAAGCTCGCCCGCGGACGCCGGGCCGCCGCGCTGTCCGAGGTGTGCGGGCACCTCTCCGGTCACGGCGACCTGACGGGCGCGATCGCATTCTCGGCCACGAAGCCGATCGGACGCCAAGAACTCTCGAATCAACTCGACCGCTGGCTCGTCCGAGACTGGAGCCCCGCGCCGCCCCACGCAAAAGAAAACGCCCCGGCCAACCCGGGAAAGGGTTGAGCCGGGGCGAAGGCCTCCCGGCCGTCATCGCCGGGAGAGCTCCCGCCGAGGGAGGAGAGCGGGAGTCGGTGGTGGCGTCGATCCTGAAAACACCGCCTGAAACATCATCCGTCACATCCAGTGGACCGCCGCCGCAATCGCCGTGATTCCGTGACAACATTCGACGTACGGTGCCGGAAAAAGTTCCCGGGGCGGGAAGAACAGGAAGTAAATCATTCACATGCAAACGGATCGATGATTCGGGGCTGCACCCGCTGGCTCACTCGCGAGCGAAATCAACTGAAAATTTGATGTAACTTTTTGATTTATATATTTTATCTCAGCACTGGGCAGGATTTGGCTAAACTGAAGAAAAGCGAATATCGACGCGGGCTTACCTGGATTCCGGCGCATTCATCCACAGATTTATCCACAGAAATTGTGGATAAGGCTTATCTTTTAAGCCCCGCCATGCGGTTAGCGGAACATGATCAGGTCGAACGTGAGGTTTGCCGCGCAAAGTACGCTCGGGCAGGGTGAGCATCCCGCCGGCGAGCGAAGGCCCGCTCCGGCACCTGGAGCCCTTTCAAGCCAGGAGTTCAGGTCGTGGGGTGGTCCGCCCGACCACGAGCGCCTGCCCCGCAGAGGCAGTCGGTCGCAGCGGACTGCGCAAGCCGCGGGCAGGTCGTTCCGCGACGGACAAGGAGGCGAAGAACGCGCCTTTCGAGGTCGGGCTCAGGCGCGGGCGTATCGGCGTCGGAACTTGTCCACTCTCCCGGCGGTATCCATGAGCTTCTGGGTGCCGGTGTAGAACGGATGGCACTGCGAGCACACATCAAGGCTGAGCGTCCCCTTCAAGGTGGAGCGCGTCTTGAAGGTGTTTCCGCAGCTACAGCTCACGGTGACTTCGCCGTACTCGGGATGAATCTCGGCTTTCATGTCGTCTCTCTCGCGATGGTTCCGCGACGGAAGGCGGCGGAGTCTATCCCGGATTCCGAATCGGATCGAGACTTGAGCGGACTTGCGACGGGGTGCCTCAGCCGTCGATGCCCAGCCCGTCCCACATCGCGTCCACCCGGGCCTTCACGTCCTCGCGCATCGTGATCGGCCGGCCCCACGCGCGGTCGGTCTCTCCCGGCCACTTCGCGGTGGCGTCGATGCCCATCTTGGAGCCGAGACCCGCCACCGGCGAGGCGAAGTCCAGAGAGTCGATGGGCGAGTGCTCGATGAAAGTGGTGTCGCGGGCGGGGTCCACCCGGGTGGAGAGTGCCCAGACCACGTCCTTCCAGTCGCGGGCATTGATGTCGTCGTCGGTGACGATCACGAGCTTGGTGTACATGAACTGGCGGAGGAAGGACCACACGCCCAGCGTCACCCGCTTGGCGTGCCCCGGGTACTGCTTGCGGATGGTGACGATCGCGACCCGGTAGGAGCAGCCCTCCGGCGGCAGGTAGAAGTCGGCGATCTCGGGGAACTGCTTCTGAAGCAGGGGTACGAACACCTCGTTCAGGGCGACGCCGAGCACCGCCGGCTCGTCCGGTGGGCGCCCGGTATAGGTGCTGTGGTAGATGGGCGATGCGCGGTGGTGGATGCGGGCGATGGTGAATACCGGGAAGCGCTCCACCTCGTTGTAGTAGCCGGTGTGGTCGCCGAAGGGGCCTTCCGGCGCGTCGTCGTCTGGCGCGATGTGCCCTTCGAGCACGATCTCGGCGCTGGCCGGTGCCGGCAGCCCGTTCAGCCCGCTCTCGACGAGCTCCGTGCGTGAGCCGCGCAGCAGTCCGGCGAACGCGAACTCGGAGAGGGTGTCGGGGATCGGAGTGACTGCCGCGAGCATCGTGGCCGGGTCGGCGCCGAGCGCCACCGAGACCGGAAACGGCTCGCCGGGGCGCTCGATCCGCCACTGCCGGAAGTCGAGCGCGCCGCCGCGGTGCGCGAGCCAGCGCATGATGACCCGGTTCGGCCCGATGACCTGCTGGCGGTAGATGCCGAGGTTGACGCGCTCGCGGGCCGGTCCGCGGGTGATCACCAGGGCCCAGGTGATGAGCGGCCCGGCGTCGTCCGGCCAGCAGGTCTGGATGGGAAAGCGGCCGAGGTCGACATCGGCGCCTTCCAGCGTCGCCGCGTGCCACGGCGCGGATTTCACGGTGCGGGGCGTCATGTCCAGGACCCGCCTGAACACGGGCAGCGACTTCCAGGCGTCGCGCATACCCTTCGGCGGGTCCGGCGCTTTGAGGAACGCGAGCAGGTGGCCGATCTCGCGCAGTGCCTCGGTCGACTCCGCGCCCATCGCGAGCGCGACCCGCCGCGGCGTCCCGAACAGGTTCGCGAGCACCGGGATGTCGTGGTTCACGGGCCGCTCGAACAACAGCGCCGGCCCTTCGGCGCGCAGTGTACGGTCGCACACCTCGGTCATCTCGAGGTACGGATCGACCGGTTGCGTGATCCGCCTGAGCTCCCCGCGCGGCTCCAGGGCGGCAATGAACGCGCGGAGGTCGGCGTACTTCATCGTGTCCACCCGATGGCGCGGGAGCGCGGCACCGGGTGCGTCGTCACGACGGGGGTGCTTGCCCCGCGTTGCATGGATCTTCTCGAACCCCCGGGCGCGACGGTGCGGCCGGGACTCCAGGCATGGGCGGCGTTCATGGAGCTTTCCGCGACGAGCGTGATGTTCCTCGCGCGGACAGGGGGGCGAGCCGCCGCTTTGGTCGCCTCACAGGTCGAACTCCGCCACCACCGGGGCATGGTCGGAGGGCCGCTCCTTCGCCCGGGCGTCGCGGTCGATGCGGCACGATGTGCAGCGGCGCGCAAGCGCCTCGGTCGCGAGGATCAGATCGATCCTCAGGCCCCGGTTGCGCCTGAATGCCATGGCTCGGTAGTCCCACCACGAGAACGAACGTTTCGGCTGCTCGAAGAGGCGGAAGGTGTCGGTGAATCCGAGTGCGGTGATCGTGGCGAGGGCTTCGCGCTCCGGTCCGCTGCACAGGATGGCGTCCTTCCACGTCTCCGGGTTGTGCACGTCGCGGTCTTCGGGGGCGATGTTGAAGTCGCCGGCGACCACGATGTGCGCGTGCGCGCGGAGCTCCGAGCGCAGGTGCTCGGTGACCTCGGCGAGCCAGCGGAGCTTGTAGTCGTACTTCTCCGAGCCCACCTCCTGTCCGTTGACGACATAGAGATCGACCACGCGCACCCCCCCGACGGTGGCGGCGATGGTGCGGCGCTGTTCGCCGGTGACGCCCGGGAACTCCCGGAGCACGTCTTCGGGAGGCTCGCGCGATAGGATGGCGACCCCGTTGTACGTCTTCTGACCCGAGAACACCGCGTGGTAGCCGGCGCCGTGCAACGCCTCCACCGGAAAGCGGTCGTCGGTGAGCTTGGTCTCCTGCAACATGAGCACGTCGGGTCCATGCGCGTCGAGCCAGTCGAGCACATGCGGGAGACGCACGTTGAGGGAGTTGACGTTCCAGGTTGCGATTCGCACGGCGGGATCCTTAACGTCCGGGGTCGGTCTGCATTCCGGGCTCGTCCCGGACGCCCCGCGCGTTGTGGCGCTGCGTCACGGTCGCCCGGAAGATAACACTTCTCCGGTGCCGCATACCGGACAGGCGGGGTCCTTCGGGAGTCGGAGTTCGCGCCACTCCATGTCCGCGGCGTCGAACGCGATCAGCCTTCCCGCGAGCGAGGTGCCGAACCCCGCGATCAGCTTGATGGTCTCCGCCGCCTGCACGCTGCCGACGATGCCGAGCAGCGGTGCCAGCACCCCGACCAGCGCGCAGGGCTCGCCCTCGACGCGACCGTCGTCGGTGTACAGGCAGCGGTAGCAGGGCGAATCCGGATCCCTCGGGTCGAAGACCGCGATCTGCCCTTCCATGCGGATGGCGGCGCCGGACACCAGCGGGGTCGCGTGGCGCTGGCAGGCGGCGTTCAGCGCGAACCGACTCTCGAAGTTGTCGGTGGCGTCGACCACCACCGTCGCGGCCGCGATCTCTGCGTCGAGGTCATCGTCGAGTGCCCACGGCAGCGGAGTCACCTCGATTTCCGGGTTCAGCGCGAGCAGGGTATCGCGCGCGGACTCGACCTTCGTGCGCCCGACATCGGCGTTTCCGTGCACGATCTGGCGCTGGAGGTTCGACAGTTCCACCGCGTCGTAGTCGCTGAGCACGAGGTGGCCGACGCCGGAGGCCGCGAGATACATCGCCACCGGCGACCCGAGGCCACCGAGCCCGACCACGAGTACCCGCGCCGCGTTCAGCCGCTCCTGCCCGCGCTCTCCAATCTGGGCGAGCCGCATGTGACGGCTGTAGCGCTGAAGGAGTCGTTCGTTCATCCGCGGATTCTACGCCGCGGCGTGACGCAACGCGGGGCGGGGCGGTTCCGGACGGTGCCGTACCATGCGAGTCATCCCCGAGTCGTCGGGGCATGCCGTTGGCAATTGATGCCGTTGTACATCGGCTTCTGTGTTCGAGTGCACGCGGCCCGCGCCACGAGTGCGGTGCTGCGGCATCAAGGACGAATAACCATGACCTACCGGTCGGTACCGTCGCGCTCCGCCGGCGGGCCGATGGCGTCGGGTGGCCTCCCGCTCTGGAGAGCGGCACGCGGGCGGGTCCGACCGGAGTCGCCGCCGGCCGAGGGGCGCCGTCCCCGCGTCATCCGCTCGTGTCCGGCGAGATCGCGCCGGGTTTCGATCGATGCGAATCCGGCCCGACGGAGAAGGGCGCGCACTGCCCCCCCCTGGTCGCCGCCGTGTTCCAGCATGAGCCAGCCGCCGGGCACGAGCCGCGTCGGCGCCTCGCGGGCGAGTGTCTCCAGCATGTCGAGCCCGCAGGGCCCGGCCACCAGCGCCTCGCGCGGCTCGAAGCGCACGTCGCCGGTCGCGAGATGGGGATCACCCGCCGCGACGTAGGGGGGATTGGACACGATGACCGACCAGCTCGCCGCTGCGAGCGCGGCGCCGGCGTTGGAGACGATGAACGAGACGTTGCCGATGCCCAGCCGGGCCGCGTTTCCCCGCGCCACCCCGGCCGCCGCCGGTGACAGATCCGAGCCGAGCACCAGCGCCCGAGGGCGCTCCCGGGCGAGCGCCAGCGCGACTGCGCCCGAACCCGTGCCGATATCGGCGATTCTCGCGGCCTCGCCGCGCGGGACGGCCGCGAGGACTGCCTCGACCAGGTGCTCGGTCTCCGGGCGCGGGATGAGGGTGTCCGGCGTGACCCGCAGATCGAGCGACCAGAACTCCCGGCGTTCGGTCAGGTAGGCGATCGGCTCACCCTGGCGCCGTCGTTCCACCAGGATTTCGAAGCGCTGCGTGGAATCCGGATCGAGGCCGGTGCCGGGATACGCATGAAGCCGGGCACGGCCGCAGCCGAGCACATGGGAGAGCAGGATCTCCGCATCAAGGCGCGCCGACGGGCTCGTCGCACCGAGCGCCACTCGCGCCCCGGCGAGCGCTTGCTCGATGGTGACCGTCCGGTCGCCACCGACCGACTCGGCCTTGACGTCTGCGCCAGCCTGCATTTCTCACTCATTCCCGGCTAAGGACCGAAGAACCGCTCGATCCTGGACGGCTCCGGTTCGAGGGCCTGTGAGAAACACGGCCGAATGCTCGTCTTCTTCACATACGCCTTGATGCGCATTTCTCACCAGCCCTTGAACCTCGAGCCTTGAACCGAAGCCACCGAGCCATGACCGAATCTCGATCCTCGGTCGAGAGCTGATGAAGAACTCAAGTCAGCGTTTCGCGAACCTCGGCTTGGCCGAACAAGAGTAGCAGTCGCAGGGCCCCGGCGCCGGAGCGCCCGCGAGGCGGGCCGCAGGGATCCACGGGTCCGGCAGGGTCGAATGCCGGATCGCTGGTGAGGCTCGTGGTCGGCGCCGAGTGGTTTCTGTGCCTGACTGCGAGGACTGCGTCCTCGGACACCGTGATTGTGCATTCGCCGCGCGGACTGGCGTTGACTCCAGCCCGCCATGTCCCGACGTGCTCCATGGAGGGCCGTGGCGACCTTGGTGGCCCTGGCCGCCTGATGCGGTGCATCGACCGGTTCTGGGGACGCGCCAAGCGCGGCGAGGAACCGCGGCGTGTCCCCGCCCGTGTCCCCGGGACTGGACCGAGTTTTCGGAGGAACAGCGCGTAACTGCTTGTAGATGCTCGAAAAAGAGCAATTTGGAGAGCAGCGAGGGACGGTGTGGGAATCAGGTACAGTGGGTGTGACTGCATATAGCCCGACGCACAGCCAGGAGAAACCCA
>JAPOSC010000015.1 GCA_026709935.1 Thiotrichales bacterium
GAAACCCCTCGTGTCACGAGAGGGTCGCGCGAGTCTGGCAAATGCCCATCCACCCTGCAACGAAACGCAACGACTTTGCGGCGCATCCGCCGAAACTGTTGCGCTGATGCAACAGTCTTGGCTGGGACCGGGATCGGGTGCGTTGGGATAGCGCCTCGCGGATGGCGGCGATGGCCTTCCGGTGTGCCCCGATGCGCCGAACCGGCTTGCGCTGGAGCAGGCACCGGCGCTCCGGGGCATCGCGCGCCCTGCCCGTGTCGGGTCGGCCGGTGGCCTCGCCGACGACATCCGCAGCATCGAGAGTACGTCATGGAGTCTCCGGGCGCAGTCGCTACAGATCGAGCCACCACAGCTCGAACATCGCCGGATGAACCACTGGCTCCTGACGGCCTCTCCAGTGCCCACGAAGCGTCCTGCTGGGTCTGCGCGCGACGGGTGGCCCGGTTCGAAGCCTACGGCGTTCCCCCACGTCCCGGACGCTGTCCCCACTGTGGAGCGAAGCCGCGGTCGCGCGCGCTGTATCGGCTGGTGCGCGACCGGATCGGTCCACGACTCGTGGCCGGGGATCGGGTACTCGAGATCGGCCCGTCCCGCTTCAGTGCCGACTACATCATCGGCGGCGGTCTGTTCGGGCCCGCCCGCTGCGTCGCGGTGGATGTGCGCCGGCGGCGCCACCATCGCCGTCTCGGTGCCGTCGGCCGATTCGTGGCGTCCAGCGCAGCCACGCTTCCATTCGCGGATGCGGCGTTCGACGTCATCCTGTGCAACAACACTCTGCCGTACGTGCCCGAGGACCGGCGCGCCCTGGCCGAAATCGCGCGCTGCCTCAAGCGCGACGGGCTCGCGATGATCGACACCCACCGCAGCCCCGGCCCCACCCGCAGCGCGGACGCGCACCGGCGCGAACACCCGGAGCTTGGCGAAGACTGGTTCGCGGAGAACGGCGACGCCTGGGTCTACGGCCAGGACTTCCTCGATCGGGTGCGGGGGGCCGGGCTCGAACCGGTCGAGATCGAGCTGTTTCCGGGCGCTCCGGATCACTTCTTCACGGAGAACGGATTGAAGCCGCGGGTACGGGCTCTGTTCGCATCGCACCACCCGGCGGGCCTGCGGCGGTTCTTCGGCGTCAGCCCGCCACTTTCGCGATACGGCTCGCGATGCGATCGGCCGCCGCCCTGACCGGGTCGTCGGCGAGGTGCGCATACCGCGCCGTGGTCTGTACCTGGCTGTGGCCGAGGAGCTTGCCGATCATGGGCAGACCTTCGCCCACCAGCAGTCCGCCGCTGGCGAAGCTGTGGCGAAGATCGTGGAGGCGTACGCCGTCGAGACCCGCGCGCCGACGGATGCGAGCCCAGGGAAAGTGCAGTGAAGCGATTCGGGTTCCGGGCCGACGGCCAGCGATCACCCACGGGTTCCCTTCCTCGCGCTCGATTCCGCCCAGCACCGCGACCGCGGGCTCGCCAAGGTGCACCACCTTGGCGCCCGTCTTGGAGTCCGGCAGGCGCAGCTTCGCGCCTTCCAGGTCAACGTCTTCCCAGCGCAGGTTCATGATCTCGGAGAGCCGGCAGCCCGTGAGCATCAGCAGCCGGATTGCGGCCACGGCGGTCGCGGACTCCGTACCCTTGCGCTCCGCCTCACGCAGCACTGCGCCGAGGCGCCGGTACTCCGTATCGGACAGGAACCGATCGCGCTTCCTCTCCCGGAAGCGCTTCACATACCGGCACGGATTCGAGCCCTGTGGCCTCAGTCCCCAAGCTTCAGCCGCGGAGAACATCGCGGACAGGATTCCGAGTGTGCGGTTGGCGGCGTAGGGAGTCGCGCGCATCGCGTGATGCAGGCCGGCGATGTCGGCGCGGGTGATGCCGACAACGCTCCGGCCGCCAAGCCGCGGCAGCACGTGCTGCCGGATTGCGAGCCTGTAGCTGTGTGCGGTGCTGGGCTTGCAGCGCACCGTGACGTGCTCGTCGAGGAACCGGCCGACGAGGTCGTGCATGGTCGTCGTGTCGGTGGGCGGTGACAGCACCCGCCCCGTCAGGTCCCGCCCGGTCATCGCGGCGGTGATGATCTCCGCCGCCCGGGCTCGGGCGGCCGCCGGCGGGATGGCTCCGTGCGGGCCGATGGTCTTCTTGATGACGCGGCCACCGAGCCGGTACTTCACGAGATAGACCTTGCGCCCCGACGGGTGCACGCGCACGCCGAAGCCCTTGATGCCGGTATCCCACAGCATGTACTCGCGCGACCGGGCGGTCAGGGCATCGACGGCCTTCTTCGTGATCCTGGCCATGGGGCTTTCCTCCTCCCCGCATCACGTAGAGGTTCCGGATAGGTACCAGTCGAGCTCGACACGGATCGAGCCGCTTCAAGCCGAGGTCCGCCGGGCCGGCGCGGGGCCGAGTGGGTCGCCACGGTTGATGTCCTGAGACCCTCGAGGCGGCGATTCGGTTCGAATGGCGGCGTTTCGGGGCGGTCATTCTGCTTGACCGATCGCGCCCTGTCTCGTCA
>JAPOSC010000022.1 GCA_026709935.1 Thiotrichales bacterium
GCTCACCACGGTCACCGACGTCACCGGCTTCTTCAGCTTTCTCGGAATCGCGACGCTGATGGCGGGACTCATATGACCCATGGCCCGGGGACCGTCGATCGTGCGTGAATGCGTATGTGAAGGGAACGAGCATTTGGCCGCATTTCTCACAAGCCCTTGAACCGGAGCCATCCCACGCGTGAGCGGTTCTCCGGCTCCTTACCGAGAATCGGTGAGAAATGCGGGTCAAGTCGCATATGAAGAAGACGCGCATTTGGCCGCATTTCTCACAGACCCTCGAACCGGAGCCATTCGGGCTTGAGCGGTTCTTCGATCCTTGCCGTGAACCAGTGAGAAATGCGCATCAGGGCGTATGTGAAGAAGACGCGCATTTGGCCGCATTTCTCACAGACCCTC
Organism: Thiotrichales bacterium; assembly: GCA_026709935.1. Taxonomy (GTDB): domain Bacteria; phylum Pseudomonadota; class Gammaproteobacteria; order HK1; family HK1; genus HK1. Next base: position 397 of record JAPOSC010000022.1, read on the forward strand.
GAACCGGAGCCATTCGAGCTTGAGCGGTTCTTCGATCCTTGCCGTGAACTAGTGAAATTTCCGGGCTAAGGCGCACTTTCCACTTGCTTCCCGAACAGCCGCACCCTGGCGCCCGCGAGCATGGCTCCGAGCCGGCCGCGAATCGCCCACAGGCACACAAGCGAGGGGAGCACCATCAGCGTCGTGATCACGAAGAACGTGCCCCAGTCACCTTCGAGCCAGTCCACGAGAGCGCCGGACGAAGCGGCGAACAGGGTTCTCCCGGCGGTGCCGATCGAGGCGAGCAGCGCGTACTGGGTGGCGGTGTAGGTCCGGTCCACGAGCATCGAGATGAAGGCCACGAAGGTGACGGTCGCGAACGCGCTCGTCAGGTCGTCCATCACCACTGCCACCGCGAACAGCAGCTCCGACTTCCCCGTCCAGGCAAGCACGGCAAACAGGAGGTTGGTCGCGGCCATCGCGAACCCCGAGACGAACATGGCGCGCACCAGTCCGATCCGGATCGCCACGAGCCCGCCCAGCACGGTGAACACCACGGTGGTGACCCAGCCCAGCCCCTTGGAGTACAGGGCGATGTCGGACAGGGAGAATCCGATCTCCTTGTAGAAGATCACGGACATGCGTCCGAGGAACGCCTCTCCGATCTTGAACAGGAAGATGAAGCCGAGCACCGCGGCCGCGACGGCGACGCCGTTACGCCGGAAAAAGCTCATCAGCGGGCTGAGCACGGTCCCGGCGAGCCAGGCTCCGGCCCGGCCGAACCCACCGGAAAGACCGATTCGTGAGGCGACCAGGCTCTCGTCTTCGGCCTGCGCGGCCATGCGCTCCGCCACCGACGCTTCGCGCACAAACATCAGTCCGATGTTGCACAGGACGACCACCACCCCGAGCACGAGGAAGGTGGCTTGCCAGTAATGCTCGACCCCGGCGTTCCGGAAGGCGTCCGCGGCCTTCAGGGCAACCACGCCACCGAGCTTGTATCCCGTCCACCAGCCCACCACGGCGGTGGCCGCGCCAGCCGCCATCGCCTCGCCTTCCGTCTTGCCGATCTGTTCGATCCTGAGCGCGTCGATGGTGATGTCCTGGGTCGCGGAGGCGATGGCGATGACGAGGCCGATGGCGATCACTCCCGTGAGGTTCGCCGTCGGCTCCACCGCGCTCCACGCGGCCAGACAGAGCAGGATCACCAACTGCAGCGAGACGATCCACGCGCGGCGATGCCCGAGCCGGTCGGTCAGCCACGGTACGCGGATCCGATCGATGAGCGGCGCCCAGAGGAAGTTGAAGGCGTAGACGCCGAAAATCAGGCCGGCCCACCCGATGGCGGTACGGCTCAGACCATCGTCCTTGAGCCACAGGCTGAGGGCGCTGCCGATCAGGACCCAGGGGAAACCGCTGATGATCCCGAGCAGGAGGATGCGGACCATGCGCCGCTCGAAATAGAAGGACAGCGACTGCGCAATGCTGGTCATGACATCCCTTCCGGTTCGGGTTGCGGCTCGACCGGCGAAACGTCGCTCGGGAGCCATTCACGTCCGGGCCAGGACGAGGGTGCAGTATGGCGCATCACTTTCCGGGGCACGAACCGCCACCGTCTCGGCCATCGGACGAGAACCGGATTCGGACATGGTGCGACCGCAAGCACCGGCTTCGAACCGCGCGTATTCGCCGCGAGTCCGGCCGGGCGCCTCACGCGCCGTCGACTCCCTCGATCAGCGCCATCAATCCCCGGTCGTCGAGAACCGCGATGCCCAGGGCCTGCGCCTTGTCGAGCTTCGAGCCCGGATTCGCGCCCGCCACCATGTAATCGGTCCGCTTCGACACACTCCCCGTGACCTTCGCCCCCAGCGCCTGCAACCTGCGTTTCATGTCCTCGCGCGGCATCGCCGCAAGAGTTCCCGTCAGCACGAACGTCTTCCCGGCGAGCGGACTCGGCGCCGGCTCCCCGGCCGCCACCGGAGCCGTTTCCTCCCAGGAAAGCGCTCCGGCGAGGGCGTCGACGACTTCGATGTTCCGGGCGTCGGCGAAGAACCGCAGGATGCTCGCCGCCACCACCGGCCCGACGTCCGCCACCTCGACGAGGGCGTCCTCGTCGGCGTCGCGCAGCGCTTCGAGCGAACCGAAGTGCGTCGCCAGCGCCGCCGCCGTGGCTTCGCCCACGTCCCGGATTCCGAGCGCGTAGAGAAGCCGGTCGAGCGTGGTGCGGCGCGCGCGCTCGATGCCGTCCCCGAGGTTCTGCGCCGACTTCTCCGCCATCCGGTCGAGACCCGCCAGATCGGCGACCTCGAGGCGAAATACATCGGCCACCGTAGCCACCATCCCGCGCTCGACGAGCTGATCGACAAGCTTCTCGCCCAGCCCTTCGATATCGAGAGCGCGCCGGCTCGCGAAGTGGCGTATCGCCTGCTTGCGCTGCGCCGGGCAGACAAGTCCGCCCGTGCAGCGCATCGCCACCTCGCCCTCGCTCCGCACCGCCTCCGAGCCGCACGCCGGACAACACTCCGGCAGCGTGAACGGCTGCGACCCCTCGGGACGGCGCTCGGGAACGACCCGGATCACCTCCGGAATCACATCGCCGGCCCGGCGCACCCACACCGTGTCCCCGACCCTCACGTCCTTGCGGTCGATCTCGTCCTGGTTGTGCAGGGTTGCGTTGGTGACGGTCACTCCGCCGACGAAGACCGGATCCAGCCGCGCCACCGGGGTGAGCGCGCCGGTGCGGCCGACTTGCACGTCGATCCCGACCACGCGGGTGAGCGCTTCCTCGGCCGGGAACTTGTACGCGATCGCCCAGCGGGGCGCGCGCGACACCTGACCGACGATTTCGCGCGCCCGCAGGTCGTTGAGCTTGAACACGACGCCGTCGATGTCATGACCGAGCGAGTCACGGCGACGCCCGATGTCGGCGTGGTACGCGAGACAGGCATCGACGTCGGTGAGCACCCGGATGTGCGGCGACACCGGCAGGCCCCAGCCCGCCATCACCTCCAGCAAGTCGCTGTGCCGATGCGGCAGCACCGCATCCTCGCTGACCAGACCCGAGCCATAGCAGGACATGCTCAACGGCCGCGAGGCGGTCACCTTCGGGTCGAGCTGCCGCAGTGCGCCGGACGCAGCGTTGCGGGGGTTCACATACGTCGGTTCGCCACGCTCGCGCTGCGCCTCGTTCATCCGCTCGAACCCGCTCCGGGTCATGAATATCTCGCCCCGGATCTCGATCCGCGCGGGAACGGTCGGACCGATCAGCTTCAGGGGAATGGCCCGGATGGTGCGCACGTTCGCGGTCACATCCTCGCCGCGCACTCCATCGCCGCGGGTCGCACCGCGCACGAGCATCCCCTGCTCGTACACGAGGCTCATCGCGACTCCATCAATCTTGACCTCGCCGGTGTACTCGAGCGTGCACCCGTCGGCCGGCGGCGCGTCCAGACGCTCCCGAATCCGCCGGTCGAACGCGCGCATCTCGTCCTCGTCGAAGGCATTGGCAAGGGAGAGCATCGCAATGTGGTGGACCGCCTCGCCGAACGACTCCGACGGGGCCGCACCGACACGCTGCGTCGGCGAGTCCGGGGTGATTAGATCCGGATGCGCAGCCTCAATGCGCTCGAGCTCACGCACGAGGCCGTCGTACTCGTGGTCGGGAATCTCCGGATCGTCGAGGACGTAGTAGCGGTGATCGTGGCCGCGGATCGCTTCGCGCAGCGCGGCGAGCCGCGCCGCGAACTCCTCCCCCGGCCCGGACACCACTCAGTCCCGAATCCGGTCCTGACGCAGGGTGTCGGCGATCTTCTCGCGCAGGTGGTTCTCGGCCTGAGCAGTGAACGTGCTCCGGGTCTCGTCGCACAGCGTCGCGTCGATCTTTCGCGCCAGACGGCGGCTGACCGCGACCATGGCATTGAGGGTCCTGAACGCGATGGCCGCATCCTGGGGAACACTCATGAAGGTGACGAGCCCCGGTGTCTCCATGCGAAGCAACGCGTCGGGATCCAGCAGACCGGGCTCGACCATGTTGGCCACCCCGAACACCACCGAGGACTCCGCATCGTTACGCCAGTAGTAAAGCCCCATCAGGCCGGGACGGAAACCTTCCGCCTCGAGCGACTCCCGCACCTCCCGGCCGGCCACCCGCCCCTGCTTCGCGACCAGGGTGAGGTAGAAGAGCGGACGGGTCATGTCGACGGCCAAAGGCGACTCGACCCCGGGTGACCCGGCCCCGGACGACTCGACCCTGGCGGCCACCGGCCGCTGATCCGCATCGACACCCGGGCCCGATCCCGCCGCGGCGCTGTCTTCCGAGGGCTCGGGCGCAATCGACTCGTCCACAGTGCTGTCGATGGTGCTCTCGTACGTGGCCCGCAATCCGGCCAGGATGTTGAGATCGACGGATGATTCCGCGTCCGAGATCTCGCGGTTCGGCGCGAACATTCGGCCGAGTTCGTCCACATCCGGGGCGATGTCGGGGGTTTCGCGGGTCGGGCCGGGCTCGGGCGACATGCGATCGATGGAGACGATCTCCCAGTCTTCCCGTGAATCCAGCGCGCCGAGCTCCAGCTCCTCCATCTCCCTCGCGGCCCTGCGACGCGAGTGCCGGGCGTACGTGTAGATCGCGACCACGATCACGACGACGATTCCGGCGATCAGCAGTGCGATCCGAAGGTCGTCCATCCGTCAGTCTCCATTGTCGACAGCCGTCATGCCGGGGCGCACCCCACCGGGTCGCGATGGCGCCGCACTCCACGTCCACGCGCGCGCCGACGGGCCGGAGTCACCACGCCGGTGCAGTCACACGACATCGGTGCGCAGACCACCGGAGGGGCTCGCGCCGATCCGGCGAACGCGGTCTCCGGTCGGGATCGGTCCGATCAGAGGAGTTCACGCCCGTGCCATCTCCAGCGCCTCCTCGACATCCACCACCACCAGGCGGGAGACGCCCGGCTCGTTCATGGTGATGCCGACGAGCTGCGCCGCGATCTCCATCGTAATCTTGTTGTGCGTCACGAGCACGAGCTGGACCCGCTTCGCCATCTCCACCACGAGCTCGCGGAAACGCCCGATATTGGCATCGTCGAGGGGAGCGTCGACCTCGTCGAGGAGGCAGAACGGGGCGGGGTTCAGCTCGAAGATCGCGAAGACCAGCGCGATCGCGGTGAGCGATTTCTCACCGCCCGAGAGCGCCGCAATGCTCGTGTTTCGCTTGCCGGGCGGACGCGCCATCAGCGTCACGCCGGAGCCCAGCAGGTCCTCGCTGGTGAGCTGCAACGACGCGGCGCCGCCTCCGAACAGACGCGGGAACATCCTCCCCAGTCCCTCATCGACCCGCTCGAAAGTCTCGCGAAAGCGGGTTCGGGTCTCGCGGTCGATCTTCTGGATGGCGGTGTCGAGGGTGGCGAGCGCTTCTTCAAGGTCGGCATGCTGCGCGTCGAGGTAGTGTTTGCGCTCCGCGTGCTGCTCATGCTCCTCGATCGCGGCGAGATTGATGGGCCCGAGCCTGGCGATCCGGCGCTGAAGGGCCTCGATCTTCTCCGCCCAAGCATCGACCTCGGCCTCGGACCCGAGGCGCGCGAGCAGGGCATCGAGCGCCTGCCCCGTGGCGTCGAGACGTCCCTCCACCGTCTTGCGAAGCACGAGCGTGTCCCGGCTCTCCTCCCGCAGCCGCTGCAACGTCTCGCGCTCTCCCTGTACCTGCGTCATCTGCCGCTGCCGGTCTTCGTCCGTGCTGCGGACCACTCCCTCGGCCGTTTCGACCTCGGCCCGCGCCTCGCGCATCACCGATTCGAGCGAGGCGCGTCGGGCGAGCGTCGTCTCCAGGGTCTGCGTCGCCTCCGCCAGCGGCGTTCCGGTTTCCTCCAGGGCGACGCAGAGCGACCGCAGGCGCTCCTCGAGCTCTTCGAGCCGGCGCCGATCGCGCCCGCTCGCCTCCTCCGACGCACCGAGCCGCGAGCGTACCGCCCCGATGCCGAGCTCCAGAGCGTGCGCATCGTCGCTCACCTGCTGCCATTGTTCACGCGCGATCGCGAACTGCTCGCGACTCCCCCGACGCCGCTCTTCGCACCGCGCCCGCTCTTCGGCCAGGCGTGACAACTCGCTCGACGAACGCCCGAGTTGCTCGCGCGCCGCCGCGAGTTTCTCCCGATCGGTTCCTGCCCGGGCGACGACATCCGCAAGCTCGCCGGCCAACATTCGTGCCCGCTCCGACGCCCGCTCCGCAGCGGCGGTACGCGCCGCCAGCTCCGAACGCAGCACCGCCGCATGACGATGCCCCTCGTTCAAGCGGCCCTGCGCGGCGGCGTGTGCCTCCTCGGATTCGCGCAGCTCACGGGAAAGCGCATCGACTTCGCGTTCTCTCTCCCGCGCCTCTCCGACCGCGCGCTCGATGTCCCGCCCCAAAGCCTCGATCGCCCGCTCGCGCTCCAGCACCCCGTACTCCTCGCCACCCCCTCCGCTCACGTGCATCCAGGTCGGACCGAGCCAGACCCCTTGCGCGGTGACGACACTCTCGCCGACCGCGAGGCGCGTGCGGATCCGCAAGCCCTCCTCCAGGCTTGTCGCGCAGAGCACGTGATCGAGCAGACCCGCGATCGACCACTCGGTCTCGACCTTCGAACGCAGCGTCACGGGCCCCTCCCCGCTCACCGCGCCGCCGGACGCCGGGGCACCCGCGTCGATGACGGTCAGCGACCCCTGCTCCAGAGTGGTGGCGGCATCGGCCACGACCGCTTCGAATGGCTCGGTCCGTACCGCCTGGAGACACGCGCCGAGCACGGTCTCCACCGCATGCTCCCAGCCGGGAGCGACCCGCATCGACTGCGCGAGTCGAGGGGCGTCGGCGAGATCCCGCGCTTCGAGCCAGTCGGCGATCCCTCCCGCTCCGGTGCCAAGCGCCTCCTGCTGCAATGCATCGAGCGAGGCAGCGCGCGCACGGTGCCGCCCGAGCGCTTCACGCTCATCGTGAAGCGCTTTCTGCGCGACTCGGACCGCCTCGCGCAGGGTCTGCACCGCTTCGCGCGTGCGCTCCACCTCGACTGTCTCCAGCTCCCGTTCCATCTCCGTGAGCTCACGGCGGACCGGCTCGGCCTCGCGCGCCAGCGCTTCCGAGTCGAGGCCCGTGTACTCGGATTCGAGCGCCTGCGCCCGGGCCTCCAGTTCCTCCACGGACGATTCGAGATGCTGGATGCGAGCCTGCTCCGCGTGCACCGTCCGGGCGGGGTCGCGCTCTCGATCGCTCAACGCCTCGAGCTCCGCCTGCACGTCGAGCACCGCGTTCTCGCAGTGGTCCAGCGTCCGCCGCGCGTCCGACGAGCGCTCGCGCAATTCGACAAGCGCCGGCTCCTCGCGCGCGAGCCGCTCGGCAAGTTCCTCGCGCTCCCTGCGCTCGGTCTCGATCTGCCGCCTCGCCGCCTCCACCCGCTCCGTCTCCTCGCGAATGGCGCCGGAAATCTCCTCGCGGCGACGGCGCATCGCCTGAATGGACTCCTCGGCGCGGGCGACCTCCGCCCCCGCCTCGATCACGCGGCGATAGCGGTGGTTGTAGGCCTCCATCGCCTCGGTGTGCGCGGCGCGAGCCTTCTCCAGGTCGGTCTCGACCCGCCGTTGACCAGCCAGCGCAGCGTCCAGCCGATTCTGCCGATCCGCGACCCGCCGGGCGTCGCGGTCCGCCTGCTCATCGAGTCCACGCCACTGCAGGGCGAGATGCTCCGCTTCGAGCTCGCGCCGCTCGGCTTCCAGCGTCCGGAACTTCTCGGCCATGGTGGCCTGGCGTTTGAGATGCGCCAGCCGTCGGGTGAGTTCGTCGCGCAGATCGTTCAATCGATCGAGGTTCTCGACCGTGTGACGCATCCGGTTCTCCGTCTCGCGACGACGTTCCTTGTACATGGAGATCCCGGCCGCTTCCTCCAGGAAATCACGCAGATCGTCCGGCCTCGCCTCAATGATTCGCGTGATCATTCCCTGCTCGATGATCGCGTAGCTGCGAGGCCCGAGCCCGGTGCCGTGGAACAGGTCCATCACGTCGCGGCGCCGGCACCGCGTCCCGTTCAGCCAGTACGACGACTGCCCATCGCGCACGATCTGGCGACGCACCGCGATCTCGTTGTACGCGGCGAAGCGGCCTCCGGCGCGGCCCTCCAGATTGTCGAAGACGAGCTCGACGCTCGCGCGGCTCACCGGCTGGCGTGATCGCGAGCCGTTGAACACGACATCCGCCATCGTGTCCCCGCGCAGACTGCGGGCCGAGACCTCCCCCATGACCCATCGAACCGCATCGATGACGTTCGACTTGCCGCAGCCGTTGGGGCCGACGACGCCGACGATGTTGCCGGGGAGTTCGAGGGTGGTAGGGTCGACAAAGGACTTGAAGCCCGCGAGCCGGATCTTGCGTAGACGCATCAGTCGAGGTGCCCAGCCCGGATTTCTGACCAAGCTGCGATGGTACACTTGTCCTTCGCCTGTTCGTACCGAATCCCCCGTGCGGTTGCCTCGCTTGCGCGTTTCGTATCCCATATCCCGGCCCTGCCCATCCCCTTGCGGCAGAATGCGATCCGGACTCGGGGCGGGTGCCCTGCGCCGCCGGGATGAATGGCCACCAGCTCGCAGTGCTCGTCAAAGAGAATTCCAGTGAGTCGAAACGCAATCGTCAGGGGCAAAGACAAGCCTTCGGTTCCATCGACCGCGGCCACGCCACCATCGCAACCGCGCAACAACCCGCGCAACAATCCGGTGAGCGGAGCGCTGTACTTCCTGCGGGGCTTCGCCATCGTGATCCACCCCGGTATCCGGGCGTACGTGGTCGTGCCGCTCGCCATCAATGTGGCGCTCTTCGCCGCGCTCATCTGGTTCAGCACGTCGTGGCTCATCGGCTTCGCCCAGAACATGCTCCCGGACTGGCTCGATTTTCTCGCCTGGCTCCTGATTCCCACCTACGTTCTCGCCGTGTTCATGGCCGGTTTCTACACGTTCAACATCGTCGCCAACCTCCTCGCCGCGCCGTTCAACGGCCTGCTGGCGGAGGCGGTCGAGCGCCACCTGACCGGTCACACGCCGCGTTCCGACACCGGCTGGCGGAGCCTCGCGAGGGAACTGGGAACGACGCTCGTGGCGGAAGTGCGCAAGCTCGCCTACGTGGCGATCCGCTCGCTGCCGCTCCTGGTGCTGTTCGTCATCCCCGGCATCAACGTGCTGGCTCCCGTGGCGTGGTTCCTGGTCGGCGCCTGGATGATGGCCATCACCTACATCGACTACCCCATGGCGAACCACGGAATCGGTTTCACCGAGCTCCTCTCCCGACTGCGGGAGAAGCGTTTCCTCGTGCTCGGCTTCGGCGGCGCAGCCATGGTCGCGCTCGCGGTCCCGGTGCTCAACTTCCTCGTCATCCCTTGCGCGGTAGCCGGGGCGACCGCGATGTGGGCAGAGCAGTTCGACGCGGACCCGGCGACTTCCCCGAACCCCGCCGGAGCGGGCCGGGAACGCCTCTCGGATCGCATTGCGAACCGTTGAAATTTTGGTTATATACGCGCCCCTTGTTCGGGCGGCGGGGCGCCGTCCACCGAGGACGGATCGGTCGGGACGAATGCGTGTCCGACGTAACTCGGGACTGACGGAGAGCTCGATTGTCGAGATCGAAGACCATGCCAACCGATATGAATATGTCGGGCGTGCTCGACTTCAAGCCCTACAAGCCGAAGCGGGGCGAGGAGTACATGAACGAAGCGCAGGTCGCCCACTTCCGCTCGATTCTTCTCGACTGGAAGTACAAGCTGATGGAGGAAGTCGACCGCACGCTGCACCACATGCAGGACGAGGCGGCAAACTTTCCCGATCCCAACGATCGCGCGACGCAGGAGTCGGAGTTCACCCTCGAGCTGAGAACCCGTGACCGCGAGCGCAAGCTGATCCGGAAGATCGACGAGGCCATGACGTCGCTGGACGGTGGAGACTACGGATTCTGCGAAGCGTGCGGCATCGAGATCGGCATTCGGCGCCTGGAGGCGCGCCCGACCGCCACGCTGTGCTACGACTGCAAGGTCCTCGACGAGATCCGCGAAAAGCAGATGGGCTGAACCTGTCCCCCTGCCACTCCCCCGCCTCCGAACCGGTGGTCGTGAGTTCGCGCGGTCGCTTCGCACCATCCCCGACCGGCCCGTTGCATTTCGGCTCGCTCGTGGCCGCGCTCGGCAGCCTGCTGAGCGCCCGTCGCCACGGTGGACGCTGGTTCGTGCGCATCGAGGATCTCGACACCCCCCGCAACGCGGCCGGCGCCGTCGATTCGATTCTGCGCGATCTCGACCGGTTCGGGATGCACTGGGACGGAGAAGTCATGTACCAGAGCCAGCGCCCGGAGGCGTATGCCGAAGCACTGGAGACGCTTGCGGCTCGGGGCTGGACGTTCGCCTGCGGATGCTCCCGGCGGGATCTGGCGGGGGGTGTGTATCCGGGCACCTGCCGCGAAGGATTGCCGCCGGGGCGCTCGGCGCGATCGGTCCGGTTCCGCGTGGGGACGGCGGTCGTCGGATTCGAGGATATCGTCCAGGGGCCTACGACGCAGGGCCTGGAGACGGAAGTCGGCGACTTCGTCGTGCGAAGGTCGGACGGAATCGTCGCCTATCACCTCGCGGTCGTCGTCGACGACGCGGCGCAGCGGGTGAACGAGGTGGTGCGCGGCACGGACCTGCTGGAGTCCACCCCGCGTCAGATCCTGATCCAGCGCGCCCTCGGACTCCCCGCCCCGGAGTACACGCATCTGCCGGTGGCGGTGGATGCGGGCCGACGCAAGCTCGGCAAGCAGACCCTTGCACGTCCGATCGCCTCCGAGCCACCCGGTGCGGTACTCGTGGACGCGCTGGAGTTCCTCGGCCAGCACCCACCGCGTGCGCTGGCCCAGGCTCCCGCCGCCGAGGTGATCGCATGGGGCATCGAGCACTGGGACCGAAGCCGGGTCCCCCGCCGACGGACGCTCCCTGCGCCCGGCTACGCGGGCGGGCCGCCGCGAGCGCGTTCGTGCTTCCAGTAGACCTCGCCGGAACCGGCCCGCGCGAGAACGCGTGCGGCCACGAACAGGTAGTCGGAGAGACGATTGACGTACCGCCGGCTCGCCTCGTTCACCGGCTCGTTCCGGGCGAGAGCAACGAGCGCGCGCTCGGCGCGACGGCAGACCGTCCGGGCGACATGCGCCGCGCCGGCGTCGGCGCCACCGCCCGGCAGGATGAACTCCCGCAGCGGCGGCAACTCCGCGTTGATTGCATCGAGCGCGGCTTCGAGTGCCTCGACCCTCCGATCGTCGATGATGTGCGCGGACGGCATCGCCATCTCCGCCCCGATGTCGAACAGCGCATGCTGCGCATCGGTGAGGGTCTCGCGCATGGCCTCCGGAAGCGGATGGGCAAGCACGACGCCGAGGTTGGCGTTGAGTTCATCGAGCTCGCCCATCGAGGCGACCCGGGGCGAATCCTTGGGCAGACGGCTGCCGTCGGCGAGTCCGGTGCTGCCGTCGTCACCGGTACGGGTGTAAATGCGTGACAGTCGATTTCCCATCGAACCGGACTCCTGACGTGAATATCCAACCGATTCGCGCGGCGCGAATTCAACCGATTCGCGCTAGCTGAACGGCGGCGCGGCCCCGAACAGCCCCGAACAACCCCCGAACAGACCCGGATGGCCACCAGCGCCGGGGATGGATTCAGGCCGCGACCGCGATTCCGCCGACCGCGCTCACGCGTCGAGATCCGGAATGAGCCGACTCTCGATCCGCGCGATGAAGTCCTTGAGCTGCAGCTTGCGCTTCTTCATGCGACGAAGCCTGAGCTGGTCGACGTATGGCCCCTGGTCCATGCGTGCGATCGCGTCGTCGAGGTCGCGGTGCTCGACTCTGAGCGCTTCGAGCTTCTCGACGAGCGTGCGCTCTGCCTCTGCCATACAATCGGCTCGCCTGACCCGTCCCGGTCGACGAACGATACTCCAAATGCACTTCAGGCGCCGGGGGAGATCGTGTCCGGCCCCGCCACCACCGCCGGAGCTGAACATGGATGATCTGCTGTGCAATGAGCGCGAAGATGATTCGATCGCGGTCGTGCCGATCGACCCCGCTCGACTGGAGGACTGGCGCGCACACGCCATACCGGAAACGGCGGCGTGGGCGCGCAACACCGGGTTCTCGGCGAAGCCGGGCTCGACGTGCCTGGTGCCGGGCAGACGCGGCAAGCTCGCCGGCGTGCTGGTCGGCGCCGACGCGACCGACGACCCCTGGGCGCTCGCCGGCGTCCCCGAGGTGATCCCCGCCGGGGCCTATCACCTTGATTCGAGATGGTCTTCGCACGGACTCGAACGGGCGGCACTCGGATGGGCGCTCGCCGCGTACCGCTTCACGCGGTACCGGAAGCAGCCGGAGCCGCCGGCCGCACGGCTGTTCCCCGGCTCCGTCGCGGCGGCTGAAACCGCTCGCCGACTCGCCGGAGCGGTAGCGCGCGTACGCGACCTCATCAACACCCCGGCGAACGACATGATGCCGAAGGATCTCGCGGCGGCGGTGTCGGAGCTGGCGACCAGGCACGGCGCGGATATCAGGGTGGTCACGGGCCAGGCGCTGCTCGACGCAGGCTACCCGGCCATCCACGCGGTGGGACGGGCGAGCACCCACCGCCCGCGGCTCATCGATCTCACCTGGGGCGATCCCCAGGCCCCTTGCCTCACGCTTCTGGGCAAGGGGGTGTGCTTCGATTCCGGTGGACTCGACATCAAGCCCGCAAGCGGCATGCGGCTGATGAAGAAGGACATGGGCGGCGCGGCCCACGCGATCGGGCTCGCCGATCTGGTGATGTCCGCCGCGCTGCCGGTCCGGCTGCGGCTGCTGGTGCCAGCGGTGGAGAATGCGATCGCGGGCAATGCGTACCGGCCCGGCGATGTGCTCGCCACCCGCAAGGGTCTGACCGTCGAGGTCGACAACACCGACGCGGAGGGGCGCATCGTGCTGAGCGACGCGCTGACCGAGGGCGCCGCGGACACCCCCGACCTGATGGTCGATTTCGCTACCCTCACCGGCGCCGCGCGCATCGCGCTCGGCACGGAACTGCCCGCGATGTTCTGCAACGACGAGGCGGTCGCCGCGGGCATCGCCGAGGCCGGACGCGACGTGCACGACGAAGTCTGGCGCATGCCGCTGCACGCTCCGTACCGCGCCCTCATCGAGAGCAAGGTCGCGGACATCGCGAACAGTGCGAGCCAGCCCCATGGAGGCGCAATCACCGCCGCGCTGTTCCTGCAGGCGTTCGTCCCGGACGTGATCCCCTGGGCGCACTTCGACATCATGGCGTGGAACACGAAGGCAAAACCGGCCCGACCCGTGGGCGGCGAAGCAATGGCCCTGCGCGCGGTGTTCGAGTTTCTGGAGCGGCGTTACCGCACGTAGGAGGAAGCGGCGCTCGGGAGTTCCCCTGCGGCTCCGGTTCGGAACGCCGCCCTGCGCGCAACGCGGATTCGCCCTACGGCTCCAGGCGGCATGAATCGAGACGCCCTCGCCCGCAACCTGGCGAGAGACGCGCGCCGGGACGTGCTGGATTCACGCCGGACCTTCAATACGCGCTTCTCGCGAGCCCTCGAACCGGAACCATCCAGGCTTGAGTGTTTCTCCGATCCTTTCCGAGCACCGGCGAGAAATGCGGCTCAGAGATCGATCTCCATCCACACCGGCTGATGGTCCGAACCGACCGCGGCGGCGTCGACGCGGACGGTGCGGACCCGATCCTTCAGCCCGGCGCTGACGAAGCAGTAATCGAGCCGGGCCGGACTGCCCTGCACCTGCGCCGTCGGGCCGGCGTCGATGGCGTTGCCGGCTTCCACCCAGGCGTCGACGAAGCCCTCGGGGTTCGTGATGCGGCCGCCGTACGGGGACCACGGGCCGACGATCCGCTCGTATTCCGTCGAGTCGGGCTGCATGTTGAAGTCGCCGAGGAGGATCGCGCCCCTCGGCGTAGGCGGGGGCATGCCGTCCAGCGTCCACTCCTCGCGCAGTCCGACTCCGCAGATCGGCGGCCCCTCCCGGACTGCGCTCGCATGAATCCCGAGCAGCGCCTCCACCTGCGGGAGCCGGGTCACGGCCGAAAGATGCGTCAGGTGCACGGAGTACACACGCAGGTGCCCCCCGCGCACTTCGACCACGGCTTCGAGCGCCGAGCGCTGCAGACTCATCGGCGGCCCGAGACTCGCGTACTTCGGCAGCAGGTGGTGGCGGACGGCAAGCAGTGGGGCGCGGGAGAGCAGCATGTTCCCGAACTGCCGCCGGCGACCGGCGCCGTCCTCCCCCCGCCCTTCCCCCGCGAGGTACAAATCGACGCCCGGACCGTAGGCCCAGTAGTGCTCGGGAAAGCAACGGGCAAGGAGACGCGGCTGATCGGCGCCGCCCGACCGGGTCCAGAAGCGCTCGACCTCCTGGAGCGCGATCAGGTCGGCACCCGCGACCTCCCGCGCGACGCGATCGAGGTCGAAGCGCCCGTCCCGCCCCCGGCCGTACTGGATGTTGTAGGTGACGATCCTCATCGCAGGAATCATCCGGGGGGGAGAGGTCTCCGGGTCGAATCGGCCCCGTCGCCACAATCCGAATATGTTTCCGTGTCGGACAGCGGGAACGACCGCGCCAGTGTTCATCAGGACCACTTCGAAGTCGAGGCCCCTTTCCTCCGGGGGAAAGGGGAGCGATCCGCCATACCGCCGGTCCTCGCCCCGGATACCGACCTCGAAAAAGCCCTGCCGAGTGGGTCAGCGACCGCCCAACAGCCCCCTCACCGCCTCGGTGAATCCGTCGTCGTCGTTCGCGCGTACCACGGCGTACCGCTCGCGCATCGACGGCGGCGCATTGGAGACGACGTGCGCCTGCGCCGCCCAGTCGAGCAGGTCGAGGTCGTTGTAGTCGTTGCCGACGGCAACGGTGCGCGCCGGCTCGATCGAATGCCGCGCACGCAGCCAGTCCGCGGCGTGCGCCTTCGACACGCCGGCCGGAAACAGCTCGATCCAGGTCGACGCATGGTCGAGTGGCGACGTGGTGCGCACCACGTGCACCTCCTCGAACTCCCGCACCAGCAGATCGCGGTGAGAATCCGTCCCCGGCGGTTCGATGACCACGAACTGACTGACCTCGAACTCCATGGCGGCGCCGTCGCGCCAGCGTCGTGCGAATCGACGGTAGCGTTCGATACGTCGATCGAAATCGGCGTTGCGGCGCGGCGACCGCACGAAGTGAAAGCAGTGCGAGTCGGGGGCTGCGTGCTGCACCATGAAGTCGAGACCGAGGCCGCCAAGGCGCGTGACGAGTCGGCCGACCAGATCCGGGTCCATCGCGAACGAGCGGAGGAGCCGCCCGTCGTCCCACGAGACGATGCCGGCGCCACTGGAGAACGCCAGATAGTCGACGGGAAAGTCCTGGGGCATCGCGAGACGCGCGGAGTACAGCGAGCGGCCCGTCGCCACCGCACGCACCACCCCACCGCGTCCGAGCGTCTCGAGCGTACGCCGGTTCACGTCGCTGAGCCGGGACGCGGAGTCGAGCAGCGTGCCGTCCAGATCGGTGACGACGAGGCTGGACGGTCGCGCCGGCGCTGCACGGGGAAGCATGGCCACAGTCGGCTCAGGCGACACGGGCCGGTCTCGCCCTGGACTCATCGGCCCCGCCAAATCGAATCATTGAATCGAGTCACTGAACAGACACACTGGAATTGTTGACCAATTCGCTCTCAAGTCGGTGAATTGTTGACCAATTCAGTCTCAGACCGGCGAATTGTTGACCAATTCACTGGGGTAATCGTAGGATACCCGAGTATTTTAGTCAGGAATTCGGCGCCGCGGCGCGCCCTCCCAGGAGAACCGGCACATGGACACCCCGAACGCCGAAGTCGACGCCCTGGTCCGGCGTGAGTATCAGCACGGGTTCGTCACCGACCTGGAGTCCGACACCGTACCCCCCGGCCTCGACGAGGACGTGGTCCGGCTCATCTCGCGCAAGAAGGGAGAGCCCGAATTTCTCGTCGAATGGCGCCTGAAGGCGTACCGCCACTGGCTCACCATGGCCGAACCGCGCTGGGCGAATGTCGATCACTCGCCCATCGACTACAACGAGATCTCGTACTACTCGGCCCCGAAGTCGAAGGAGGACGGTCCGAAGAGCCTCGACGAGGTCGACCCGAAGCTCCTGGAGACCTACGAGAAGCTCGGGATTCCGCTCGAAGAGCGGGCCGCGCTTGCGGGCATTGCGGTGGATGCGGTCTTCGACAGCGTCTCCGTCGCCACCACCTTCAAGGACAAGCTGGCCGAACAGGGCATCATATTCTGCGCGTTCTCCGAGGCGGTGCGCGAGCACCCGGCGCTCGTGGAGCAGTATCTCGGCACCGTGGTGCCGTACACCGACAACTTCTTCGCCGCACTCAACTCCGCCGTCTTCAGCGATGGCTCGTTCTGCTATATCCCGAAGGGCGTGCGCTGCCCGATGGAGCTCTCCACCTACTTCCGGATCAACGCGGCGAAGACCGGGCAGTTCGAGCGCACCCTCGTCGTCGCGGACGAGGGGAGCTACGTGAGCTACCTGGAGGGATGCACCGCCCCGGTGCGCGACGAGAACCAGCTTCACGCCGCAGTGGTCGAGCTCGTCGCACTGGAAGGGGCCGAGATCAAGTACTCGACGGTGCAGAACTGGTATCCGGGCGACGAGAACGGCGTCGGCGGCATCTACAACTTCGTCACCAAGCGCGGAGACTGCCGGGGCGATCGGTCGAAGATCTCCTGGACCCAGGTCGAGACGGGTTCCGCCATCACCTGGAAGTATCCGAGCTGTATCCTGCGCGGGGACCACTCGGTGGGCGCGTTCTACTCCGTCGCCCTCAGCAACCTGCGCCAGCAGGCGGATACCGGCACCAAGATGATCCACCTCGGGCGCAACACCCGCAGCACCATCGTGTCGAAGGGCATCTCGGCCGGACGCGGCCAGAACTCCTATCGCGGCCTCGTCCAGATCGGCAAGGGCGCGGAGAACGCCCGCAATTACACCCAGTGCGACTCGCTGCTCATGGGCGACCGGTGCGGCGCCCACACCTTCCCCTACATGGAGGTGAGGAACCCGAGCGCAAACGTCGAACACGAGGCCACCACCTCGAAGATCAGCGACGACCAGCTCTTCTACTGTCGCCAGCGCGGCATCGGTGAAGAGGACGCGGTCTCGATGATCGTCAACGGATTCTGCAAGGAAGTGTTCCGCGAACTGCCGATGGAGTTCGCGGTGGAGGCGCAGAAGCTGCTGGAAGTCAGTCTGGAAGGCGCGGTCGGCTAGCTCGGCCCGTCGCCTACTCGTTCAGGAGCGCCAACGATGCTGGAAATCAGGGATCTGCGCGTCGCGGTGGATGGAAAGGACATCCTCATCGGGCTCGATCTGCACGTCGCGCCGGGTGAAGTCCACGCGATCATGGGGCCGAACGGCTCGGGCAAGAGCACGCTCGCCCACGTGCTGGCCGGCCGCGAGGGCTACGAGGTGACCGGAGGAGAGATCCTCTTCGAGGGGCACTCGCTCCTCGACCTGGAGCCGGAGGAGCGGGCCTGTGCGGGCGTATTCCTCGCCTTCCAGTATCCGGTCGAGATCCCGGGGGTGAACAACACCTACTTTCTCAAGGCGGCGGTCAACGCGATCCGCAGGCATCGTGGGCAGAGCGAGCTGGACGCCATGGACTTCCTCACTCTGGTGCGGGAGAAGCTCGGCGTCCTCCATCTGGACGAATCGCTGCTCCGGCGAGGCGTGAACGTCGGCTTCTCGGGCGGCGAGAAGAAGCGCAACGAAATCTTCCAGCTTGCGCTCATGGAGCCGAAACTCGCGATCCTCGACGAGACCGATTCCGGGCTCGACATCGACGCGCTGAAGGACGTGGCGCACGGCGTCAACGCCCTGAGGTCCCCGGAGCGGTCCACGATCCTCGTCACCCACTACCAGCGCCTGCTCGATCACATCGTCCCCGACCGCGTTCACGTGCTGAGCGGCGGGCGCATCGCGGTTTCCGGAGGCAGCGAACTGGCCCGGGAACTCGAATCCAGAGGATACGACTGGGTGCGCGAAGAGGCGGCGGCCGGCGCATGAGCAACGCTTCCACCGCCGCCGGCCGGTACGCCGACGCCTTTGACGCGCGTGCGCCGGCGCTTCCCGGGCATCGTCTCGCGTGGCTGCGCGACATGCGGCGCGGGGCGATCGACGCCTTCTCGCGCTCGGGCTTCCCGACCCCGCGCCACGAGCACTGGAAATACACGAACGTCGCGCCCATCGAGAAGCGCGCCTTCGAGCTGGAAGCGCCCTCCTCCCGCATCACACCCGCCGGCGGGCCCGGCGCTCACGTGCCGAAAGGCTGCGCCTCACCCTGCCTCGTATTCGTGGACGGGCGCGTCGACCACGATCTCTCGGATGTCCGCGCCCTGCCGTCGGGAGTCCGGATCGAGGATTTCACGCACGTCGTCGAGCACGATTCCGGGTTTCTCGAAGATCGGCTCGGGCGGATCGTGCCCGCGGAGAGGACCGCGTTCACGGCGCTGAACGCCGCGTTCATGGACGCCGGCGCGGTGGTCCGGGTGGCCCCGAACACGGACGCCGGCGCCCCCGTGCATCTCGTGTTCGTCTGCGGCTCTCCCGAGTGCGAGCGCGCATACCATCCCCGGATCGTCATCGCGGCGGGAGCGGGGGCCCGGGTCGCGGTGGTCGAGCACTTCGTCGGATACGACGATGCCGTGTACCTCGACAACGTGGTCACCGAGGTCGAGGTCGCGGAAGGCGCCGCGGTCGAGCACTACAAGGTGCAGCGGGCGAGCACCACCGCTTACCACGTGGCAGCGCTTCAGGCGAAGCTCGCGGCCGGCGCCTCGTTCCACTCGTGGGCGGTGTCGCTCGGCGCCCGCCTCGCACGCCACGACATCGACGTGACGCTCGACCACGAGCATGCACGGTGCTCCCTCGACGGGCTGTACGTCGCCAACGGCCGCCAGCACGTCGACTTCCACACCAACGTCGAACATGTCGCGCCGCAGTGCGAGAGTCGGGAGTACTACAAGGGCATCGCGGGCGGGCGCGGGCGCGGCGTATTCAACGGCCGCGTGCACGTCCACCCGCACGCGCAGAAGACCGAGGCGCATCAGACCAACCGCAACCTGCTGCTGTCGCGCAACGCCGAGATCGACACCAAGCCGCAGCTCGAAATCCACGCCGACGACGTCAAGTGCTCGCACGGCGCCACCATCGGGCAGCTCGACGAACAGATGCTGTTCTACCTGCGCACGCGGGGCATCCCGGAGAGCACCGCGCGCGGCATGCTCACCTACGGCTTCGCGCGCGATGTGGTGGAACGGATCAACCGCCCCGATCTCCGCGAGACCATCGGGACGG
The DNA here is from genome assembly GCA_026709935.1 of Thiotrichales bacterium. GTDB lineage: Bacteria > Pseudomonadota > Gammaproteobacteria > HK1 > HK1 > HK1. The sequence continues at coordinate 19,781 of JAPOSC010000022.1, forward strand.
CGGTGCTCGCCCACCTTCCGGGCGGAGACGGCCTGCGGGAGATACTCGAATGAGCCAGGCCCCGGACGCCGCGCCGCGGCCGACCGCGAACATGTTCGACGTGGAGGCGGTCCGCGCCGAGTTCCCCATCCTCGCTCAGGAGGTGAACGGCCGGCCGCTCGTGTACCTCGACAACGGGGCCACGAGCCAGAAGCCGCGCCGGGTCATCGACGCCATCCGCCGCTACTACGAGTCCGACAACGCGAACGTCCACCGCGGACTGCACGCGCTGAGCGGGCGGGCGACCGACGCCTTCGAGGGGGCGCGGGACACGGTGAGGGCGTTCCTGAACGCCGCCGACCGCCGCGAGATCGTCTTCGTGCGGGGTGCCACCGAAGGGCTGAACCTCGTCGCGCAGGGCTGGGTGCGGCCCCGGCTCGGGCCCGACGACGAGATCGTCGTCACCACCATGGAGCACCATTCGAACATCGTCCCGTGGCAGCTCGTCTGCCGGCAGACCGGGGCGCGGCTCCGCGTGGTTCCCATCCACGATGACGGCACGCTGGACATGGAAGCGTTTGCGGGACTGCTCAACGAGCGCACGAAGGTGGTCGCCGTCGCCCACGTGTCGAATGCGCTCGGGACCATCAACCCGGTGCGCGAGATCATCGCCATGGCGCACGATGTGGGGGCGGTGACGGTGCTTGACGGTGCCCAGGCCGCCCCCCACGGCGCCGTCGACGTCCAGGCGCTCGACTGCGACTTCTACGTGTTCTCCAGCCACAAGTGCTACGGCCCGAGCGGGATGGGCGTGCTCTGGGGGCGCGCGGAGCGGCTCGATGAGGCGGAACCGTACCAGGGCGGCGGAGACATGATCCGCACCGTGTCGTTCGAGGAATCCACCTGGAACGATCTCCCCTACAAATTCGAGGCGGGGACGCCGAACATCGCCGGCGCCATCGGGCTCGGCGCCGCGATCGAGTTCGTGACCGCGCTCGGGATGGACGCCATCGCCGCGTACGAGCACGAGGTTCTCGAATACGCGACCGAGGCGCTCGGCGAGATGGGTGGCATACGCATCATCGGCACCGCGCCGGAGAAGGCCGGCATCGTGTCGTTCGTGGTGGACGGGGTGCATCCCCACGATGTCGGCACCATCGCCGACCAGAACGGAGTGGCGATCCGGGCCGGGCACCACTGCGCGATGCCACTGATGCGGCGCTACCGGGTGCCGGCGACTTCGCGGGCCTCGCTCGCCCTGTACAACACTCGAGCGGACATCGACGCCTTGGTCGCGGGCCTGCACAAGGTGAAGGAGATCTTCGACCGATGAACGACCTGCGCGATCTCTACGAGGAGGTCATCCTCGACCACAACCGCAACCCGCGGAACTATCCCCGCCGGCCCGAACGGACCAATCATTCCGCGCACGGGTTCAATCCCGTGTGCGGCGACGAGTTCTTCGTCCACCTCCATGTTGATGGCGACGGCATCATCCGCGACATCGGCTTCGACGGCGCGGGCTGCGCGATCTCGACCGCCTCGGCATCGCTGATGACCGAGGCGCTGAAGAACAAGCCGGTGGCGGACGCGGAGCGCCTGTTCCACGAAGTCCACCAACTGCTCACCGAGGAACGTCAGGTCGGCGGACCCGGCGAGTTTCTCGGCAAGCTCACCGTGCTGACGGGAGTCAAGGAGTACCCGATGCGCGTGAAGTGCGCGACCCTCGCGTGGCACACGATGCGGGCCGCGCTTCAGGACGACAGCGAAACGGTTTGCACCGAATGAACGCGCATGAGAACCCTCCGGCCCCGGACATGGCCCAGGACATAGCGATGGGTGCGACCGGGGATGCGGCGCCCGTCCCACCGCGACCGGAGGCCGAGGCACCGGCCAGCGGCGGCGAATCGCTCGGCGACCGCATCGTCGCCGCGCTCCGCGAGGTCTACGACCCGGAGATCCCGGTCAACATCTACGACCTCGGGCTCATCTACCGCATCGACTGCGACGCCATGGGCGTGGTCGAGATCGACATGACCCTCACCGCCCCCGGGTGTCCGGTCGCACAGACCTTCCCCGGCACCGTCGAGGCCGCGGTGCAGAATGTCGAGGGCGTCGCCGCGGCCGAGGTCGATCTCGTGTGGGAACCGCCCTGGACCCCCGACCGCATGAGCGACGCGGCGAAACTGGAGCTCGGGTTCTTCTGAGCGCCCGGCGCTTCACCGGAGCGAGGATGACGCGCCGTCCCCGGGTGCATGGCCGAATCCGGGACCACGGGCCGCCCCGAAGTGCATCCCCGGCCGACCTTCACGACCCGCAACCGACCCGAAAGCGATGAGCACCTGGACGAACGTGGCGGCGACCGGCGAGATCGGCCCCGGCGAATACCGCGTGGTCGACGTTGACGACCTCGCCGTGGCGGTGTTCAACCTCGACGGAGAGTTCTTCGCGATCGAGGACGTGTGCACCCACGACTTCGGCACCCTCACCGGCGGCTGCGTCCAGGACGGCCAGGTCATGTGCCCCCGGCACGGCGCCTGGTTCGACATCCGCACCGGCGACGCCCTCACCCCCCCGGCCTACGAGCCGGTCACCACATTCCCGGTGAGAGTCGAGGACGGGGTGGTTCAGGTTTGCGTGGAGTGATACTTGGCCGATCGGCTTTGCAGTGGCACCAAGGATGGCGATCGCCAGCCTGGAAGTTGGAGACCGAAGTCGAAACCAGTCTGCAGGACCAAAGTGACTCCAGAGGGTACGCCGAGCCGGCGCAATCAGATCAGGCTCTCAACCATCAGAACCGACCACAGCCGGGTGCATGCAGATGACGCACTCCGCGATCAGATCGCCCACCAACATGGCCTGGTCGGAATCCCCCGGCGGCAGCCGTCGGCAGATTGTCCCGTTTCATTCGTAGAACAACGAACGCAGTTCGAAGGCATCAACCTGCCGTTCCAGTCCTTCCAGGGAATCGCGTCCGGCGACCCTCGAAATCGACGGTTCATTCTCCCGCTTCCTGAAGATCACGTACTGCACCATTCTGCCGCCAAGAAACTGCAAACCCAGATGCGCCTCTCGTCCATCCCTCCAGATCACCCTCAGATTTCCATTATCCATCAACACCAGATCGCCCCTTCGAATGTTCGGTGCTGACCGAACAAACCGCTCGAAATCGATCCTGGAAGCAGGATTCATTACATGACCGTCATTCGCGGCTTCATCGTGCAGAAATTCCATGCGCGCCCGGTAGATATCCAGAGCCCGTTGGCCTGTCCCGTGTTCCGCCGCCAGCTCGGCGTAGAACGTCCTGACAGCAGGTGGAATCTCCTGAATCTCTCCATGGTCGCTGCCGCGGAAATCAGATCCGACTTGCCTTTTCAAGGGGAATTATAGCGGAAAGTCACAATGACCCCGCGCCGGGGCTAGAGTGGAGAGTG
>JAPOSC010000023.1 GCA_026709935.1 Thiotrichales bacterium
CGCTCTATGCCGGAATCGCGGATGTCCTTTCGGGTCAGGATGCCGGGCAGGCGGACCACCTTCCGGGCATAGCCGACGGATTGCGCGGCATGGAGTTCATAAACGCGGCCATCGAATCAGGAAAGGCGGGGGCAGCCTGGATTGGCTTCTGAGAGATTGTAAAAGTTTGCCCTAAAGTCGAGCGAAAATATAGCCTTGGTGATCCTCGACCGCGACGCGTGATCTTCACCGTCCCGTTTGCGCCCTGCCCGGAATGGGATTATCCGGAACGGACAGCCTCCCGGTGGGTTGTGATCATCGGTCCCGCCGCCGTCCATGCCGCCGGTCCGACGGAGGGGCGGTGGCTTCGTTGGCGGATTTCCCGGTTACGGTTAGGATCGCTGCCCCGCGCAGTTCCGCCAATCCGGGATTGATCCGGGAAAGGGATGACGGAATGGGATATGGAATGACGCGCGGCGCGGCCGCGCTCGTCCTTGCGCTCGCGCTGGCGGGCTGCGGTGGTGGAGGCGGGGGAGGTCCGGCCAACCCCGGCAACACCACGAGCACCGGCACCCCGCCCGGCGACGGCGGCGGATCCCCGCAGCCTACGCGGACGTCGGTCTCGCCCGCCGACGCCTTCGCCGCGAATCCCCGGCGGCTGGCCGACGCCGGCAGGCGCGCGATCGCGGCGGGCAGCCGCGCCTCCGTCTCCAGCCCGGACTTCGGGAGCGTGTTCCAGTCCGTCGGGGGCGGCGTCACCGAAGCCTGGATCGCCCTGCGGGACGGCGCGCTCCATATCGGCGTCGGCGACCGGACCACGCTAAACTCGAACGATCACCTTTACCTGCAAGAGCCCTCCGCCTCTCCCACGCGACGCGCGGCGGAGTACAGGATCCTCCTGGATTACGGCGACGGCCACATCACCGCCGCCGCCGGAACCGTTGACCGCGACCCGAGCGGGTTCGGTGACTGGATCGCCGGCGGTTACTGGCTGCGCATCGACGGGGACTGGAGGAACGGAGGGGTGGACAGCGTCGGGATGGGCGCGGTGGTGGACGGCCCCGAGTTCTCGCGCTCCGCCGGGGCTCCCGGGATCGGGACCGCCGGCTACAGCGGTCTCGCCGCCGGCCTCTACGCCGCCGTGGCCGGATCGGACGGCTCGACGCCCGGAGCGGCCGCGGCGGGGGAATACGAGGGCAGGCTCACCGCCACGGCCGATTTCGGCGCAGGGACGGTCTCGGGCGAGATTGACCGGCTCAGCTTCAGGGGCGCCGCGGTCTATCCGGACGGGCGGACGCGGGGCTTCACCGACGCGACCGTTCCGGTGCGACGCCTGGTGCTGGAGCCGGGGCGGATCGGCGAGGTCGGCTCCGTGACCGGCAACGTCAGCATCGAGGTCGGGCCGGGATACCGGATCGCGAGCCAGGACGGATCATGGGGCGCGCGGCTGTCCTCAATGGACGACGCAGCCGGCAAGCCGCGGGCGTTCGCCGGCACCCACGCGGGAACGGCCACGACCGCAGGCGGGTCGGAGGCCGTGTTCGTCGGCGTCCACGCCGGGTCGACGGAGGGTTTCTGACCGGATCGGGTCGTCACCCGGAATCCGTCCCCCGCAGGGACAGCAGATAGTTCACGTAGGCCGAGCACATCACCAGCATTAGCCGCGCCTCGGCTTCACCGGGCGGACGGGCGTCATCCATCAGCGCATGCCGGATTCCGTCGGGCCCGCTGGTCCACCCATAGATCGCGGAAAACCCCCTTTTGAGGGAAAGGGCAAGCCTGATGCCCCGCCCTTCCATTGCGATGATGGCGCTCTTGATGTCTTTGTGGCCCTCTCCCGTGAGCTGGCGGTACGTGGCCTCCACCGCCGAGACGCTTTCCTTGATCGAGTTGCGGTAGTCCGGAGTGGCCCTATCCCGGTATAGGGTGATGGCCTGGATGATGTGACCGCCCGCCACGTCGGTCGTCCCGGCCGCCTCTTCGACCGCCGCCCGCTCATCCTCGTTGGTGATCGGCGTGACCAGATGCTCCACGAAACGGAACACGGCCTTCTCCTCCTCGAATATCTGGCTGCACCACCCCGTAAATCGATCGAGCCTGAAATCCGGTTGCGGAGGGCCTCGGTCACTTCGTCCTGTCGCAGAAAGGGCACCGGTGGACTGTAGCCGTGTCGTTCGGAAAATCGCATGGGTCCCGCCGTTACTGGACGGGTGCTGCGGGGACAAGACGCTCGGCGCTCCGTCCTTCCCTTGTCGGCCTAAGGAAATTCCGTTGGACGGCGGGCGCGTGACGTCGACGCGCGGGAAGCCGAGAGGGCCTCTGTCCGGGACGGCCGGGCCTATCGGTTCCGCGGCAAGCCTCACCCCGGCTGCCGAACCCGGGAAAATCCGGGCGCAATAGCCCTACCCGGCCGCCTCAACGGCGGTCGCGGTCAAC
>JAPOSC010000063.1 GCA_026709935.1 Thiotrichales bacterium
CGCAGGCCGGTGGACTTGTCGACGGGCCGCGAGTACCGGCGGCGGTACCTGGTGTCAATGCCGGTTGAATAATACCCAAAAGTGCCGATTGAAAATTCCCCAGTTTGTGGCGCGGCCGGCCTCCTCGGCGTGGCTGGCCTCGGACGTGGAATTGCGCTTGGATTCCCCTTTTTTGAAACGGGGGTCATCGATGATCACATGCACGGAGGTATTCATGATTCACGACCTGAAGCGACAGGGGCTGGCCATCTCGGAGATCGCCCGCCGGACCGGTCTTGACCGAAAGACTGTGCGCAGGCGCCTGGCGGAGGGTCCCGGCGTGCCGGCCTATGGGCCGAGGCAGGCGCGTCCGCGGCTGATCGACGGCTACGCCGACTACCTGCGCGCGCGCGTCGAGACGCATCCCGGGCTGTCCGGGAGGCGCCTGCACCGCGAGATCGCCGAGCTCGGCTACACCGGAGGCTACACGGCGGTGACCGACCACCTGCGCTCCGTCCGGCCGAGGGGGGAGCGGCGGTTCGAGCTGCGCTTCGAGACGCCGCCGGGGCGCCAGTCGCAGGCGGACTTCGCGCACTTCAGGACGGAGTTCTCCGACGATCCCGGGAAGCCGCGGGCGGTGTGGCTGTTCTCGATGGTGCTCGGCCACAGCCGCCGGCTCTGGGGCCGGTTCTGCCGGCGCCAGGACCTGCGCGCGGTGCTGCGCTGCCACCTCGGCGCCTTCGAGGCCTTCGGCGGGGCCACGGACGAGGTGCTCTACGACCGCATGAAGACCGCCGTGACCGGCACCGGCCCCGACGGCGGGCCGGTGTTCAACGCGGCGCTTGTCGACCTGCTGCGCCACCACGGCGCGGTGCCGCGCGCCTGCCGGCCGTACCGCCCGGAGACCAAGGGCAAGGTCGAGCGGCCGTTCAGCTACATCCGCCAGGACTTCCACCTCGGCCGGAGCTTCCGCGACCTCGACGACCTGAACGCCCAGTTCGCCGACTGGCTGGACACGGTGGCCAACGTGCGCGTCCACGGCACCACCGGGCGCGCCGTGGACGAGGCGTTCGCCGACGAGCTGCCGAGCCTGCGCCCGCTGCCGCGCGTTCCGTACGCCACGCCGCTGTCCGTCGAGCGCCGCGTCACGCGCGACGGCATGGTGTCCTTCGGGGGGCACCTCTACAGCGTGCCCGACGGCACGCGCAGCCGGACGGTCGAGGTCCATGAGCATGCCGCGCAGGTGCGCATCATCGAGGGCGGGGAGCTGGTCGCGGCGCATCCGCTGCCGGCGGACGGCAGCCGGCGCTCCCTCGACCCCGCGCACAGGCGGCGCCCGCCCCGCGCAGGCGAGCCGCTGCCCGACGGCCCGGAGCCCGGCCCCGCGGCCCGCCCCCTCGACTTCTACGACGCCGTCGGGCAGCGGCTCGCCTGCGCGGGGCGGGCATCGCCGTGACCGCCGTCCTCGAGCAGATACAGGCCAGCCTCGTCGGGCTGCGCATGCCGCACGCCCTCGAATCGCTCGCGCCCGTCGTCCGCCGCATCGAGCGCGGCGAGACCGACGCCCTCGGCGCCATCCACGAACTCCTCTCCGGCGAACTCGCCTTCCGCGAGACCCGGCGCGTCGGCGTCGCCCTCACCACCGCGCGCCTCAACCCGCCGAAGACCCTCGACGGCTTCGACTTCGCCTTCCAGCCCTCCCTCGACCGGCACCGCGTCATGGCCCTCGCCCAGCTCGACTTCATCGACCGCGCCGAGGCCGTCCACTTCCTCGGCCCGCCCGGCACCGGCAAGAGCCATCTCGCCTGCGCCCTCGGCGTCGCCGCCGTCAAGGCCGGGCGCAGCGTCTACCGGACCACCCTCGCCGAACTCGTCGACTCCCTCGCCGCCGCCAAGCGCGCCGACCGCCTCGGCGACAAGCTCAGGCACTACCGCCGCACCGCCCTCCTCATCGTCGACGAGATCGGCTACGTCTCCATCGACCCCAAGGCCGCCAACCTCTTCTTCCAGCTCGTCAACGCCCGCTACGAGAAGGGCGCCATGATCCTCACCTCCAACAAGGGCTTCGCCGAATGGGGCGACATGTTCGGCGACCCTGTCATGGCCACCGCGCTCCTCGACCGCCTCCTCCACCACGCCACCGTCGTCCGCATCGAGGGCGCCAGCTACCGCCTGCGCGAGCACGCCGACCTCATCCCGGAGCACGTCCGCGCCAACGCGCCCATCGCCCCGCCGCCTCCGCCAAAGCGCCGCGGCAGGCCTCCAAAAACACAGGAGCTAAGCTAATGTGCGAGTTCGCGACCAGCAATGGAACTGGGGAATTTTACTTCGGCACTTTTGGGGATTTTTACTTCGGCATTGACACCTGGTGTTGGACTTGGCGCGCACGACGAAGAAGGCGCCGAGGCTGTCCATGAG
>JAPOSC010000085.1 GCA_026709935.1 Thiotrichales bacterium
TCTTGCCCGTCTGGCGCGGGGCGTGCAGCACGAAGTAGCGCTCCTGCGCGATCAGCGCCAGGAGTTCGTCGACGTTCACCCGTTCGAGCGGCGGGATGCAGTAGTGATCCTCCGCGACGACGGGGCCTTCGGTGTTGAAGAAGCGCATGACGGACAGTATGTCATCCAAACGCCCGCAACGCTCGGTGGATCCGAGCGCCTGCGGGATCGGTGCACCCGCAGGATCTGTTTCCGGGCGCCCTGGTCGCCGGTCAGCTCTTCCTGTTCGAAGAGCTCCTGAGCGTAATACGCATCGTCCCCGATTCGCTGATACTTGATGCCGTCCACCAGCGCTCGCTGCTTGCAGCAATTGATGACCTGTGCGGCGAGCGCGATGAACTGCTGCGGATTGCGCTTGAAGTCATCGAGACGTTCACTGTCGACAAGGATTTGGTGGATGCTGCGCCGGGTGAGCTGCGTCCGGTCCTGAAGCTAGGTGAGCAGGTCGGGCAGCTCGATGTCGGACTCCTCGAGAACGACGGTTGCCGCCCCGGCAATCTCGGTAGCCTCCACTCCCGCTTGACCGATGGCGATGTCGGCCTTGCGCCATTGCAGCCGGGTCCGGGGGATCCACTTGGCGTCCCGTAGTGCGGTGGCTGATCTTTCCAGCAGGGCGTCGTTGTCGAAGGACACGCGATGATACGACGCATGAAGGGGTGGTCGCGCTTGCGTTCAGGGGGCTTTCGAGCTTGATGTGACGTTCTGTCGCAACGCGGCGCGCCGTCGAAGTGTGGCGTCCGTATCCACCGTTCGGCCTCCAGGCGTCAGTACGACTCCATAGACGTCGAACGCCGACTCTGTGGAGATCATCGCGTCCCGCACGTCCCGGAGCACCTGTTCCGGGTCCCGATCGAGGGGGTCGCCGAAGCCGCCGCCCCCGGGTGAGGACACCACGAGCCGCGCTGGTCCGAGTTCCCGTAGCCCGAACTTCGGGGCCGCGAAGGTCGGTGCGCCGACGGGGTGCACCTCCATCTCGCCGCCTTCGCCGTCGAGACCCGCGGCGGCGCCGTAGCCGGTTCGGTAGCGCAGCCCTTCTCCTCGGAACGACCAGGTGCCCTCGGTGTGGACGTCGATCTCGTACTCGACGCCGGTACCGCCCCGCCACTCCCCGGCGCCGCCCCCGTCACGGCGGAATTCGCAGCGGCGATAGCGCACCGGGTAGAGCTGTTCGTAGACCTCCAGGCTCGGCATCACCAGGCCGCCGAGCGTGCAGAGGTGGCCGATCTGGTTGAAGCCGTCACGACCCTCCACTGCGCCGGCCCCGGCCGCGGCGAGTCCGTGGTAGAGGACGTAGCGCCGGCCGTCGCCGTGGCGGCCGGTGGTGATCCCGAACACGTTCTTCGCCCACCCCGCGCAGGCTTGTTCGGGACTTGCCGCGCCGAGCGCCTTCCAGCAGGCGTGGATGATCTCGTGGGCGACGAACACCGTGCACATGGTAGTGGCCGCTCCTTCCGTCGCGTTCACGATACTGCCTTCGGGCGCGATGATCTCGACGGCCCGGAACGTGCCCTCGTTGCGCGGGATGTCGGGCTCGAAGAAGGATGCAAAGGCGGTATAGACGCTGGAGCAGGTGTTCGCCCAGGTGCTGTTCTTGAAGCCGCGGATCTGCGGGCTCGATTCGCTCAGGTCGACCCGGGCGCCATCGCCCTCGATGGTCAGCCGTGCCCGCACCGCCACGTCACGGGGCTCGAAGCAGTCGTTGTCGGAGTGGTCGGCGCCCTCGTAGACCCCGTCCGGCAGGGCTGCGAGCGCTGCCCGCATTCGTCGCTCGGCGTGGTCGAGGATGCCGTCGAAAAGCGCGAGCGCCTGGTCGGCCGAAACTTCCCCGGCGAACTCGGCGACCCGCTCCGCGCCGATTCGGGTCGCCCCGACCATCGCGCGCAGGTCGCCGTCCTGAAGCTCGGGGGTGCGCGAGTTCGCGAGCAGCAGCCGCCACAGATCGCGCCGGGTCTCGCCGCGGGAGATCAGCTTCAGCGCGGGGAGCCGCACCCCCTCCTGCCAGGTATCGTGGGCGAGCGGGTTGTAGGTGCCGGGCGCCCCGCCGCCGATGTCGGACTGGTGGGCCCGGTTGCAGCAGAACGCGACCCGTCGCCCGTCGACGAACACGGGGCGGGCGACCACCCAGTCGGGCAGGTGGTTGCCGCCCGCCCGCCAGGGGTCGTTCAGCACGAAGACGTCGCCGGGCTCGATGTCGTCGGCGAAGTCGCGCAGCACCGCGCGCACCGCGAAGCCGCCCCCGCCGGAGTGGATCGGAATCCCGTCCGCCTGCGAGACCAGCCACCCGTCGGGCCCGCACACGAAGCAGGTGAAGTCGTGGGCCTGGCTGAAGATCGGACTGCGCGCGGTGCGCACCATCACCTCGCCCATCTGCCGGGTGATGTAGTCCAACCGGTTCTGGGTGAGCGCGAGCTGTACGGGATCGAGGGTCATGGGGGCGAATCACGAGTGATCGAAGCGTATGAACAGATCCCCCGAGGCCAGTACCTCGAGCCGGTCCCCCGGCCCCGCCACCACCGTGGTGGTCCGCTCCTCCACCAACAGGGGGCCGTCGAGCCGATGACCGGCGAGCAGGTCGGCGCCCCGGTACACGGGGGTGGGGGCGAAGCCCAGCGGTTCTCCGCGGGGGCCGAAGGCGTAGACCTCGCGGGTCGACACCGGAACGGGCATCGGGCCGCCCGGCTCCGCGCGTGCCGGCACCAGCGGCGGCAGGGTACCGATGCCGACGACGCGGAGCCGGGTCAGCTCCACCGTGCTGTCGGGCTGGACGTGACCGAAGAGGCGGTCGTGCTCGCGCTCGAACGCGGCGCGGAGCTTTCCCACGTCGGCTTTCGCATCCGTCACCCGTACGTCCCATTGCTGGCCGGCGTAGCGCAGATCGGCCTCGGGCTCGAAGCGCATCGCGCCGGTTTCGAACCCGCCCTCGCGAAGCCATGCCCGCGCGTCGCCTTCGAGCCCGGCGTAGACGCTGCGCACCTCGTCCATGGTGTCTTCGTCGAGCGGAGCGATGAACACCCGGGTGAAGTCCTGGCCCACGTCCGCATTGAGCATCCCGAGCGCGCAGAACACCCCTGCGAGCCTCGGCACGAGCACTCCCCGCGCCCCGAGGCGTCGGCCGACCGCGGCCCCGTGCATCGGCCCCGCGCCCCCGCCGGCGACGAGCACGAAGCGGGCCGGGTCCCGCCCCCGCTCGATGCTGATCCGCTCCACTGCCTGGAGCAGGTTCTGTTCGACGAGCCGGATCACGCCGATCGCCGCCTCGCGTACGCCGATGCCGAGCGGCTCGGCGACCCGGGTCCGCAGCGCGGCCCGCGCCCGTTCGAGATCCAGCGAGACCGCGCCGCCCGCGTAGGGCCCCGGGGCGAGGCGTCCGAGCACGAGCTGCGCGTCGGTCACCGTCGGCTCTTCGCCGCCCCGCCCGTAGGCGGCGGGTCCGGGCACCGCGCCCGCGCCGCGCGGTCCGGCGAACAGCAGTCCCGCCGCATCGGCGCCGGCAATGGTGCCGCCGCCGGCCCCGACGGTGTGGATGTCGACCGACGCCGACACCAGGTCATAGCCGCCGACCTCCAGCCGGTCGGTGACCGCCACCCGACCGCCCGCGCGCAGCATTACGTCGCACGAGGTACCGCCGATCTCCATGGTGATGAGGTCGTCGAATCCGGTGGCGGCTGCAAAGTAGTCGAGGGCGCCCACTCCGCCCGCCGGTCCCGACAGCACGAGGTTCACCGGGCAATGGGCCACCTGGCGAGTCGAGATCGCCCGTCCGTTGGACTGAAGCACCAGCAGGTCCGGCCCGAGGCCCAGCGTGCGCAGGCGTTCGTCGAGTGCTTGCAGGTAGCGCACTACCTTCGGGCCGACGTACGCGTTGACCACGGTGGTGGACCCCCGCTCGTACTCGCCGATGATCGGCGCCACCTCGTGGGAGAGCGACACCCATTCGAAGCCGCCCCGCGCGTGCAGTCCTTCCGCGCATCGACGCTCGTGGGCGCCGTTCTCGAAGCTGTGCAGGAGGCAGACTGCGACCGACTCGACTCCCTCGGCGCGGAAGGTTTCGATCGCGGCATCGAGATCCGCCTCGTCGAGGGGCTCGACCTCGGCGCCCCGGGCGTCCATGCGCCCGCCGACCGGCCGGCGCAGGTAGCGCGGCACCAGGACGGGAGGGTAGGGCGGGCGATGGTCGAAGGGGTTGGCGCGGAAGCCGCGGCGCGCCTCCAGGAAGTCCCGGAAGCCGCGGGTGACCAGCATCCCCACCCGCGCCCCGCGGCCCTCCAGCACCGTGTTGGTGGCGACGGTGGAGCCGTGCAGGAACAGGGCGCAGTCGGACAGCAGGCGCCCGACATCGGCCCCGAAGGCGCGGGCGGCGTGCTCCAGAACATCGAGCACCCCGCGGCTCGGGTCCGCCGGCACCGACGGCGTCTTGAAGACATGGAACCGCCCGCCGGCATCCACCAGCACCATGTCGGTGAAGGTGCCGCCGACGTCGACCGCGATGCGCCAGGGGGGCGCCGGCAGCGCCGGTGAGTCGGTCATCCCGTCATCCGTTGTTCGATACTCGACCGTATGGCTTTCGAATCGCCGTCCGGGCGTCGGACTCTCCCCGCATCGCGTGGGCGAGGGCCGCTGGCGACGCGCGGCCCTCGTCTCACCGGAAGTGCGGCCGGATGACTCGGTCCATGAACAGCTCCACCTGCTCCATGTCCGGCGCCGCCGGCTGGATGGTCACGTGCTCGATGCCCGCTTCTTCCAGCGTGCGGAGCTTGGCGACGATGTCGTCGACGCTCCCGAGCAGGTAGCAGCCCTGGAGGTGCTCCCACGAGCGGTTGGTGCCCATGATGGTCTCCATGGGCTTGCGCTGGAGGGCAAGCGCCTTTTCGGTGTCGTCGGTGTCGACCACATAGCCGGCCTGAACGTGCGCGATCCCGAGCGTGCTCGGGTCGCGGCCCCTAGTCGGGAGATAGTCGCGCATGGTCCGGATGTCGCGTACCACCCATTCGAGCTTGCCGGAGGCGCGCACCGTGAACACGTCGGCGTGCTTTGCAATCCGGTTCATCACCGTCTTCACCATGTAGGGCTTGTCCGGCGAGAGGGGGTCGGGGACCCGCGAGCCGCCGGCCACCCACACCGGGAAGTACTTCTCGGGCCGGGGTTCGATGGTGACGTTTTCGAACTGCCAGAACTGCCCCTGGAACGAGACGTTCTCCTGCGTGAGCAGGAGCTTGACCGCGTCGAGCACCTCGTCGGTGCGCCGACCCCGCTCCTTGATCGGGATTCCCATCGCGGTGAATTCGGGTTCGTTCCAGCCGGGACCCACTCCGAAGATGAACCGCCCCTCGGACATGTGGTCCAGGGTCGCGAGCTCCTTGGCGAGCAGCACCGGGTGGCGCAGCGGCACCACCAGGATGTGGGTGCCGACGGGAATGGTCTCGGTGGCGCCGGCCACGCAGCTCAGCACCATCAGGGGGTCCATCCACGAGCCGCCGTAAAGCCCGGGCGCGCTGAGCAGATGGTCCCAGACCGTGATCGAGTCGTAGCCGAGTGCTTCCGCCCGCTTCGCCATGTCCCTGGTGACGAGCCGGGCCATTTTCTGGTCGAGGCCGGGCCAGGTGAACGAGGGAACCGTCAGTCCGAATTTCATTGGGGGAGTTCTCCGAATCCGTTCAGGTGCCGTGAAGATATCAGCCTGGGGGGATAAGATCTGCCTGAGGCGGATCGGTCCCGAACCCTCGCTCGTCGCCCTGCTCGCGCCAGCGGTAGTGGAAGTTGCAGTGCAGTGCGGGGCGTCGCCCATGATGGTCTGCGTGCGCGTGAGTTCCAGGGGTGACCCCATTGAGTGAAGACAGTCCATACGTGGTGGAGGCGAGGCGGCTGGTGAAGCGCTTCGGCGCGAACACGGTCGTCGACGGTATCGATCTCCGGGTGCCTCGGGGCGGCTGCTTCGGGTTGCTCGGGCCGAACGGCGCCGGCAAGACCACGACGCTGCGCATGATCCTCGGCCACTCGCCGCCGAGCGGGGGCGCGCTGACCGTGCTCGGCGAGGCGATGCCGGCCGCGGGCCGCACGGTGCGGGCCAGGATCGGGGTCGTCCCCCAGGACGACAACCTCGACCCCGACTTCACGGTGATGGAGAACCTGCGGGTGTACGCGAGCTACTTTCCGCGACCCGCCCGCGAGCCGCTGGAGCCGTATCTCATGTCGCTCCTCGACTTCGTCGCCCTCGCCGACCGGGCGGAGGATCGAATCCAGGCGCTCTCGGGCGGGATGCGGCGGCGGCTCGTGATTGCGCGCGCGCTGGTGAACGATCCCGAGCTGCTCATTCTGGACGAGCCCACCACCGGACTCGACCCGCAGATCCGCCACCTCATCTGGGCGCGACTGCGCGAGCTCAAGAACCACGGCACCACGGTGCTGCTCACCACCCACTACATGGAGGAGGCGGAGCGGCTCTGCGACCGACTGGCGATCATCGACCATGGGCGCCTCCTCGCCGAGGATGCGCCCCGTCGCCTGGTGGCCGGGGAGGTGGAGCCGAACGTGATCGAGGTGCGGACCGGCCCGGGGGCTCCGCCGCCCGCGGAACTCGTCCGGCACGCGCGGCTCGAAGCGGTCGACGGCGTCTGGCACTGCCATACCGAGGATCCCGGCGCAGTGCTCGCGGTGCTGCAGCGCTCGCCGGAACTGGAGTACCTGCATCGGCCCGCGAACCTGGAGGACGTGTTCCTGCGGCTCACCGGACGGGAGCTGCGGGAATGAGCGAGGCGGTGTCCCGCGAAATGATGGCGAGAAGACAGCCATTCCCGTCAGGCCGGAACATGCCCTCGAAATCACCCCGAACAGATGTTCCGGAGGTCGAAATCTCGCCGTAACCGCACCACGGGACGGACCTTCAGCGGGAATCGCTGGTAAGGAGATCTTGAAATGGACACTACGGACATCTCCGGACACTGGCGCCTGCCTGCCCCGCGGCCGGTGGCGCTTGCGGTGTGGCGCCGCAATGTCCGGGTATGGCGCCGGCTGATGCTCCCGAGCCTGGTGCTCAACTTCGGCGAGCCCTTCCTCTACCTGCTCGGCCTCGGGTTCGGGCTCGGGCAGTTCATCGGCGAGATGGAGGGGATCGGTTACTTCGCCTTTCTCGCCTCCGGGCTGGTGGCGTCGTCGGGGATGATGGTCGCGTCCTACGAGGGGATCTATTCGGTCTATACCCGCATGGTGCCCCAGAAGACATACGATGGCATGCTCGCGACGCCGGTGCGGATCGACGACATCGTGGCGGGGGAGATGCTCTGGTGTGCGACCAAGGGCACCATCTCCGGGAGCGCCATACTGATTGTGGCGACGCTGCTCGGGGCGGTGGCGGGCGTCGAGGCTTTGCTTTGCCTCCCGCTCCTCTTTCTCGTGGGGCTCGCGTTCGCCGGGCCGGCCATTGCGGTGAGCGCGGTCGCTCCGTCCTACGACTTCTTCAGCTACTACATCACCCTGGTGATGACACCGATGTTCATCCTGTGCGGCGTGTTCTACCCGGTCTCGTCGCTGCCGGAGGCCGCCCAACATGCGGTGCTGGTGCTGCCGCTCACCCATGCCGTGGCCCTGATCCGGCCTCTGGTGACCGGCGCACCGCTCAGCGATGTCACCATGCACCTGGGAGTGTTGACCGGTTTCGCGGTGGTCGGCTTCTACGTCGCAGTCGCGCTCGTGAGACGGCGGTTCGTAGTGTGAATCGGCGGGCTAGAACCCGAGCCTCGCCCTGATCATCCGCCACAGGAGCGCGAATCCACTCGCTCCGGGCGCGGCCCGCACCTCCTCCCCCGCCAGCGCGCGCTCGCAGTTGCCGGCAAACTCCGCGAGCATCACGTCGGTGAAGCTCTCCACCAGGTCGGCGCGATTGAACTGCGCGAGCCCGCCCTGGATCCGGAAGCGGATGGCCAGATCGACGCGGGTGCGCGGTCCGGCTTCGGGCGCGTCCTCCCCGGGCATCGCCCCGGACATCGCATAGCGCAGCTCGGCCTCCAGGCTGGCGTGGCCGCGGCGGTCCGAACCGTGGCCGGCGATGACTCCGGTGCGGCCCCCGGCGTCGGTCTCGCGCGTTCCCTCCCCGTGGAAGGAGGCTGCGACGGGGCCGAAGCGGATCTCGGCCCGACCGGTGAAGCGGTTCGGGCCGACGGATTCGATGTTGTGTACGCCGGGCAGACACGGCGCCACTCGCGGCACGTCCTCGAACAACGTCCACAGCGCCTCCACCGGATGCTCGATCACGAATTCGCGTTCGACCAGGGTCCAGCCCTCGACCTGCGTCATCGGTCGGGCGGTGGCTTCCGGCGCCCCGGTCGTGCTGACTGGCTCCGCGCCGTGGAGATGGATCGGATCGATCTCGAAGGGTTCGAAGGCGATGGGGGACGGCGCGGTGGGCGCGCTCGGTTCATCGCCCGCCGCGGTCGGTGCGAGGGCTCCGCGACCCTCGGACGCCGCCATGCCTCGGCGCTGCCGCGCCACGTCGCGTACCGCGGCCACGAGCCCCATGTAGCCCGTGCACCGGCAGAGGTTGCCGCTCAGCTCGCGCCGGATGTCCGCCTCATCGGTCGGTGCGAGGCGGTTGACGACATCCCACGCCGTGATCAGCATCCCTGGTGTGCAGAACCCGCATTGCAGCGCGTGATGTCGTGCGAACGCATCGCGTAGCGCGCGGCCGATGGGGTCGTCTCCCAACCCTTCGACGGTCACCACGTTCGCGCCCTCGCAGGCCTGCGCGTAGGTGATGCAGGAGCGGATTGGCCGTCCGTCGACCAGCACCGTGCAGGCCCCGCACACCCCGTGCTCGCAGCCGAGGTGGGTGCCGGTCAGGTGCAGGTGGTCGCGCAGCAGCTCCGCGAGCTGCGTGCGCCCCGCGACATCGGCGCGGCACGGCTCGCCGTTGACGGTGAGGTGGACGGTATTCATCGAGGCTCTCGCGTTGCCGCGTATCTCCACGACGGGAACGATCCTCGGGCCGTCATCATTCTCCCGTTCCCATGATGCCCCTTGTTGGTAGTGTCTCGGTTTGGCATTCCGCCGAGTGTCCCCGGCGCGTATGCGCGGGCGTTCCAAGGAGTCCGGAAGTCAAACTGAGGCACCCCATTGTTGCGGCGAGTGGGGCGCGCTCGCGCAATGTCCCGGATTCCGCGATCGCAGTAGCAAATCGCGCAGTCGTACAGTGGTGCAGTCGCACCGGCGTGCGAATCGACTCCAGGTTCACGGTGTCATCTCCATGTCCCGGCCGCTGCCGTGGCCACGACCGTGCCTCATCATCCGACCAGCGCCCGGTCGATGGCGCGGCCTGCCGCGACCGCCGCCATGTGCAGCTTCACCGGATCGTGCTCGCCGGCGCGGGTGGCGATTTCGGCCCGCAGGGCTTCGAGGTCGGCCGGGGCGGCGGTAGCGGCGAGGCATCGCGCCGCCGCCGGCAGTACCACCGGCTTCGCCCCGACCGCGCCGACGACCACGCGGCAGTAGCGCCGCTCGGGATCGACGAGCACCGCTCCCATCGCCTCCGCCAGCTCCCCGGTCTTGCGGCAGAGTTTGTGGAAGCCGAACCGCGCCCCTGTGTCCGCGCGCGGAATCTCGATGCGGGTGACGATCTCGTGCGGGGTCAGCGCGGTGGTGTACGCCGCGCGCGTGAAGTCGCGCATCCGAACCTCGCGCTCCCTCCCGACGCCGCGAATGTGAATCCGGGCGTCCGCGCACAGCAGGAAGCTCGCCCAGTCCGCGGCCGGGTCGGCATGGACGATGCTGCCCCCGATGGTGCCGCGGTTGCGCACCGCGCGGTACGCGATGCCGGCCGCGACCTCGCGCATCGCCCGCTCGGTCGCGTCCGCGGCCGGTCGGTCCTCGATCTCCGTGTGCGTGACCGCGGCCCCGGCGATCACGCTTTCCCGCGTCGACTCGATGCCGCGCAACGCCTCCACCGACGAGATGTCGACGAGCGTGCCGGGACGGGCCAGGCGCAGGTTCAGCATCGGCCCCAGAGACTGACCACCCCCGATGAGCTTCGCGTCGTCCCCGCTCGCGGCGAGGCGCGCGAGTGCGTCGTCGACGCTCGTGGCGTGGTGGTAGGTGAAATCGACGGGCTTCAAGACGGCCGTCCGGTTCGAATTCGTATCCGCTTTTGCGTCACGACGATCAGTGTTTCCGTGCGGATGGAATTCTCGTGGCGCTCAAGCAACTCGCACATGGCGGCTACCTTCTCCGCAACCTGCATGCCGACGAAGCGGATGATGCATGGATGCGGCAGGCGGCGTACGAACACGGGTTCCCCAAAGACCTCGTCTTCAGTGATGAGGACACGTCCGTCCTCCTTGCTCCCCGCGGCTGGCCGGTGTCGCTCGCGCCTCCAGGATCGCGGCCAGAATCCGCCGCGGTGTCGCCGGAATCTCGTTGAGTTCCACGCCGAGCGGCCGCAGCGCATCGTTGATGGCGTTGACCACCGCACCCGCCGGGGCGATGGCCGCGCCTTCCCCAATCCCCTTGATGCCGTGGCGGGTGAAGGGCGAGAGCGATTCCGTGTGTTCGATGCGCATCGACGGCAGCTCGGTCGGGCCGGGGACCACGTAGTCCGCGAAGGTGGAGGTGAGGGGCTGGCCGTTGTCGTCGTAGAGGCTTTCCTCGAACAGCGCGGTGCCGATCCCCTGGGCGGTGCCGCCGTAGGACTGGCCTTCCAGGATCATGGGGTTCACGCGCCGACCGCAGTCCTCGAAGAGCACGTAGTCGAGGATCTCGACCGCGCCGGTGGCGGGGTCCACCGCGACCACCGCGGCGTGGGTCGCGTAGGTGAAGACGCCGGTGTCCACCTCGGGCTTGTAGCCTTCGGTGACCTCCAGGCCCCGGGTGTCGACCGCGTCCGGAAGCTGGTCCGGGCGCAGGTACCAGGCGCGGGCGATGTCCTCGAACGAGACGCTCGCCTCGCCCGCCCACGCCCGGCCGCCGGAGAGCGACACGTCGTCGGGGCGTGCCTGCAACAGGTGCCCGGCGTGCTGCCTGATGCGACCGGCCAGCGACTCCGCCGCCGTCGACACCGCCCCGCCCGCCATCACCATGCCTCGGGAGGCGTAGGCGCCGGTGGAGTAGGGGGTCTCGCCGGTGTCGCCCATGGTTACCCTGATGTGATCGACGCCGAGGCCGAGCTGTTCGCTCGCCACCTGCGCGAGCGTGGTCTCCAGCCCCTGGCCGAAGGAGTGGTTGCCGGAGCGCACCTCTACCGTGCCGCTCGGGGCAAGCTTCACCATCGCCTGCTCGTAGCCCGGCACCAGCGGCAGGCCCCACGCGCCGAACACCCGGGTGCCGTGCGCGGTCTGCTCGGTGAAGGTGGAAAAGCCGATGCCGACGAGTCGGCCGTCCGGTTCGGGGGTGCGCTGGCGCGCGCGCACCGCGCCCAGGTCGATCATGCGTCGCGCCCCGGTCACGCTCCCCGGGTAGTCGCCGCTGTCGTAGAGCTTGCCGGTCACGTTGGTGTAGGGCATCGCCTCGGCTGGCACGAGGTTCTCCGCCCGCACGTCCGCGGGCTCCCGCCCGACCGCGCGCGCGATGGCGTCGATGGTAAGTTCCATCGCGAAGCACACCCCGGGGCGCGCGACCCCGCGGTACGGTGTGAACGCTGGCTTGTTGGTGGCGACCGAGTACGTTTTGCAACGGTAGGTGTCGAAGGCGTACGGCCCCGGCAGATTGCCCCCGGCCTGGGCTGCTTCGAGGCAGGCGGTGAACGGCCACACCGAATAGGCGCCGACATCCACCGTGACCTCGGCGTCGATCCCCAGCAGGCGCCCGCGCGCGTCGGCGAAGGCGGTGAGCCGGTAGTGGTGCTGGCGGGTGTTGGCACCGGCGGTGAGGTGCTCGCGCCGGTCCTCGACCCAGCGCAGCGGCCGCCCGGTGCGCATCGCCGCCCACGCCACCGAGATTTCCTCGGGCTGGAGCACGCACTTGTAGCCGAAGCCGCCGCCGACATCGGGCGCGATGACGCGCACGTCGGCCTGGTCGAGACCGAGGGTCTGCGAGAGTCCGGTGCGGATGAGATGCGGCACCTGAGTCGAGGTGTAGACGACAAGCTGCCCCTGCCGCTCGTCGGGGCGGGCGAGCACCGCCTTGCCCTCCATCGGCACCATGCACTGGCGGGCGGTGCGGTACTCGCGCTCGATGACGACGGCGGCGCGCGCGCGCACCGCTTCGATGTCCCCGTCGGCCGAGGTGGTCAGGAAGAGGTTGTCGCCCCAATCCTCGTGCACGAGGGGAGCGTCGGGGCGGCGCGCGGCGAGGCTGTCGGTGATCGCCGGCAGCGGGTCGAGGTCCAGCTCGACCGCTTCGGCGATGTCTTCGGCCTCGGCCCGGGTCGGAGCGATGCAGAGCGCGACGCACTCGCCGGCGAAGCGCACCTTGCCGCGGGCGAGTGCCGGCCAGTCGGATGCCTTGTAGGTGGGCAGGCTCGACTCCGCGCGGATGGGCTGCACCCCCGCCATGTCATCGGCGGTGAACACCCGGCCTGCGTGTCGCCCGGGCACGGTGATGGCCCGGATACAGGCGTGGGCGAGAGGGCTGCGCACGAACGCGACCTCCCACTGCCGGGGGAAGGAGAGGTCGCCGACGAACTGCGCCTTCCCGGCGAGATGCCGGGCGTCTTCCTTGCGGAGCACGCGGGCCCCGATCCCCGTCGACATGCGCACTGCCTCCCTGGAACCTTCGGGCGTTCGGAATCCTCACGGATGTCCCGTATCCGCAAGGCGGCTTCGTCGCCGGCGCGAAACGGGGTTGCCGCCGCGTGCAGCCGGTGCGGTCAAGCGGTACGCTCCCCGACCCCACCTCCCGATTATGCCTTGCGAGGTCGTCGCCATGAACTTGCATCGATTGAAGGCCGTCGAGCCGTGAACGGAGCGAACCGGCCGCACGTGGCCGTCGGGGAAGCGCGGGGTCTGGTCGACGCGGTGCGGGCGCAGCGCGCGGGCAATCTCGGGCCGAAGGAGATCCTGGACGAGTGCCTGGCGCGCATCGAGGCGTCGGAGCCGGAGGTCGGGGCATGGGTCGAGATCGACGCCGACGGCGCCCGCCGCGCCGCGGCCCGGCAGGCCGATCTGCCCCGGGACGAGGCGCGGGGGTTGCCGCTGCTCGGCATTCCCATCGGGGTGAAGGACATCATCGACGCCGCGGGCTTGCCGACGAAAGCCGGGTCCGCGCTGCGCGCCGATCACCGCGCGCGGCGCGACGCGCCCATCGTGAAGATCCTCCGCGACCTCGGAGCGATCGTGCTCGGCAAGGCGGAGACCACCCAGTTCGCGACCGCGGATCCCGCGCGTACCCGCAACCCCTGGAACCTGACCCACTCTCCCGGCGGGTCGAGCGCGGGCAGCGCCGCTGCGGTGGCGAGCGGGATGTGCATGGCGGCGCTCGGCACCCAGACCGGGGGGTCGATCACCCGCCCCGCGAGCTTCTGCGGCGTCGCGAGCTTCAAGGGGGCCTGGGGGGCGTGGCCGCTCGAGGGGATCGTGCCGGTGAGCCAGCATCTCGACCATGTCGGCCCGATGGCGCGATCGGTCGCGGACCTCGCGCTGCTGTGGACGCTGGTGGAGGCGCGGCTGCATCCGGAGCGGGCGGCGGACCTCGCACGTCGGAGCGAGGCGATCATCGCCGGCGAGTGGTACCAGTGCACGCCGCCACCGCGCCTCGCGATCATCGAGGACTACTACTGCGAAACGAGCGACCCGGCCGCTCGGGAGGCGTTTCGGTCGAGCATCGCGCGGCTGGAGGCGGCGGGGGCGACGATCGAGCGCCTGTCCCTGCCCGAGAGCTTCGCCGGGATGCACGCGAGCCATCGCCTGATGATGGCGGTGGAGGCGGCGGAGGTACACCGAAAGGACTTCGCGGAGCGGCCCGATACCTACCGTCCCGTCATCACGCGTCTCATCGAGCGTGGTCTCGCGGCCGGCGCCGTCGACTACCGGTCCGCGCGCGTGCACCAGCAGCGCTTCGGGGCGGACCTCGCCGCCGCGCTGGACGTGCCGGCGGGACCGATCATCGCTCTCACGCCGGCGACGGTGGCGAGTGCGCCGCCGCTCTCGGACCACAACACCGGAGACCCGCAGTTCAACTCGGTGTGGTCGTTCGCCGGTCTGCCGACCTGTGGGGTGCCGGCCTGTCTCGATGAAGACGGTCTGCCGCTCGGCTTGCAGCTCGGCGCGGCCCGGGAATCGTTCGCGCTGTTCCAGGCAGCGGCCTGGTGCGAGGCGGTGCTGGACTTTCCGGGCCGCGCCTGAAGAGGGCGGTTCTCGTGCGCCCTGGTCTGCAAGCCGCCCACAGGTTCCGAGCGCGGCCGGACGAGCCCGGACGCGCTTCGGCGCCGATACTGCTGCGTCCGCCGAGGAGAGGCATCCGGATGCCGCCGCCTCGCGGACTGAAGCCAGGCCGATGACCCTCACCCCGTCGAGCCCGACGGGAGGCGAGGAGGGAGTCGCTTCCCTCCCTTGCACATGACTTCATTCCCCGAAACCCTCACCATCGCCCAGGCACGACGCCTCGCCCTCGCCGGGGCTGGCCTGCTGGCGCCGCGCCGTTTCGATCTCCCCGAGCGGGCGGGTGCGCGACCGGCGCGGACCCGGGAGCGCTGCCACCGGATCATCGAGCACTTCGGCTACCTGCAACTCGACACCGTGGCGGTGAGCGGAGCCCGTACCCACGGCATCGTGCTCGCCTCGCGGCTTCGCGGGCTCGACGCCGCGCTCGCAGAGACGCTGCTCGCACCCGGCGCGCCGCTGTTCGAGTACTGGGGTCACGAGGCGTGCTGGCTGCCGCTCTCCCTCTACCCCTGCTTCGCGTGGCGACGACGGCAGTACCAGGTGCATCCTTGGTGGGGCGACGTGCTGCGCGAGCATCGCGGAGTGGCCCAGTCCGTGCTGAGGCGGATCGAGCACGAGGGCCCGCTGCGCTCCCTGGATCTGGAAGGCCGGGGCGGTACCGGCTGGTGGGATCTGAAGCTCACCCGTCGCGTGGCCGAATCGCTGTGGCTGGCGGGGCGACTGGCGATCCGGGAGCGGCGGAGCTTTCAGCGCAGCTTCGACCTCGTCGAGCGAGTCATCCCCGCCGGGGTGCGTTCCCGTCGTGTGGGCGACGCCGAGGCGTTCGACACCCTGCTGGAGCGTGCGCTCGCCGGGCACGGCTGGGCCTCCACCGGCACCCTGGCCGCAACCTGGCGCCTGGTGAAGTGCCGCGACCGGATCGATGCCTCGCTCGGACGCCTGTGCGAGGCGGGCAGAATTGTCCCCTGCGCGCTCCGGACCGCCCGGCGCACGCTCCCCGGCTGGGTCCGGATCGCCGATCTAGAACGTCTGCAGGAGATCGAGCGCCTGCGACCGCGCCGCGGCCGCGGTGTTCTCCTCTCCCCCTTCGACCCGTTGCTCTGGGACCGGGCGCGGGTGCAGCTCCTGTTCGACTTCGAGCAGCGGATCGAGATCTACAAGCCCGCGCACCAGCGTCGCTACGGCTACTACTGCCTGCCGGTGCTCGCCGGTGAATGTCTGATTGGACGCGTGGACCTGAAGGCGCGCCGCGCCGAGGGAGTGCTCGAGGTGCTCTCCGTCCACTTCGAGCGCCCGAAGCCCGCCGCCCGGGACCGCGAGGCGCTCGCCCGGGCGCTCGAACGCTTCTCGGCCTCGGTCGGGCTCGGTTTGCGCGATCCGTCCCGGTCCGGATGAGGTCGCGCCATGCCTGCCGGTGGGCCCATGCTCTCGACATCCCCTCCATTGGACGCCCTGATGGTGGAGACCGCGCCGAAGATCCCACTGTGCTCCGGTGTCTCCGGGCGGTAGCGGGAGTGACCGGGTTCTCATCATCGAGATTGACAAACGCCCCGACGCAAGCGAACGTCCCGCTCAACGCCGTGACCGGGCGTTCCAGCCTATGGAGATTCGACACATGAAGAGACTGATCGGATTGGCCGCGAGCCTGGCTTTCTTCGCCAGCACAGCCCATGGCGCGGAGAAATGGGACATGCCGATGGCCTATGCGGATTCGAACTACCACACGCAGAACGGCAAGCGGTTCGCCGAGGCGGTGGGGGTGTGCACTGGCGGTGCGCTCGAGATCGTGGTGCACGGGGGCGGCTCGCTCTTCAAGGGCAACGAGATCAAGCGGGCGGTGCAGACCGGGCAGGCACCGATCGGGGAGCGTCTGCTGAGCGCGCACCAGAACGAAAACGCGGTGTTCGGATTCGATTCGGTGCCGTTCCTCGCCTCGTCGTTCGAAGCATCGGACAAGCTGTGGGGGGCCGCGCGCGGCAAGCTGGACGCGATCCTCGCCGACCAGAATCTGGTGTTGCTCTACTCCGTCCCCTGGCCGCCGCAGGGGATGTACTTCAAGCGCGAGATCAACGCCGTCGCGGACATGGCCGGGATCAAGTTCCGCGCCTACAACGCCGCCACCGCGCGGGTCGCGGAACTCGCGGAGATGCTTCCGGTGCAGGTCGAGGCGGCCGAACTCAGCCAAGCGCTCGCGACGGGGGTGGCGGAGGCTTTCATCTCGTCGGGTTCGACCGGCTACGACCGCAAGGTCTGGGAGCACATGAGCCACTTCTACGACACCCAGGCATGGCTGCCCCGCAACTACGTGTTCGTGAATGCGGACGCCTGGAACGGCCTTGATGCGCAGGCGCAGAACTGCTTGCGCTCGTCGGCGATGCTGGCCGAAGCGGCAGGCACGACCCGGGCCCGCGAGCTCACCGGCTGGTACCTCGCCCAGCTCGCCGCCAACGGCATGAGTGTGCAGGCGCCGGGCGAGCAGCTCATGGCCGATCTGACCGGGGTCGGTGCGACGATGTCGGCGGAATGGGCCGAGGCCGCGGGCGCCGAGGGCGCGGAGATCATCGACGCTTACAAGGCCGACTGAGAGCAGGGCACGACGCCATTCAACCTCTCCCTCCGGCGTCTCCGGCCGGAGCCGCAAGGAGGGAGAGGCCACTATCACGCACAGGTCCGTACCCATGCTGCGGATCCTCCGAAGGGTGCTCGACGGGCTGTACCTCGCGTGCGGGCTGGCGGGCGCGGGGTTCCTGATCGCGATCCTCGGGCTGATCCTGGCCCAGATGATTGCGCGTTGGACCGGCAACGTCTTCCCCGGCGGCACCGACTACGCCGGCTACGCGATGGCCGGCGCATCGTTCCTCGCTCTGGCGTACGCGCTGAACCGGGGTGCGCACATCCGCGTCACGCTGTTGCTGAACTCGCTCGGGCGTCGGCGTCGACTCGCCGAGATCTGGTGCTACGGGGTGGCGGCGGTCACCGCGGTGTTCTTCGCCCGCTACGCGGTCAAGGCCAACATCTGGTCGCACAAGCTGAACGATGTGAGCCAGGGTCAGGACGCGACCCCGCTGTGGATTCCGCAGATCGTCATGTCGGTGGGTACCTGCGTGCTCGCCCTGGCGCTCGTGGACCAGTTCCTGCGCGTGCTGCTGACCAGGCATCCCGGAGTCGAGAGGCCCGGGCTGAGCGACGGCGATGGTTGAACGAGTACTGGCCGAGGATCTTCCCCGGCGGCTGTTCGCGCTCGTCGCCTTCACGCTGCTGGCGGTAGGCGCATGGTTCCTGCTCGAAAGCATCGGGGCCGACTACATCTGGGCCAAGACCGCCATCTTTCTGTTCGTGTTGTTCTTCCTGCTGGGCTCGGGCGTATGGATCGGACTGGCGCTGATGGGGGTCGCCTATATCGGGGTGGAGGCGTTCACGTCCCGCCCGGCCGGCGACGCCATGATCACCACCATCTGGACCTCGTCCTCGAGCTGGACGCTGACCGCCCTGCCGCTCTTCATCTGGATGGGCGAGATCCTGTTCCGCACCCGCTTGAGCGAAGACATGTTCAAGGGGCTGGCCCCGTGGATGGCGCGGCTCCCCGGCGGGTTGCTGCACACCAACGTCGTGGGCTGCACGGTCTTTGCCGCGGTCTCCGGTTCCTCCGCTGCCACGCTGATGACGGTCGGCAAGATGTCGATCCCGGAGCTCAGGCGCCGACGCTACCCGGAGTTCATGACGATTGGCACCCTCGCCGGCTCCGCGACCCTGGGGCTGATGATTCCCCCCTCGCTGACGCTCATCGTGTACGGGGTCACGATCAACGAATCGATCACGAAGCTCTTCATCGCCGGCATCCTTCCCGGTCTCACGCTGGCGCTGCTGTTCATGGGCTATGTCGCCGCGTGGTACTTCGTGCGGCGGGACCAGCGCCCCGATCCGGAACCCCCGATGTCGCTGGCAACAAAGCTGAGGAACTCCCGTTTCCTGATACCGGTCATCTGCCTGGTCCTTGCGGTCATCGGCTCGATGTATCTGGGGTTCGCTACCCCCACCGAGGCCGCCGCCATCGGTGTGGTCGGGGCGCTGGCGCTGGCCGCGGCGCAGGGCAGCCTGAACCGGACGACATTCACCGAGAGCCTGATGGGCGCGGTGCGCACCTCCGCGATGATCGCCCTCATCCTGATGGGGGCCGCGTTCCTGTCACTGAGCATGGGGTTCACCGGACTCCCGCGGGCGCTCGCGGAGTGGATTTCCTCGCTCGACCTGTCGGTGTTCACCCTGATTGCGGCGCTGACCGTCTTCTACATCATCATCGGTTGCTTCCTGGACGGCATCTCGGCCGTGGTGCTGACCATGGCGGTGGTCGAACCGATGGTGAACATTCCCGCCTTCCGCGAGGCCGGCTTCACCCTGATCTGGTTCGGCATCTTCGTCACCGTGGTGGTGGAGATGGCGCAGATCACCCCCCCCATCGGATTCAACCTGTTCGTGCTGCAGGGGATGACCCGGTACGAGATGAGCTACATCGCCAAGACCGCCCTGCCGATGTTCCTGATCATGGTGCTGATGGTCGTGATCCTGGTGCTCTCGCCCGAGCTGGCCACCTGGCTGCCGGAAACCGCGCGACAGGGTCCGGGCGGATGAGCCGGCGGGCGTTACCCGAACGACCGGTCCGCGCGACGGGGTGATCGGAAGCCGGTCGGCGAGGGCGCCCTCGCTCCCTGATCCGACCGCTTCCGCCGTGCTGCTTGTGTACCGTCTCCCTCGTAACGCCAACCAGCGACCAGATTGGCTTTCTCGTTCTTCGCAGCTTCCGGATCAGGCCGGGCAGGGATTCGTTCTCAGCGGTCGTCGGGGTCCGGTTCGCAGGCGATGGCGGCGGCGAATCCGGTATCGCTCAGGCAGGTGAGGCGCCAGGTCCGGTCGGGCGCTCGGGCGAGGTGGAGCGTCCCCGAATCCGCTCCGTCGATCATGGCCGGAGGAATCTCGAACCGGGAAGGATTGAGGGAGAAGCCGGTGCCCAGCGCCTTGATGATCGCCTCCTTCAGGGTCCAGAGCCGATAGAAGAGGCGAATCTTGTCCTCGCCCCGGGCCGCGGCAAGGGCCGCACGTTCTCCCGGGCCGTATACCTTCTGTCCGATACCGTCGAAGTTGCGATCGGGGCGGTGCACCTCCGCGTCGACCCCGATGCTCCGCCGGGGAGATCCCGCCGGAGTGAGTGCGATCAGTCCATGCGGTGCACTGTGGCTGACGTTGAAATCGAGCGGAGCCGGCCGACCGTCCACGAGCGCGAACGGCTTGCCGTGGTTGTGATACTCGAAGGACAGTCGATCGTTGGTGCACCCCAGCCGGTGGCAGAGGTTGGCCCTCAGCGCCGCGCGGCACACGGCGAAGTCGCGACGCGGCCGTTCCACCCGGAACCGCCGCACGCGCTCGTTCTCGGCTCGATCGAGCCATGCCAGCGCCGCCTCTTCGCGGTCGAGGTCGGGACCGAGGTCGACATGGATGACATCGACGTCGCCGATGGCCCTGAACGGACGCCACCAGGTGGGCTCAGTCGGCCGCATGCGAGGCGGGTGCGGGCGCGAGCACCACTTCGTGCAGGTAATTTCCGATGCTCCGCGTTTGGTCCCACTGGTTCGGATAGCCCAGCGAGACCTCCTGAAACGGAACGCCATCGATCCAGTGCGTGCCGCGGATATGGAGGTGCCCGTAGACCACCGCCCGGGCGTTGAAGCGGGTGTGCCATCCGCGGGTGCGCCGGGTGCCGCACCAGGGTGTGAACCTCGGGACGCGGGGCAGGACCGCGAGTCGTTCCTCCAAAGGATAGTGATTGATCAATATCTTGGGGAGATGTGATGAGGCAGCTTCGAGACGAGCCGAGGCCTTCGCGCACAACGCCGCGCACCAGTCGGCGCGGCCGGGGAACGGGTCGGGATGCAGCAGGTACTCGTCGGCGCCCATCGCCCTGTCCCTCCGCGCCCAGGCGATCACCTCGTGGGCGCCGACATGCGCGGGCCGGAAGCTGTAGTCGTAGAGCAGGAACAGCGGAGCGATCAGCACCTCTCCCGTGGGGTGGGGAAAGACCGGATACGGATCCTCCGGGGTGATCACCGCGTGGCGGCGGGCAATCTCCACCAGCTTCGCGTAGAGAGCCTCGCCCCGAAGTGCATCCGCGGCGCGCGGACGGGTCCAGAGCTCGTGATTCCCGGGCACCCAGACGAGCTGCCGGAACCTGTCATTCAGCGTCTCGAAGCACCAGTCGAGCCGGCGGAAGCCGTCGGTGACGTCGCCCGCCAGGATCAGCCAGTCGTCCGGGTACGAGGGGAGAGCCGTGAGCGCCTCGCGGTTCGGGGCGTGGGAAACATGAAGGTCGGACAGCGCCCAGAGCCGCATTTCTTCACCCGATGCCTGTCGCCGGTGCGCGCAGTGTGACCTGACCCGGAAATTTCACCAGTTCCAGGCCAGGACCGGAGAGCCGCTCAAGCCTGGATGGCTCCGGTTCGAGGGCCGGTGGGAAATGCGGCCGAATGCTCGTCTCCTTCACATACGCCTTGATGCGCATTTCCCACTATGTTCCCGGCCGCGGGCACGGATCTGACTGTTGCCTGACCATCTCCGCGCCCTCGCTTCGCGAATCGGTGAATTTCCGGGCTGATCGGGCGCACTGTGCGCATTCGGCCTTGAATCCGGAGGCGAACTCGATGTGTTCTCAGGGTTCCATCACCCGGACCGACGTTCCCATGGCCATTTCCTCGGCCATTTCCCCGGCCGTTGCAATCAACTTTCGGTCGAATGTCAGCATGATCCCGCACCGTGCGGCCGCCCCGAGGTGCAGTGCATCGGCGAAGTCCATGCCCCTCTCCGCTCGATCCAGGGCTTCTGCGAGAAGGAGCGGACTTTCCACCGACACGTTCGGCAGTCCGGAGAAGGAGCGCAGGGCTGCCGCCACCTCCTGGGCGGCGAAGCCGTAAACGCTTCGCAGCACCCATTCGCTTTCCAGCATGACCGTCGTGCTGGCGAAGACGGGCCCCTCGTCGATTGCGGCGCGCGCCCTGGCCGCCTGTTCGGGATGGTCGCCGGTGAGATAGCGGACGACGACATTGGTATCAACCGCCCGCATGGCGCCGCCTCGCTTCGGCCGAGATTCCGGCTTCCATGTCCGCCAGTGATCGGGGTGCGCCGTCGCAAGCGAGGCATCCGAACACCTCGTCGCCCCGGGTCTCGGCGAATATGGGGGCGGGTTTCAGCAGGACGCCCTCGGGCGTGCTTTCCACGACGAGCCGGGTTCCGGCTTCCCAGGACAGCGCCCGGCGAATCGTCTTGGGCAGAATGACCTGACCCTTGGTCGAGACGGTGGTGGTGAGTCGTTCGGGCATCGGCATTGCAGGGTCATCCGCAAAGTCAGGTAAGATGGACGTAAGATAACCGTTGCGGCGCCTCGAACCAAGGGATGTATTCTGAACTTGAGGGTCGGAAGCCGACGCCATGAGCCGAGACACTTCGGGCAATGCAAGCCCACCCAGCCGTCGGAGGGAGAGTTGAACCCGTAGTGATCGTGGGTTAGACGATCCAGTACCCCAGCCATCGATGCGATGCGCGTGACCTCCAATTCGATCAAAACCTGGTCAAATTCTTCTCGGTCGCATAACACCCTGTTTGATAGGAGGTTTCCTCTCTCGTCAGGTGCTGGGTATGGGCTGATGCCGCTCGCGAATCAAATCCCGGTCAAATTTTGCCCGCGTCGCCGAATCATGCCCAGAACGGAATGTACCCAGACCGCGGGCGTACCGGATCCGCGACACGGATCCGTTGGGGAATTATAGCGGAAAGTCACAATGCTCCGAGTCAGGATGACTCGGAGCG
>JAPOSC010000070.1 GCA_026709935.1 Thiotrichales bacterium
AACGGCACTGTGCAAGACTGTGCGACTGTGCGTCGTCAATCCCCTAAATGTGCCATGCGTGGATTTTCGGATCACGAAATCGTGAACCATATTTCCCTATTTGTCCCTCTTATGAATTTGCATTGTCCCTTTATTGTTACTACATTGAGAGACAATCGGGACGGGAATCGGTCCCGCCCGAATCAGTCAAAGGAAGGAAACCAATGCCTTACGACCAACCGAACCCCGACGCGCTCGAACTGGCGGTACGCGGCGACCTGCTCGCCGCCGTCCGGCATGGCGTGGACAGGCGGATTGAGCGCAGGTACCTGCGCGGCGTGTACGTGGAGCCGCTCGAAACCGGCGGCGCGATCCTCGTGGCCACCAACGGCCATATCCTGCTAGCCGGTCACGATCCCGACGGTTTCGCGTCACGCGGCGCGATCATCGAGACCGCGCTAACGGATACCCAGCTTCTCAAATGGGGTGGCGGCGCGAAGACCGGCGCGAGACTCTCGCAGCACAACCTTACCGAGATTTGCCGCGACTACACCTTCCCGAACTGGCGGCGCGTCATTCCGATGGTGACCGGCAAGGCGTTCGAGACCGAGGGACAGTGCTGGCATGGCGAATACCTGAAGCGGTTCGTCACGGCGGCAACCCGGATGGGCGGCAACGGCGGAATGTCGTTCGTCCAGACCGACGCACGGTCGCCCGCGCTTGTCCGGTTTTCCGGCCTTCCCGAACTGTTCGGCGTCATCATGCCGATGGTGCGCGGCGCGTTCTCCGGCAGCGACTCCCTCGTGCCCGAATGGATGGGCGAAAGCCACCGACCGGACGCCGGGAAATGAAACCACGGACGGGACGGCATGGACCGCCGTCCCGTCCACACATCCAAACCAAACGGAAAAGGAAAGGAATGCGACATGCGCACCTACACGATTCAGGGGTGGACGCAATGGGACTGCAGGGGACGGCGCAAAGGGAAGCCGTCAACCGCCCTGACATTAAGGGACGCGCTGGCGATCGCCGCCAGCCGTCTTCGCGACTGCCGAAGCGTGAAGATCACGCCGGTGGAGTCCGATGGCGAAAGGGCGGCGTCATGACCGTTGAGACCGTCCACAACCTCGCGCTCGACTCCAATGGGGTCGAATGCGTGCAGGTGAGCCGCTTCAGCGATTTCCCGTTCACGGACTACACGGACATAGCGACTTGGTACCCCAAGCGCGGCGAGGATGCCGTCGGCCTGTTGGACCGGATCCGCGCCGGAAACTTCAACCCTGACACGGAACTAACCGCGCCCGTCGGCCAATGCGGCCTGATGGCCGGATATTGGGAGGAAACGCCATGACGAAACGGACCGTTGAGATAGCCGTCAAAGGCCTTGACGCGCACGGCGCCCGCGTGGCGGCTTACCGGATGCGCGTTCCGCTGAAAGAGGGGTTCGGGCTTCGGGCCTGCCAGCGCCTGAACCGCGAGAACCCCGGAATCGTCCATCTTTACCGCATCGGTTGGGGCATCGGCGATTCGCTGCCGCGCAACCAGAACTTTTTTGAGAGGGAGGGAAACGGATCATGACCGCGAGGGACAGAAGGGCGCTCAACAGACTGCGCCGCGAATGGCCCGATCTGGAATGGCGCGTTAACGGGCGCACCTTCCAGTACCGCCAGCCCGGCGGCGAGTGGGTCATGTTCGGATGGCGGCGGGGAATGGAACCATGACCGTTAGAAAGTACTGCGAAACCGAGTTCCCGGCCGCCGGGATCGGCCTTGGCTATTCCGACTCGCGGTCCGGCTCCGTCGCCTACGCCTATTGCGAGGGGAAGAACGGCGGGCAATCCAAAATCCGCACGTTCCGAACGTGGAGGGAAGCCGAAAGCTGGCTTGCCGGTTACCGCTACGCGAAAGGGAGGAAAACCCGATGACCGATGACGTTGAAGACGCGATCCGGGTCGGTCTCGATCCGCACAACTATTCGCCAACCCGTCTTGAAAAGTCACGGAAGGCGCTATGCGCCGCCGATCCCGAGGATCTGAAACGCGATCTGCTTCAGGCGATAGGCCGCGAACTTTTTGACCGAGGGAAGGAACCCCAATGACCAACATAACGATCTCCGACGTGGTGAAAGCCGACGTGCCCCGCGATCCGTATTGGTGGACGGACGGCGACCACCAAAAAGTCTTCGCGAATTACTGCGAAAGGCGCGGCGAAAGCCACGATCTTGAAACGCTGGCCTCCGATTACTGCCAGTCGCTGCCGATAGACGAATACGGACGCGGCAACGTCTATGAAATGCTGACGGACCGCGACGATCCGAGGAAATGGGATCCGGACTGGAACCTAGCCGACGAAGACCGTTCGCTTGCCGATCTCAT
>JAPOSC010000006.1:0-1873 GCA_026709935.1 Thiotrichales bacterium
AATTCCTCTTCAACCTGCTCAATCTTGTTGTCGATCTGCAATACTCGGTCCTCGACCAGCGCATCCGTCTGGAATGAATCAGAGGCGCCGACCTCAAACCCCAAGCTGCGCCGCCTCTTGCCCCGCCTGATCCTTGTCGGCCTGATCCTGGGGCTGGCGCTCTTCGCGCCATTTCTGACCGATCAGGATCCGGTCAAGATGAATATCGCGGAACGCCTGCAGCCACCCTCGCTCGACCACTATCTGGGCCAGGACGAATACGGTCGCGACATTCTGGCGCGCCTGCTCTACGGGGCGCGCGTCTCTTTGGCGGTGGCACTGCTTGCCGCAGCGGCGGCCGGCGTCATCGGTGTCGCCATCGGCCTGTTCGGCGGCTATTTCGGCGGCATCGTCGAGCTCTTCACAGTGCGCCTTACCGATATCGTCCTGTCCTTCCCGCCCATGCTGCTAGCGCTTCTGATCGTCACCATCCTGGGCCCGGGCGCGGAAACACTCACCTTGGTTTTGATCATCCTCTATACGCCGGGCTATGCCCGCGTTGCCTATGGCGAGACACTCTCGGTGCGGTCGGTCGAGTATGTGGAGGCATCGCGCGCCTTGGGCGCACAGGCCGGACGGATCCTTTTCCTCACCATCCTGCCGAACATCAGCGGACCCATCATCGTGCAGTTCTCGCTGACCGTCGCCTCCGCGATCCTCATCGAGTCCGGTCTGAGCTTCCTTGGCCTCGGTGTCGTGCCGCCGGATTCGAGCTGGGGTCTGATGATCCGGGCTGCCCGCGGCTACATGGTCTATAGCCCGTTGCCGCTGCTCTGGCCCTGCCTGGCGCTCACCGTGACCGTACTGGCGGTGAACGCGCTCTGTGACGCACTGCGCGATATCTACGATCCCAAGGGCGCGCACGAAGGCGGTCTGCTGCAAGCGGCCCGCTCCCTGGTGCGCTTTCCGGTGGCCGGCGGCCGCGAGACGGCGAAGTCGGCCGACGAGCAGCAGGATGAACCACAGCTCGCGGTTTCCGATTTGCGTATCGAATTCGCTACGCCCCAGGGCGCTTTCGCTGCGGTCGACGGAATCTCCTTCAATGTCGGACAGGGCGAGACCGTGGCCGTGGTGGGAGAGTCGGGCTCCGGCAAGACCATGACCGGGCTTTCCATCCTGAAACTGATTCCCGGTCCTCATGGTTCGGTGACCCGCGGCAGCATCGCGCTGCGCAGCAAGGACGGCGCGGTGCTCCCGATCGAGCGCCTGGACGAGAAATCGCTGGAGGCGGTGCGCGGCAACGAAGTCGCCATGGTCTTTCAGGAGCCCATGACCAGTCTGAATCCCGTCTATCCCGTGGGCGAACAGATCGCAGAGGCTCTGCGCCAGCATCGGGAATCAGGCCGACGCGAGGCCTTGGCCAAGGCGGTGGAACTGCTCGGGCGCGTCGGCATCCCCGATGCGGATCGCCGAGTTCGCGACTATCCGCACCAGATGTCCGGCGGCATGCGCCAGCGCGTGATGATCGCCATCGCGCTCAGTTGTCACCCGGCCCTGCTGGTCGCAGACGAGCCGACGACAGCGCTGGATGTCACGGTGCAGGCGCAGATCCTGGAGCTCTTTCAGCACCTGCGCGATGCCGGCGACAGCGACCTGGGGCTCCTCTTCATCACCCACAACCTTGGCGTCGTGGCGGAGATTGCCGACCGGGTAATGGTGATGTACTGCGGCCGCATCGTCGAAGAGGGTCCGGTGCGCGAGGTCTTCCGCGACCCGCGCCATCCCTACACGCGCGGTCTGCTTTCTTCCATCCCCAGGGTCGATGCGGCAACTGGCGAAAGAGTACCGCTTGCCGACGTTCGCCCGGCCCGGGCACCGTTCCGGGGATGGCGGC
>JAPOSC010000006.1:1883-2338 GCA_026709935.1 Thiotrichales bacterium
GCGAAAGAGTACCGCTTGCCGCCATCCCCGGAACGGTGCCCGGGCCGGGCGAACGTCGGCAGGGCTGCGCCTTCGCACCGCGCTGCGTCTTCGCCGAGCCTCGCTGCGAGGTCGAGGATCCGCCTGCCGTCACCTTCGCACCAGGCCGCAGTACCCGCTGCCTGCGCTGGGAGGCTTTGGGATCGATATCCGGCCAGGATCAGAGTCTGACCGCATCGTCTGCGGCGACATCAGGACGGGAGGCAGGATCATGAACGCCATCGTCGAGGCCCGCGATCTGACCAAACGATTTCCCGCGCACGGTGGCGGCTGGGGCCGACGCGCACAGGTGCATGCCGTCGAAGAGGTCGACATTTCTCTGGCCCCCGGCGAGGTGGTAGGCCTGGTCGGCGAGTCCGGATCGGGCAAGAGCACGCTCGGTCGACTGATCCTGCGGCTCATCGATCCGACCAGCG
>JAPOSC010000049.1 GCA_026709935.1 Thiotrichales bacterium
TCTTGCCCGTCTGGCGCGGGGCGTGCAGCACGAAGTAGCGCTCCTGCGCGATCAGTGCCAGGAGTTCGTCGACGTTCACCCGCTCGAGCGGCGGGATGCAGTAGTGCTTGCGCGCGACGACGGGGCCTTCGGTGTTGAAGAAGCGCATGACGAGCAGTATGCATCAACTCTCGCTCATGGCGTTCAGCCGATGCTTCCATTCGTCAGACGTCCACGGCCCCTTCACCATCCTGGCCGGACGAGCATGGTGCGACTCACGCGCCGCCCCGGCGAGGAGGCGTCCGGCCTCCTCGCCACGGGCGACAGTGCTGATCACTTCGGGTAGGCGTTGGGTTTGCCGGCCCAGTCCTGGTAGGCCGCGCGCTGCCTGTCGACCCCGATGCGGTCGGTCAGCGCATTCCACTGCGCCGTCACGTCGTCGAGGATGGCCTTGGCGTCCTCGCCGGCCCACAGCCGGGTCATGGACTGGCGCAGTGCTTCCTCGTACTTGTCGATCTGCAGGATGGAGAGGTCCAGCAGCCCGGTATCGGCACCGGCCCGCAGGGTGGACAGGTACTTGTCGGCGTCGGCCCAGCGCGAGAGGTATTCCTCGTTGGTGAAGTGGCTCTCGCGGAACGGGTCGCGGAGTGCGTAGGGGAGCTGCACGCGCTGGAGGCTTGTCTCCTCGCTGTTCAGCCACTGGATGAACAGGTAGGCCGCTTCCTTGTTCTTGCTGCCCGAGGCGACGGAGAGTGAGAAGCCGGCCGCGAGCTGTGGCGTGCCGCCGGGCGGCAGGGCGTAACCCACCTTGTCGGCGATGGTGGATTTCGGCACCCAGGAGAGCGCCTCTTCCTCCGTGCCGTAGCCGGCCGCCCAGCGCCCGAACGGGGGCCAGGAGATGGTCATGGCGATGTCGCCGGCGAGGAACGAACTGAGTGCCTCGATAAAGCCCCAGGTCTCCACTCCGGGCGGCATGAAGGCGTTGTCCGAGCGCATGCCCTCGAATGCCTTGACGCCGATGGCGTTGTTGATCTGCGCCCGCATGGTCTCCGGGTCGAAGAAGCGCCCGCCCTCCACGCGGTAGCGTTCCTCGAACATCCAGATGCCGTAGGCGGGCTGGCGGAACTGCCCGGCGCCGTAGATCTCCGGCGCGTACTTGTCGGTGATGAACTGCCCGATGTCGGCGTACTGCTCCCAGGTCTGCGGTGGTCCGAGGTCGTAACCGTGCTTCGCCTTGAACGCGGCCTGGTTCTCCGGATCCTCGAACAGGTCCTTGCGGTAGTACAGAACGAAGAGGTCGCCGTCGTCCGGGAAGCCGTAGATCTTGCCGTCGACCTTCATCTGATTGTCGCGGTAGGTGGGCGCGATGTTGTCGAGCTCCGCGCGGTAGCCGTAGGTGTCGACGTAGGGGTCGAGTTCTTCGAGCGCCCCGGCCTTGACCAGATCCGGCATCCAGCTCGGGATGACGTTCAGCGCGTCATAGGCTCCGGTGCCGGCGCGATGCTCCTGGAGGATCTTGGTGAACATCTCGGCCGTCGGCACCTCGATGACCTTGACCTTGATGCCGGTCAGTTCCTCCCACTTCGGTCCCGAGAAATTCAGAGGGTCGAGCGACTGAAGACCCGCTTCCCATACGATGCTGATCTCGGCTCCGGCGTACTGCTTGGCCGCTTCCACCGCTCGCTCGGCCGCGGACTGCGCCCCGGCGACGCCGCTTGCCATGAGGCCAACCGCCGCCGCGGCCGCCGCTACCCATGCGCCTGTTTTCATTGCATCGTCCTCCCTTGGCGTGTTTGCGCGGGGAATCCAGGCCCCCGTGCCGTGGTGAAGCGCGAAGGCCCGAGATAGTCGCCCATCGTTTCGGTGGGATCAAATGCGTTGCTCACCCGCAGGCGTGCTGGAGTGGCATTGCGTTTTTTCGATCGATGGTGTGCGGACCACAGTTCTGGTACACCCGGTGCACGCATGCCCGGCGCACTTCGTCCGCAGACTCGTGACTGGTCCTTTACAGGCTCCGACCGAACGATTCGCGGAAGCGGCTATCGATCTCGGCGCGGGTGCAGCGGTGGTTCTGGGTGCCGTGCCGCTCGATCTTGAGCGCGCCCATCAGCGAGGCGAGACGCCCGGTGGCCTCCCAGTCCAGGTCGTTCATGAGCCCGTGCAGGATTCCGGCCCGGTAGGCGTCGCCGCAGCCAGTCGGATCCACCGCCCCGGAGGTGCGGGCGGGCGGGATCTCGATGGTCGCCCCTCGGGTGTGCACGACCGACCCCCGGGCGCCACGCGTCACGATCAGTGCCTCGACCTTCGAAGCCACCGCCGCCGCGTCGAGGCCCGTACGTTCGCGCACCACCTCCCATTCGTAGTCGTTGAAGGTCAGCCAGGTCGCGAGGTCGATGAAGCGGCGCAGGTCGTCGCCGTCGAACAGGGGCATGCCCTGCCCGAGGTCGAAGATGAAGGGAATGCCGCATTCGGCGAACTGGGAGGCATGCTCGATCATCGCCTCGCGCCCGTCCGGGGCGACAATGCCGATGGTCACGCCGGACGTTTCCCGCACGTCGTTGAGATGGGCGCTGTTCATCGCGCCCGGGTGGAATGCGGTGATCTGGTTGTCGTCGAGGTCGGTGGTAATGAACGCCTGGGCGGTGTACTCGGTGTCGATGCGGGTCACGTGCCGGTGGTCGACGCCGCACTCGTCCATCCATCGGGCGTAGGGGTCGAAGTCCTTGCCGGCGGTCGCCATGGGCAGGGGGTTGCCGCCGAGTAGTTTCAGGTTGTAGGCGATGTTGCCCGCGCAGCCGCCGAACTCGCGGCGGAGTTGGGGCACCTGGAACGAGACGCTCAGCATGTGGAGCCGATCCGGCAGGATGTGATTCCGGAAGCGGTCCTCGAAGACCATGATGGTGTCGTAGGCGACCGAGCCACAGATGAGTGCCGACATCTCGTTGCCTCCCGTGCGGGTCAGGATCGTCGCGGTCGATGCCGCAACACTCGGTGTTATGGGCGGCCCGCCGGCGAGAATCGCCGGCGGGCGCGTGCGATCACATTGCCTGCCGGCTCTCGCCGACCTCCGGGGCGCACAGCATCGCGGACAGATGGTACCCGGTATGGGAGACCCCGCACGCCGCCACCGTCTCCGGCGTGCCGGTCACGACGATGCGGCCACCGCCGTCGCCTCCCTCCGGCCCCAGATCCACGATCCAGTCCGCGGTCTTCACCACTTCGAGATTGTGCTCGATGACCACCACGGTGTTGCCGCGATCGCGCAGCCGGTGCAGCACCCGCAGGAGCTGCTCGGTGTCGTGGAAGTGAAGCCCTGTCGTCGGCTCGTCGAGGATGTAGAGGGTGCGGCCGGTATCGCGCTTGGACAGCTCGCGCGCGAGCTTCACCCGCTGCGCCTCTCCGCCGGAGAGCGTGGTCGCGCGCTGGCCGAGGCGGATGTAGGAGAGCCCCACGTCGATGAGGGTCTGGAGCTTGCGGGCGATCATGGGGACGGCGTCGAAGACCGTTCGCGCCTCCTCGACGGTCATCTCCAGCACTTCGTGGATGGTCCGGCCCTTGTACCGGATGTCGAGCGTCTCGCGGTTGAACCGCTTGCCGGCGCACACGTCGCACTGCACGTAGATATCGGGGAGGAAGTGCATCTCCACCTTGACGACCCCGTCGCCGCTGCATGCCTCGCACCGTCCGCCGCGCACGTTGAAGCTGAAGCGTCCGGGCCCGTAGCCCCGCGATCGGGCCTCGGGAGTGGCGGCGAAGAGATCGCGGATGGGGGTGAACAGCCCCGTGTACGTGGCCGGGTTGGAACGCGGCGTGCGCCCGATCGGGCTCTGGTCGATATCGACCACCCGATCGATCGTCTCCAGCCCTTCGATGCGGTCGAACGGCGCGGCGTCGTCGGTGGCGTTGTTGAGCGTTCGCGCCGCGGCCCGGTACAGGGTGTCGTTGACGAGTGTCGACTTTCCCGATCCGGACACCCCGGTGACGCAGGTCATCAGGCCGCCCGGAATTTCGACATCGACGCCGGCGAGATTGTTGCCACGGGCGCCGACGATGCGGATCAGCCGCAGCGGGTCGACCCGGGTGCGCTCGCGCGGCACCTCGATTGCGCGCCGGCGCGAGAGGTACTGCCCGGTGAGGGACGCCGGGTTCGCCGCGATGTCCGCCGGCGGCCCCTGGGCGACGATCCCGCCGCCGTGCACCCCGGCTCCCGGTCCCATGTCGATGACGTGATCGGCGCTCTCGATGGCCTCTTCGTCGTGCTCGACGACGATGACCGTGTTGCCGATGTCGCGCAGGTGCTCCAGGGTGTCGAGGAGGCGGCGGTTGTCGCGCTGGTGCAGGCCGATGGAGGGTTCGTCCAGGATGTACGTCACCCCGACCAGTCCCGCGCCGATCTGACTCGCGAGCCGGATGCGTTGGGCTTCCCCGCCGGAGAGCGTCTCCGCGGCGCGGTCGAGGGAGAGGTAGTCGAGCCCCACGTCGACGAGGAACTGCAGCCTCTGCACGATTTCCCTGAGAATCCGGCTTGCAATCGCTCCCCGGGCACCGCCGAGATCCATTGCCGTGAAGAACGCATGCGCGGCGCGGATCGGCAGCGCGGCGAGGGCGGGCAGGGTCTCCTCCGCGACGAAAACGTTGCGCGCCCCCCGGTTGAGCCGCGCCCCGCCGCACGACGCGCAGGGTCGGGTGCCGAGGTACTTCGCGAGCTCGTCGCGGACCACGTTCGACTCCGTGTCCCGGTACCGGCGCTCCATGTTGGGGATCACGCCCTCGAACGGATGGGTCCGAGTGTAGGTCCCGCGCCGTTCGGTGCGGAACGTGAACCGCACGGCTTCGGTCCCGCTCCCGTTCAGGATGACGCCGCGCAGCGCGGGGGAGAGGTCGTGAAACGGGGTGTCGAGGTCGAAGCCGTAGTGCGCGGCGAGCGACTGAATCATCTGGAAGTAGTAGACGTTGCGGCGGTCCCAGCCGCGCACCGCGCCGCCGGGAAGGCTGAGTTCGGGGTGGGCGACGATCCGGGCCGGATCGAAGAATGTCTGTACGCCCAGGCCGTCGCAGTGCTGGCACG
The DNA here is from genome assembly GCA_026709935.1 of Thiotrichales bacterium. GTDB lineage: Bacteria > Pseudomonadota > Gammaproteobacteria > HK1 > HK1 > HK1. The sequence continues at coordinate 5,048 of JAPOSC010000049.1, forward strand.
CTCCGGCGGGGTTGTTGAACGAGAAGATGCGAGGCTCCAGCTCCGGGATCGCGTAGCCGCACACATGGCAGGCGAACCGGGCGGAGAACACGGTGTCCTCGCCTTTGCCGTGGTTGTCGCCATTCGGGCCATTCGTGCCATCGGGGCCATCCACGCTGTCCAGGGGCGCGACGATGGCGCGCCCGTCGGAGAGCGCGAGCGCGGTCTCGAAGGACTCGGCGAGGCGCAGCGCCAGATCTTCTCGTACCCGGAAGCGATCGACCACCGCTTCGATGGTGTGCCGGCGCTTCGCATCAAGCGCGATCGGATCGTCGAGCTCGTGCAGCCGGCCATCGATGCGGGCCCGTATGAAGCCCTGTGATCGCAGGCCCTCCAGGACCCGCGCGTGCTCGCCCTTGCGGTCGTCCACCACCGGGGCGAGCAGCATGAGGCGCTCGCCGGGCGGGCGCGCCATGACCGCATCCACCATCTGGCTGACCGTCTGCGCTTCGAGAGGCACCCCGTGGTCGGGGCAGCGGGGCTCGCCGACGCGGGCGAAGAGCAACCGCAGGTAGTCGTGGATCTCGGTGATGGTGCCGACCGTCGAGCGCGGGTTGTGGGACGTCGACTTCTGCTCGATGGAGATGGCGGGCGACAGCCCCTCGATGTGCTCGACGTCGGGTTTCTCCATCACCGAGAGGAACTGGCGCGCGTAGGCGGAGAGCGATTCGACGTAGCGCCGCTGCCCCTCGGCGTAGATGGTGTCGAAGGCGAGCGATGACTTGCCTGACCCCGAAAGCCCCGTGATCACGACCAGCCGGTCACGAGGGATATCGACGTCTACGCCCCTGAGGTTGTGCGTACGGGCCCCACGGATGCGGATGAAGTCCATGGCGTATCGGGTGGCGTGCGCCTGGGCGGGTGAAAAGCGAACTGACTATGGTACGTTCCGTGCCGAACATGAAGCAAAATCATCCGGAATCCATCGAGCGACTCGAACCCGTACCGTTGCGCGCCTCCGTGCGCGGGCTCGTGCCCGCGAGGTACGAGGCTGCCCCTGAAACCTTGACCCTGGAACCTCGCTTCGGAGGATCGACGAGGCGCGGTGTGGGGTCTGATCTGGTGTCCGACCCGTCACGTCGGTCTGCGGTGCAGCCTGGTCCGTGAACCCCCCCGTATCTTCGGTCGACGCATCATCCGCCGCTTTGTCGCGGCCCGAGCGGCGCGCCGTCGCCGCGCTCTCGGGGATCTTCTCGCTTCGCATGCTCGGGCTGTTCATGCTACTGCCGGTGTTCGGCCTCCATGCGCACGAGTACACAGGCCACACGCCGATGCTCGTCGGCGTCGCCATCGGCATCTACGGGCTGACGCAGGGGCTGTTCCAGGTCCCGCTCGGCGTTCTTTCCGATCGGTTCGGGCGTCGGCCGGTCATCACGTTCGGCCTGGTGGTCTTTGCGCTCGGCAGTGTGATGGCGGCGGTGGCGGACGATATCTGGGGGGTCATCGCCGGTCGCGCGCTGCAGGGCGCCGGTGCGGTGGCGGCGGCGGTGATGGCGCTGGCGAGCGATCTGACCCGCGAGACGCATCGAACCCGGGTGATGGCGGTCATCGGCGCGAGCATCGGCGTCGCATTCGTGCTCGCGCTGGTCCTCGGTCCCATGATCACGGAGCTCGCGGGCGTCTCCGGCCTGTTCTGGGTGACGGCGGCCCTGGCGGTTCTCGCCATCGGCCTGCTCTACTTCGGAGTTCCGACGCCTCCGCGCATGACGACTCGAGGCGGCTCCGCGCTCGTCGGGCTGGGCGTCGCGCTGCGCGACCGGCAGATGCTGCGGCTCCATGCCGGCATCTTCATCCTGCACGCGGTCATGGTAGCCACGTTCGTCGCGTTGCCCATCGCCCTGCGCGATCGGGCCGGGATCGATGTCGCCGACCACTGGAAGGTCTACATCGGGGTGCTTGTCGCCTCTGTCGTCTTCACCGTACCCCTTGTCTTCATCGCCGATCGCGCCGGTCGCTCCTGTGCCGTACTGGTGCTCGGGGTCATGCTGCTCGGCCTGGCGTTCGCGGGGCTCGCGGGGGCATCGGCCGGCGGTGTCGTGCTCCTGGCATTCCTGATCGTCTGGTTCACCGGACTCAACACCCTGGAGGCGACCCTGCCGGCGCTCGTTTCCAGAGTGGCCCCGATGCGTGCGCGTGGTGCCGCGCTCGGCGTGTACTCCACGTCGCAGTATCTCGGAGCGTTCGCGGGAGGCATCCTCGGGGGCTGGTTCCTCGGTGTCGGCGGTGAGCGGGCGGTGCTCGCCGCATGCGCGGGGGTGTGCGTGGTATGGGTGCTGATCGCGCTCGGGCTGCGCGAGCCCCGGCGACTCAGTGTCGAGCAGTTGCCGGTCGGCGTCGTCGAGCGCGACTCGGTGGACGCGCTGACCACGCGGCTCCTCGCGGTGCCCGGGGTAGTCGAGGCGGTCGTCGTCGCCGAGGAGCGTATCGCCTGGCTGCGCGTGGATCGCCGGATTCTGGACCGAAGCTCACTGCATGCGTTCTCTCCGACCGGTTCGTGAATGCCCCGGGCTGGATGAACGCAACCCTCGCAGCCCCGCCAGCGGACTCTGTCTCCCCGCGCGTCGGGAACCGAGTTCCGCAACACGAACAGATCGCTCCGGCCGCCGCATCCGGTGCGCTGGCGACATCAGGCAGGCTGCGTGAGGCGAAGGACTTCATGTGCGCGGGCCGTTGGCTGACATCTCGATGGCCCTGCGCCTCATGCAATTCCTGCCGCTGCTTCAGTAGAGTACCTTCCATCGGCCGGGCGCACGGGTGCGTCGCAGTGCCGGAATTTCACCGCATCGATCACGGGAGAGGAGCAATTCGTCATGGCGAGAGGCGTCAACAAGGTCATTCTGCTCGGCAACCTCGGCGCGGATCCGGAAACGCGCTACACGGCGGGCGGCAGCGCGGTCACCAACATCCGTCTGGCGACCACCGATTCCTGGCGCGACCGACAGAGCGGGGAGCAGCAGGAGCGTACGGAGTGGCACCGGGTGGTGTTCTTCAGTCGGCTTGCCGAGATCGCCGCGGAGTATCTGCGCAAGGGCTCGCAGTGCTACGTCGAGGGACGGATCCAGACCCGAAAGTGGCAGGGCCAGGACGGCCAGGATCGCTACACCACGGAGATCGTCGCGAGCGAGATGCAGTTGCTCGGGGGCCGAGGCGGGGGCGCTGGCGCCGCTCCGGCCAGGAGCCGTTCCGAGGATTCGGGTTCCGCCTGGCCGGCGGGAGAGTCATCCGCGGGCGCGCCGTCCCCCGCTTCGCGCAGCGGACCATCGGACGACTTCGACGACGACATCCCGTTCTGAGCGGACGGTCACGGCAAGTGAACCCGCAGATCAAGCATGAGATCCGGATGATCGAAGGGCGCTTCATCCCGGCCGCCGATGGAGCGGTGCTGCGGCTGCATGCGCCCGAGGACGGTGCGATACTTGTGCGACTAGGTTGGATCGACCAGATCATGAAAGCGGATGAGGAACCATGAACCAGCAGCAGCTTGAGAAGATGCGCGATCGGGACGGCTTCATCGCGGCGCTCGATCAGAGCGGGGGAAGCACCCCGAAGGCGCTTGGCCTGTACGGCGTCGGCGAGGACGCCTGGTCCGGCGACGAGGAGATGTACTCCATCGTCCACGCGATGCGGACCCGGATTGTGACCAGCCGGAGCTTCGGTGGGGATCGAATACTCGGCGCGATCCTGTTCGAGAACACGATGGATCGCGAGGTCGAGGGCAGGCCTTCCGCGCATTACCTGTGGGAAGAGAAGAACGTCGTGCCGTTTCTGAAAGTCGACAAGGGGCTCGCGCCGGAAGAGAACGGAGCCCAGTTGATGAAGCCGATACCGGAACTCGACTCGCTGCTGGCCCGAGCGAAGGAGAACGGGGTCTTCGGAACGAAGATGCGCTCGGTCATCAAGCTCGCGAATCCGGCCGGCGTGAAGGCGGTGGTCGACCAGCAGTTCGAGATCGGTCGGCGCATCCTGGATGCGGGACTCGTTCCGATCATCGAGCCCGAAGTGGATATCCACAGTCCGGAGAAGGCGCAGACGGAGGCACTGCTGAAGGAAGCCCTGCTTGCTCGCCTCGATGCACAGGAGTCCGAGCGGAAGGTGATGTTCAAGCTGACGTTGCCGGAGCGCGACAACTTCTACGCGGAGTGCGTCGATCACCCCAACGTGCTCCGGGTCGTCGCCCTGTCGGGCGGCTACTCCCGCGAGGAAGCCAACGCGCGGATGACCCGCAACCGTGGCGTGATCGCGAGCTTCTCCCGCGCGTTGACCGAGGGCCTCACCGCCCAGCAGACCGACGAAGAGTTCGACGCGATGCTTGATGCGTCCATCGCCAGCATCTTCGCGGCATCGCGGACCTAGACCGAAAATCCACCCAAGGCTTGCGAAGCAGGCCGATGCCTGACCATCTCGGCGCCCTCGACTCGCCGAATCGGTGAGATTTCCGGTCCGGTCGTTGCCGCCGTGAGGGTCGCGCACAAAAAAACGGCCGGGGAGGAAGCCCCGGCCGAATCACCAAAGGAGGATTGAGGAGGAGAGACATCACGATGATGTCGATGCGCAGTGTATTCGGGATTTGTGCACTGCGTCAACAGGACTCCGGCGGTGTGTTGGCGGTGAATGCAATCACGACTTCCGGTGGTGTCACAAGGGTGGCCGGGTCACTCGCCTGTTTTCCTGCCCGATGAAGGCCCGCCCGGGAAAACGGCCCTCGTTGCGGTGTCCGCTGATCCCGTGCTCGCTCGATTGTTGCTTCGTGGACTGTCCGGTTGGTTGTGATCGACGGGTGTCGCGCCCCGCTCGGTTCAATCGTCGTACTTGCCACCGCCCGCACCGCGCTCGCGCGACGCCCGGGTTGCAGGTACCAGCGTGGATTTGGCGAACGCGAGCAGGCGTGTCCAGAGGGCGCCGGGCACATCGATACCGTGGGTGACCGAGTGCATGGCCCGCCGTTCGAGTTCGGCCTCGTCGGCGTCGGTGCGCCACAAGCGGTCGTGCCTCAGCCATCGGCGTCCGCCCGGTCCACCGATTGTGATCCGGACGGTTTTCTGTCCGAGGCCGCCGCCCAGCCTCGAATCGTCCGGCGGTGCCGTCGACAGGCGAGATTCACCGTCCGGCGCCATGTCGAGCCGCCGCCGGACCCTGCCGTCTCGCCACTCCACCCGGCTGCACCGTCCGCACCCCGGTCGTTGCGCCAGGGTGCCGGCGACGAAGATTGCGCTTTCGACTCCGGTGAGCAGGACATCGGCGCGGGCCGCGGTCTCGACCGCGTGCGCCATGGCAAAGTCGATGGCATCGCTCGCGACCGACACCGAGGGTTGGCCGCCAGCGTGGAGCACATGGGAACCATCCGCGCCACCCACGACCCCGAGCGGCTGCGGGGGCGAGTGGTCCAGCGCGCACAACGCCGCCTCCAGCGGCGTCAGCGCATCAAGCCCGCGCACCTGAAGCCACAATACCGCGAACGAACTTTCCTCGTCGGCCCCGGCCGGGACTTCCAGTCCGCGGAACGCCTTCTGGCAGGTACGCTGAAACTCGTTCCAGGAGACGATCACGCGCGCTCGCTTCGAATCACCGCGGGCGCCGCTCGCGAACGCCAACCCGGGCCGCTTCGGCATGGTGACGATGAGTGCCCGTTCGCCGCCGTCGTCGAGCCCGGACTCAGACCGTCGACATTGAAAAGAGCGGTCCGCTCCCGGTGTCGTCCCGGTATGACTCGACCGGAATCACCGGAAACGCCCAGTCGTCCACATCTTCCCGGCCCAGCTCGTCGGGCAGTGGCGCGCCCTGGAAGAGGGTGATCCGGGTCCAGCGGTCGGATTTCGGGTCGAACTTGTTCGCACCGAAGATCGCGAGCTTGCAGCGCAGCATGTCGATGGGCAGGCAGGCTTCGCCGATGACGTTGTCGCGGATTTCCGCGTACCCGGTGCCGGCGAGGGATTGTACGCGCCGGACCGAGCGACGCAGCCGCGGGTGTTGGAGCAGCAGTTCCGCAACGCTGCGTTCGCGCCACGATGGATCGAGCGCCCCCAGCGTCTCGTGCAGTTCGCATATGTCCCGCGCCACGTGCAGCGGATACTCGCGCTCGGCCCCGGGCTCGCCGAAACGTTCTCCGAGCCGCGGTTCCTCCTTCTCCTCCGAGTAGTACCAGAATCGATGCTGCTCCTTCGCATCGTCGAAGTCGAAGTCGAGCGCCCAGCCGTAATCCCGTTCGATCAACATCACCAGTGCATGCACGCGCATCGCGGGAACGGTGGTGAGCCGCTCGTCGGCCCCGGTGTCGTTCTCGAGCGAATCGACCAGCTCCGGATGGAGCTCCAGCAGGAGGCTCAGCGTCATCTCTTCCAGCTCCATGCATCCGCGGGACTCGGCCGCGCGCATCGTCGCGTCCCACGGTGTGCGCATGCCGGCGAGATCGGTCTTCCCACTCCACCCGGACAGCCACCCGAGCCCGGATGCAAGCGCGCCGATCCGCGCCGACTGACGCGCATCGTCGGTGTGCCACTGGGCGACGTGGCGCCGTGCGCGCTGGAGGAGGTCGGCGAACCGCACCACGCGTTGTGGCTCCGTGCGCTCCACCGCCCGCACCCGTGCCAGCCCCAACTCCCGCACATGGACCCATCGATCGAGAAGTCTCGGGTGGGTGACGAGAAACGGCGCCATCCCGAGCCCCGTCGCGTTGCCGACGCCGAGACAGCGCGCCACCTGCGGATCCAGCGCGACGGCCCGATCCGGCGCCCGCGCCCGCGCAATGTGCTCGACGAGATCGAAGCTGAGCCGCCGCGCGAGGTAGACGGTGAGCATCTCGGCCTGGAACGGGAGCGAGAACACACCGCCCGCCCGCACCGCCTCGAAGTCTCCGATGCCGAACTTGCCGTTGCCGTAGACTGCGGTGGTGCGCATCAGGTAACCCACCTCGGCGAGCTTGGCAAACGCCGGCTGGTGCCCATCCGCGAGACAGTCCACCACATGTTCGAAGAGCCGCACGCTCCGGTTCGCACGCGACAGCACCAGGTCGAACGGATGGCACCGGCCCGCTTCCTGCAACGGAACGTTCTCCCGGTAGTTCGCGAGCAGCGCATCATCGACCTTCGCCGCGGTGAGCACGAAGGTGGAGTCCCACCGGGTCGCGATGACCCGATCGGTGCGCTCGGACGGATCGAGCGGGTTCGAGAAGGCCACGAACCGCAGCGTCCCGACCGGAGTGACGACGCGATAGATGACTTCGCCGTAGCCTTGCGCGTCGAGGTTGAAGCGCTCGCGCTCGATGCGCCACCGCTCGCGCGCCATGCGGCGCACCAGCGTGCGCACGAAGCTCACTCGAGTGGGGTGGAACGCCCCCATCCGCGCGAGACGCATCACCATCGAGGGCGGTCGGAGCGGGGCGTGCGGAATGGGGTCTGCGCTGCGGTTGGAAACGGGTGCGAGCGTCGGCCGTGGGTTTCGGCAAGGCGCATCCGATGTGCCCGCGCCGGGGTCGGGATCGGGGACCGGTGTCACCGGCGTGCCCGGGTGTGAGTGCTTGCTGACGACTTGAGCGCGTAAGGCATCATCACGAAGCCGTACCGCTCCGGTGGAAAGTCCTTGGTGTTCCGCGTGACGAGATCGAGCTTGTTGTGGCGGGCCACCGCCGCCTGCAGTGCATCGGGGAGCCGCCAGCCTTCCGAGCGGCGAAGCCCGGCCGCGAGATCGGCTTCCGCCGCACTGATGGCAAGGGTCGGAAACTGGTCGAGGAGCTCCGCCGCCAGGGGGCAATGGTCGTCGGTAAAGCCGGTCAGGACTTCTGCGCGAGTCACCGGAGACAGTGCGATATCCACGCTCTCCTCGGCGATGAACCGGGTCGCCGCTTCGACGCCGTTGAAGTGGTCGATGAGAATGACCGAATCGAGCAGCCACCTCACCCGCGGCGCTCCCACTCGTCCCGCGCCGCGTCCTGGTAGACGAGTCCGTCGCCGTGCGTCCAGCAGCCGCTGGTTCGTCCCAGCAACTCCTGCAGCCGGCCTGGCCCCCTGGCGTCATATCGTGCGCGATATTCGCGCACGGCCTGGCGCACGAGCTCGGTCATCGGCACCTGTTCTGCCCGAGCCTGACCGTCGAGCCACACCTTGTCGTCATCGGGCAGGTTGATGATTGTGCGGGGCATGTCACTCACCTCTGATATCGGGCATGAGAAAACGATATCATCATTGGGAGGTTCGATGCACGTCCCCGCCGGGCGATGCCCCGGTGTGAGGAGAAACTCCGATGTTCCGGCGCTCCTGCCCGATGGGCGTCCGCTTGATGTTCCACCGGATATCCCGCGGGATCCTCGACGTGAATGCTCCTGACATGAAACGCTGCCGACCCATCCCATTGGGCGCCTGGTACGAAAAGTGGGCCGATTGGCGTCCGCCGCCGCGAATCGGTGAACTCTTCACATCAGAGCGCACTGCGCAGAAACGCGCTCAGCGGTCCGTTGACCGCATCCGGCGATTCGGCGAGCGCCATGTGTCTGAGGCCCGGGAGGATTTCCAGGCGGGCGCCGGGAATGAGTGCGGCCATGGCCCTCGACATGGCGGGGGTGTTGCCGGGGTCGTCCTTGCCGGTCATGACCAGTGTCGGGCAGGCAATCCGCTCCGGACCCTGCGCGATTTCGGCATCGCCCTCCGCGAGCACCCGGTAGATGCGGTGGAAGGCATCCGGATCGTTGCGCTTAATCCACCCGCGGATCAGGTCGATCCGCTCCGGCGCGCTGGTGCGGAACGTCGGCGTGAACCAGCGCTCCAGAGCGGACTCCACGTTCGCCGCCGGTCCGTGTTCGCGGGCCTGGCGCACGCGCCTGCGCACCGCCTCGCGCTCGGCGGGGGAGCGATCGTGCGCTGAGTGCAGTATCGCCAGGGCGGAGAGCCGATCCGGGTGATCCAGGGCGAAGCGACGCGCGATCATGCCGCCGAGGGAGAACCCGACCACCGCCGCGCGCTCGATCCCGCATCGATCCATCAGCCGCTGCAGTTGTCCGGAGAACATCGCGAGGTCCGGGGCGCCCTCGGGAGGCGCGCTCTCTCCGTGCCCGAGCAGGTCGTAGATCAGCACCCTGAAATGCGGCGTCAGCGCCGGAAGCTGCCACTGCCACATCGCCCGGTTGAGCCCGAAGCCGTGGATCATGGTGACCGCCGGCCCGTTTCCGTGCCGCTCCCAGGCGGTTTCACCGGCGTTGCGGGCGTTCATCGACGAACGGGCATCACAATCGGGAGCACGGCTCGACGAGGAGCTTCCACCCCGAATCGCGTCCATTCCTCCGTCGGATTTCAGGGCTAAAATGACAGCGGAGCGCAAGGATGGGGTTTTGCCGGCGATGAGCACCTATACCGCGGTTGTGGAACGCTGCCCCGAGACGGGCCTGTATGTCGGCTACGTTCCGGGGTTCCCGGGTGCCCACAGCCAGGGGGCGACGCTCGACGATCTCAACGCCAACCTCAAGGAAGTCATCGCCCTGATTCTCGAGGACGGGCCGCCCGCGATTTCGGGCGAATTCATCGGCACGCAAACCATCGTCGTGGCCTGAGTTCAGGTGCCGCCGATTCCCGTTCTCAAGCCCCGCGAGGTGATCGCCATTCTCGCCAGGCTCGGTTTCGAGGAAGTGCGCCAGCGCGGCTCGCACAAAAGGTTTCGCCACGCCGATGGCCGCGCCACCACTGTGCCCGTTCATCTCGGGCGCGACCTGTCGCCGGTACTGCTCCGGTGTATCGCCCGCGACATCGGAATGAGCGTCCACGATTTCACGGAACATCATCGCCGATAGGCGGGCTCGCGGTGGGTGGACCCTACTCGATCGGGATCATCACGTTCTTGCGGAACGCGGGGCGTTCGGTGAGGCGCTGGTACCACGCCTCCAGGTTCGGCATCGGCGGGCGCTGGTCCACCAGGTTGAACCAGCGATGGGCCTGGGGGCCGATGGGAATGTCGCCCATGGTGAGCGTGTCTCCGGCCACGAAGGGGCGATTCGCGAGGTGGCGGTCGAGCATGCCCCAGACCTCGCCGCCGAGCTCGATGCCGGCGTTGATCTCCTCGTGGTCGCGCTCCGCTTCCGGCGTACGCACGAGCCCCCAGAACACCGGACGCATCATGGGTGCGCACACCGTCTGCTGCCAGTCCATCCAGGTGTCGGCGACGGCATGGGCTCCGGGGTCGGTCGGACAGAGCGCGCCGCGTCCGTACTTTGCGCAGAGATAGCGGGTCATCGCGTTCGATTCCCAGATGACGATGTCGTCCTCGACCAGCGTGGGCACCAGCCCGGTCGGATTCATCGCGAGGTAGTCGGGCTCCCGGTTCCCGCCGAACTTGCCGCCGATGTCCACCTGTTCGTAGTCGAGACCCAGCTCGTCGGCCGTCCACAGCGGCTTCATCACGTTGCCCGAGGTACGGCGTCCGAGGATCTTCAGCATCGAAATCGCTCCCTGTGCGTGGCCTGGGGATGGCCTGGATATGGCCTGTAGTGGCCGATGGCTCGGTTCGGTCGAGCCCGAACCGGGTCCGCCAGCGCCGCCGGCAAAGCATAGGGCTTTCCGGCTGCCGTTGCATGAGTGTGGCTCAGGTGTCGGCCGGCGCGCACACCGATTCCCGCCCCCGTGCGATATAGTGCAGGGCGGTAGCTCGACTCTTGTCCCTGAAGGAAGCGGCCCGCATGCGATGCACATCGGTCCTGTCGAACGGCACCCCCGGATGGTGCCGGCAATCTGGAGGCAGTCCCGGATGATCCGCCCCGCGCACATCGCGGCGGGGGCGGTGCGGCTCTATCAGCTCGTGTTGTCGCCGCTCATGCCGCCCCGTTGCCGTCACTTGCCGACGTGCTCCAGTTATGCGATCGAGGCGTTCCGCGAGCACGGTCTTCTGCGGGGCGGGTGGCTTGCCGTGTGGCGCATCGCGCGCTGCCATCCGTTCGGCACCAGCGGGTACGATCCCGTGCCGCCGCGTCGCGACGACGGGAGCGGATCGGCGCGATGACCGCCGGCCATTCACTGTCGTCCGATATCGCACCTGCGGTGGTACGGGTTTGTCGGAGGCGGCCCGCACCGTTGGATGCCGGAGCAGATAGGAGCCAGCGATGAGTGTTGATCCGAAGCTTCTCGAAATTCTGGTCTGTCCGATCACCAAGGTGTCGGTGCGGATGCTCGGAAAGCAGAAGCTCGCCGTGCTGAATCGCGCCATCGCCGAGGGCCATGTCAAGCACATGCACGGCGCGGTGGTGGATGCCCCGCTCGACGAGGCGCTGATCACGAGCGATGGCCGCACCGTCTACCGCGTCGACGACGGGATCCCGATCATGCTCGAGGATTCCGCCATCCCCACCGAGCAGCTCGCCGACTGGTAGCCGGAGCCCTCGAACCGGAGCCATCCCGGCCTGAGTAGTCCTCCGATGCTTGCCGAGCACCGGTGAGAAGCGGGATCTACGTCCGGTGCGCGTGCCGCGCCGCGACCGCTTCGGCGAGTTCCTCCAGCATCTCCACCGTATCGTCCCAGCCGATGCAGGCGTCGGTGATGCTCTGCCCGTAGACGAGCGGCTGCGCCTCGACGACATCCTGGCGCCCGGCCATCAGGTGGCTCTCGATCATCACCCCCATCACTGCGTCCTCTCCGGACGCGACCTGCGCGGCGATGTCGTGGCAGACGACGCGCTGGCGCTCGTGCTGCTTGGCGCTGTTCGCGTGGCTGAAGTCCACCATCATCCGGGGGGCGTGACCGGCCGCTTCCAGCAGTTCGGCTGCCGCCCGGACGTGCGAGGATTCGTAGTTCGGCGTTCCGCTGCCGCCGCGCAGGATGATGTGCGCATCCTCGTTGCCCGCGGTCCTGAAGATTCCGGAGCGGGCATCCTTCGTCAGCGAAAGGAACACGTGGGAATGCCTCGCGGCGCCGACCGCGTCGACCGCCAGCTTGACGCTGCCGCCGGTGCCGTTCTTGAACCCGACCGGACAGGACAGTCCCGAGGCCATCTCGCGATGCACCTGGCTCTCGGTGGTGCGCGCCCCGATCGCTCCCCAACTGATGAGGTCCGCGACGTACTGCGGGGTGATGAGGTCCAGGAACTCGACCCCGGCGGGCATGCCCGCGTCGTTGAGGTCGAGGAGCAGACGGCGCGCGACGCGCAGGCCCCGATTGATATTGAAGCTGCCGTCGAGATCGGGATCGTTGATCAGCCCCTTCCACCCGACCGTGGTACGCGGTTTTTCGAAGTACACCCGCATGACCACCAGGAGCTGATCGGAGAGGGAGCGGCGCGGCTCCAGCAGACGCGACCCGTACTCCAGGGCCGCGGCCGGATCGTGGATGGAGCACGGTCCGACGATGACGAGCAGGCGGTCGTCCTCGCCGGTCAGAATCCGGTGGATCGCCTGGCGGGTCTCGAAGATGCGGCGGGAGGTCCGGTCGGAGAGCGGAAGCTCGTCGAGAATCACCGCCGGGGTCACCACGTCGTCGATGGACGCGATGCGAAGGTCATCCGTGTCGTAGCGCATGAGGGGTCCGTCGTGTGTCAGGCCGGGTCCCGGCCACAGCGGGCGCCGTACTTTATCGGAAAGAGTTGCGCCATCCCACGCTTGCCTCGGCCCGTGTTGCCTCGGCCCAGGCCGCCCGCGGTCCGGCCGGCCTGCGTGCGTTGCCCGGCCGGAATGTCTCTGTGGCCGTCCGGCGGGTGCCTACGTGCGGGCCGCCGCGGCCTCGAATGCCCGCTCCGCGGCGCGGAAGGTGGCTTTCAGGTGTTCGTCGTCGTGCGCGCTCGACACGAAGCCGGCTTCGAACGCGGACGGCGCGAGGTATACGCCCTCCGCGAGCATCGCGTGGAAGAACCGCGCGAAACGCTCGGTATCGCATGCCATCACGTCGGCGAATCCGGTCACCGCGTCCGCGTCAGTGAAGAACAGCCCGAACATGCCGCAGACATGATTCGTGGCCAGTCCGATGCCAGCCGCGGCCGCGCGTTCGCGCAGGCCATCCACGAGGCGGGTCGTGGTCGCGGCCAGATGGTCGTGGAAGCCGGCCTCGCCGATGATCTCCAGCGTCGTCAGGCCGGCGGTCATCGCGATCGGGTTTCCCGAGAGGGTGCCGGCCTGGTACACGGGACCGTCCGGCGCGACATGATCCATGATGTCGCCCCGTCCGCCGAAGGCGCCCACCGGCATGCCGCCGCCGATCACCTTGCCGAGCGTGGTCAGGTCCGGACGGACCCCGTACAGGGCCTGGGCGCCGCCGGGCGCGACGCGGAACCCGGTCATCACCTCGTCGAAAATGAGCACTGTGCCATGCGCGTCGCAGCACGCGCGGAGCGTCTCCAGGAAGCCCGGCGCCGGTGGCACGCAGTTCATGTTCCCGGCGACGGGCTCCACGATCACCCCGGCGATTCGGTCGCCAAGCGTCGCAAACGCCTCGCGAACGCCGTCGGCGTCGTTGAAGGTCAGCGTCAGCGTGTGCTCGGCGAGGGCGGCGGGAACCCCGGGTGAGGTCGGCACCCCGAACGTGAGCGCACCGGAACCCGCCTTCACCAGCAGCGAATCGCCGTGTCCGTGGTAGCACCCCTCGAACTTCACGATGGCGTCTCGGCCGGTGAACCCCCGGGCGAGCCGGATCGCGCTCAAGGTGGCCTCCGTACCGGAGCTCACCATGCGGACCTTATCCATCGAGGACACCAGGGCGCACACGCGCTCGGCCATCTCTGTTTCCAGCACGGTGGGAGCGCCGAAGCTCAGGCCGCGCCCGGCTGCCTCGCGCACCGCCTCGATCACCCGGGGATGGGCATGCCCGACAACCGCCGGTCCCCAGGTGCCCACGTAGTCCACGTAACGCTTCGAGTCGATGTCGAAGAGCAGCGCCCCCTCGGCCCGCTCGAAGAAGACGGGCGCGCCGCCGACCGCCCGGAATGCGCGCACGGGCGAGTTGACGCCGCCGGGGATGCACTGACGTGCGCGTTCGAATGCTCGCGATGAGCTTGTCATGTCGGTCTCCCCGTGGGCTGTGTCAATGGAGTCGTCTCGCCCGACTCCGGGCCACGGGCAAGTATGAACGCGTCGGGCCTTCGGTACACCTGCATCGGGGAACATGCGAGAATTTCTACCCCCGCCGACCCGCGTACCCCGAGGAGGAAAGACACCGATGAAATCCTACATGTGCGTCATCTGCGGATTCGTCTACAACGAAGCGGATGGCCTGCCGGAGGAAGGGATCGCCCCCGGAACGAAGTGGGAGGACGTCTCGCCGAACTGGGTCTGTCCCGATTGCGGAGCGCGCAAGGAAGACTTCGAGATGGTCGAAGTCTGATGCGGACTTTCGGCGGACAAGGGGTCCGCCGGTGCAGCAGGAGACCGAGATGGAATACCTCAACACCCTGTCCGAAAGCGACATCAGAGTGAGCACCGTTGCGGGCGAGCAGTTCCAGCGCCTCATCTCCGGCGTGGATGACGACGACATCGAGGCCATCCGCATCTATGTGGCCGGCGGCGGCTGCGCGGGCATGACCTACGGAATGACATTCACGGATCGACGCACCGACTACGACCGCGTCTACGACGGAGACGGGTACCGCATCTATGTCGATGCGGTGGCGATCAACTACCTCAAGGGGGTCGAGATCGACTTCGTCACCCGCGAAACCGGCTCGACTTTCGTGTTCAACAACGTGTTCCAGGCCACGGGCGGCGCCGGTACCTGCGGCGCCTGCGGCATGGCGGGAGGCTGAGGTCTACCTGAACACTTGAAGTATGCCTGCGCGCCCTGACTCGCGTTCGCCACATGCAGAACGACGCTCGGGGCCGGGTTCTGCTGGTTGCCCCGCCCGGCAGCTACCGGGTGCATGCCTATCTGGAGGCGGCGTGCGATCTCGGCATCGCGATGCTGGTGGTGAGTGAGGGCGCGCACGCGCTGATCCCCGGATTCCGCGACGGGCTCCGGGTCGATTTCTCCGATCCCGACGATGTGATTCGGCAGATCCAGCGCACCCATCGCGACCAGCCCGTTACCGGAGTCGTCGCCACCGACGACGGCACCGTCGAGCTCGCGAACCGGGTCGCCGCCGCTCTCGGGCTCGCCCACAACGCGCCGTTCGCCGCGCGCATCGCCCGGCGCAAGGACCTTGCCCGCACCGCTCTTGCCGAGGCCGAACTTCCGGTGCCGCCGGCCCGGCGGGTGGACCTGCGCCGCCCCCTTGCCCCGCAGGTCGCGGGAATCGAATTCCCCTGCGTGGTGAAGCCGCTGGCGTTGTCGGCGAGCCGCGGCGTGATCCGCGCGGACGACCTCCCGGGCCTCGAAGCCGCCGGCCGGCGCGCCGTTGCTATTGCCCGCGCCGACGCCGTTGCGTCCGCCGACGAGGAGGAGCGCGACACGCTGCTCGTCGAGTCGTTCGTGCCCGGACCGGAGATTGCGCTCGAGGGCATTTTGACGGGCGGCGCGCTCACCGTGCTCGCCATCTTCGACAAGCCGGACCCGCTCGACGGGCCGTTCTTCGAAGAGACGATCTACGTGACCCCGTCGCGGCACCCGCGAGCGGTCCAGGCCCTGGCGGCCGAGCGGGTGCGCGCCGGGTGCGCCGCCTACGGACTCACCGAGGGGCCGGTGCACGCCGAGCTGCGGCTCCACGCCGGCGAGGCGTGGATCATCGAGATCGCAGCCCGCACCATCGGCGGCGACTGCGCGCGGCTGTTCACCTTCGGGTCGGGGACGAGCCTGGAGCACCTGGTTCTGCAACGCGCGCTCGGCCGTTCGCCCGACATTCCGTTTCGCGACGCCCGCCGGGCCGCAGGGGTGTTGATGATCCCGACGCCGGGCGCCGGGACGCTGCGTCGGGTCGAGGGCGTGATGGCGGCGGGCCAGGTCCCGGGCATTCGCGAGGTGTCGGTCACGGTGAGGGAGGGCTATGCGCTGACCCCGCTTCCCGAGGGCGGCACGTACCTGGGGTTCGTCTTCGCGCTCGGGGACGATCCGGCGGGCGTGGAGGCGTCGCTTCGCCAGGCGCAGGAGATGATTCGAGTCGTCGTCGCCCCGTCCCTGGCGGTTGAAGTCGCGGGCTGACCGCCGCTCCCGGCGCCGCGCTCGACACACAGCAACAGCGATTCCCGTCAACGGCGATTCCCTCCAGGGCCCCGAGAGGTTGTCTCGTGTCAAACTCCCGGTGAGACAGTGAGGCAGAACTCTGCGGGCGCGTGCCTTTGCGCATCGGCCGGCAGGGCGGCAAGTTTTGAGGAGAGGTGATGATGCTGCTCGATCTTTCCGCAGTCCGCATCGGCACTGGCATCCGCCGTGCCGCTCGCCGCGCATGCCGCGGGCTCGCCGCCACTTTTTTCGCGCTGCCGCTGCTCGCCGGCCTTGCCACCGGGGCTGCCGCGAAGGATGCGCAGGATGTGATATCTGTATTATCGTCTGACTGGTAAAATCGCTGCTAAAAGCAGTCTCCCGGACTGCTTCTGCACGCGAACAAAAAGAGGGAGACGCCAATGTTCAAGCCTTTCTCCGCGAGCCTATCTGAACTGCATCTCCGAAACGCTTTTCTTTGCGCGCTCCCGCTTCTGCCATTTCTTGCGATTTTCGCGCCGCACGCCAGCGCGCAATCATATTGGTCGCTGCCGCGTGTCGAGGTCGCTGCTGGCCCTGCGGTGACGGAAGGCGAGCCTGCAACCTTTC
>JAPOSC010000069.1 GCA_026709935.1 Thiotrichales bacterium
CCCACCGCCTCGGACGCGGAACGGCCCTCGCGGCGCGCCTTGAGATACCTGGTCATGAAGTGAATCGTGTCGTCGACGACGATGCCGAAGGCGATTGCGGTCACGATCGACCCCGCGAATCCCACTTCGCCGACCAGATAGCCCCACACGCCGAACGCCATGGCCGCGGGGACAAAGTTCGGCAGGAGGCTGACCAAACCGAGGCGGACACTCCTGAATATTCCGATCAGGACCAGGGAAATTAAGGCCATGGCGATGACCGTGCCCTGGATCATGCTGTGGGTGTCCCGCTTGGCCAAGTGGGCGAAGATGATGCTGATTCCCGAGGCCCCGGTCGCGAGGCTGGGCGCGTTGGCGCTGAGCCAGTCCTGCGCGCGCCTGTCGAGCCGGAGCTGTTCCTTGGACTTCAGCCTAGCCACCGTGACGGTCATGCGCGTCGCGGTCTTGGCGACGTCAATGCGGTTGTTGAGGTCCCGGCCGAAGGGGACCGAAAGTTCGTAGAGCAGCAGATACTGCGCGGCCAGCCCGGAGTTATCGGGCAACCGGTAGAAGGCAGGGTCGTCGCCGTTCATGCTCTTGTTGAGGCGCTTCATGATGTCCGAAAACGCTTGGACATGCATGACTTCGGGCTGAGCGCGATACCACTCGGCGAAGGCGTCGACCTTGCGCAGATAGTCGGGATCGGTGATGCCGCCTTCGCGCCCGGCGTCCAGGGAGTACTCCAAGGTTTCCATGCCAGTCAGGTTCTCGATGACGAAATCCGTGTCGCGCCGGAACTCGTAACGCTCGTCGAAATACTGCGTCCAGTTGTCGGTCAGTTCCACACGGGGCACACCGGTCGCCAGGGCAGCCGCCAGAGCGGCCATGAACCAAAGCAGCGGAGTGCGGCGCGCAACGACGAAGGCGCCGAAGCGGTCGAAGAAGACGGAACCCCCGGCGCGCGCCCGACGCGCGCGCAACGGCAGCACCGCGAGCAGCGCCGGCAGAAGCGTCATGGAATAGGCGAAGGCGCACAGCACGCCGAAGGCCACCAGGTTGCCGAGGACCTGAAAGGGCGGAGAATCCGAGGCGTTCAGACTGAGGAACCCGATCATCGTCGTAACCGTCGTCAGGAACACCGGCCATGCGTTGTCGCGCACTGATTCGGCGACCGCCGCGCCCCTGCCCAAGCCTCGGCCCAAGCCTGACATAACCGTGTCGACGATGTGGATGGAGTGCGCGATGGCAAGGGTCATCACGATGATCGGAACGCTGGAGTTGGCAGAATTGAGCACAGTGCCCGTCCAGCCGAGGACGCCCATGGTCGAGGCGATGACAAAGACGAGCACGGCGACGAGGGAGAGCGTGCCCAGAAAGGAACGCAAGAGGATTGCCGCCACGGACACGATGACGAGGACCGCCGCCGGCGCAAGGACCCGCATGTCGTCGTCGACGGCTTCCGCCAGGACGTGGCTAATGAAGACATCGCCGGTCATGTAATAGGCGATATCCGGGTGGTCCGCCCGGGCCTTGTCCAAAACGCCGCGGAGATGTCGGGTGATTTCGACCACCGCGGCCTCGTCCTCCTCGGGCAGTGAGAACGTGATCGCCAGTCCGGCAACGCGCCCATCCCTGGAGACGAGCCGGCCCGCGATCTCGATCTCGCCTAGCGCGATCCGCTCGATCCGTGCGAGGCCAGCATCGTCGAGCGAGGCCGCGTCCTGCACCAACCGCTCGACGTTCAGGACGTCCCCGGCCGCTTCGCTGTGGTAGTAGTTGGCGAGGGAATCGGCGCGGCTGGCCCAGGGCACAAGCCACGCGGCCTCGGTCAACGCCTTGAGGGCGCCGAGCGTCTCGCGGGTGAAGACGGACCCGCTTCTGGGTTCGAGCGCGATCAGCGCAACGTTGGTCGCCGAATAGGTGTCCTCCAGCCTGTCGAATGCAACCAACTGGGGATTGTCTTTGTCGAACAGGTCGCGCCATTCGTTGGAAACGGTGATGAACGCCAGCCCGGCCGACAGCGCGAGCATGACCGCCAAGGAAGCGGCGAGGACCGCCCACCGGTTTCGTACCGTGAATGCGGCGTAGCGGTCGATGGAGAGGGAGGTTATCGCGCGTCCCCCGCGTTGCGCGCCGGCCCGCTCGTCATGTGAACCGGATCACGTCGTGAACGATACACAGC
>JAPOSC010000012.1 GCA_026709935.1 Thiotrichales bacterium
TGGCGTTGCTCAGGTGAAATCGAACCGTCTCGCCGGGTCGAACCGACAGACGATCGGCATATCCGGTCAGCGGCAGCATGGCGATTGGCTCCTCGAGTTCGCCGCCGGCGTCGCGGCCGGCATCGGGGCGGTATTCTCACAGAAATGGTCGGGCGGAGGTCAGTGGCGGAATATCGGACCCCGGGCAAACGCTCCGCAACGGGAGCAGTCCTTCGCATCCTCCCGATTCCGGCCCGGCCTTGCGGGCCGGGCGATGGGTCGGTCCGCACCCGCCACGATCGGGAGGCGAGTCGCGGCCCGGCGCGAGATCGATACCGGCAGTCCCGTCAGTCGAGCCGCACGTACTCGAAGTCGATGGGGTGGTGGTTGATGCCTCGCGACGGCGGCGCGATCCAGTTGGCGAACTTGCCGGGCTCGGTCACCGCCTCCGGCATGAGCGAGCGGATGTAGGCGCGGTCGGACTCCGAAGGCAGCCACTCGGCCTCGCGGCGGCGCCACGTTTCACCGTCGATGACCGCACCCTCCGGGGTGACGTCCAGGTCGGCGAACATGCCGACGCGGCGGTTGAACGCGACATGCGGGAGCGCGAGCTGGAAGTCCACCCCGAAGCTGCGGATGATGCGGTTGATCCGGCCGAGTCCGGTCTCGACATCCGCCACGAAATCGGCGCGCAGGCGCTCGTTGAGCGCGTTCAGCGCCGGGAAGTCGATCCGGCGGAACGCACCGTCCACCCATTGCAGAACCGGATAGGTGGCGTGATCCAGCCGGTGGTCGTCGTCAATGTCGGATTCGTGGAATCGGCCCTTGAGCCCGCCGGTGTAGCCCCCCGCCGCGTTGGTGGAGATCTCCGCGCCGAAAAGATCCAGGGTCACGCTGAAGTGGAAGTTCAGATACCTCTGGAACGTCGGCAGATCGATGACCCCGAAGGGGCGCACGTCGTCGGTGCGGTGGGTGCGCATCACCTCGCAGGTGCGCTCGACGACGCGGGCGAGGCCGGTGATGCCGACGAACATGTGGTGGGCCTCCTCGGTCAGCATGAACCGGCAGGTGCGCGCGAGCGGGTCGAAGGCGGATTCCGCCAGGGAATGAAGCTGGAACTTGCCGTCGCGGTCCGTGAGGAAGGTGAACATGAACAGCGCGAGCCAGTCCGGGGTGCGCTCGTTGAAGGCGGTGAGGATGCGGGGCCGGTCGGCGTCGCCCGAACGGCGCTCCAGCAGCGCCTGCGCCTCTTCGCGCCCGTCGCGGCCGAAGTACGCGTGCAGGAGGTAGACCATCGCCCAGAGGTGACGCCCCTCTTCGACGTTGATCTGGAAGAGGTTGCGCAGATCGTAGCCCGAGGGGCAGGTCCGGCCGAGATGACGCTGCTGCTCCACCGACGCCGGCTCGGTATCGCCCTGGATCACGATCAGCCGGCGCAGCGCCGCCCGATAATCCCCCGGCACCCGCTGCCACACCGGCTCGCCCCTGTGGTCTCCGAAACCGATGCGGCGGTCCGGCTCCGGGTCGGCGAGGAAGACGCCCCAGCGATAGTCCGGCATCCGGGTGAAGCCGAAGTTCGCCCAGCCGCTGCGGTCGACGGAGATGGCGGTGCGCAGATACGCCTCGGGCGCGGCGCCCGCCACCGGCCCCATCTCGCGCCACCAGTCGAGAAAGGCGGGCTGCCACTGCTCCAGCGCCCGCTGAAGACGGCGGTCGGAGGCGAGATCCACATTGTTGGGAATACGGTCGTTCAGATCGACGGAAGACATTTCCAGGTCCTTTGAGCAAATGTTGCGCCGTAATCACTTCAACCATTCACTTGCGGATTGACAGAGCCGGAAAATGTCCGCATCGATCTCATCGAATGATTTACCTTATCAAATCGTTCCGATCAGTCATTCCTACCAAGCCGAAACCTGCTACACCCGCTTCCGGTCGAAGTCGGCGCGCGCGCCGGTGCCGTACAGGGTCAGCGCACCGCGCTCGCCGACCGCGTTCGGACGCTGGAAGATCCAGTTCTGCCAGGCGGTGAGGCGGCCGAAGATGCGCGACTCCATCGTCTCCGGTCCGGGGCAGCGCAGGCTCGCCTCCAGGCCGGTGAGTGCGTCCGGCGAGAACGCTGCGCGCTCCTCCAGCGCGATGCGCACCTCGTCCTCCCAGTCGATGTCATCGGGCGTGAAGGTGACGAGCCGGTGGGCCTCGGCGTCGGCGGCGGTGAGGTCCCGGCCGATCTGCCGGCGGGCACGGCTCACCGCCTCCTCGTCGTCCAGGCCGCGTGCTTCGAGTCGGGTGAGGCCGTTGACGCCGGGAAAACAGCCGAAGTTGGACTCGGTGAGGCGCACCACGGCTTCGGCGCCACCGTCCTCGAACGGCCCTTCGAGCATGTAGCCGCGATCCGCCGCCAGCACCAGTTCCAGCAGAAAGCCGGCGAAGCAGCTCCCCGGCTCCACCAGGGCGAGGAGGCTGCGCGCGGTGAGATCGATGCGCTTCAGCAGGCGCTTCCAGTAGAGCCGGATCTCGCGGACGAGCCAGTGCGCGCGGTGGGCGAGCAGGAAGGCGTCGTAGGCAGCGACCGCGTCGAGATCGCCTTCGGACGCCATCACCAGGGTGCCGATTGCCGGCTCGTTGTGGCGCAGGTGCAGGATCAGGTCTTCGATCTCGCGGGCCAGCGCGAGAGGCCAGAACGCATCGCCCGCCGGCACGAGTCCGTCGATGTCCGCGGGCGACGCCCCGGCCGGCCCCTCGATGCGGATGCGGCAGGCGCGCATCTCGCGATCGATGTCGGCCTCCACGTACCGGTAGCGGATGCGCTCGCCCTCGATGCGCCGCTCCAGGTCGCGAAGACGGATGCCGCGGGCGGCGCGCGGACGATCGGACGTTGCCGCCAGCGCCCGCGCGCGCGTCTCGACCGCAGCATCGAAACGCGACGAAGGCGCGATCTCGTCCACCAGGCCCCACTCCAGCGCGCGCCGTCCGCGCACCCCCTCCTCGGTGGTGGAAAAGAAATCGGCGCGGTCGCGGCGCACCTTGCGCTTGTCGACCAGACGCACCAGCCCACCGGTGCCCGGCAGCACGCCGAGCAACGCGACCTCCGGCAGCGACACCGCGCTCGAACCGTCGTCGACGAGGAGAATCCAGTCCGCAGCCATGGCGAGTTCGTAGCCGCCGCCCGCCGCAGTACCGTTGATCGCGCACAGATAACGCTGGCCCGAATATGCGCTCGCGTCCTCGATGGCGCACCGGGTCTCGTTGGTGAACTTGCAGAAGGCGACCTTGTGGGCGTGGTTCGACCCGCCGAGCATGCGGATGTTGGCACCGGCGCAGAACACCCGCTCTCTCGCGGAGCGGATCACCACCGCCGCCACCTCCGGGTGCTCGAAGCGCAACCGCTGCACCGCATCGGCCAGCTCGATGTCGACGCCGAGGTCGTAGGAGTTGAGCTTCAGCTCGTAGCCGGGCGCGAGGCCGCCCGACTCGTCGACATCGAGTGCGAGCGTGGCGATTCGGCCCTCGACGTGCAGGCGCCAGTGCCGGTAGCGATCCGGGGCGGTGCGCACGTCGATGGGATCGCGGCCCGAATGCAGCGGCGTTGTTGTGGTTTCGGGCATGGATTCGAGGTCCGGACCGGCGACTGCGGGTACCTTCGACGCTACCATTCGGCCGACAGCTCCGTCGAGGCTGGCGGTCGGCACTGCGATTGGAGATAGCGATCTCGTCGGGAGTTAGCCGTGGTTCATGGCGATTCAGGGTTTTCCGGCTCTTCTGCGAAGGCGCGCGGCACCGGCCGCCATTCCGCGTCCGTTCGCCTTGGGAAATCCTCCCGCGGTCCCGGCATGGTCGGGCACAATGAGATCCGGAGCACGAGTCCGGCCCGAACCGAGTGACGTGTGCCATGGCCGCATCCATTCCCGAAATCGACATCGACGCCGCCAACCTCGCGAGCCCTCGCGTACCGGAGATCGCGCGTGCGCTCGACGGCGCATTCCGCCGCACCGGCTTCTGCTACGTCGCCAATACCGGGATCGAGTCGAACCTGACGGAGGCGGTGTTCGACGCTTCGCGCCGCTTCCACGCCCTTGGCGACGAGGCCAAGCGGGAGATCGCCATCAATGCCTTCCACCGCGGATACATCGCGCCGAATTCCTCCCTGACCCAGACTTCCAGCGTGGCTCGGGTGACTCGACCGAACTTGAGCGAATCGTTCATGGTCATGCACCAGGTGGCCCCGAAAGACCCCGCGTTCGGCAAGCCCTTGCAGGGACCCAACCAGTGGCCCGACGGTCTGCCGGGCTTTCGCGAGGCGGTCACCGCCTATCAGGCCACGATGACGAACTTCGCGCGGCGGTTCACGAGACTGCTCGCGCTTGCCCTCAGCCTGCCGGCCACATACCTCGACCCGCACTTCGAGCGTCCCACCTCCTGGCTGCGGCTGATCCACTATCCCCCGGAGTTCCCCGACACTCCGGCCGACCATTACGGGGCGGCGCCCCATACCGACCACGGGTTCATCACCTTTCTTGCTCAGGATGAGCATGACGGCCTCGAAGTGCGGATGAGGAACGGCGAGTGGGTACCGGCGCCGCCGGTCCCGGAGACGTTCGTGGTCAATGTGGCCGACATGCTCGCCCGCTGGAGCAACGGACGATGGTCCTCCACCCCGCACCGGGTCCGAAACCGCTCGGGGAGAGACCGCTACTCGGTGCCCTTCTTCTGGGACATGGAGAGCAGGATCGAATGCCTGCCGACCTGTTGCGGTCCGGACCACCCGCCGCGCCACGCGCCTGTACGCTACGCCGACTATGTCCTGGAGAGGCTCGACCGGAACTATGCCTATCGCCAGGCCGCCCCATGACGGGCCGGAGTTCCGGGCCACCGGATTTCGGCCGAGAGCGATCGACCACCCCCGATCTTGAGCTGAGACCTTTCCGAATGGGACCGGAGCCGTTGCACATCCGCTGCTGTACCACTCTCGACCGCGATGGCGTGATCGCGCTGTGGGAGACGGCGTTCCCCGACGATCCGTCGCACAACGCGCCGGCCAAAGTGTTCGACGCGAAGCTCGCGATGCGCGACGGCATGCTGTTCGTCGCAACCGATGCGGAAGCTGCGATCGTCGGCACCGCGATGGCGGGGTACGACGGGCATCGGGGCTGGCTCTACACGGTTGCGGTCTCGCCCGGGCATCGGCGCCGCGGGATTGGCACGGCCCTCGTGCGCCACGCGGTCGCCGCGCTGCGCGCGGAGGGCTGCGGCAAGGTCAACCTTCAGATCCGCTCCTCCAACCGTGCGGTCCGCGGGTTCTACGAGTCCCTCGGCTTCCGGGCCGAGGAGCGCCTGAGCATGGGGATGCTGCTCCGCTGAACCACCTGCCTGGGGGGTGGCCTGGGGGTGGCCTGGGGGGCCTGGGGGTGGCCTGGGGGTGGCCTGGGGTGGCCTGGGGGCGGCCTGAGGGTGGCCTGAGGGCGGCCTTGGGCGGCCCGGGGTGATCCGCGGGGCAGGACGAGCGAGCCGGGGACACCCGGGGCGGCCCGGAGCGGGACGAGGGCGATCATGGAAGTAGCCATGGAGGTTGCATGGCCGGATGCATTCGTCGAAAGTCTCGCCACGGATTTCGACCCGACCACGAATCGCACAGGAGAGAACCATGCGCCTGCCCATCCTGCTGATGTCCGCGTTCCTCTGCGCTGCGACCGCCTCGGCGCAGACGAGCATCCGCTTCTCGAACGACTGGAAATGGGAGGGACCGAACGCGCCCGTGCTGTTGGCGCTCGACCGGGGCTGGTACGCCGAAGCCGGCCTCGACGTGACCGTGGACACCGGCAAGGGTTCGCGCGAGGCGATCCCCCGCGTCGCCGACGGCAACAACTGGCAGATGGGCTCGTCGGACATCAACTCCCTCATCAAGTTCCGGGACCAGAACCCCGACCTCGCCCCGACCGCGATCATGGTGATCTACAACACGCCGCCGTTCGCGATCATCGGCCGCAAGTCGCTCGGCGTGATGGCGCCGAAAGACCTGGAAGGACGAATCCTCGGCGCTCCGGCGCCGGACGGCGCCTACGCGCAGTGGAAGGCGTTCGTGAAGGCGAACGACATCGACGCCTCGACGGTCACCATCGAGAACGTCGGCTTCCCGGTGCGCGAGCCCATGCTTGCAGCGGGCAAGGTGGACGCCATCACCGGTTACTCGTTCTCGTCGTACATCAACCTGAAGGCGAAAGGCGTGGGCGAGGAGGACATCTCACTCATTCTGATGCGCGACCACGGCCTCGATCTCTACGGCAACGTCGTCATCGTCAATCCGGACTTCGCGAAAGCCAACCCGGAGGCGGTGAAGGCGTTCGTGGCAGTCACCGTGCGCGCGTACCTGGAAGCCGCGAAGGACCCCGAAAGCGCGGTCAAGCACGTGCTGAACCACAACGACGTGGCGCGCGAGGAGGTGGAGCTGGAGCGGCTGAAGATGGCGATCGCGCAGAACATCATCACCGACGAGGTGCGCGCGAACGGCTTCGGGGGCGTCGACATGGATCGCCTGGAACGGTCGATCGACCAGATCGCCGATACCTACGAGTTCACCAACCGGCCGGCGGCTGCGGACGTGTTCGACCCGCAGTATCTGCCGCCGGAAGCGGACCGGATGGTGCCCTGACCACGACCGCCCCCGGCGGCATCGACAACCCACGGCCCGGCGGACCACCGAGCGGATGGCAGCACTTCCTGCTGACGCCTCGCCTGGCCATCACGCGGTGCGATTCCGGCGAGAGTCCGGACGCCGGGCGCGCGCGTTCGGACCGATTCCGGGGCATGTGCCATGCCATCTGCCGGGCCATGTGCCGAGCCATGTCTCAGGCCATGTCCCGGGCCGACGGGCATTGCCGAGCGCATAGCGTCCATGGCGACACCATTCATCGAGGTCGAGGATGTCGCGCTCCGCTATCGGCCCCACGGAGCGGCGGAGGGGACGCTCGCGGTCGAGGCGCTGAGCCTCTCGGTCGCCGAAGGTGAATTCGTCGCCGTGGTCGGGCCGTCCGGCTGCGGCAAGTCGACGCTCATGAAGCTGGTGACCGGGCTGCAGTTCCCGAGCGCGGGAACGGTGCGGGTGGCCGGCCGGCCGGTCACCGGGCCGGTCAACATCGCGGGCATGGCGTTCCAGAACCCGGTCATGCTCCCGTGGCGCACGACGGGAGCGAACGTGCTGCTGCCGATGGAGATCGTGCCGCCGCACCGGCGCAACATCCGCAGAAATCGCGCCGCCTACGACGCCCGGGCCGATGCCCTGCTCGCCTCCGTCGGGCTCGAGGGCGCGGGCGACAAGTTCCCCTGGCAGCTTTCCGGCGGCATGCAGCAGCGGGCGGCGCTGTGCCGCGCGCTCATCCACGAGCCGAAGCTGCTGATGCTCGACGAGCCGTTTGCGGCGCTCGACGCCTTCACCCGCGAAGAGCTGTGGTGCGTCATCCGCGATCTCCAGGCGGACAAGGGCTTCACCACGGTGCTGGTCACCCACGATCTCCGCGAGGCCGCGTTCCTCGCCGACCGGGTGCTGGCGATGAGCGCGCGCCCGGGCCGGATTCTGGCCGAGCGCATCGTGGATCTGCCCCGGCCGCGCGATCCGGAGGTGCTCTACACGTCGGAGTTCGTCGACCTCGTGCACGAGCTGCGCGGCCACATCGCGCAGGCGAGGCAGTAGCGGCGATGCGCATCAACTGGGTGGTGGCGGCGCCGTGGCTGTGCACCATCGGGCTCTTCGTCCTGTGGGAAGGGACGGTGTGGCTGCTGGAGATCGCGCCCTACGTGCTGCCGCCCCCGAGTCTGATTGCCGTCGCGTCGTGGGAGTTCGGCGGCGCCCTGTGGAGGAACTCCGTCCAGACGCTGTGGACCACGATGGCAGGGTTCGGGATCGCGGTGGCGTTCGGGCTGGCGCTCGGGCTGTTCGTCGGCTGGGACCGGCGGATATACGCGGGGCTCTACCCGCTGATGGTGGGTTTCAACTCCATTCCGAAGGTCGCCGTGGTCCCGATTCTCGTCATCTGGTTCGGCTCGGGCTGGCTCCCCGCGGTGCTGACCGCGTTCCTGATCTCGTTCTTCCCCATCGTGGTCAATGTGGCCACGGGTCTCGCGACCATCGAGCCGGAGATGGAGGACGTGCTGCGCGCGCTCGGCGCGAAGAAGCTCGACATCATGACCAAGGTCGGCATCCCGCGCTCGCTCCCCTACTTCTTCGGGTCGCTGAAGATCGCCATCACCCTCGCGTTCATCGGCTCGGTACTGTCGGAGACACAGGCCGCGAACGCGGGCCTCGGCCACATGATGCTGACCGCGCAGGCCAACTTCGAGGTTCCGCTGGTCTTCGCCTGCCTGGTGGCCCTCGCCATCGAAGGCATCGGGATGTACGCGGTCATGGCGTGGCTGGAGATGCGCATGACCGGCTGGGCCCACCGCTCGGGGTTCTCGGCCCAGTGAGCGGCCTCGATCGGGACCATTGCGCGCGGTGGAACCGATGGAACACGGGTCGGGCCGGTGCTCGGACCGGCCCGAGCATCGGACTGATCGGATCATCGGACGGTCTCCCGGCACCGTAGTATCAAATGGCGCCGTCGCATGAAATGGCCCTCGAAATGACCCACAAAATGACCTTGGATCTCGAGCCCGACGTATCGGACCGGCATGCCGAATCGCCGCGGAGAGTGTGATAGCTTCCCGGCCTGTCGATCACCGCAAACCCCGAGGAGCGCCGCACCATGGAAACCCGAGCCGCCGTTGCCTACGAGGCGGGCAAGCCGCTGACCGTCGAGACCGTGGATCTGGAGGGACCGAAGGCCGGCGAAGTGCTGGTCGAGCTGAAGGCCACCGGCATCTGCCACACCGACGAATTCACCCTCTCCGGTGCCGACCCCGAAGGACTCTTCCCCGCCATCCTCGGGCATGAAGGCGCGGGCGTGGTCGTCGATGTCGGCGCGGGTGTCACCAGCGTGAAGCCCGGCGATCACGTCATTCCCCTCTACACCCCCGAGTGCCGCCAGTGCACGTACTGCCTGAGCGGCAAGACCAACCTCTGCCAGGCCATCCGCGAGACCCAGGGGCGCGGGGTGATGCCCGACGGCACCAGCCGCTTCAGTTGCCAGCCGGTTCACAAGACTGGGGAAGGCGGGATGATGCCGGGCGGCACCAGCCGGTTCAGCGCGGGCAAGGATTCGATCTTCCACTACATGGGCACCTCGACCTTCGCCAACCACACCGTGCTGCCGGAGATCGCGGTCGCGAAGGTGCGCGAGGACGCGCCCTTCGACAAGATCTGCTACATCGGGTGCGGCGTCACCACCGGCATCGGCGCGGTGATCAACACCGCGAAGGTCGAACCGGGCGCGAACTGCGTGGTCTTCGGCCTCGGGGGCATCGGCCTGAACGTCATTCAGGGCCTGCGCCTGGTGGGAGCCAACATCATCGTCGGCGTCGACCTGAACCCCACCAAGCGCGAGCTGGCGGAACGGTTCGGGATGACGCACTTCGTCAACCCGAGCGAGGTCGAGGGCGACCTCGTCCCGTATCTGGTGGACCTCACGAAGGGCGGCGCCGACTACTCGTTCGAGTGCATCGGCAACGTCGACGTCATGCGCCAGGCGCTGGAGTGCTGCCACAAGGGCTGGGGTGAGAGCATCATCATCGGGGTCGCCGGCGCCGGGCAGGAGATTTCCACCCGCCCGTTCCAGCTCGTGACCGGGCGGGTGTGGCGCGGCACCGCCTTCGGCGGCGCGAAAGGCCGCACCGACGTGCCGAAAATCGTCGATTGGTACATGGAAGGCAAGATCGACGTCGACGACCTGATCACCCACACCATGCCGCTCGAGGACATCAACAAGGGGTTCGACCTGATGCGCTCGGGCGAGTCGATCCGCAGCGTGGTGCAGTTCTGAGGTGATGGAGACGCTCTCGGAACAGCGCTGCCACGGGGGCGTGCAGGGCTTCTACCGGCACCATTCACGAGAAACCGGCACCCCGATGCGGTTCGCGGTGTACCTGCCGCCGGCCGCGCAGGAAGGGCCGGTGCCCATCCTCTACTTCCTCGCGGGGCTCACCTGCACGGAGGAAACCGCGACCATCAAGGCGGGCGCCCAGGCCCACGCGAGCCGGCTCGGGCTCGCGCTGGTGATGCCGGACACGAGCCCCCGGGGCGCATCGATCGAGGGCGAGGACGACGACTGGGACTTTGGCACCGGCGCCGGCTTCTACCTGAACGCCACCCGGACGCCCTGGTCCGCGCACTACCGCATGCACGCCTGGGTCACCGGAGAGCTCCGCGCCCTGGTCGCGTCACGCTTCCCGGTGAGGGACGACGCCACCGGAGTGACCGGTCACTCGATGGGCGGCCACGGCGCTCTGACCATTGCGCTCAAGGACCCGAAGGCCTGGCGCACAGTATCCGCGTTCGCCCCGATCTGCGCCCCGACGCAGTGTCCGTGGGGCGAAAAGGCGTTCAGTGGCTATCTAGGTATGGCTGGGGGTAGTGACCAAGCCGGCGATGATCGGGCCGCCTGGGCGGAGTACGACGCAACCGCGCTCGTCCGGTCCGGAAAGCGGTGTTCGGCCATCCTCGTCGACCAGGGTGAGGACGACCAGTTCCTGGAGACCCAGCTTCACCCGCACCTTCTGGAAGAGGCATGCGCCGCGGCCGGCCAGCCGCTGGAGCTGCGACGCCATCCTGGCTACGACCACAGCTACTGGTTCATCCAGACGTTCATCGCCGACCACCTGGAGCACCACGCCCGGGGCCTGAGCGACTGATCCATCGAGAACGCAGCGATGGAAATTACGGCTGCGACGGAAGTTGCAGCCTTGGCGCCCCGACCCGACCACAGGTGCACTGGTTCACCGAACTGGGATCGTCACTCTCACCCCGGCTGACCGCTGATCATCCACCACCGCCACGCACCGCGCGGAACCGTGCGAGCGCGACCGCCCGCTCGCGCGCATGGTCGACAATACGCGCCGGATAGGCGCGCGACGAACCCCCCGCCGTCCACGGCCGGTGCACCGCCTTCCCCGGCAACCCTTCGAGCTCGGGAACCCAGCGCCGGACGTACTCCCCGCCGGGATCGAAGCGCTCGCCCTGCGACGTCGGGTTGAAGATGCGGAAGTACGGCTGCGCGTCCGTGCCGGTGGAGGCCGCCCACTGCCAGCCACCGTTGTTGCTGGCGGGATCGCCGTCGACGAGCCGGCGCATGAACCAGCGCTCGCCTTCGCGCCAGTCGAGGTGCAGATCCTTGACGAGGAAGCTCGCGACGATCATGCGCACGCGGTTGTGCATCCATCCCGTGGCGGCCAGCTCCCGCATCCCGGCATCCACGATCGGATACCCGGTCATGCCGGCCTGCCATGCCTGCCGCCGGCCCGCATCATCGTCCCATTCGAGCGCGTCGTACGCCTCGCGGAACGCGCCCTCCAGCACCCGGGGGTGGGCATCCAGGATCGCGTGGTAGAACTCGCGCCACACCAGCTCGTCGATCCACGTCCCGACCCCCTGCTCCGCCTCCGGTTCGGCCGCCGCCAACGCGAGCCCCGCGCGAACGCACTCGCGCACCGAGATGGCGCCGAAGCGCAGGTACGGCGAGAGCCTGGAGGTGCCCGCGAGGGCGGGGAAGTCCCGGTCGGTGCGGTAGCGGTGCGCCGCCCCGCCGAGGAACCCGTCCAGCCGTTCCCTCGCGGCCGAGGCTCCGCCGCGCGGAATGTCGGTCGTATCCGCCCGTACCCCGCGCCCGCGCAGGGGCGGCAACGCATCGGCCGGGGCTTCGGGGATGCGCGGCGGCAGCGCCGGAGCCGGGATCACGCCGGGCGGGCGGGCCTGATACCGGCGCCACCATGCCCGCCGGTAGGGGGTGTAGACGGAGTAGGTTCCGCCGTGGACGGTGCGGATCTCGTCGACTTCGAAGACGACGCGATCCTTGAACGTGCGAACGTCGACCCCGTCGCGCGCGAGGGCGTCCCGGACTTTTCGGTCACGCTCCTTCGCATGCGGCCCGTAGTCGCGGTTCCAGGTCACCAGCGACGCCTTGCACGCGCGGGCAAGCGCGGGAAGGCAGCGGTGCGGCGCGCCTCGCAGGACAATGAGCCCGGACCCCGCCGCCTCCAGCGCCGAGGCGAGATCGTCGAGGCACGCGTGCAGAAACCGGAGGCGCGGATGGGCTTCGCGGTGCCGCGCGAGCAGAGCGTCGTCCAGCACGAACACCGGCGCCAACGCATCGGCCCGTCGACAGGCGTGCGCAAGCGCCGTGTTGTCCGCAACCCTCAGATCGCTTCTGAACCAGTGAATTACCCGCATGACGAAGACACCGCCGCGGAAATCGGTGGTGTCAAAACTGCGCCCGCCAGGGTTGTTGATGCCGACCCACGTCAATCAGCCAATACGGGGCCCTATTCCCCGGTGCCGTGGTTCTCGTCCTCGTGGGTCCATCCAACCGGTCCAACGGTATCGACGATTGTCACGCGCACCTTCTTGCTCGCAGGAAGGAATGCCGTGGCCCAGGAGCGGGATCCAGCCTTCTTCCATTTGCCCCGCTTGCGCGTCTGCAGGTCGGAGAGCACCAGACTGAAATGCTCGTTGTCCGAATCCTCGTCCGGGTAGGTTCTGACCGTTACCAGTGCGGTCCTCGAGAGGGCGGGGAACACCACATGGTGCCCCTGCACCGCATAGTCCACGCCGGCTTTGGCGCTGCCGTCCTCCGTGCGCAAAGCGTATCGGACATCGGTCATGCCCCCGTACGGCAGGGTAATGGCGAGGACCGTAGTCTCGTCTTCATTCACCATGAGGGGATCCGTCGCCGCGGCTGGCGGCACCAGCGTTACCAGCATCAGGGCGGTGACGAGGCCGGCCGCACCGCTTCGCAGGCGCCGGGCAGACAATCCGGAGCTCTCATGGGTCGAGTGCTTCATGATGCATCCTCCGTCGGGATTGCAACCTCTGTCCCGCACCATTGACGGCGTGCACAGTAGCGCCAGTGCAGGGCGGAGATCCAGGATCGAATCCGGACATGTCCATGATGACGGAACCCGACCCCCGGTCGTCCTCGAGGCCCCGCGCTGGTGGCATACCGCACGCCTCCGACCACTTGGCCGTTATCCCGGCTCCGCCGCGCCGTTCCCGCCTCGCAGGCACAGCTCCGGCGGTGGCGGCGCTGATCAGCGCCGGTGGCGGAGGATGGCGGCGGCTACCGAGGCCGCGTCGGCGTTCGAAGGGGCGACCGCAACCCCGGCGTCAGTGAGCATGGCGGCCTGCCGCTCGGCATCCTGCGGATCGTCGGCGGTGCCGCACACCGACGCGACGACCGCGGGGCGATCGTCTCCGGCGTCGCGCACCGCATCGCGCACCGGGCGGGCGGGGTCCGGGTGGGCGCCGAACCCCAGCACGACGTCGAGCAGCACCACTGCGGCTTGGCGGTCGGCCAGGGCCTCGCGCAGCTCTGCGGTGCGAGGGGCGGGGTCGATCATCGGGTGCGGCCGACCGACGGTGTACTCGTCGGCACCGAGATCGATCACTCGATGCGGCGCGTTCGCACCGGACGACGCGGACGACGCAGGGCCGGTGACAGCGCCGACTCCTGCCGCCGCGAGCACCGCGTGCGCCTCCGTCGCCAGCGTGCCGCCGCAGAACAGACCATGCAGCGTGTGACGGCCGGGGCTCAGGTGCTCCGCTTCGCTCCGGGCGGTCGCCGCGGCGTCGTGGTCGGGTGCGATCCGGCGTCCCGTCGCGCGCTCGACCGCGTCCTTGAGGGTCGGGACCGGGACCGGCCCTCCCGGCGGGGGCGCGATCCCCTCCGCCCCGAACACCACCGCGGTGCAGGGCTTGCCCGCGGCCGCGATCCGCTCGAAGACACGGCGCGCGGTGCGCGTACCGGGCGGCTTGGAGACCAGGATGAGATGGTCGGTTCCGGGGTCGGAGGCGAGAAGGTCGATGGCGTCCAGAGTGCTCACCCCGCCGACCGCATCCGAGAGATCGCGGCCACCCACCCCGATCCCGTGCGAGATCCCGGCCCCGGCGCGCGCCAGCAGCACCGCGACCTCCTGCAGCCCGGTGCCCGACGCCGCGACGACCCCGATCCGGCCCCGGGGCACGACGTTCGCAAACGCGATCGGCGCCCCGGCGATCCAGGCAGTGCCGCAATCCGGCCCCATCACCAGCAGCCCGAGCGCGTGCGCGCGCTCCTTGAGCACCCGCTCCGCCTCCAGCGGCACGTTGTCGCTGAACAGCATCACGTTCAGCCCGCGGTCGAGGGCCCGCCGCGCCTCGCGGGCGGCGTGCGCACCCGGCGTCGAGACGAGCACGAGGTTCGCATCCCCCATGCGATCGACGGCGCCGTCGAGGGTGTGCGGCCGCCACGTCCCGACCTCCTCCTCCGGCACGACCTCCCGGTCGAGGGTGCTCCGGGCCTGTGCGAGCGCCGTCTCCGCCGCCGGCCGGTCCCCGGCGCGGACCGCGACGACGAGATCGTTCGGCCCCGCCGCCTCGCCCGGCGGCGCGAGCAGGCCGGCCTCGCGCATGATCTCCAGATTGGACGGCGTGCCGTTCATCGCCACCGCATCCTCGACCCCCGCCAGCGCCGCCAGCTCCGCCGAGATCTGCATCAGCGCCACCGAATCGAGGTAGAAGCCGCGCCGCACCTCGTTGACGACCACCGCGCTCACGATGCGTCCAGCCCTTCCGCGAGCGCGACCAGCGCCTGCCCGAAACACGCGAGCGGCGCGTTCACGATGCCGGCGCCCACCTGCCCGACCCCCGGCTCGCGGTGGGCAATGCCGGTGTTGATGGTCGGTGCGAGCCCGCTCGCGACCACCCGACGCGCGTCGATGCCGGCCGGCACGCCCGCGAAATCGAGCGCGGGGATCGTCCACTCCGGGTTGCGCGCCGCGGTGATCTCGTACATCGAGCGGGTCGCCGCCAGCGCCGCGCTGGCGCCCGCCGCCCCCACGAAGCCCGCCACTGCGGGGGAGGCGGCCATCGCGAACCCGCCGAGTCCGACCGTCTCCACGATGGTCGAATCCCCGATGTCGGGGTTCGCGTCGGCCGCGGTGAACCCCGGGAAGTAGAGCCCGCGCGGCATCTCCACCGGGGCGGTGAACCAGCGCTCGCCGGTGCCGGCGAGCCGAATGCCGAAGTCGGTGCCGTTCCTCGACATGGCGGTGACGATGCTCGCGCTGTCGATGCCGCGCACCGGGTCCATGACCGCCTTGCCCATCGCCATCGCCACGTTGAGGAAGAACTGGTCGTTGCCGCCGATGAACTCCAGCACCTCCGCGAGCAGCGCACTGTCCCGGGTGGTGCGCGCCAGTGCCGGCGCGAGCGTGCGCAGCAGCAGGCTCGTGCAGGCGACGTTGCGCTGGTGCATCTCGTCGCCCATGGAGAGGCCGCGGGCGACCAGAGCCTTGAGCGGCACCCCTTCGCCCGCGCGCAACGTCTCGCCGAGCCGAGGGCCGAGGGTGGAGGCGAGCCACCGCAGCCTTCCGAGCACCGAGTCGTCATTGCCGCCGAAGCGCATGACCCGGCCGAGCCCTTCGTTCACGGTGCAGTACGCCCGATTGCCGAAGGCCCGGTTCTCCACCACCATCACCGGCATCGAGCGCGTAGTGAGCCCGGTCATCGGGCCCACCGCATCGTGGTGGTGGTTCGGCGCGAACCGGATCTTGCCCGCCGCGGCCAGCGCACTCGCCGCTTCCAGATCCGGGGCCCAGCCTTCGAGCACGATCGCCCCGGCCACCGCACCGCGCAGGGGGCCGCACATCCGCTCCCACCCGATCGGCGGACCGGCGTGGAGGATCATCCGTTCCTCGAGGCCGGGCACCACCTCCGCGGCCGGGCGCACATCGACGAGCACGGGATCCGCGGCCAGTATCCGCTCGACGGCGGCCGCGTTCGCCGCCCCCACCCGCGCCGTCAGCGCAGAGTCCGCCCCCATGAGGCGGTCGAGGGCATCGAGCACCCGCTCATCCGCACTCGCCGGCGGCGTCCACGCGACATCGACGACCGGAACCCCGGCCCCGCGCAGATCCTCGGCAAACCGGGGCAGACCGACGTTCACCACACGCGGTCCGTTCGAGAGGAGATCGGCAGCGGACAAGTTCAAGACTCCGGATGTTCGGCCCACGAGAGGCGCAGGATATACGACCGGCCCGGGTTTGCGCGTATCGGGCGCGGTCGATTCAACAGATCCGGTAGTGCTATCGTCCCGCCTTGCGTACGGAAAAGTCCTGCCGCCGCCATGAACGCACGCACACCCCCCGGTAAGCGATTCACCCCCTTCACCTGCGAGAAGCGGCCCGCGACCGGCTCGCGGGGGATGGTGGTGACCAACCATCCGCTGGCGTCGGCGGCGGGGGCGGAGATGCTTCTCGGTGGGGGCAACGCGGTCGATGCGGCGGTCGCGGCCCTGTTCGCCCTCACCGTGGTCGAGCCGATGATGGTCGGGGTGCTGGGCGGAGGCGTTGCCCACATCCGCCTCGCCGACGGCCGTCACGTGGTGCTCGACGGTCTGAGCACCGCGCCCGCGGCCGCACACGGCGCGATGTACGAAACGGTCTCCGACACCCTGCCGGACTACCGCAAGACGGTCGGACGCGCCAACGCGGTCGGTCCCCTGGCGGTCGCGGTGCCGGGCGCGCTCGCCGGCTGGTGCCGAGTGCTCCAAGACTTCGGCGTCCTGTCCATCGAGGACGTGACGGCGCCCGCCATCCGGCTCGCCGTGCGAGGGTTCACCGCAACGCCCTATCTGGCCGACTGCGTGGCGGACCTGGCGCCGGATCTGAGCCGCGACCCCGGGCTCGCAGCCCTGTTCCTGCCCGGCGGCGCTCCGCTCCGGGCCGGTCACCGGGTGGTGCAGCCCGAGTACGCCGAGACGCTTCGTGCCATCGCCCAAGCGGGTGCGGGCGCGCTCCACGGCGGCCCGCTCGGCGACGCGCTGGCGGACACGATGTCGAGGGACGGCGGCCTCGTCCGCCGCGAGGATCTGGCGGCCTACCGCGTGATCGAACGCGCGCCGATCCGCGGCGCCTACCGCGGGTTCGAGATCCTCGGCCCACCACCGCCCGCATCGTCGGGGGTGCACGTCGTGCAGATGCTCAACCTGCTCGAAGGCTTCGACGTGGGGGCGATGGGTTTCGGCGCCCCGGATGCGCTCCATCTGCTCGCCGAAGCGATGAAGATCGCCTTCGCCGACCGCACGGTGGCGACCGCGGACCCCGCCTTCGTGGACGTGCCGGTAGAGCGGCTGACGGACAAGGGCTACGCCGAACAGCGTCGCCGGCTCATCGACCCGGCCCGCACCCGGCGGTGGGAGCCCGGAGTATTCGGCGCGACTCCGGAATCGGCGTCCACCGATCCGACGGGCGGCCGCGTATCCGCGCACCACGAAGCCAGCCGCGCCCCGTCCGGTTCGGGATCGGTTCAGCCGGCGGACCGGGACGGGGGCTCTCCGGCATCCGGCGCCCGCCTCGGACTCGACCCGTCCGGCGCCCCCGATCGGCCCGCCTCGGGCGGCACCTCGGGCGGCGAGTCGGGATGCACCACGCACGTCACCGTGGCCGACGCCGAGGGCAATGTGGTGGCCACGACCCAGACCCTCAACGGCCTGTTCGGCGCCTGCGTGCAAATCCCCGGCACCGGGATGATCGCGAACAACTACATGTTCAACTTCGACCCCCATCCGGGTCGCGCGCTCTCGGTCGAACCCGGCAAGCGGGTGTTCACATCGATGGCGCCGATGATGGTGCGCCGGGGCGGGCGGCTGCTGTACGCGCTCGGCCTGCCCGGTGGGCTGCGGATCTTCCCCTCGGCCCTGCAGGCGCTGGTCAACCTTCTGGACCACGGGATGTCGCTTCAGGAGGCGGTGGAGGCGCCCCGGCTCTGGACCGAGGGCGGCGTGGTCGAGATGGAGGAAGCGTTCCCCGTGGAAGTGACGAGCACGCTCGCGGCGCGCGGGCACGAGGTCGCGCGCGTGCAGCGCGTCGGCGGCGGCATGAACGCCATCGCCTTCGGCGACGACGGGACGCTTGCCGGCGCCGCGTGCTGGCGGGCCGACGGCACGCCGGTCGGTATCGCCGGGGGGCTCGCCCGGGCCGGCGTGCGCTTCTCCAGTGTCTGATCCGGGAGCACCACCCCCATGACCGAGACGATCGTGGTCCTCGACGCCATCAGCGAAACGGTGGCCGATCGGCTCCGCGCCCTGCTGCCCGAGGGCTTCGCGCTCACCCACGCTACCGCGCTCGGCGACGACCACCTGACGGACATCGTCGCGCAGGCGGACTACGCCATCTCGGGTCAGGTCGCGGTCGGCGGCGCGGTGCTGCGGGCGGCGAAGCGGCTCAAGCTGCTGCACAAGTGGGGCGTCGGCGTCGACAACCTCGACATCGACACCGCGCGGGAGCTGGGGGTCAAGGTGGCGCGCACGACCGGCAGCAACGCGACCGCGGTGGCGGAGTTCACCATCGGGCTCATGATCTGCGCGCTCCGGCACATCCCGCACGGGCATTTCGACCTGCAGCAGGGGAAGTGGCGAAACTGGCGGGGGCAGACCCCGTTCCTGCTCTCGGGCAAGATGGTCGGGCTGGTGGGATTCGGCGCCATCGGCAAGGCGGTGGCGCGACTTCTGTCCGGATTCGGGTGCACCATCCTGTACCACAAGCCGCACCGGCTTTCGGATGACGAAGAGGCGCAGCTCGGCGTCACGTTCGCGGAACTCCCCGATCTGCTCGCCCGAGCCGACGCGGTGTCCCTGCACTGCCCGCTGACGCCGGCTACCGCCGGGCTCATCGACCGCGCCGCACTGACAGCCATGAAATCGACCGCAGTGCTGATCAACGTCGCGCGCGGCGGCGTCGTGGCCGAAGACGATCTCGCCTGGGCGCTGAGCGCCGGTGTCATTCACTCGGCCGCGGTCGATGTCTACGAGATCGAGCCGCTCCCCGCCGACAGCCCCCTTCTGCACCTCGACAACCTCACCCTCACCCCCCACCTCGGGGCGATGGCCGCGGACACCTTCGAACCCACCGTCCGGCGGATGTTCGCCAACATCGCCCGCGTCTCCCGCGGGGAGCCGCTTCCGGCGCTCGATGCGGTAGTGCCCTGACGGCGACCGTCGGCGGGCGAAGCCGCGCGACCCGGAACGCCGGCTCCGAAGTCCGTGCAAGGCACCGACGCCACTGCCCACTTCGCTCCGCCGGATATCCGGCCGACACCGGGCACCGGGCGGGCATCGCAAACACGCCCGCGCCGGCCCTGCGAGCGGCGGCGGATCGGTCTGCGGGCAAGTTCGACACGCGCAGTCCGTTCGACTACCGTTCATTCAGCCCGAATTTTTCGGGTCAGAGCGCCGCCGCCGGCCCTGTCGCATGCGGTACCGGAGCGCTCCCGGCGCGGCGAGTCGGGTCTGCGACCCATCGCGATGCCACTCTTCGAGGAGGAGCGAGACCATGAGAACCCTGATTCACAGAACCGTCTTCACCGTCGCGTTTGCGGCGCTCTCGGCCGCAGGCCTGACGGAGACCACCTCCGTCCGGGCCGCCGATGAATTCAAGTGGAACGTCCCCGTCGTCTGGACCCCGCCGCACAACGTCCGGGCCGGGCAGGAAGCGTTCCGCCAGCGCGTGCTGGAACGCTCCGGCGGGAGGCTGGATCTCTCGCTCCACCAGTACGGCGAGCTCGGACTGGTGGAGTCCGACGTCCTCGGTCTCGTTCGCGGCGGCGAGTTCCCGCTGGTGGAACTCGACCACTCGAAGACCTCGGGTGACGAGCCTCTCTTCACCATGTTCAATCTGCCCGGTCTCGTGTTCAGCATGAAGCAGGCGATGATCGTGGCGGAGGCGATCGAGCCGTTGCGCACCCAGGCCCTCGCCGAGCGCAATGCGGTCGAGATCGGCATGGTGTTCTACAACCCGCCGCAGGGCATCTTCTCCAAGAACCCGGTGAACACGATCGGCGATCTGGAGGGGTTGAGCATCCGCGTCTACAGCCGCGTGCTCCTGCGCTCGTTCGAGCTGCTCGGCGCGCGCCCGCAGATCATTCCCTGGGGCGACGCACCGGCGGCGCTTCTGCAGGGCGTGGTCGACGGCGCCATCACCAGCCCCAGCTCCGGTATCAAGGTGGGCTTCGGCGATACCACGAAGTACATGACGGTGATGCCGCTTGCGAACCGGGTCTCCTGGCTCGCGAACAAGGACGCCTGGGACGCGCTGCCCGCCGATCTGCGGCAGATCCTGTCCGAAGAGGCCAAGGCCGCCGGCGACGCCATCCAGGCGGGCTGGGACGCCGAGGAGGTCGGGGTGGCCGGGATGGTGACGAAAGCCGGCATGACGTTCGTCGCGCCTTCCGAGGAATTCCAGGCGGAGGTGACAAAGCGGCTGCGCCCGGTGTGGGACGAGTGGGCAGAGTCGACCAGGTACGGGCCGGAGGCGCTCGAACTCGCCCTGAAGGCGCTGGGACGCAACTGAGGTCCCGGGCGCGGGGACGCGGGCAGGCGGCGCTCCCGGCGCGAACGCCGGGGGCGCGGGGTGCGGGGTGCGGTTCGGCCGTTCGTCGCCGCACCTGTCGTCCGGGTCCCGCGCTGGCACAGGGGTGCGAGACGGGGCCGGGCGGTCCCACGTCCAGCATGCGCGCTCGGCCCGGCATGCGCGATCGAACGAGGAAGACAATCTTGGCCATCCAGCCCCGCCCCGGCGGCACCATCAGCCGGCTGATCGTCGGGCTCGCGAAGCTCTCGATGGCCATCGCCGCGGCGGGGGTGATGGCCATGTGCCTGCTCGTCACCGGCGCCGTCGTGGTCCGCTACGTTTTCAACTGGCCCGTGGTCTGGGTTCCCGAGATCGTCGGCTACCTGATGGTCGCGCTGGTCTTCCTCGCCCTCGGCGAGACCATGCTCGCGGGTCGCCACATCAGGATCGACCTCGTGGTGGGCAGACTGCCACGGCGCCTGCGCGAAGTTGTCGAGCTGATCACCCTGACGCTCTCGGCCGGAGTCGCCGGCTTCTTCGCATGGCACGGGGCCGACACCATGCTGCGTTCCCTGGACTACGGGCGGCGGGACGCATTCGGGGCTCTGAACACCCCGCTGTGGATCCCGCAGCTTGCCCTGCCCATCGGGTTGTCGGTGCTGACGCTGGTGGGGATCCTCCTCGCGGGCCGGAAGCTCCACGACATCCTCTACGGCTCCCGCCCGGACGATGATGATGGCTCGGGCTCGCCGGCAGGAGGCGCCCGACCTTGACCCCGCAAGTCGAGGCGACGTTCATCCCGGGCACCGACGGGAATCGCTGCCGACATGAGCGACGCAAGCAGTCGGATCCGCGCCCGCAGCCGTGAATCGGTGAGGAATCCGAGCTGACACCATGGACGTCACCCTGTACCTGCTGGCGCCGCTGATCCTCCTGCTGCTGCTCGGCCAGCACATCGCCTTCGCGCTGCTGCTTTCGGCCTTTCTCGGCTACTACTTCCTGCTCGGCGGACCGCTGCCGCGCACCATCGGGGTCACCTCGTTCAACCTGACCTACAGCTTCGTGCTCACCGCGATCCCGCTCTTCATCTTCATGGGCGAGATCATCCTGCGCACGGGGTTCAGCGGGCGGCTGTACCGGGGCCTCTCGCGCTGGTTCCAGCTTCTGCCCGGCGGTCTGCTCCACTCCAACATCGCCGCCTGCGGCCTGTTCTCGGCGGTGTCGGGCTCCAGCGTCGCCACCGCGGCGGCCATCGGCACGGTGGCGCTGCCGGAACTGGAACGGCGCAAATACGACGCAAGGCTCGCCACCGGCTCCCTCGCCGCCGGCGGCACCCTGGGCCCCCTCATCCCCCCGAGCATCGCCTTCATCATCTACGGGGTGATCACCGAGACCTCCATCGTCCGGCTGTTCATGGCGGGGGTCTTTCCGGGCCTGTTGCTGGCGGGGCTGTTCATGGCCTACATCGGCCTGCGGGTGGTGATGAACCGGTCGCTGGTGCCGACCGACGAGCCGGTCTCCTGGCCCGAGCGATTGCGCGGGACGATCGAGATCGTGCCCATCATGATCCTGATGTTCGTCGTGCTCGGCGGCATCTACGCGGGCGTCATGACCCCGACCGAGGCGGCTGCGGTCGGCGCCTTCGGGGCGCTGGTCATGGCGGCCGCCTTCCGCACCCTGAGCTGGCCGGTGCTGCGCGACGCTCTCGTGGAGACTGCCCGGTCGACCGCGTTCATCATGTTCATCATCGTGGGGGCGATGCTGCTCGGCGTGGTGCTGGCGCATCTGCGCATCCCCGGCGCCCTGGCCGACATGGTGCTCGCCGCCCCGCTCACCCCCCTGATGGTGATGCTGCTGATCTACGCCATCTATTTCGTGATGGGGATCTTCTTCGACGGCATCTCCATGATGATCATCACCCTGCCGGTGATCTTCCCGGTGGTGGTGGCCCTCGGCTACGACCCGGTGTGGTTCGGCGTGGCCTTCGTGATCATCATGGAGGTCGGCCTGCTGACGCCCCCGGTGGGACTGAACCTCTACGTCATCCACGGCATCGCCAAGCATCGCCCGTTCAGCGAAGTGGCCATCGGCAGCGCGCCGTTCTTCGTGGCGATGCTAATATCACTCGCTATCGTGCACGCGGTTCCGGCGCTCTCGCTGTGGCTCCCCTCGGTCCTGCTCGACTGAGGCCGACGGCAAATCCACGCCTCTTCATGCTCGTGATGCGGCGCATGTTCGCGAGCACAGACGCCATTTCCGCCTCGACGCTGCAACGCTCGGCCGGCAACGTCCGGCTTGATCCGATTCGTCGGGCGCTTATCCTGCATGGAGCGGACGCCGTTCGCCCGCCTCCGGTTCGTCCCGCTCGATACGCCACGAGGAGAAGACGCCGATGAACCCCCGAATCGCCTGGCTGACCGCCCTGATCCTGTCGTACCTGCTCGCCGCCGTCCCCGCGTGGGCCGCCGTGGAATGGCGCATGGCCCACAAGATGCCCCCCGACAGCTCGGAGGGCAAGGTATTTCAAAGGTTTGCAGATCTCGTCGACGAATACTCCGGCGGCGAGATGAAGCTCAAGATGTACCCCAACGAGCAACTCGGCAAGACCAACGCAGTCATGGAACAGCTCAAGCTCGGCACTGTGCACGTCTATGCCGAGGGGTCCACGTACATGAAGAAGTGGATGAAGGACATCACCTGGATGAGCGCCGCCTTCCTCTTCGACGACCGCGAGCACTGGGTCCGCTTCATGAGTACCGACATGGTCAAGGGCTGGTTCGAGAAGGCGGCGGAGGAAGCGGGCGTGATCCAGCTCGGCGATCCGACCGCGATCCTGCGCGGCCCGTACCGGGTCATGGTGACGACTCGCGATGTGCGCAGCTTCGGCGACGTCAAGGGGCTGAAGCTGCGCATGCACCCGAACCAGACCGCGATCGAGACCTGGACCACCATCGGGGCGGACGTGAAGACCCTGGCCTGGACCGACGTCTACCAGGCGATCGACAAGGGCATCGTCGAGGCCGTGAACAGCCCCATCGCGCTGGTCGAGGACATGCGTTTCTACGAGGTGGGCCCGCACGTCATCCGCCATGACGAGTACTACCAGTCGATCGGCTTCATGGTGAACCAGGCGGCCTACGAGAAGCTGCCCGATTCGCTCAAGGATGCCATCGGCCGGGCTTACGCGGCCGCCGGCGAGTACAGCCACGAAGTGATGGGCGCTTCGGCGGACGCGTCGATCGCCCGCATGAAGGAAAGAGGCGTCACCTTCGTCGACGTGGACCGCGCACCGTTCGTGCAGGTGATGAGCGAGTACTACCGTCGGAAAGAGGCAGCCGGGGAGCTTCCCGAAGGTTTCCTGGAGACGGTGGAGGCGACCCGCAACCCGTAAGCGGGGTGCGCCCGGTTACGCCTCGGTATCCTCTCCAAAGACGCTCCGAGCATCCAGTTGTCCGGTTCGGGCGATGGAATCTGCCGACGCGCCGTCGATCGTGTCGACGGCGCGCTCGGGGCGCTCTCGCGATGGTTCCTGGTGGTCGCCAACGCGTGTCTCCTGCTGATGCTGGTCGGCACCGCGGCGACCATCGTCCTGCGGCCGTTCGACGTGTCCTACTACTGGATCTGGCCGTGGACGATGCAGTGCTTCGTCTGGATGTCGTTCGTCGGGTTCTTCGTCGTCTACCGGCTGGGGAAGGACATCGCGGTGGACTTCGTGGTGATGCGCCTCGGGGCGCGCGCGCTCGGCCTCTCCCGATGGTTCGTCGATCTGATCATCCTGCTGGTGACGGGCACGATGTTGTTGCAGATGCCGACCATCT
This sequence comes from Thiotrichales bacterium, assembly GCA_026709935.1. Taxonomy (GTDB): domain Bacteria; phylum Pseudomonadota; class Gammaproteobacteria; order HK1; family HK1; genus HK1. The sequence goes on from JAPOSC010000012.1 coordinate 24,264, forward strand.
TCGAGAGCCAGGTCGGGGTCATCGACGGCGTCGTCACCCCCTGGGGTGAGATGGAGCGCTACACGCTATCCATTCCCCTCGCGGTCTCCTGCGCCCTCATCTTCGTCAACGCCGGCGTGGATCTCGCCAAGGCGTGGTTCGGACACCCGGCCCCGCCCCCTTCGCACGCGCTCGATCCCGACTCCTGATGGCGCTGGTCCTGTTCGTCGGTTTCATCGGGCTGATCCTGCTGCGGGTCCCGGTGTCCATGGCCATCGGCGCGGCGGTGCTGCTCGCGTTCGCCACCAGCGAGTTCTCGGACGCCCTCTACATCGTCCCGCAGCAGATTCTCGAGGGTGTGAACAAGCCGTCGCTGGCCGCGGTGCCGTTCTTCATCATGGCCGGCAACCTGATGAACGCAGTCGGCATGACGGACCGCATCTTCAACTTCGCCAACGCGCTGGTCGGGCACTTCAAGGCCGGTCTCGCGCAGGTGAACGTGCTGTCGTCGATGCTCTTCGCCGGCGTGTCGGGCGCCGCGGTGGCGGACTGCGCCGGGCTCGGCGCCATCGAGATCAAGGCGATGCGGGAGCGGGGCTACTCGCCGGATTTCGCGGCGGCGCTGACCGTGTGCTCGGCGGTGGTGGGCCCGATCATTCCGCCCTCCATCGGGCTCGTGATCTACGCGTTCCTGGCCCAGCAGTCGGTCGAGCGCATGTTCCTGGCCGGGCTCGTTCCCGGGATCATCGTCGGGATCTCGCTCATGATCTTCAACCGGATCCTGGTCGTGGTCCACGACTTTCCCACGCAACCCCGGGTGCCGCTGCGAGAGACCCTGCGCCGCGGCGTCGACGGCGTGCTGGCGCTGGTGGCGCCGGCAATCATCCTCGGCTCCATCCTCGGAGGGTTCGTCACCGCGACGGAGGCGGGGGTGCTCGCCTGCATGTACTGCATCGTGCTCGGCGCGCTCTACCGGACCCTCACCCCCCGGCGCTTCTGGCGGGCGCTGACCGACACCATGCTGATGACGTCGGTCATCATGATCATCATCGGCTTCTCCATCGCGATGGGCTGGCTGCTCGCCATCGAGCAGGTGCCGGCTCGGCTCGGCGACGCCATCTTCTCGCTCACCGACTCGCGGGCCGTCTTCCTCGGCGTCATGCTCGTGTTCGTGCTGCTGGTCGGCTGCGTGGTGGAGGGGGTGCCGGCCAAGCTGATGCTGGTGCCGATGCTGCTGCCGATCACCGACAGCTTCGGCATCGATCGCGTGCACTTCGGGATCATCCTGCAGCTCGCGCTGCTCATCGGCATCGCCACCCCACCGATGGGGATCGGGCTCTACATCATGGTGGAAGTCGGCAAGGTGCCTTTCGAGCGGGTGGCGGTGGCGGTGCTGCCGTTCCTGATCCCCCTGCTGGTGGTGCTGGTGATGATCACCTACCTGCCTTCGCTCACCCTGTGGCTGCCGGACCTCGTGCTCGGCCCGGAGTGAGCGTCGGAGAAGATGGCCGGAGACGGCGGCCAGCGTCGTTCCCCACGGCGGTGCGCCGGCGCTCCGGGCCGGAAGGGAAGCGGCGCCGGTCCCGTGGACAGTCGTCTTCGATCAGCGTCCCGACGAGGAGTCGGCCCGGGCCTCACTTCGCCGGGTCGAGCCCAAGGCGGGCCCGCACCATCGCGGAGGCGCCGCTCCGCGCCCCGAGCTTCTCGCCGGCGAGAAGCGCCCGGTACCCGTCCGGCTCCGCCGCCTGCTTCGACAACGCCCAGTCCGCGTCCGCCTCGGCCTCGTCCGGGGGCATGACCAGCACTCCCGAGCAGTCCGCGATGACCACATCGCCGGGGCATACAACGGCGCCGCCGCAGGCGATCGGGACATTGAAGCTCCCACCCACATCGTGGAGCCGGGTGGTGATCGGCGACACCCCGCGGCACCACACCGGCAGATCGTACTGCGCGATCTCGGGCAAATCAGTGCATGGACCATCGATGGCCACGCCGGCGCAGCCGCTCGTCCTGATCGCCGCGGCAACACCGCCACCGAGACATGCGTGCTTGCGGTCCCCGAGCCGGTCGATGCAGAGAAAGTCACCGGGACGCAGCAATCCGACGATGTGGTGCAGCAGAGTGGAATCCTGCCCCGGCAGCGCCAGGGTGACCGCGGTGCCCGCGACCCGGCGCCCGGGCAGAACACACTGGATCGCGCCGTCCATGAATCCCATGTGGCGGCGGTGCCCGACCGTCGCGGTCTCCACCGTCGCGTATTTCGCGATCAGGCTCGGAGCCACCTGATCCGGCATGTCCCTGACTACGTAGGTCATCGGAGGCTCTCCCGGAAGTGGGCGCCGTGCTTCTCATGCGAAGTCGGCGCCGAAACCGGCGTCAGAATGTACCTGATCGATCACCCCGGCGGCAGGACCGCCGGCGCCGGATGCGTAGCAGAGATCCAGCGATTACCGCTGGCGACTCGAGAGAACGTCACGCAGTACGATTCTGGCAAGACTACAGATGGAGAGTGTGACGTTTTGACGTTGCGCATCGTTCGCATACACAATCGTGCATACAAATGCTTCGGAGTCATGCGACGAACTTTGTCAGTGTTCGTGGAGTGCGGAGTCGATCAGCGGCGGTGTGGCAAGCGCTCGACGAAGAGCGGCACCTGGTGGTCACGTCGAACGGCAGGCCCATCGCGCTGCTGTCCGCGACATCGTCGGAAACCTTCGACGAGACGTTGGCGGCATTGCGACAGGCGGAGGCATTGCGGGCGATCGCGTCGATGCAGCAAAGGGCGCGGGAAGCTGGTGCCGACCGCCTGTCTCTGGACGCGATCAACACCGAGATAGCCGCCGTGCGCCCACGGCGAATCGAGTGAGGGTCGTCGTAGACACAAACGTTGTATAAAACCCGCTATTTTCTCACTAATCCACTAGTATATATATATCTTTGTAGATATTTCGCTCGGACGTAAAACCCGTAGCGTAAGCATCTCGAAAGCGGATTGATTCCAATCCCCACGCTTCCCCGGCGTCGTCTGTCGCCCTGATGAGATCGGAATCGGCGGTGGGGGGTAATCGTTCCGTCGGACCGTGGAGTTGACCGGGGCTGTCGCGTGATCCGTGCGCCAAGGCGGACAGGATCCGCCCGACAAGCGCGAAACCCCGGCAGATGCGCTGGCCGAAGCGAGGTGCGCGCCTTATACTTCGGACCCGAACTAGGGGCTGAAAGACGCACTCGGGGGAAATACCAGAGCTGATCCCCCGGCCTCTTCGACGTTCAGAGCACGGACGGGCAGGACATGCCACCGCTGCTTGGCCCCACGGATGTTGATGCTTCCTTCAGGAAGCTCGATCGACGTGAACGATGGCCCCGGAAGTCACGGCCACAATCAAGCCTCTCTCGGCACCGCTCATGTCGAGGTAGGCGCGGATCTGGCCGCGATAGTGCTCAAGCGTCTCCGGTGAGGGATGCACGTCACTCTTCCAGTCGATCACCACCTCCGGCGCGCCATTCGCGGCGAAGGCGATGGCGTCGACGATTCCTGCCGCTGCCTCTTCGCAAGCAGCAGTATTGGTGGCCGCATGGACCGTGAACTCCGGCACGAGCCGCGGCCTGATGGCGGCGATTTCGGGAAGGTTCAAGGCGCGGACCACGCAGTCGGCGAGTTCGGTCGGGGCCAGTCCCTGCGCAGGATCGACCACCGCGCGCCGGCCCAGGGTGCTGATCAGCAGCTCGGCACGGGCGCGGAGGTCCTGCAGGGTCTCGCCCGTCTCACCGGTGAGGACTTCCTCGATCAGCTTGTGCAGAATGCGCCCTCGCTCGCGTCCGCCCTGGACAGCCGCCACGGCAGGGCTGTCGGTCAGCGCGCCGTCGGTGGCGAGGATCGCAGGCGCTTCCTCGGCCGGTGCGGGCTGGGCGATGCCCTCGTCCCGGCTCGGAGCTCGCCAGACGATGGTGGGCGTGCGTTTTGCGATCGCAGCCGCCTCGGCGGCAAAATCCCCACGGGTTTGCTCGTTCTCCGCGTCGCGCTCGCCCGCGCCGATGTTGGGCGGGTGATGGTCCATATCGAGGGCCGGAAGATCGGGCAATGCCAGATCGATGACGGAGCGCCAAGCCGAGGTGGCGGTATCGACATCGAGTCTGGGAAGAACGAGGAGTTCGCGCGCCCGGGTCGCGGCCACGTACCACAGGCGCACCCGTTCGCGATCGAGTTCGGCTTTCTCCTCGTTGCGGGCCTTCTCGTATCCGGTGGGCTCAACGCCGAAGACGCGGCCGTAGAAGCGCCCGCTGGCGCGGTTCGTCACGGCGCTCTCGGGAGCGACCACCCGCGTCATCGTGTTGATGGGCACGACGATCGGCCACTCCAGGCCTTTCGCGGCGTGCATGGTGTAGAGCGCCACGGAATCTTCCTGGGCGTCGGGTCGGCCTTCCACGGCGCGGGCCTCGTCGCTCCAGGCCGCCGTCATCGCCTCGGCGAAAGCGCGCAGTCCCCGCACGGCATAGGCCCGGCTGAAGCTGAGATAGAGATCGACATTGGCCAATGCCCGCTCGGCCTGGCCGCGATGACGCCGCAGCAGGATGGGCCGAACGCGCAGCACGTCGATGGCCTGGGAGAGAAGCGCATGCGGCGTGGTCGCGTTCGCTTTGCGCTGCAACGCCTGGAGCTTCTCCATGATGTCCCGCGCGAGTGGGTGCTCGATCGCGTTCGGCGCGACCCCCAGGTCGAGGCGCGGCAACTCGTCGGGCGTGTCGTCGGCGCGTGGCAGCGCCCAGACGATATCGAGCAGCGCCTCCTCGGTGAGCCCCACCAGCGGCCCGCGCAGCAGCGCGCCGAGCGCCAGCGTGTCCCGTCGGTCGGCGAGCACGCGGGTGATGGCGATGAGATCCTGGATCTCCTGGCGCCGGTAGAGGCCCTTGCCGGCCTGGGTGGCGACGGGGATGCCGCGCGCCTCCAACACCTCCTCGTAGCGCCAGAGGTCGCTTCCAGTCGGCGCCAGCAGGGCGATGTCGCCGGCACGGCACAGGCGCCGATCGCTACTCTCGCGATCGTGGATCGGCTCACTCCCGATCAGGCGTGCGCACAACTCGGCCACGGCCTCCGCTTCGCCATCGCGCTGCCGCTCGACCTTGGCCTTTCCCTCTTCGTCGGCCACTGCGATATCCAGAGCGACGACCGACAGTCCTTCGTCACGCGGTGGCCGGGAGGGTTCAAGAGACTGAAAGCCGGGCTGGCCGTTCTCCTCGGAGAGCGCGGTTTCGAAGCGCGCGTTCACGTAGTCCATGATCGGCGCGCAGGAGCGAAAGTTGGTGGCGATCGAGAGCACGGCGGCCGCCGTCTGGGTGCGGAAGACCTCACGGGCGCGGACGTAAGCCGCGATATCGGCGCCGCGGAAGCGGTAGATGGCCTGCTTCGGATCGCCCACGAGAAAGAGCGCACCCGGGCGCAGCGAGAATGTCGTCCAGTGCCCTGTGTCGCTGCCTGCCGGCGGCTCGCCACACAGGCGCCAGAATATCTCGGTCTGGAGCGGGTCGGTGTCCTGGAACTCGTCGACGAGGACATGGCGAAAACGCGCGGCCAGCGCCCGACGCACCTCGTCGTGGTCGCGCAGAAGATCGCGCGCGGAGACGATCAAGTCGTCGAAGTCGAGCTGCGCGGCGGCGCGCTTGTGCGCGCGGAAGCGGTCCATGACGGGTTCGACCACAGGGACGAGACCGGCGAGCACATGGGTGGCGACCGCCTGGTGGAAGGCCGTCCACGCCGTGCAGCAAAGCGCGTGGCGTGCGCCTGCCGCGTGATTCAGCCGGTCGGCATGCGCCTGAGCAAGACCGACTTCCCGAACCGCCGCTTGCCACTTCCCCTTCTTGCGGTACACGCGGAACCGGCCGGACAAGTTGAGCAGATCGCGGTGGGGTGCCATGCCCAAGAGCCTGACAAGCGCGGTGGGTGTGTCGGCCGGAAGCGCGCCCCCGACCTGTCCGGCCAGCACCTGGAAATGGCCGACGAGGGCGGCGGTCTCCGGCTCCTCGGCCTCGGCTTCGTCCAGGAAAGCGGCAAAGCCGTCTGCGGCTTCACGGAACGCGGCGACCAGACGCTCCAGATCTTCCAACGCGTAGGGCGCCAGTGCGCGATGACGCCGGAGATGATCGAGGACGGTACGCACCAGTTCGACGGTCGCATCGGGATTGTGCAGGACCAGTTCGGCGAGCAGGCCGCCCGTCTCGGTGGACAGTGCCTCGCGCAGCCAGGCATCGACGATCTCGGCGAAGGCGCGCTCCGCCTGGTCGCGATCCAGGACGGAGGCGCCGGGGTCGATGTCGGCTTCGACCGGATAGGGGGCGATGAGCCGCTGGCAGAAGCCATGGATCGTCGAGCAGGTCATTGCGTCGAGCGCGTCGGCCGCTTTGGTGAGGTTGCGGCGCTGCGCGTCCGAGAGGCCGGCCGCGAGGGCGGTGCGAAGCGCGACCGGGATGTCGTCCTCCGCAAGCGCCTCCACGAAGGCGCGGACCCGTATCAACAACTCGCTCGCGGCGAACTCGGTGAAGGTGACGGCGGCGATCGAGCGGGGTTCGACGCCGGCGGCCAGGAGCATGGCGATGCGGCCCGCCATGACCGCGGTCTTGCCCGAGCCCGCGCCTGCCTCCACCAGAAGGGAGCGGTCGTGAACGGCGACAGCCTGCGTTCGGGCGGTGTCGTCGGACAGTGCTGGTGGCCGGTCCGCCATCACGGTGCGCCCCACACGCGGGTTGCATCCCCGAGGCGTTCGTTGGCGGCAGCCTCCTTCCGCACGCGGTACACGGCGGCTGCGTTGGCCGGAAGCGCGAAGGCAAACTCGTCGTAGTTCCCACCCGTGTCCGTGCCCATCACCGCGCCGCCGGAGGCGAGATTCGCGCGCGCAGCCTGGAGATACTCGGTGAGGGCAGCGCGCGCGGCGTCAGGATCTCCAAGCCGCAGGTCCCAATCCTCGCGCACATAGAGGAGCGATGCCGCGATGGACAGGCGGGGGCCCAGCAGCGCCCTCACGAAGAATGCGTAGAGGCAGCGCTGAAGCTCCTTGCCGCCGTCGAGGACGATGTCGTGCTTCGGCGCACGTCCGGTCTTGTAGTCCCGCACCAGCGCCTGGCGGTCATCGGCGGAGAGATCCAGCCGGTCGATGTGTCCCCTGATCCGAAACCCCGTGTCCGGAATCTCGACCGACACCTCGGCGTCCCATGGAATCAGCCCCTCAGTCTTGGGTTCGGACCCACCGAACGGAACCTCGCCATGGGCGCGCGCGTTGGCCAGATCCCTGTCACGGAAGCCCAGCGTCCGACCGCTCAGCTCGCGCACCTCGTCGAGCGTGCGGCGCCAGATGATGGTCGGGGGCACCGCCTGCTCGGCCTCCCAGGCCGCCGCGACCTCGGTCGCAGCGGCGTCCACGGCGGCAGCGATCTGCTTCTGCGAAGCGTCGGCAAGACCGATGTCCGCCTCCAGGATCTGAAGCGCTCCGTCGAGGGTCCGGTGAACCAGATCGCCTGTGGCGGGTGCATCAAGTACCAGCGGTTCCTCACCGCTGTCGGGCGTACGCCAGCGCAGCACGTAGTGCCAGACGAACCCCAACGGGTTGCGCAGGAGCATGCGGAGCGAGCTCGCCGACTGGGTGCGCTCAAGGATGGCGACGATCGCCGGATGATGGGGCCGGACCGCGCCGTCGTGTGGCGTGATCTCCGAGCTGAGCCAGTCGAACCAGCACTCGGACGCCGCCTGCGCCTGGGGCAGGCCGCGGAACTCGTCGGGCCGTGCCGTCAGCCGGTCGGTCTCGCTGAACGCGTGCATGGGCACGCGGTTGCGTGGCAGGTAAATCTCGTCAGCCGCAACCCGGGGAAGCAGGGTGCTGCGTCCGAGTCGCCGGCCCTCCTCGTCGCGCCGAGCGCGGGAGAGCACGATCTCGCGCTCCGTCGTCGCCAGGATAGTCTCGAAGTCGCGCCGATCGGCGGCGGCAACGGGCAGCGGATCAAGCTCATGCGTCGGCACGATGTGATCGGAGAGCAGGCGGTCCTCCACCATGACCCGGGGCCAGCGCGCGGAGTTGAGGCCGAGCAGGCGGACGAAGCGCCGGGGCGATGCCGCGAGTGCGCTCGCCGGTATCCAGCAGGCCGAGACGCAGGGGTCGATGCGGTCATCCTGCCTGAGCGTCTCCAGCGTGAGATCGAGGGATGCGGCCGGGCCAGTGGCGAGCGCCCGCCGCCAGATCGTGCGCGCGTGACGGCGGAGAAGGGTCTCACCCGCCTCATCGGCAGCCTCGACGCCCCGGGACAACAGGTCCACGGTAGCGGCGAGCGCCGGGCCGTGGTCGTTCCCATCCGGCCAGTCCGCGGCGGCAAGCTGGTTGAGCAGGCGCGTCCAGGCTTCGGGGGACGAGAGCGGTGCGCCGGCCGGCAGGATACGTGTCCAGCCCTCCGGCAGATCCGCGAACGGACCGGGCCACGCCCTCAGCAGCGCGTTCAGCCTGCGGATCCGTGTCTGGGAGAGGCCGCGCAGCAGGATGTCGGCGAGTGCCGCTGCGGCCTGCCCCTCGCGGCTCGCCGTGACCTTGACGCCGTGCACGAAGTGCAAGTCGAGATTGGCGTCGGCGCGGAGCGCGAACAGGTGATCGTCATAGTCGGTGGTCGCGGCAGAGGCGATGGCAATGTCGGCGGGCTCCGCCTTGCCGGAGGCAAGCAACGCGCGTGCCCAGCGCATGGCCTCAACCGCCTCGTGATAGGCCGTGGCCGCGCGGACGGCTGAGATGTCCGGCGACTGTGATGCCCCCCGCACAATCTCGACGACTCTGGCGTCGAGCCATTCAGGCACCGACCGGGGGCCCGCATTCCAGCGCACCGGCACATGATGTGCGATCGAGTGCAGGAGCGGTCGCCAGACGGGTGAGAGCTCGGTGATGCCGACGATCTCGATAGGTCCGAAGAGCGCAGCCGCATGATCCAGTCGGGCGCCCCCGGCCGCAGCGAGGTCGGCGGGCCGCATCATCGACGGCGGCAGCGCGTCCAGCACCGCACGCTCAAGGCGAGCGATGGACCGGAGCCGTGGATGCTCGCCCGCCCGAGCCTCAAGGTCGAGACCGGCCCACCAGGCTTTGCGCAAGGTGTCGGCGACCGCGCCCGTCATTCCGGGCAGCGCCTTGATCGCATCGAGCTCACCCAGCGCCGTTTCCGGCAGGACGGTCGCGATGGCTTGCCTGAGCGTATCGCCGTCGAGGGATTGCACGAAGCCGCCCGCGAGCCGGGCCGCGAGATGCTCGAAGGTCATGACCTGAAACCCGTGCTGGCGTTTCCGGGCCGCTTCCAGCCGCAGTTCCCGTATCTTCAGCCGGCTGTGGGCCACGATCGTACGGCGCGGCGACTGCGCGATATTCACGTGACTTGTCCCGGTTGCGGCTGGTGCATGGCGTGCTTGCCAGGCAGTTCCCCGACGCACAAGTCTAACGTGAGCTGGGGCGTTCCTACTGCACCTGCGACGCTGGTTGACGGGTGCGAGCGGGGCGTCATTCCTGAACGTCACCCTCACCCTGCGCCAATGACCAGAGGTGGTAGGCCGCGTCGATGCGGGTATCGAACGAGCCGGATAGGTCCTCACCGTCAGGACTGACGGCGTGCCATCGATCGACGTCAACCTCCCGGACCTTGCGGACCGTCCCGAGCGACCCGACGGAGTTTCGGATCATCACGTCATAGGTACCCGGTGCGACAGGCAAGTAGACGAAGTCGAGGCGAGGCTCGGCCGGCCAAGTGCGAATGCCCAGCATCGATGTCCCCCGAGCGCGACTGGCCAGGGCCCGGGCGAGGAGTGCTCCGGAGCGGTCCCGGCGATGGGCTTCTCGTGCCGACCATCGCGCTGGCGGTCGGCCGCGTTGTCGGCGGTGGGGCGGGTGCTCGCGACGGCCGTCGGCATCGACGCGCACGAACCCCTGACACTTCTCCAGATTGCGCCGGAAATTGCCGCTGTCGAGGCGGACGTTCCACACGGCCTCGTAGACGGCCTGAAGCTCGCTGACCGCAAAGGTCGGTGCGAGAAACCGTGACGCGAAGGTCGTGTACTCGAGAAGCGCGCGCACGCGCTCCAGACCGTCGTCGATGATGCGCGCGTGATGGAAGGCGAGGGTGCTCCGGTCGAGTTCGTCGACGGATTGCATCTCGGCCCAGGCGGCATCGCCACCCCCGAGCATGGGCGGCAACTCGTGGGCGACGGCGAAGAACGCGACTGAGAGCACGCGCTGACGCGCGTCCCGGTGAGGGGCAACGTCGCTCCCGAGCTGCTCAAGATACCAGTCGCTCTCCGGGTGCAGGCCCGTCTCCTCGGCCAGGGCGCGAACCGCGGCCTCATTGAGGTCCTCGCCACGCCTGACGAAGCCCCCCGGCAACGCCCAACGCCCGAGGAACGGTTCGATGTCCCGTCGCACGAGGGCGATGTGGAGCGTGGGCGCGAAGAGCCGGGCCGGGGGCGTCTGGAAGTCACGGCGGCGGTGCTCCCAGGCCGGGGGTTGGACGGTGAACACGGCGATGTCGACGGCGACGGCGAAGCGCTCGAAATCCGCAGTGTCCTGCGACGCATCCTGTTCTGTCATTGCTCACGCCGGCTGCTTGATTTCTGGAATCATACCTGTAGAATAGTGTGTAAGAAAGACATGTCATATTCACTCCTCATCCCAGAAGACAGAACATGAGCGCACAAGAACCAAGACAACCCGAGCCGGAACAGCATCACAGGGCGCCGCGACCGGCATCCTCCCATCCAAACATTGCCGCACGACTCGCGTGGCTCGAAGCGCACTGGCCGGACATACCCCAGGCCCCGGCAATGCCGAAGCGGTTGCTGCGCACCGTTGACGCGTTCGGGGACCGGCCCGAGAACCGCGACGGGCGCGGGTTGTCAGTGACTGCGCGTGAAACCGTGCTTCGGACGCTCAAACACGTAAGGAGCGCGGTGCGAAAGTCCGATGGGCGAGGAGACTTGGCGCATGCGGCACGACGGTTCCTCAAATCACTGGCGCACATCACCGAGTTCGACGAGACGATCGAACGGGCGAGGCGTTTCCGCGGGGAGGTCCAGAAGACGGGGTGTCGCCGGGCGAAAGCGACCCCTGTCTGTGAAGCGCAGGCATACGTCTGCGGGGTGGTTTCGGGGGTGGGCGAGATCCGGCTCCGCCGCGAGCGGTCGGTCGCCGAGCTGCAGAAGGTGGGGCGCGCACTCCATCTCTGCGTCGCCCATGCCAACGAGCTCGGCCGGACCTACCACAACGCGCTGAAGACGGGGGAGTCGGAATTCTGGAGCCTGCGCACGGCCGCGGGCCCTTTCGCCCTGCTGAGCGTCAGGGTTGAGGAAGGCGAGCGGTGCATCGAGGAGTTCGAGGGCGGGAACGAGCAACGACCGGTGGTCACCGACGCAAACGGGCGCAGGCATGCACTGTCGGGGGTACTGTTGAGGAACGTCTTGCGAAAGCTGAAGGCCGACCCCTCCAACATCGATCACTTCACCTGCGTGGGGGCGTTTCCGAGCCTGTTGTCGCGGAGGAATCGTGAGAACTATCGCGACGTGTTCGCGGATGGGTGCAACTTCCGGATCTGGCGCTTCACCAACGAAGTCATCGTCGCGGTGTCGGAGAGTCGTCCCCGGAAGGCGGTGCCGGGGCGTTTCGCGCAGTGGTCACGGTTCGTACGACGTGAACGGCGGCGCCAGCATCGGAGACGGGGACGGCAACCGCAAGTTCGGCGACTCCCCGAGTGGGAGCAGGGCGCTTGGCACAGCGCGGCGATGGATCTCGGCGAGTTGCCTGAGTTGCTGATGCTGTCGCCCGATCTGAATAACGCTTTCGCCGGTAAGGAGAATGTGGGTGAGAGCACGTGATCACGCGCTCCCCGGGCGGTTCATGGGAGTGTGTTACCGCAGACCCTTGGTATAGTCCGTTCGGTGCGAAGGTGGACTACGGAACCAAATTCAACTGAGGGGTTCCATTCTGCGAGGTAGTATCGGTGCGCACGCTCATGCATGTAAATCAACGCGAGCATCAATGAGGGGATGAATGGGAATGAACAGGGAACCGAAGCTCTACCTCGCCCGTGCCCGGGCGGGTGAGGATGAGGAGTTGTCGCTGGAGAACAACCTCGCCATCATCGATCGCCGCGACATTCCTTCTCTGGAGGGAGCGGCAAACTTCGAGGCGGTTGCGGAGCGCGTGAGCGACGCCCTCCCCGGTGCGAACCCGCGAAGGCGGGGCAACGTCACTGCACAGTTGTGGACATTCGCTGGCGTGATGCAAAAGGGCGATCTCGTCGTGCTGCCACGCAGACTGACCTCACAGATCGCCATTGGCCGCGTGAATGGACCGTACGAGTTCAAGGAAGTGAATTCCGAACTGAGGCACACGCGTTCGGTAGAGTGGCAACAAACCGACATCCCACGAACGAGATTCGAGCAGGACCTTCTGTACTCGTTCGGTGCGTTCATGACGGTATGCAATATCTCCCGGAACGACGCGGCGAAGCGCGTCGCCGCGGTGCTTGAAGGGCAATCTGACCCGGGCCCAGCGATGCCGACGAGGATGAAGACGAGGGAGTCGCTGGCGACTGAGGAACAAGCCGAGGCAGTCCCCGATCTGGTGCAGATGGCGCACGACCAGATCGTCGCGCGCATCCAGTCGCGATTTTCCGGGCACGCCCTGACGGGGCTGGTCGAGGCCCTACTGGAGGCTGAAGGGTGGGTCACGGAAAGTTCTCCTCCGGGTCCCGACGGCGGCGTGGACATACTCGCCGGTCGGGGCTCGTTGGGGCTTGACGGCCCACGCCTTTGCGTGCAGGTCAAATCGCAGCAAACCCCCGCCGATGTGACCGTGTACCGCGCTTTGAAGGGGACGATGCAAAACTTCAGCGCAGAACAAGGACTCCTCGTCTGTTGGGGAGGGTTCAACCGGGTAGTGCTTCAGGAATCGAAACAGGGACACTTCACGGTGCGTCTGTGGGACGATAGACACCTCGTGGACGCCATCTACCGCAACTACGCTCGCCTGCCGGCCAAGATCAAAACGGAGCTACCGCTGAAGCAGGTGTGGATGCTCGTCTCAGAGGATGAAGAGGAATAAATGAGCCGCTCGCTACCGTGCCGACAAGCACAGCGTTGTGCACGTCCATACCGAGTCGACCACAGTTGTGATCGAGTTCTTGGTAGGTGGAAGGTTCGCGAGCGTCACCCTCGACTTCGACAGGTCGGTGCTGAGCACCGTGTGCCATGCCGAAGGCACTGCGGTGGGGCTCAACATAAGTATCCGCCATGCTGATTACCGAAGAAAAAATATTATCCTATTTCCGGAAGCATCTCTCTTGGGCAACTGAAATCGATCTTGCCGCCGCTTGGGCTACCAGCCACGAGGGTCTCCGTGCTTTGCAGAGGCAACGGCCGCCGCCGGATATCCGAGCCATCGTGGGGTTGTGGGGAAACTTAACGGATCCAGTCGCACTCAGAACGCTGGCCAGGATCGGTCAGTTGCGTGGGCCAAACACAGGCCAGCGTTTTCACCCCAAAGTCTTCATATTTCGCGGTGACAGCAAATCCGTTGCTTGGATCGGAAGCGCGAATTTCACGGCCGGTGGGTTCGAAATGAACAACGAGGCCGTGTTCGAGACATCCGATACCGTGTCGGTGCAGAATTGGTTCGATGACCTGTGGGAACACACCGCCCCGATCGACGCCGCCGCCATCGATGCCTATGCCGAATCGAGAAAGAACAATCCACCCTCGCCAGAACTGCGGCCAACGCCGAACACCCGCGACTTGGACCCACCGGGTTTGCTTCGAGAAGTTACGAACTGGCAAAGCTACGTCAAAGCTCTGGAGCAGTGCGATGGGTGGTGGTGGAGCAACCATCATTCGTGGTCGGTCTTGGGTGAACACAGCAGTTGGCGCGAAACCGCCGAGATCCTGCACGATGTCGTCGCCCAGCCGGACTGGGACGAACTCGAACAATACGACCGTCTTCGCTTGCTCGGCCTGACGCGAGATGGGCACTGGGGGCTGTTCGGCAGGATGAGGTGGGCGGCCCTTAAAACAGTTTTCGGCGCCAACCAGCAAGCTATTCAACGTATCGTGCTCGGTGTCGTTGCCGCGGAGGACAGTGCTTTCCCCCAACTCGCGTTCGATGCCTACAGGGAACTCCAAGACATCGTCGGGATCGGTCCCGGTATTGCGACCCGACTGCTCACTTTTGCTCGCCCCGAACGATTCGTGTCGGTCAACGAAGCGTCGAAGGACGGCTTGGCTTCTTCCTTCGGTCTTGCGCCCACCACCCTTGGCAATCCCGACAACTACGAGCGCCTTCTCACGGCCATCTACGATCAGGACTGTTACAGGAATCCGGCTCCGCGAAATGCGCGCGAACGAGCTATCTCGCGGATACGAGCCGCCTTGCTGGATTCGTTCGTCTACGTTACGAAGAACGTTGACTGACGCGCGTTTTCTAGCGGCTGGTGCCACAGAGACAAACGCGCGAGCCTCCCTGGTGGCCTGATCCCAAGTCGACAGCCACCGCCGCAAGTCGGTACATAACGCGCCGACCGTACGGGCGTGTAAGAGCCGATTAGGAGTACGCTCCCACAAGAGCTATGGTTCCCTCGAACCGATATGGGCGAACGCGCGTGAACGCCTGAACCGTCATCAAATCGGATGCAGGCGAATTCGACCTGGAACGACATGGAGCGTAGCGGTGACGGTCCGCCGAGGATCAAACGGGCACGCGGGCGAGACTCGGCCATCGTTCCGCGCGCGCCATGGAATCCCAGGCGATGGGTATCGCCACGCCCCGCTTTTCCAGGCCCTTCACGGCAACCAGCGCAGTCCGGGCCACCAGCGTCCGCGCCTTCCAGAGCCGCACCACAGGATGGAACCCGTTGGATCTGCGATTCCCGACGGCACGACGCCCGCATCGACGGGCGCCGTCCGCTGCCCAGCGGCCGGCATGATGCGAGTGGCCGCACGCCGGAGGGTCGGCGCGCCTGGACGGTTGGGTGGCACGGTACGCCTCTCTTGATGGGGGTTCCAACGCCGTACCTCAGTGTCAATCTCTCTTGAAATCACGCCTCATGGGATTTACGGTGTCGGCATTGGGTGCAGCTTCAGGCGATTGGACAGACAGCAGGTCCAAACCGGGATGAAGACCGCGATGTGCGCGTTGTGCGCGACGATGCTGGAGGCTCCGAGCCTCGCTGGCGAGTCGGACGTCGCGTGTGCGTCCGGGCGCTTGACAGACCCGCCTGAAGTGGCCGCTATAATGATTGCCGGATGCCGGATGCCGGATGCCGGATGCCGGATGCCGGATGCCGGATGCCTCTCCTGCGTCTTCGGCCTGGGACGGCTCCCGTCCACTAGCCTCTCCGCCTGATCCCAACGCTTCCCCCGATGGGCGCTGCACCGCCAGCCGCCCGCCTCGGCCCGTGCGCCGGGTCCCCGCGTTCTCCACCGACGGCCGCGTGCTTTTCGCCGCGCGCGTCCGTCATGCCGCCTGTCGGCCGCGCCGCGGTCTCGCCGCCACGCTTCTCGCCCTGTCGCTGCCGGCACCTCCCGAACCCGCCGCGGTGCAGACCACCCCGCGACACTGCGCGGGCCTGATGGTCACGCCGGGTGGCCGCCAGGTGCCCCCGGCACTGACACACCCCCAACCACGACAACGTCACCGCGGACCCGGCTTGCCCGTGCCCCGGAAGAACATCCCCGCGCACGGAGCCTCCAACGAAATCCACGGGGACCGGCCTGACCGGCGCCACGCCCCACGACTGCTTCAACACGGAGCGTCGCGCTCTCCGCCGACCCCTGCGAAGGGGTCGCTCGCACACCTTGACGCAAGGCAGGCACACACGCCCCGAGGTTCCGGTCCGCGCTTCGGAGAGTGATCTTTCTCAGGGCCGAATCGAACAAGGAGAAATCCCATGTTATTCAGAAAGTTACCCCCCCCCCCCCCCCCCGAAATGCTCGGAGGGTGGGGCGATGAGACGCACAGGGATCGCAGCGGCCGCACTGGTGGCAACGCTGGTCGCCGCGCCGGTGTGGGCGTCGAATGACGCAACCTGCGATGATGCCGCCAAACTGGCTGGCTGGGCCAGCGGCTATTGGGACAACACCGCTCAGGTTTGCAGGACGCGCTATCCGTACAACCCGCCGACACCCTCTCAACAAGAGATCGAAGCGGATGAGCGCCGCAGCCACTCCGACGCCCGCGCCGTGTACTACGGCACGCCGCCCGCCGAGATAGGAGCGGCCACGGCCAGCATAAAAAGCGGGATGATCTGCATCACCTTTCCTCCCCAAGAGTCCAAGCTGACGGGGCAAGAAAACATAAAACGAGTAGGCGTTTACGGCGGGGACGGCTACCACGATTCCGGTGTCGTTCTCACCGAAGGCGGCTCCGGCTTTGGAGCCTTTATTCATTTCGGAGACATGTTCATTGACAAGGGAAGGCAGTGCATTTACGCCAAGGGGCGGCTCATGAACGCCGGGGTTGGGGCGGAGTTTCCCATTTCACTGCGAGTGAGAAACGCCGGGCGCATAGTGGACGCGACAAACCCGAGCAGGAACTGCGCTCAAAGAAACCACACAACCGATAGGAATCTCAATATCGTCCCAGACCCGGGCTTTGTTAGAGATTCTGCCCAGGGCCGGTGCGGGCAACGGCATTACACATTCAGGAAAATGGCGCATTGTGCCGGAGCGGGGGATGCTCAATCCCAATCCGCGGGCAGTTGCCGCATCTGGGTGAGAGTCGAAAACTGACATGCCCGACTAACGCACGCGGGGCGGTCTTCGGGCCGCGATACTGAAGGGGCCTCTACGGTGGCCCCTTCGCTTGTCAGTCCCACGGTTCCGCGAGTTCGGCTGCTAGGCGTGATAGAGGCTACTTATCCCGCATAAATTCCGCTTATAGCTCTCTGCGCCTAGTCATGGATATATTTGCCAAGATTAAAGTCTCATCTTACCGATGATGGTAGCCGTGACCGTGACCGAATGGGATGCGGTATCCCCCCAAGGACAGAACGCGCCGATGGGGATAGTTTTATCTTGAAGTCGGGTATCCCACCGTCGTGTCACCATGCGCTCGAAGCCTGATTCCTCCCATAGGGAACTCAAGTGAAGACCATTTTGAATTGGAGTGCCATCAGATGTCGCCACTAACTTGATAATCAGTTCATACTTAGGATGTCTGTTGGCATCCTGAATGAGGCCTCCCCATGTCGTGTGCCCCCATGCGCGTCCTGGATGATCTCCCGGCAATTCATCATCTAGCCATCCTTCATCCCGACCGATATTCCTGCCCTCTACTTCTATAAAGGAGGTAGCTGCGTAATGAGCGACATTGGGATTGCTGCCAGTCTGTGTCGGAATCGGAGGGTCGTTCGGATTATTCGGATCAACGTAAATGCCATCAGGGATATAACCGGCTTTTCTGCACATCAGATTGAATGTGGTACTACTCCTTTCCCATGCCCCCGTTTTAGCTCTTAGCCAAACTTCTGGATCCGCCGCTAAGGCAGAGGATTGCGCTACTACCATCACTAGCAGCGCAGCCGCGAGTGCGATGCTCGTGCGTTTCAAGGTGATGTGTTTCATCGGGCGTATCCCCTTTTGTCAGCGATTCCTTGGTGAATTCGGTCTCGCAGCCTGATTTTCGGGTGGGGCCGTCTCGGCGCACGTGACGGCGGCGGTGTCTGCCTCGTCGCATGGGCCGCCGGCGGGACAGCACAACGACCGGCCGCGTCTTCCGCCGCGAAAGTCGCGGTCGTCGGTAGCGCCCGAGGGCGCTGGATGGAGTAAGAGCAGCACCGCCGGATGGCGGATGAGGGGGCGTGAACGGACGGCGACGGGGTCGGGTGCGCGCATCCCGGCCATGGCGGAGCAACATGCCCGCTCCGTATCGAGCGCACAGAAGCCGCACCATCGCCGGTGACGACGGCAACAACGACGTTCGGAAGAGAGACTCCGGTCCGGGTGGCCGGGAGGAACGGGTGGCGGTGGTCTACGCCATTATGAGGCGCGAGGCGCGAGGCGCGAGGCGCGAGGCGCGAGGCGCGAGGTATTGTACTGGTCGTTCTGTCCATGACTCTCGAAGCAATCATCTTCGCTGCAACTGCGTCAGGAAGTAGACCGCATCTCCGGCAGCGGCGCAAGCAGCCATCGGAACCGGCCCCACGCGCGGAATCGGGCGCGGCGGGCAGCGACCGCATTGTCTTCGACAGCGACAGCCATCTCACACCGACGCTCGAACCAGGGTCGCACCCCGACGGCGGCGACGCGGAGACCGGCCTCGGGGTCGAACTCGGCGGCGGGATGGCCTGGGTCCACCCCACGCTTGGCCTCTCCCTCGACCTCTCGGCCGCACGACGCCCTGAATGACCGGGACCTCTCCGCCGCCTTCACCTTGGCGGTGAGGTCGGGCGGAGGATAGCCGCCGCCAACAAGGCGCACCGCCCGTCATCAAACCGCATGCTGCCCACTTCGACCAGAAGCGCCGCCGAGCGTAGCGGTGGCACCCGGCCGAACGTCGAATATCGGTGCCGGCACGATGCCTCCCTCCCCCGCACGCACGCCATCGCACACTGGGCGATAGGTCACGCCGCGCCCCGGTTTTCCACCCCAGTCACGGCAGCGCGGTCAGCTTGGGCAGCCACCATCCACGCCTTCCAGGGCCGCACCGTCGACCACAGATAGCATTAGCGCACACACTCGGCCGCAGTGTGGCCGGCGAGCTCGGAGATAAAAGTTCGTAGACCTGTCAATTCGCTTAGTTCCGAATAGTCTCCGATTATGGATGCAGAGCGGGGCGACGTCAAGACGGCGGCTGCCGAGTACAACTGCTCCTGCATCAGTTTCCGGCAGAGAATGTTGTATCGGGCCGCATAAGAGGTATCCGCGAACTCCTTGAAAACTGGGAAATGCGGACACTCATTCTTGATGGGTTCGCGTGAGCCCTCTGCATCTTCCACCAGGATCAGCCACCCGACAAAGGGGCGGGGTTGTTCACCAAAGGCACCCTCGCGATATGCTGTCCAGAGGTCATGAGCGGTTCCGATGGCTTCCTCCGCGCGGTTGTTGAAATTGTTGCCGAAGGAGGGACCGACCTGGCTCTTGAATTCGAGTGCGGCGATCAATCGACCGTGATTGATGACGAGGACATCCCACAACTTCGTGGGTCGGAAATAGCCTGGCAGTGTCAGGACCCGGCGCTTCAGGTGAATGCTCGCGTCAGCGAGGCCATTGGCGCGGACGACGTGAGTCACGAGCGTAATGAAGCCGTCCATGTTTTTTCCGGCGGTTACGCCTGCGCGTTCTCCCTGATCGGCCCTTCCCGATTCGATCTGTTTTTGCCGCGCCTGCTCGCGGCTGGCCCAAAACAGTCGCACGGCGGCGCGAGCTTTCTCTTCGTAGTTGACGAGGTCGACCGGCACGGAACACGCTCCTTTCAGTTGTCGGCACCATTGCCGCCGAGCGCGGCGCGTTCGTCGGCATTGAGATCGTAGAGCGCGAAGGCGGCCTGATTGCAGGCTTCAACGTCACCGGCCTCGGCAGCGGAGACCAGTGTATGCATTTTGGAGCGCGAAACGGTGGAACAGTGCGGTAGCCGTATGCGGCGAAGATACTGAGCCTGGAAGCGCAAGTATCCGCCGCGCATCCTGGTCGAATAGGCGCCAATGAACAAGTGGGCGATACCGGAGAGCAAAACGGCCTGAAGGGCTCGGAGATGCCAATGGTCGGACGTGATGTAGTAGAGGTTATGATGAGGGTAGAGCGTGCCGCCTTCGTAAACGATTTGCGCCTCGCCCTTGATGTCGGGAATGAGAAGCTTGGGCGTTCGCGCCAAGGCAGGATAGATTCGGTCGATGGTGCGATACCAGTTGGCGGGTGCCTTCTTCGCGATGTGACGTATGGCTATCTGATCCTTCCGATCTTCCAGGTGGCGTTTCAGGCGAGGATACCGGTCGAGCGCGACCAGTCCACCTTCGTCGGCAAACGGGTTGACAATCCCGAGACCACGCCACTCGACCTCACCTGACATGATGTCTCGCGTCGTGGCCAAGGGGAGCTTGCGGTCGTCTTCGACGTCGAGATCTTGAAAAGGACCGATGAATGCCTTGTCGGCACCAGTTGCGACGCCGATACCGATTTTGCATCCCGCCTCTTCGAGCATGGGGAAGTCCCTTTCCAAGCGCCTGAGCAGCGCGAGGCGTTCGGGTTTATCCAGAATCCAGGGCTGGGAGCCGTCGGCGACCTCGGCAATGTCTCTGACGGGAGTGGCCGGCGCAGGCGGCGAGGTGTCGGTCAGCCAACCGGCCAACCTGGTCAGGGACGATGCACAGATGTGTGGCCGATGCGCGATGCGCGTCGCGCCAGGCCCTTGCCTGGCAATGATGAAGATCGCTGGATAGGCGATTACATCCGAATGAAATGCGGGGGTGTCGTACATATCGACATAAATCTGAAGATGGAATTGCTCCGAGACGAGCCGGCGCAACGGCCCTCCATAGCGGTTTTTCATCCAGCGATCGGCACAGATGAAGCCGAGCCTCCCGTCATCGCGCAGTTGATGGAGTGATCGCTCGATGAAGGGGATGTAGACGTCAGCGCGATCGAAGATCGTGCTGTATCGGCGCCGGTACTCGGCGACCAGCGCGTTGGGGATCTGCTCGTGGCGTACGTAGGGTGGGTTGCCCACGACGAACTGGACAGGGAGCGGTAGATCAGCGAGCAGGAAGTCATCGTGAATCAGCCAGGCATCGATGAGTGACGCAGCATCGGTCCGGAGAATTCCTGCGTCCCTGAGCAGCCGGATCAGTTTGGCGCGTGTCGACTCGAATGAAGCCTGGTGCAGTTCGACGGCCCGGATGGCGTTGGCGAGTGCTGTCACCGGGACGGGCTCCGCGAGATTGCGCCAAGCCGCGAGAAGGCGTTCGACGGCGGCCAGCAAAAAGTCACCGTCGCCGAAAGACGGCTCAAGGAGGGGGAGTGCGTGAAGCGGCCGGTCCGGCGTGTAGCCGACAAGGTCGAGAATGAAATCAACCACTTCGCGGCGCGTGAAGATCGCACCGCGTTCTTCCGGCCCGGCCCGGGACAACTGCGCAAGCGCGGCCTCGACGGGGCAAAGGCCAGGCAGGGATACCTGCTGGGCGAGAGAGCGTGGAGCAGATGCGGTTTCGGGCACGATCACGCGTCGGCGGCGACCGTCTTGTCCGGTCGGCCGAGATCCAGTCGGGATGAACCTTCGCGCTCGCGGTGTTCCAGAAAGTCGCGCATCAGGCGGCGGATGATCCATGACACCGTGACGTCACTCTCCTTCGCGATGCATGCCATTGCCGCGTAGTGATCCGGCTCAACGGTAATCGTGATGCGCTGCATAAGACCACCTGCATGTCTTTTGTAGCATGCATCAGTGTGATGCAGGCTATCAGCCCCTCGCAGCGATCGCGAGCCAAGGTAGATGAGGCGTAGCCGGAGAGGAGGGGTCATTGCCGATCTGCCCAGAACTGGGGTGTGCGCGCTATCTGGGATTTCCGGACGCAATCTGTTCCATCTGTACCTCCCGGCCCCGGATCCGCACCATGAGGTCGGCGCGGTCGTTGTCGGATCGCATCCGGAGCGCCTCGCGACGGAGGTCGTGCAGCTTCTTCTGGAGCCGATTGGGAGTCTGGAGCCGATCGCCTCGAACGATGACGCCGGTGATCTTCGCGGGCCGTGCGTGCCTGGCGCGTTCCTTCGCGCCCGCGCAACGATGACCGTGCGCCCGAAGCAGCGTCTTGACCCGCCAGATGACCTCCTCCGGAACCACGCGGCCCGAGACAGTGACATCGTCGGCATAGACGCTGAGGGTGCAGCCTGCGTCCTGCACGATCCGGGCGATCCGCTCCCACATGTCCACATAGCACCAGTACGCGAGGATGGGGCTGCACGGGCTGCCCTGCGGCAATGCTCCCTCGTGCGTGACGATTCTTGTCAGCACGGCCGCCACATCGCGCGAGCATTCCATCCGCACATGGAAGAACCAGAATGCCCGCTTGGCGGTACAGTTCGGGAAGAAGTCCTCGATGTCGAGCCCTCGAATCGACATCGCCCCCAGGTGTGTCGCGGCGTTGTCGACGTAGGAACGTCCCGGGACGGGCGCGAACAAGTAGTCCGGGGTCTCGATCCGGCGAAGCAGCTTCGCAATCCGCGCCTGAACGGATTTCAAGTCGCCGCGGGGCGCACTGATCACCCGGAGCCCCCCCGAGGCTTTTGGCCGCGTGAAATGGCGGTAAAGCGCTCCTCCGTCGGCGAGCGTCCGGAGCTTGGCCTTGCCGATGAAGAGGAGGGAGGCGAGCCTTGCCCTCGACCGCAGACGGAAGAACGGGCTATCTCGTTCGGTGTAGCGCCGATCAGACTTGCTCGGCATGCTCGGTTCGCTCCTCGATCAGGCGCAGAAAATGGACGACCTTGCGAGCGATCGCCCCTCGCCCGCGTTGTGCCGCATTGGCTGACTTCGACGGACTCTCCAGGCCCTCCGCAAAGAACAAAATGGAGGAGCGGGGGATGCCGAACTCGGCTGCGTAGCGGTCGATGAGCGCGAGCGTGGGTTGCTTTCTCCCGCGCTCGATCTCGCAGAGGTGGGATTTCGAGATACTGAGCCTCTGCGCGAGTTCCGTCTGCTTCACGTCGTGAAACACCCGCATGAGTCTCAGCGCTTCGGCCAGCATCATCCTTCTCCTGCGCGAGAGACAGAAGGGAAAGCGATCTAGTCCTCAGTCTGACCAGTCAGGGCGCACCACCATCGCCAGAGGCGATCCATGGCGGCTCCGACGGCCAGTACGACCCGGAACAGGCGGGGGCATCGTAGCGATCGCGGCCACCGCCTCCCGCTCTTCGACCGCTGCGGCAACGGCTTGGGTTTGAATATGTACATCGTTCGTGTACCTCTCTGCTGCTCACTTCGCAGGATTGCGAAGCGAGGTCATCGCCAGCAAAGAGACGGAACGTCGCCGCCAAATCCCAAGTGTCTGAGACCCGACCCGTCATCAGTCGGGTCTCGCAAGGCCTGACCGGGGCCAGCCCCGGAGGAGCCGACCACCCGCCGCAGCCGAGCGGTAGAGGGGTCTTGCCCCTCCTCGAGCCGGCACAGCCGGCTCCGGGTGTGATGACTTGTGCTTCCGTATCACCAAGCGGGGACATTATGGGTCGCGAGATTATGAGTTGTCAAGAACAAAGTTCGCTTATAGCGAACACTTCGAAGCATGTGATCGGCTCGATCAACCTAGCTGCCCTCACATCTTCCTGAGCACCCACACCACCTTGCCGACGATGTGGACCTCGACCCCGAGCACGGTGTAGGGCGCGTAGGCGGGGTTGGCGGAGAGCAGCCGCAGCCGCGCCTCGCCCGGCACCGTCTCGATGCGCTTGACGACGAGCCCGGTGCCGTCGAAGAGCACGAAGAGCTCGCCGGTGGCGGGCCGGCGCTTCGCGGTGTCGACGAGCAGCCGGTCGCCTTCGCGCATCTCGGGCTCCATGGAGTCGCCCTTCACGCGCAGGATACGGAGCGCCTTCGGGTCCGCATCGCCCTCGTGGCGGACCATCGCCTCGGGCAGATACCACCGGGCGGTCTCATCGACGGACTCACCGGCAACGGCGCCGCCGCCCGCAGCGGCCTCGACCTCCATCTCGGGCACGGGGACGAGGGGGATGCCGGGCAGAGCGCGGGGGCCAGGACGTCGGGGACGGGTCCGGGGCTTGCGGGGCGGGAGGGCGGCGTGGCGGAGCTCGGCGGGATCGCAGCCGAGGAGCTTCGCGAGCGTCTCCGAGTCCTGGAACCCGAGCACCTTGGGCATCCCGCGCACGAGGTACTGCTGGAGGTAGGCGCGGTTGCGCCCGAGGGCGGTCGAGGCGCGGGCCATGGTGAGGTCGTTTTCGCGAAGGAGCGTGCGAAGGCGCGCGCGTACGGGGTCGTTGGGCATCGCGGGGGTTCGCCGATGTGTCGGGATGCGCAGGATATAAACTACACATTCCTATTGTCAAGCCTGCGCCCCGTCCCTATGGTGCGCGCCCATGACGACGCAGGCCACCCTCATCCGCCACCTCGACGCCTACCGGGCGCGCACCGGGGTTAGCGCCCGACGGCTCGGCCTTGAGGCGCTCAACGACCCGGGGCTCGCCACGACGCTCGCGCGCGGTCGAACGCTGCGGCTCGCGAGCGCCGACCGGCTCCTTGCCTTCATCGGCGCCGCGCCTCTGGGACCCCGGTTCCGCCACGAGGTGGAGACCTTCCTCCGGGTGACCCGCACCAAGCGGGCCGTGTTCGGCCTCGAAGCCGCCGGCAGCCCCTCGTTCGTCGCGCGGCTGTTGTCGGGCGCGTCACCGACGCTCGCGACCGTGGACCGGGTGCGGGCGTGGATGCGGGCGCACGCGAATCCCACCGAGCGGGCGGCCATCGCGCGGGCGGTCGAGGAAGCGTTCCCGACACCCGCCTCGGAGAGAGGAGCCCCTGCGTCCGCGCCTGTCCCGCGCTCCGTCCTCACCGATTCCCTGACTCACACCCAAGGAGACCCATCGATGCGAGACCACACCACCTATCTCGACACCCGCGCCGCCGCGGCACATCTGGACCTCTCGCCCCGCACCCTCGACCGCTACCGGGTGAGCGGCGACGGGCCGACGTACTTCAAGCTCGGGGCGCGGGTCCGCTACCGCCTCCCCGACATCGAGGCCTGGGCCGCGGCCCGGCGCCGGCGCTCGACGTCGGACGATGGCACCGGCCCGGGAGCGGCGGCATGAGGGCGCCCGCACTCGTGGGTGCGGCGCTCGTGCTCCTCGCTCTGGAGCCCGCGCTCGCCACCACCGACACGACCTTCACGGGGCCGTTGAGCACCATGACCGGCATGGTCTCGGGCACCGGCGGGCAGCTCGCCGCGGTGCTCGCGGTCGGGGCCGCCCTCATCGGCTCGGTGCTGCGGTTCAACGCGACCCAGCTCCTCGGCGCGGTCGGCGTCGGGGTCGCTGCCGGCGCCGGCACCGGCATCGTGACCGGCCTCGTCGGCACCGCCATCGTGTGATGGACGCCCCGTACGTCATCCCCCGCCGGCTCGATGACCCCGAGCGCTGGCTCTTCTGGACGCTGGATGAGGCGGCGGCGCTGCTTGCGCCCGCCGTCCTCGGGCTCGGGGCCAATGCGTTCCTCGCGGGGCTCGGGGCCGGTGTGGGGGCCTGGTTGCTGCTCCGGCGCGTGAAGCGCGGCGGCGGGGCGCATGTGGCGCTCTATGCGCTCTACTGGATGCTGCCGGGGCCGGCGCTCGGATTGAAGGCCACGCCCCCGAGTCATCTGCGGCGCTTCGCCGGATGAGGCACGCTCGACGGGAAGCCGAGCGCCAGCGGGTGCGCGACGCCCGACTCGCCCTCGCCGCCCTGCTCGGGCTCTCGACGCTCACGAACGCCATCCTCGGTCTCGGGCTCGTGCACCACGAGCGGGTGACGGTGCTGGTGCCCGCGGTCACCGGCCCCGCCTGGGAAGTCGGGGAGACCTGGGCCGGACGGCGGTACCTCGAAGACGCCGCCCGCACCGTCGCCGCGACCCTCCTGACCCTCACCCCCGAGAACGCCCCCGCAGTCCGTGAAGCCGCCGCCCGCATGAGCCACGCCTCGGCCCGGGGCGCCATCGGCGCCTGGGTCGCGGCCGAGGCCGAGCGGATGGCGGCGCTCGATTTGGCGAGTGCCTTCCACCCCGAGCGCATCACCACAGACCCGGAAGCCCTCGCGGCCGAAGTGACCGGCACGCTCGCGACCTTCATCGGCCGGGAGGAGACGTCCCGGGTGCGCAAGACCTATCGCCTCGTCTTCCGGCTCGATGCCGCACGGCTGGGGCTGCTCCGCTTCGAGGAGCGGGAGGAGGAGTGATGATGTCCATCAACACCACACGACGACGATGCCTGAGCGTGCTGCTCGCAGGCCTCGCCCTCGCCTCGGGCGAGGCGCTCGCGATGCAGCGCCTCACGGCCACCGACCACGCGATGCTGGAGGCGGAGGTCTCCGCCACCGCCGTGAGCCGCATTGCACTTCACCAGGACCGCATCGCCCGCATCGTGCGCCCGCCCGGCGGACTCGCCATCGAGCACGACGCGGTGCGGGGCGACCTGTATCTGCGGCCCGAGGGACCGGAGCCGCCGGAGACCGCGACCCTCTTCCTCGGCACCGAGCGGGGGTTCACCTACCAGCTCACCCTCACCGTCACCGACCGCGCCGCCGCGCAGGTGCTGATTCGCAACCCGGACGCGGCCACCGCGGCAGAGGACACCCCCGCCCCGGGCGATGCCCGCATCGCCGCGCTCGTCGCCCTCATCCAGGCGGTCGCCGCGCGCACCCCGCCCGCTGGCGTCACCGTCGAGGGCGCGACCGGCGCCCGCCACGCCGGCCACCCCGTCCTCGAGATCTGGCGCGCCCGGCGCTTCACCGCCCGGGTGCTGGCGCTCCCGCCCAATGCGCCCACCGACGCCGCCGCCCTCGGCACCGAGGCCGGCCCCACCGTCGCCGCCGTGTGGGTCCCCGAAGGCCCGCACCCCCGCCACGCGGTCATCGTGGAGACCCCCCGATGACCGCCCCCCAGGCCGACCCCGCCACCGAGCGCACCCGCCGCGTCCAGCAGGCGCTCGCCGCCGGCATCGCGGTCGCGGTCCTCGGGGGCTTGGTCCTCTGGCTCTCCGCCGGGGGCAACAAGCCGTCGCTCCCCGAAGGCGGCATCGCGGCCGAGCTCACCGGCCCCGACACCGCCCAGGCGAGCTGGGTGCGCCGCTCCGAGGCCCGCATCGGGGGCCTGGAGCGCCGCCTTCGCGCGATGGAGACCGAGGCGAAGCGCATGGAGGCGGAGAACACGCGCCTGCGCACCACCCTCGACGCCCGCGACGCCGACGCCCGCGCGGTCATCGACCGCCAGGCCGCGCTCATCGCATCGATGGAGCGCGCCGCGGCCACCGCGCCCGACCCGTTCGCCGGGGCCGACGCCTTCCCCGGTGGCGAGCGCTTCGCCCCAACATCGACCACAGGACAACCCTCTCCGACACCCGGCGCTCCATCCACGCAACCCCCGGCCCCCACCCCCCTCATCGAGTCCTTCTCCCTCGAAGGGGCGGAACTCCCGGAGACCTTCCGCCGCCTGGACAAGACCCTCGGCACCTGGCTCCCCGCCGGGAGCCACGCCGAGGCGGTGGTCATTGCCGGCGTCGACGCCTCGGCCGGCATCGTCTCCCAGAGCGACCCCCGCCCGGTGCTCCTTCGCATCACGAGCCCCGCGTGGACCGCGGCCGATGCGGGCCGCGCCCTCGAAGTCGACCTCGCAGGCTGCACCGTCACCGGCGCCGCCCACGGCGACCTCTCCTCGGAGAAGGTGTACGTGCGCCTGCGCACCCTGACCTGCGCCGGCGACACCCCCGACGCCATCGTCGAGACCGAGGTCGCAGGCTTCGTCGCCGGCGCCGGCAAGACCGGCGTCCGTGGCCCCGTGGTGAGCCG
Organism: Thiotrichales bacterium; assembly: GCA_026709935.1. Lineage (GTDB taxonomy): Bacteria > Pseudomonadota > Gammaproteobacteria > HK1 > HK1 > HK1. The sequence goes on from JAPOSC010000012.1 coordinate 51,757, forward strand.
CGAGGGCGCGCTCGTCGAGAAGGCGTTCCTCGCGGGCGCCGTCTCCGGGCTCGGCGAGGGCGTCTCCCGCGCCTTCGAGCCCCAGGCGCTCGCGACCGGCCCCGGGACCGCCGCCGTCGCCAACATGTCCATCGACGACATCGCCCGCTCGGGGCTCGGCTCGGGCGCAGGAAGCGCCGGGCGCAAGGTCGCCGACTACCTCATCCGCCGCGCCGAGCAGTACCAGCCGGTCGTCCAGCTCCAGGCCGGCACCCGCGTCGCGGTCGTGTTCATCGAAGGCGCCCGCCTCGACGGGCGCGAGGAGGACCCCACGCATGGCTGAGACGAGCACCCCGCAGTACCGCCCCCTTACTGTCCTCGCCCTGACCACAGCGCTCGCAGGCTGCGCCGCCACCCACGTCGGCGACGACTGGCAGTGCCCGCTCGCGCAAGGGGAAGTCTGCACCAGCATCGTGGCTGCCGACCCCGCGGTCGCGCCGGACGCTGCCCCGCCGCCGCTCGCGACCGACACGCCGCTCTACCGGACGGCCGACCCGCAGGCGATGGGGCCGGAGAAACAACCCGAGCCCACGACGCAGCCCGACGCCAAGCCCCGGCCCTGCGCCAAGGGCTGCCATCCCCTCGCCTGGCTCGGGCGACTGTTCGCCCCGCGCATGGACGCGGGTGAGGCCGCAGACAGCGACGAGCCGGAGTCCACCGCCCCGTCCGCCTCCGGCGCAAGCGACCAGGAGGGCAAAGCGCTTTGCGGCGCAGAGGCGTCGGCGCTGCAACCGACTCCGGCGGTGATACACGCCGACAAGGGGGCGCTCAGCCCCCATGATGACGTCGCGCCTTGCGCGATCGCGGCCGAGGTGCAGGACACCGCCCCGTCCGCACCGATCATGGCCGAAGCGCCGATCACGCCGTCCACGGCGCCGACGATCTCCTGCGGCACCGACGATGCCCCCGCCGCGCCGCCGTTGGAGGTCGATGGCGCCACGGATGGACCGGCGTCCGACGATCCCGAGACACCGTGTGCGACTCTGGCCCCCGTTGACGAGGCCGCGTCCGCAGCGATCGGCGAGCCCGACAGCTCGATGGTCGCAAACACGGAGACGGGCGGAGTTGAAGTCGCGGCGACCGGGGATGCCATGCCACCGCCGATCGCGGATGCACCGCCTCCCGCCGCCGCGACGTTCCTCCTCCCGTCGCCCACACCGGACACCCTGCGCACCGGCGAGGTGGTCGGCCGGATCTGGATTGCCCCCTTCGTCGACGCGGGCGGCGTGTACCGCGAGGGCGCATGGGTGCGCGCGGTGCTCGCCCCGGCGAGGTGGCGCCGGTGATGATGTCTCGCCTCCTTGCGCTCTTCGAGGGCTCGGCCGCGCTCGAGACGGAAGTCCGCCCGCCGCTCCCGGCGCCGCTCCATGCGCTGCTCCCCTGGCGGGCGTTCGACGAGGGCGCTGAGCTCTACGTCAACGCCGCCAGCACCGGCTTCGTGCTGGAGGTCGCGCCCTTCGTCGGATTGGATGCGGAGACGCTGGCCGCCCTGGCGGGGGTGCTCGCCGATTCCGCACCCGAGCGGGCGACGGTGCAGGTCCTGCATTGGACGAGTCCACGCTTCGGGGCCGCACTTGCCACCTGGGCCGCCCCGCGGGCGGCGGCGGGCGGCGTCCAGGCGGCGATGGCGGAGCGGAGAGTCGCGCTGCTTCGCCCCGCCGGATGGCGGGCGCTCCATGCGGACGGCCCCCCATACACGCTGCGCGACGCCCGGGTGTTCGTCTGCGCCGCCCTTGGGGGTGGCCCCGGTCCCGCGACGGAGACCGCACTCGCCGCATTCCGCCGGGCGCTTGAAGGCACCCTCGCCTCGGTCGGCGCCCCCGCCCGGCGGGTCGCCCCCGATGGGCTGCTCTCGCTCGTCGCCGAGCTCGTCACCCCGACCGTGGCGGGCACCGACGACGGCGGCCTCGCCCGACCCCCGCGGCGCTGGGCGCCCCGCGACCCGCTGCACATCCAGGCCGCCGCCCCGGACCGCGCCCTCACCGTGCACCCGCGGGGGCTCGTGGTCCACCACCCGGACGGGACGGACGTCGCGGTCCGGGTGCTCTCGGCCCTCGCCTTCCCCGAGGTCTGGCCCGGGTGGCGGGGCAATGCCCTCATCGGCGACTTCCACCGCGACTTCCTCCAGCCGGGCGCCCCGGTGCTGACCGGCTTGACGGTCCGGGTCGGCGATGCGGCGACGGCCGAGCGCGCGCACCTCAAAAGCGCCCGCGCCGCGCAGCAGGCGGGGACGGGCATCGCCCGCTACCTCCCAGGCCTCCCGGAGAAGGCGAGCGACTGGCGCCTGGTGACGGAGCGCCTCAAAGACGGCGAGCGGCTCGTCTCCGCCTGCTACTTCGCCGCGGTCTACGCCCCGGTCGATGCCATCGACGCCGCCGAGCAGGCGGTGCGCACCCTCTACCACGGACAGGGCTGGCGGATGGCGGCCGAGCGCTACGTCCAGCTCCCCGCCTGGCTCGCGTGCCTCCCGATGGCGCCGGCCGGGGGACTCGATGCGGACCTCGCCCGCATGGGACGGATGAAGACGCTCCTTACCTCGTCGGTGGTCAACCTCGCCCCCGTGCACGGCGAGTGGCGAGGACAGCCCGCGCGCGACGACACCCCGCCGGTGCTCCTGCTCCTCGGCCGCCGCGGCCAGCCCGCGCCCTGGTCGCCGTTTGCGAACACCGCCGGGAACTACAACGTCGCAGTGACGGGGAAGTCCGGCTCGGGGAAGTCGGTCCTGATGCAGGAGCTCGTCGCCGGCATCGTCGGCTCGGGCGGCGAGGCGGTGGTCATCGACGACGGGCGCTCGTTCCAGCACTCGGCGGAAGCGCTCGGCGGTGCCTTCGTCGCCTTCGGCAAGGACGCGGCGTGCCTCAATCCCTTCGCGATGATGGAGGCGGCGACCGCCGCGCACGATGCCGACTACCGCGAGGAGTGCCTCGCGATGCTCGCCGGGGTCGTGCGCCGGATGTGCCGGCGCCGGGGCGCACTCGACGACTTGGAAGCCGCGCTCATCGACGAGGCGGTGGGACGGGCGTTCACCGAGGCGGGGAATCAGGCCGACCTCGGGCATGTGCGCCGAGGGCTCGAGTCGCTGAGCGACCGGAGAGCGACGGACCTCGCGACGTCGCTCAAGCCCTGGTGCCCCGGCGGGCCGCTCGGGCGGCTGTTCGAGGGCACAACGCCTCCCCCGCTCGATGCCGCGCTCACCGTGTTCGAGCTCTCGGAGCTCAAGGGCCGCGGCGATGTCCAGGGCGTGGTGCTGATGCTCGTGGTGTTTCTCGCCACCCAGCGCATGTACCACGGCCCCCGCACACGCGCGAAGGCCATCGTCATCGACGAGGCGTGGGACCTCCTCGCCGGCGAAGAGAGCCGGCGCTTCCTCGAAGGCGCCGCGCGCCGAGCGCGGAAATACCGCGGCGCTCTGGTGACCGGCACCCAGTCGGTCAACGACTACTACACCAACCCGGCCGCGCGGGCCGCATGGGAGAACGCCGACTGGGTGCTCTTCCTCGCCCAGAAGGACGAGTCGGTGGAGCTCTTGAAGTCCGAGAAGCGTATCCACTGCGACCCCGGGATGGAGCGGGCCTTGAAGAGCCTCGCCACCGTCGACGGTCGCCACGCCGAGCTCGTGCTGCACGGCCCCGACGGCTGGCGGGTCGCCCGCCTCGTCCTCGACCCCTTCTCCGTCGCCCTCTACTCCTCGCGCGGCCCCGTCTACACCGCGGTCGAGCGGCTGAAGGCGGAAGGGCTCACCACCGAGCAGGCCGTCGTGCGCCTCGCCGCGGGCGAGATCCCGACTCAACCCGCAGGAGACCGACGATGAAAAGACCCAGAACACGCCCCGGCGACGGGGTCGGCCCGACCACCCCCGACTCCCGCCCCCTCGTCTGGCCCGGAAGCCCCGAGGGCGCCACCGCCGCGGACGTGGACTTCGCCGCCCTCGCCCATGTCCTCGCCCACACCTGCCGGTGGGGCGGGCGGACCCGCCACTACTTGAGCCTCGCCCAGCACGCGGTGGCGGTGAGCGAGGAGGTCGAGGGGCTCGACGGCGTGACCGATGCGGAGCGCCGCACGCTCGCGCTGCACGGACTGCTCGCCTCAGCCCCCGCCGCCTGGCTCGGCGACGCAGCGGACCCGGCCTCGACCCGGGCGGCCGAGCGCCACCGCCGCCACACCGCCGCCATCGAGCGCGCGGTGCGCGAGGCCGCAGGATTGCCCGCAGACCTCTCACCCGAGTGGGCGACGCTCCTCGGACTGGTCGCCCGCATGGTGGATGCGGCCGAGCGCCGCGACCTCGGCGTCGGGGCCACCGCCGCCGGAGTCGGCTTCCCGCCCGCCCGGCGCCGGGTGCGGCCAGTGGCACCCGCCAAGGCCGCCCGGCGCTGGCTGGCCCGCTTCGAGACGCTCACCGCGCCGCCGGCGGGCGGGACAGCGGTGCCGGAGACGCACTCCGGCCCCGCCGCCACCCCGGAGGCGGTATCCGATGCCGCGTAACACGGGCCCGGAAATGCACGCGCTCCCCTCGCTCGCCGCGGCCGCCCTTGTCGCGGCCGGCACCGCCGCCGCAGTGGCGGCGCTGGCGCTGCGCCTCGCGCCCGAGCCTCCACCACCGGTCGCGCGGGTGCACCTGGAATCCCTCGTCGCCGCGCACGTCGAGGCCGCGGCCCGCGACGGGGCGGCACCGGAGACCACCCACGCCTTCGCCGCCGCGCTCGACGCCGCCCTCGCCCAAGTCGCCGCCCGCCACCGCGTCGTGCTCCTCCCCGCCCGCGCGGTCGCAGCCGGGGCGCCGGACCTGACGCCCGCAGTCCGCACAGCACTCGAGGCGGCCCTGACGGAGCCACAGCCATGACGCTGCGTCTGCGCCGCGCGCACTTCCTCTCCGCCGATGCGCTCCGGGCCAAGGCTCGCATCCGCCGCCGCGCCCGCTGCGTGCTCGCCGCCTTCGCTGCACTTGCGGTGCTGTGGCTCGGCGTCGCTTCCCGGGTGCATGTCAATGCAAGCTGGTCCGACCCCGCCTGGGGCTACGTGCTGCTGCCGACCGGCACCCCCACCCACGGCGACCAGGTGGTGTTCGACCCGCCCGCCGCGCTCGGGGCGCCGGCACCGTACCTGAAGACCGTGCGCGGACTTTCAGGCGACCAGGTCTCGGTCGGTCCGGACCACACGGTGGCGGTGAACGGGATTGCCCTCGGGCGCGCCAAGCCCCACGCGCACGACGGGCGCCCGCTTCAACCCATCACCCCGGGGACGGTCCCCGCCGGACACTACTTCGTCCACGGCGCCCACCCCGACAGCCACGACAGCCGCTACGCCGAGGTGGGGCTGGTTCCTCGCTCGGCCATCCAGGGCCGCGCCCTCGCGCTCCCCGACCTCCCCTGGCTCGGCCTCGCGGGGCCGCTGGTGGGGCCGGAGACGGTTGCGGTGACCGCGGAGACGCGACCATGAGACGCCTCCGCTTCATTCGCCGTCCGGTCGCACTCGGACTCCTGCTCGCCGCGATGCTGACCACGGTGCCGCTTCCGGCCAAGGACCTCGGCGTGCGCGGCACCACCTGGCCCATCGCCGAGCCCGATCTCCTCGACGCCCTCACCGCGCGCCTCGAAGCCCTGCGCGACACGGGCGCGTTCGAACGCTGGAACGCCGCCGCGAGTGCCCGCGCCCGCGCGTTCCTGGAGACCCCGCCCCGGGTTCCCGGCCTCGTCCCGGCGACCGAGGACCGTACGCGCCGCTTCGACCCCACTCTCACCATCGCCCGCACTGTCGTCACCCCGGACGGGACCGTGCTCGCCCGCGCCGGCGCCCGCGTCAATCCGCTCGACCACGTGGTGCTCACGCGTCCGCTGCTGCTCGTCGACGGCACGCGCGCCGCGGAAGTCGCCTGGGCGCTCCGCTACCCCACGCCCGCGACGCTGGTCCTCGTCGCCGGGCCACCGCTCGCCCTCGCCCGCACCCACCGCCGCCCCGTCTTCTTCGACCAGGGCGGCGCCATTGCGCGGCGGTTCCGGATCCGGGCCACCCCCTCGGTGGTGACGCAGGAGGCGACGTGGCTCCGCATCACCGAGGTCGCGCTCGACGACTCGGCCGGCGACCGACCGAAGGACGGCCGATGACGACGCACACCGCACGGCCGGCCGTGGCCACGACCCCTCGGCCCCAACCCATCGACAGGAGGCGCTCTCCATGCAGGACGTGAACCGGGTGACGCTGTTCGGCCGCGCGGGCCGGGATGCGACGCGCCGCACCCTCGCGAGCGGCGACGGCTGCGCGACCTTCACGCTCGCGACCACCGCAACGTGGCGCCGCAAGGACGGAGAACGCGCCGAGCGGACCGAGTGGCACCGTGTCGTCGTCTTCGGCCCCGCGGTCGATGCGGTCGCCCGCGCGGTGCGGACCGGCCGCCCGGTGCTGGTCGAGGGCCGCCTCACCTCGCGCACCTTCGAGGCCGACGCGGGGGCGGAGCGCCGGGTGTGGGAGGTGGTGGTCGACGCACGGGGCACGGTGAGCGTGCCGCCGGCACCGGGCGCACCATGAGCCTCCGCCCACTCGCGCTCGCCGCCCTGCTCGCGCTGCTCCCCGGCGCGGCCCACGCCCAGGCGTGCACCGGACGCTTCGTCAATCCGCTCACCGATGTGTGCTGGGAGTGCCTCTTTCCGCTGTCCATCGGCCCGGTGTCCATCGGCAGTGCGGCCGGGACGCCCGATACCCCGAACCCGAGTGCCTCCATCTGCTTCTGCGGCGCGCCCATCCCCCGCATCGGGCTCTCGGTCGGGGTGTGGGAGCCCGCCCGGCTCGTCGATGCCTCGCGCGCGCCTTGGTGCTTCCCGAACCTCGGGGGCCTCACCATCGCCCCGGGACTCCCCGCCGGACGGGGGCGGACCGGTGCCTCCGGCGGCGACGGCGCATCAGGCTCGGTCTGGCACGCCCATCACTACGTCTATCCGCTGCTGTCCTGGATAGGCGCACTCCTCGACTTGGGGTGCCTCGAGTCCGGCGGCCTCGACCTCGCCTGGGCCTCGGAGCTCGACCCCGCGTGGTTGGATGACGAGCTCTCCTTTCTCCTCAACCCCGAAGCGGCACTGTTCGCAAGCTTGCCTGCGCAAGCGGCTTGCGCCGCCGACTGCGCGGCCGCCTCCGCGGGTCTCCCCCTCGACCCCCTGTTCTGGTGTCTCGGGTGCCAGGGCGGGGCGTACCCCTTGACCGGCAACGTCGCCGCCCATGTCGGCGGGGTGCAGGCCTCGCTCCTCGCGGGCGAGCGCCTCCTCTACCGCTTGCACCGCGCCGGACTCGCCTTCGGGACCATGGGGAGCGGCGCGCTCTGCGGACACATCCCGATGCCAGTGATGCGCAAATCCCAGTACCGCTGGCAGATGACGCAGCCCGTGCCCGCCACCACGCCGTTCACCGGCTGCAACCCCACCGGCCGGTCCTCGGTGCTGTGGGAGAGCTTGCGCGAGGTCCCGGTCGCCGGCGAGCACTTCGGCTACCTCGTGTGGCGGAAGCGGAACTGCTGCCTGTTGTGAGGAGGGGACGACGCATGAGAAGGATGGACGCGAAGCACGGCACGGCGGCGCTCGCCCTCGCGGGACTGCTGATGGGAAGTGCCCGCATGACGTTCCCGGACGAAACGCCCGAGGCCGCAGCCCGAGCGCTGGTCGAAGCGGTCACCGCGACCCGCCCCGAGACGGAAGCCCTCGACGCGTGGAGCCGCACCGTGCTCGACCGGGCGCTCGAATCCGCCGGCACCCCATCGACCGAGGACGGGACCCCACCCACCACCCCGCTCCCGGCCGAGCGCCACGCGGCGACCCTGGCCCGCAGCCTCGCTCCCGACGCGGCCGGCCCCGCCGTCCTCATCTTCACGAGCCTCGCCCTCCCCGAGTCAAGCTGGCGGCGGTGGAGCCTCGATGCGGCCCGCGCCGGCGCCACGCTCGTGCTCCGGGGCGTCGTCCCCGACGGGCTCGCGGCGACGGTGCGCCGCCTCCGCGCCCGCCTCCCCGAGGGCGGGGCGAGCGTCGCCATCGACCCCGCGCTCTTCCGGCGCTTCCGCATCGACGCCATCCCCGCGGTGGCGGTGGTCCCGGGCGGCATCGCCCCCTGCCGGCGCCGGGGTTGCGCGGACGACGCCCCACCCCCACACGACCGCATCGCGGGCAACATCGGGCTCGTGGCTGCGCTTGAAGCGGTCGCGGCCGAGGGGGCGGTGGGACGGGAGACCGCACAGCGGCATCTTGCGCGCCTGCGGGAGGCGCGGCCGTGAGGGCGCCGGAATCGACGATGCGCTCCGCGGTTGCGATCACGCTGGCCGCAGCGACGTGGATTGCAACCCCCCCGGCCTTCGCCGACGACCCCCGCACCGCCGCCCATCTCCTCGGCGCCGCTGGTCAGGCGGACGCGGCGGCAATCGCCCGCGACGGTGCCCTGTCCGCCACCGTGCCAGGGTTCGCGGGCACCACACTCCCCGAGACCACCCTCGACCCGGACACCCTGCCGGACGCGGCCCGTGCGCGCCTCGCTGCCCCGGACGACGTCGGTGGCGCGGCCGGTCGTCTGGTTGTCGAGGGCGCGACCACCCGCACCCCCGTCCCGGTCCCGGCGGACGGGCCGGTGGCGCAGCGCGCCGCGGCGGTCACCGCCGACCCGCAAGCGCCCGCCCTCGGGGCAGCGGGCCTCGCCTCGGGGAGTGCGACCGACTGCACGGCCGGACTCGGCCAGGCGGACGCCGGCGGCCCGTGCGGCGCGGTGCGCTACTGCGTGGGCGCAGGGTGCGAGACCGTCACGGCCGAGGCCAATACCGGGTTCCTCGACGCCACCACCAAGCTCAACATGGTGATGACCCTCGGGGGCGACGCCTTCGACCGCCAGGCGCTGCGCTTCTTCGCCGGCACGCGCCGCGCCTGCCGCATCCGCTGGGGCGGGCTCGCCAACTGCTGCAAGAATAGCGGACCGCTGGTCGGGCTCGCCCACTGCTCGGCCGCCGAGCGGGCGCTCGCCGAAGAGCGCCACGCGGGCCATACCCACCACCTCGGCACCCGCTGTGCACGGCGGGTGTTCGGGGTGTGTCTCAAACGCGAGCGGGTGTGGTGCGTGTTCGGCTCGAAGCTCGGGCGCATTCTCCACAGCCAAGCGCGTCCGCAGCTCGGGCTCGGCTGGGGGAGCTGCCGGGGCTTCACCATCGCCGAGGTCGAGCGCATCGACTTCGCCGCTCTCGACCTCTCGGCGTTCGCCGACGACCTCCTCGATGCGAGTCAGGCGCCGTCGGTGACGCTCCCCGAGGCGGACGAGACCGGCGCGGCGCTTCGCACCCGCATCGAGGACTTCTACCGGAGGGCGCCGTGAACCCCGCGGCGGTCCTCCTCGGGGCGACTCTGCTCCTCGCCGCGGGCGCCGATGCGCGCGAGTGGCGGGCCTGGTGCGGGGACGGGTTGGCCCTCGGCTGGCACTTCTACTGTGACGCGGCGGAGGAGGAGACCCCCGCGAAGACTCCCGAACCGCCCGCCGAGCCCGAGCCCAGGGCGGAGGCACCGCCCGACGCCGCCACCGCACGGGTTGCCGCCCTGCGCCAGGCACTCGCCGAAGCGCGGGCGCGCGCAGTGCTGGAGCCTTCACAAGCCCACGTCACCGCCTACCTCCACCTCCAGCAAGCCGCCCTCGACCGCGCGGCCACCTTCTCCGACGCGGTGCGGCGCACCGTGTGGGCGACCCCGGCCCTCGACTACACGCTCCGCCGCCCGGTCGGCGCGCTGGGCAAGCACCTGTGGGCCGATGCCCGCCGCGCCGAGCGGGCGCAGGTGCTCGCGCAGCTCGGCGACCGCTACGGCCTCATCTACCTGGGCGACGGCGCATGCCCCGCCTGCCGGGTGTTCGGCCCGCTGGTTCGCGCGTTCGCCACCCGCCACGGCCTCGACGTGCTGGCGGTCTCACGCGATGGCGGGCCGCTCGACGGGTGGCCCGACGCGGTCGCCGACCACGGGCGCTCGGCCGCCCTCGGTCTCGCCGACGTGCCGCTCCCTGCGCTCGTCCTCTACGACACGCAGACGCGGCGCGTCCAGCCCGTCGCCTTCGGCGTTGTGGCCGAGGACCAGCTCGCCGAACGTCTGTTCGTCCTCACCGCCCGGGCGGTCGGCCATGACTACTGAGCGCGGCAGTCCCCGTCGGCGCAGTGGGCGAGCGTTCCCCTTGGCCGCCGTGCTGGCAATGGGGATTGTGGGACTTGTGCCGTCCCCCCGCGCCGACGTCCTCTCGGAGATGGCCGCGTTCTGGCAGGGGGCGGCGGTCAACACCACCGGCCCCACCGCCTTCGACGGCCAGGCGTCGGGGCACTGGACGCTCGGCAACCTCTACGTCCGTGCCCCCGTGCGCACCGAGACCCTCGCGACGGTAAGCCTGCCGTCGTTCCGCGCCGGCTGCGGCGGCATCGATGCGTTCGCCGGCGCGTTCTCCTTCATCGACTCCGACCAGCTCGTCGCCTTCGGCCGGGCAGTGGCCCAGAACGCGGCCGGGTTCGCCTTCGAGCTCGCCCTGGAGACCCTCTCCCCCGTCATCGCTGAGACGATGGCGAAGCTCCGCGCGCTCGCCCAGTGGGCCAATCACCAGAATGTGAACTCCTGCGAGACCGCCCAGGCGCTGGTCGGCGCCGCCTGGGCCCGCAATGACCGCGCCTCGTCGGCCATCTGCGCCGCCATCGGGACGAGCCAGGGCCTTTTCACCGACTACGCCGCCGCCCGCCACGGCTGCGGGGCGGACGGGCAGCGGCACTCGACGCTCGCCGCCGCGACCGGCCCCCTCTCCGCGCAGGTGCCGGTCAACGTCAACTACGCCTGGCGCGCCGCCTTGGCCTCCGCCTTCCTCGCCGCAGATCCCGCGCTCGCCGAGCTCGCGATGTCGGTCTCGGGCACCGTCATCGTGACCGCCCCGACGACGGATGCCGACCCCGCCGGCCCCCGGGTCCGGGTCCTGGAACCCCTCGCCCTCGACCGGCGCCTCGTCGAGGTGTTGATGGAGGGCGGCGGGACGCTCCCCGTCTACACGTGCGATGAGCCCGTGCGGTGCCTGAACCCCACCTGGGGGAGTGTCGCCATCCCCGCCGACCGTGGCTTTCGCCCCAGAGTCACCGACCTCCTCCGACGGCTCGTCGAGGCGGTGCGGACCGACACCGCACCCCCGGCGGATGCATTGGGGCTTGTGAACTTGACCACGCTCCCCGTCTACCGGGTGGTGAACGCCGCGGCGGCCTACCGCGGCGCGGTGGTCGACCAGGAGGTGGATGCGCTCGCCGAAGCCGTCGCCCTCGACATCCTCCAGGTCTGGCTCTCGGACCTCCACCGCGCCATCGAGGCAAAAGCGGGGGCGCTCGACATCGCCGACGGGGACCGCCTTGAGCGCTGGCGGGCGGGGCTGCAGGCGAGCCGCATTGCGCTGTCGCGCCACCGCCACGCCGGCCTCGCGCGGTTGAACACCGCGCTCTCGGTCATCGAGAAGCTCCGCCTCGTCGAGACCGAGCTCGCCGGGGCGCTCTCGTCGGACTTGCGCGCGGCGCTCGCCTTCGCCCGGGGCGGGGCCGGGGCGCGCTAGGGCATGTACGAGCTCTACACCCTCGGGGGCGGCACGTACCTCGTCGACCTCCTGAATGCGGTGGCGGCCCTGACGGGCGGCGGCGCGTTCATCCAGCTCGGGCAGCTTGCCGGGGTCGTCGGCCTTGCCTGGATATTGCTCCGCACCGCCTTCGGCGGGGCGTGGAAGGACAACGCGAAGTGGGTGCTGCTGTTCGCGACCGTATGGGGGGCGCTGGTCGGGCCGAAGGCGACGGTGCGAGTGGTGGACCGGCTCGACCCGGCGCTCGCGCCGGCGGTGGTCGCCAATGTGCCCCTCGGCCTTGCGCTCTTCGCGAGCACCACCTCCGCGGTGGGCGATGGCCTGACGCGCTTGACCGAGCAGACCTTCGCGCTCCCGAACGACCTCGCCTACCAGCGCCACGGGCTGCTCTTCGGCGCCCGGCTCGCGGCGAAGGCGACGCGGCTTGAGGTCACCGATGCGGTGTTCGCCCGAAACTTGCGCGCCTACGCCCGAAGCTGCGTCTTCCCCGCCCTGCTGCTCGGGCATCTCTCGGCCGACACCTTGCGCGAGAGCACCGACCTCTGGACGCTGGTGACGACGACGGGGAGCCCCTCGGCCGGGGCCTCCCCCGCGCGGATGATGGAGGTGGCGCGCCGAAGCGGTCCCGGCGTCGACCGGGTGGTTGTCACCTGTGCGACCGCCGCGGCAGAGCTGAATGCCGAGTGGACGGCCGAGCTCCAGCGCGCAGGTCGCGTGTTCGGCCGGCGGCTCTTCCCCGGGGCGGCGACCGAGGCGCTCGCGCGCGCGGAGCTCCTCGCCGCCCTTCCCGCCGCCCACACCTTCCTCATCGGCGCCTCGCGGAGTGCTGCCGACATCCTCCGCCAGCAGATGGTGCTGAACGCGGTGCACGCGGCCGGCGAGCAGTGGGCGGCGGAGGCGGGGAACGCGGCCGCGCTCCGGGCCTATACGGAAGCCCGCGCCGAGGCGCAGACGGTGGCCGCCTACCGCGCCATCGGCCGTCAGGCCGAGACGTGGGTGCCGCTCCTTCGCATCGTGTTCGAGTGCCTCTACGTCGGCGCGTTCCCGATGGCGGTGCTGCTGATGCTGACGCCTGCGGGCGGGGCCATTCTGAAGGCGTACCTCTCCGGGCTCCTCTGGCTCCAGTCCTGGGGGCCGCTCTACGCCGTCCTGCACCGCATCGCGATGGGGGAGGCCGCGGAGCGGATGCAGGTCACTGCCGTGATGCCGAGTGGGGAGGTCGGCATCTCGCTCGTCGCCCAGGCCGGCATCCAGGCGGTGGCGGCGGACGTGGCGGTCCTGTCCGGCTACCTCTCGATGTCGGTGCCGTTCCTCGCCGCCGCCTTGGCCTACGGGGTCGGCAAGGCGACGGTGCTTGCGACCTCCGTCCTTGCGGTCGGGCAGGAGGCGGCGTCGTCCGCCGCACAGGAGGGGACCACCGGCAACATCGCGCTCGGGAACACGCAAGCCGATACCCATCGGTTCGCGACGCTGGAAGGGCACCAGCTTCGCACCTCCGCGCATGTCGATACCGGGCGCACGACGGGCTTCGCCCCCGAAGGCGCCGCCTACACCGTCACCGGGGACGGGGCGCTGGTCGCCGATGCGTCGGCGGCGACGAGTCGCATCCCCGCCGCCGGCATTCGCCTGTCGGACTCGCTCGCCGCGCACCACGAGGCGCGGGCGGGCACTGCCCGCACGCTCGCCCGGCAGTGGTCGGTCGAGGCGGGGGAAGCCCGCAGTGCCGCCGCGACCGATGCGACCGCGATGGTCGAGCGCTATGCCCGCGACATCTCCACCGGGACTGCGCACGCCCACGGAGTGACGGAGACCGAGAGCCGCCAGGCGCAGGCCCTCGACTCGCACGTGGAGCGCCTCTCCGAGCTCGCCTCACTCTCGAAGGACGAGACCGCGACGCTGCTCGCCGAGGCCCGGCTCGGCGGGGGCCTGAGCCATATCGTCAAGCTCGGGGCGAACGGGGCCGCGCAGTGGCGCGGGCAGACGGTGGGGCGCGATGCGTGGCACGCGGTGGAGGATTACGCATCGCAGCACCAGGTGCTGGAGCTCTACTCCAGCGTGGCCGAGGCGTCGCAGCGGTACTCCGCGGCCACGGGCGAGAGTGCCGCGACGAGCCTCGATGAGCGCTTCGAGGCGAATGTGGCCCACATGCAGCGCCTCAATGACCAGGCGGGGGCAAGCTATCAGAACGCCGAGCACTGGAGCACCCAGGCGGCGGAGGTGAGAGCCGAGGCGCAAGCCATCGACCGCGAGCTCGGCCAGCCCTTCTTTGCATGGCTTAACACAAGGCCGGGGCTCGACGGCCGACCTCTGGGCGCGGGCGGGGCGCTCCGGCTCGTGGCACCCCAGACCCCGGAGGATGCGGAGGCGCTGCGGGGGTATGCGGCGGAGTTCGTGGCGACGCAACTGCCGACCCCGGTGGGACCGGACCCCGATGCGGTCGCGGGACGGGGGGACTACGAGGCGTTGCGGGAGGGCTTCATCACCACTCACGGCGAGGAAGTGACCGCCGCCCACGCCGGGTGGGCGGCGCACGCCGGGACCCAAGCCCGCGCGGCCGGCGCCCCGGCACCCGGGGCGGTGGCGGCGGCCGCGCAAGAGCGCGTCCAGGCCGCGGAGGGAGAGCGCGCCGCCCGCGGCCTCGCCCGCACGGCGAAGGCGTCGGTCACCGAGGATGCGGTGCGCGCAGGACAGGTCGGGGTGGCGGTCGAGACCGAGACACCGTTCGGGGCGCAGGTCACCGAGCAGATTCCGGTGGTCGGCGACTGGCTCGCCGGGGCGCTCTACGGCTCGGCCGCGAACACGGCGCCGGACGGACCCGCGTCGAAGGGGCGGCGGGACGAGACAGCGCCAGATCCGCGGACGACACCACCGTGAACAGGCTATCCATGGGCGTCGCTCCCGCGGTGCACGACTTCTTCTTCGTCGTCGTCCCGGAGATACGTGTAGCGCCCCGTCTGCGTCGCCCACTCGTCCTCCTCGGTGCGATCGGGCGCGGGGCCGCCCCGCCACGCGCGCCAGTCGCCGTGGCGAAGGCTCCGGGTGAGCGCGCCTGCGATCGCCGCAAGCACCGTCCACACGACGGCGGTCATCCAGAGGGCCTGGATGACCGCCGCGTCGGCGCCAAGGGCGAGGAGTGCAGGGGTGAGGGTGGCCACGTACGCAAGCCCGCCGAGCACGGCGAGGCGATCGCGCCAGGCGGGTCCAGCGGGCGGGGGCGGTGGCGAAGTCGGGACAGGGGCCATGGCGGTCTCCTTGGCGTGACGAAGATGAATGGGGCGCAGGACCTCCACCATCCCGCCCCGCGCACCCGGCCCCTCGCCCGACTCGCCCTCCCGGGGCCGCACCTGTCACCGACCCGGAGCCCCCGGCCATGAGGCGCATGGGCAGCCGCACGCTGCGCGGTGGACAGACCGTCTTCCACGGGGTGCGGATGTGGGGGCAGCTCCTCAATGCGGCGCTGGTGCTCGCAGGCGCCCTCGCCGTTGCGGTGCCGGCGTGGACGCTCGTGCGCACCACCACGGCTTATGAGTGGTACGCGACCGGCCTGTTGACCATGGCCGAGGCGAAGCTCCTGGTCGGCTACGCACCGACGCACCGCCAGAGCGTGCGCCGGCGCGATGGCACCTTCACGGTCCTCGCCCTCCCCGACATCGTGGCCTCGCGGGAAGCCCACGCCATTCGGCAGCGGATTCTGGATGCCATCCACGCGGGCGCGGTGACGGGGCTGAAGGCGGCCGCGGTCGCCATCGTGGGCTTCCTTGCCTGGTTCTGGGTGCGGGGCGCGGCCCTTGGGCGCCGCCAGCGCATCCGCGGGGCGGAGCTCGTCCCCGCGCGGGTGCTCTGCGCGCGCATCCGGCCGTGGCCCGCGCGGGTGCTCGATGCGCTCCCCGTGCCCGGTCGGGGGCGGCCCTACCGCATCGCCGGGGTGCCGTACCCCGCTCGCACCGAGACCCAGCACACCATCGTCTCCGGGACGACGGGGGCGGGGAAGACGGTGCTGATTGCCGACCTCGTCGCGCAGATACGGGCCCGGGGCGAGCGCTGCATCGTCTACGACAAGATGGGGAGCTACACCGAGACGTTCTTCGAGGCGGGCCGCGATGTGCTGCTGAATCCCCTCGATGCGCGAAGCCCGCGCTGGTCGCCCTTTCTCGAAGCCCGCACCGCCCGCGACTTCGACATGATGGCCACCGCGCTCATTCCCCAGCAGAAGGACACCGTGGACCCGTTCTGGGTGACCGCGGCCCGCCAGCTCTTCGCCAACGGGGCGGCGGTGCTCTGGGCGCGGGGGGTCACCGAGAACCGGGTCCTGGTCGAGCATCTGCTGAAGACCGAGCTCACGGCCCTCGCCCAGGCGATGGAAGGGACCGTCGCCCAGTCCATCGTCGACCCCGAGAATCCGAAGACGGCGCTCTCGGTGCGGGCAATGCTGACCGCGCACCTCGGCGCGATTGAAACGCTCCCCGACACCGGCGCGCCCTTCTCCATCCGCACCTGGGTGGAGCGGGACGCAAGGGGCGGGTGCCTCTTTCTCACCTCGCGGGGCGACCAGCACGCGAGTTTGCGCGGGCTCATCTCCACCTGGCTCGAGATTGCGGTAAGTGCGCTGCTGTCGCTCCCGCGCGACGCCGCGCGGCGCATCTGGCTTGTGCTGGATGAGCTCCCCACCTTGCACCAGGTGCCGTCGCTCCAGCCGGGCCTTGCGGAGTCGCGCCAGTTCGGGGGCTGCTTCGTGCTCGGGGTGCAGGTCGCCTCGGCGCTCCGGGACCTCTATGGGCGCAACGGGGCGGAGACCATCTCGGGGCTCTGTGGCACGCGGGTGGTCCTCGCCGCCCCCGACCGCGACACCGCCGAGTGGTCGGCCGAGAGCCTCGGGCGCGCCGAGATGGAGGAAATCGCCGAAGGCGTCTCCTACGGGGCGAACACCATCCGCGACGGCGTCTCGCTCACCCCGAAGCGTGAACTCCGCGCGCTCGCCCTGCCGGCAGAAATCATGCGCCTTGCGAACCTCGAGGGATATCTGAAGCTCCCCGGGCCGTGGCCGGTGGCGGAGATACGGCTCAAATACACGCGCCGGGCGCGGGTGGCGGAGCGGTTCGTCGCGCGGGTGGCGGATACGGACAAGGGGCGGGACGAGCGTCCCACTGTCGGTGGCGACGAGAGCGAGGCATCGCCGGTCGAAGAGGCGCAGGAGTGGCCGGTGCATGACGACCCGTCACCGGAGACGGCGCCACCGCCCGCATCGGTGCCCGACCCTGCGCCGGCGCAGACGCCACCGGACTCCGCCTCCCCGCCGCCGCTGATTCCACTTTAAGGATGGTCGCCTCCATCGGCGCCGTCGCCTCCGCCGCGCAAGGACTCGCCTACTACGAGCAGGACGGCTACTACACCGCGGGCGACCCCGCGCACCGGGCGGCAAGCGCGTGGGTCGGTGCCGGCGCAGCCGCACTCGGGCTTGAAGGTGAAGTCGACGGCGACACCTTCCGCGCCGTGCTCGAAGGCCACGTCCCGGACGGGCGTGGGCAGCGGCTCGGGCGGGCGGGCACCGGCGGGACGGTGGTACACCGCCCCGGGCGCGACCTGACGCTCTCGGCCCCGAAGTCGGTCTCTCTGGTCGCCCTCATCGGAGGCGATGCCCGCATCGTCGACGCCCACGACCGGGCGGTGCGCGCCACCCTCGGGTGGGTGGAGCGGCATGCGGCCGAGACCCGGATGCGGGATGCGGCCACCGGGCGCATGGTCCGCACGCTCGGGCAGCGCATCGTGGCCGCGACCTTCCGGCACGACACCTCCCGCAACCTCGACCCCCAGCTCCACACCCACGCGGTCATCGCCAACATGGTCCAGGGGCCGGACGGGCGGTGGCGCACGATGGCGAACGAGCGCCTCTATGCGTCGAAGATGCTCATCGGGACGCTCTACCGCGCCGAACTCGCCCGAGGGCTCGCCCGGCTCGGCTACCGCATCGAGAAGACCCACGCGGACGGGCGCTTCGAGATGGGGGGCGTCTCACGGGATGTGGTGGAGGCGTTCTCCACGCGCCGGGCGGCTATCGAGGCGGCGATGGCCGGAAGGGAAGCCGACACACCGGCCGATCGGCAGCGCCTCGCCGAGCGGGCGGCACTCATCACCCGCGCCTACAAGCGCGATATGGACAAGGCGACGCTCAGGGACACCTGGGCGCGGCAGGCCGCCGCGCTCGGGTTCGATGCACCGGCGCTGGTGGCCGAGGCGCAGACCAGAGCGGCGGGGCGGGACGTCGGGCGCGAGGAGAAGGACGCCTCGGAGGGGGCGGGTGTTGAACAGGAGAAGCACACCGAGCCCGCACTCGACACCCCCGCCGACCGGGCCATCGCCTGGGGGGTCGCGCATCTCGCCGAGCGCGAGGCGGTGTTCTCGCGGAACGCGCTGCTGGCCGCTGCGCTGGCCTGGCGCCCCGGTGCGGTCGACATGGCCGAAGCCGAGGCCGCGCTCGGGCGACTCGAAGCGGCGGGCACGCTGCATGCCGCCCAGCTCCCCGCGCACGGGGACGCATTGACGACCGACCGGGCCCTCGCCGACGAGCGCGAGACCCTTGCGCTGATGCACGGCGGCACCGGCCGGGGCGTCGCG
This sequence comes from Thiotrichales bacterium, assembly GCA_026709935.1. Lineage (GTDB taxonomy): Bacteria > Pseudomonadota > Gammaproteobacteria > HK1 > HK1 > HK1. Next base: position 69,991 of record JAPOSC010000012.1, read on the forward strand.
CCGATGCGGGGGCGGGCGGTGGACAAGGCGCTCAGGAATGGCCCTCTCACGCCGGGGCAGTGCGCCGCGGTCCGGCTCATCCTCTCCGCCAAGGACCGCGTGGTCGGCGTGCAGGGCTACGCCGGCACCGGCAAGACCGTCATGCTGAGCCGGGTGCGGGCGCTCGCCGCGCAGCGCGGGTTCACCGTGCGCGGCCTCGCCCCCTCGGCCTCGGCCGCCCGGACCCTCAACCAGGAGTCCGGCATCGAGAGCGAGACGCTCCAGCGGTTCCTTACGCGGCATACCGGGGTGGCCGAAGGACGGCTGAGTCGGAAGGCCGAGCAGGCGCTCCGCGCCGCGTTTGCGAAGACGGTGCTGGTGGTCGACGAGGGCTCGCTCGCCTCCACCGTCCAGGCGCGGAATCTGCTCCGTATCGCCACCGCGCTTCGCCTGCCTCGCGTGGTGCTGGTCGGCGATGCGAAGCAGCTCGACGCGGTCGATGCCGGCAAGCCCTTCGCCCAGTTGCAGGCGGCCGGGATGCCAACGGCAGTGATGCGCGACATCCTCCGCCAGAAGGACCCGGTGCTCAAAGCCGCAGTCGAGGCAAGCCTCGGCGGGGACATCCAGCGGGCGTTCGAGACCCTGGGCGACCACATCGAAGCGGTCAAGCCCGACAACCTGCCGGGCGCCGCCGCCGCGCGCTGGCTCGCCCTCTCGCCCGGCGCGCGCACCCGCGCCGGACTCATCGCCCCGAGCCACAAGCTCCGCGAGCGCATCAACGCCATCATCCGGGAACGCCTCGTCGCCGACGGCACCGTCCACGGCCCCGCGCTCACCACCGAGCGCCTCGTCTCACGCGGCTACACCCACGCCGAGAAGACCCTCGCCGCCCACTACCATCGCGGCGATGTGGTGGCCTTCCATCGTCCCTACCAACGCCTTGGCGTCGCCAAGGGCGACACGCGCCGGGTGCTCGGGGCGGACCGTGAGGACGGCACCGTGCGTCTCGAAGGCACCGACGGGGCCACCATCACTTGGCACCCCGCGCAGCTCGCCGCGCGCTCAGGCGGCGTCGAGGTCTACCGCGCCGACACCCTCGAGCTCCGCGCCGGGGACCGCATCCGCTGGACCCGCAACGACGCCGGCCGAGGGCTCGTCAACAGCGCCACCGCCGAGGTCGCGGGCGTGAAGGACGGCACGGTGTCGCTTCGCCTCGAAGACGGGCGCACCCTCGACCTCCAGAACGGCGACCCGCAGCTTCGCCACATCGACCGCGCCTGGGCGTCCACCGTCCACGCTTTCCAGGGCCGCACCGTCGACCACATCATCGCCGCGATGGAGGCCCGCCACCCCCACCTCACCACCCAGAAGTCCTTCTACGTCGAAATCTCCCGCGCCCGCCACCGCGCCGAACTCGTCACCGACGACCGCGCCGCGCTCAAGGACCGGCTCGAAGCGGCGACCGGCGAGCGCATCGCGGCGCTCGAAGCGCTGGCACCCGAGCCGGCGCAGGCGGTGGAATCCGGACGCGAGGTCGATCGCGAGGCGACCCGCGAGTCCGGCCCCTCGGCCTCCACGGGACGGGCCACCACGCCGGACAAGGCCCCGGAGCCAAGGGGCATCGAGACCGAACGCGCACTATAGGCGCCCCCGGCGTCTGGCGATCGTCGAACTCCGTCACCACAACCTCGGACGCCTCGATACACCGCTCAGGAGATTCCGTAAACAAGGGGCGTGGTACGATGCCCGAACCGAATATTCAGGAGTCCAGCCCGTGGCCACCAAGAATCAGCATGTCGTCCCGCGCGGCCACCAATGGGCGGTGCGCAAGGCGGGGGCCGAAAAGGTGACGCGCCGCTTCGATACCCAGCAAGAAGCGATCGAGGTCGCCCGGAGCATCGCCCGCAATCAGGGGGGGCGAGGTCTTCATCTACGGACGCGACGGTCGCATTCGAGAGCGCGACTCCTGCGGGCACGCCCCCTTCCCGCCGCGCGGATAGCGCAGTTTGCCAGAGGATGACGACTTCGATCGGAGCGTCTTCGTCAACTGCCCGTTCGACGAAGACTACGATCACGTTGGGACAGGCAGGCAATGCGCCGCAAAGGAGCGCCGCTGTTGAACGGCATGGTGTTGCCACAAGGGACGTGGCATATGATGATGGACAAGATCTATGAGGGTAACGAGACTTGGCAGCTTGTGGTGGATTTGGAGCTCGGCCCAATTTACTGGCGCAGACGCTTGGCCTTAGCCATCGCCGTACGGATCACGCATCGCCCCTCAAGTGCGGAGTTCGGTTCTTAACTTCAGCTACGCGTTCCGACGCTTCCGGATGACCGCAAGGAAATGGGCTAGTTTATCGACATCGGTCTTGAGTTCCACAGGATCGGGCACTGGCGTCCGTGCGGCAGGTGCCTCGTCGTGCCCGCGGAGCCACCTTGAGCATTTCGTCATCGCGGACTCTACAGCCCTACAGTCGTCTCGCGTGATGTCCTCAAGCATCGCAACCTGTCGCGTCTGTACACTGGACCTGAATCGCTCGACAACACCACCGAGAAGAACCTCTTCAAGGGCACGCTCCCAAGCTTCCCGAAGATAACCGTAAATCTCGACGGCAGCCCTTAATTTTTGGGAATTATCTAGTTCACTCCACCTCTTGGCGTTCCCGCGAAGGCCGGTAGGCCATGATGCGCCGCACGGCAGCATCCAGCACGGGCGGAGTCGGCTGCCTCGGGCCAACAGGAGGCTTCGATAGCACGGGAGCAGGGCATGTCATGGAGATTCTCTTGTAGAAGGGGGCGGTAGAACTTCGTTAGCTCCCTATCTCTTCACTTTAGTCAGCTTTCCCGCCCCTCACCAGTGCGTTACTGAAGCCATCTGAGGCAGAGTGCCAGCTTGCCATAGCGTTTTGCCAAGCAGGGCGGGTGAGTAGGGGGCGTCCCGACTAGCCCCCGCGCATTGCACGAGTGCGGGGAGGAGTAGGCTAGCAATTCGGCAGCTCTGGCACAGAAATGTCCATCAAACACAGAATTTTGTTCCTAAGCTCAATGCCGAGTATATCGAGTACCTCCCCTCGACTAATGCCCTCCTCAAATGCAGCTTCCTTGATTAGTTCATCCATGCTCTTATCCCACTCGAATTCTTGGGCGTACCGAAAGGAGTAGGTCTGAATGTCGTAGGCTGATACCCCTTTAAACTGCTTAGCTAGGCTCTCTGCGTGCTCCTCAGCCCAAACAGGAGCCTTGATTGTAGCCGATACAGATTCCCCGAGTTTAGTGAGCTGAATGGGACTAGCTACTTGGATCGTTGCTCTGTTGCTGCGCCTGAGGAGTTGCTTGATGTCGTCTTGGACCCTCTCCATGAATACCATAGCTGTTGCCATGTGACTATTAACAGCCTTCATGTGATCATTAACGGTCGTCATGTGGCCATTAACAGTCATCATGTGACTATCCATGCGGCCCTTCCACGCTCCTATCTGGAAAATAAAGGCGACTGCCGTGCCTACAGCAATAACAATGGTGACGATCTTTCCAGTTTTGGATAATCCCTTAGATTCCCGTTTCACGGCTATCCCCTCCGCGATGACATGATCGCAGGCAGCGTGGTTCGGGGCCGCCTGCCGTCAGGCTTCTAGGGATTTTTCACGAAATGTCAAGAGGTATTTCAGGGGATCAATGAAATCAGGGGGTTAGGCAGTGCAGATCGCCCCTAAAATGCAATCGTTTGCCATTACTAGAGTTTATGCGGGATAAACAGAGATAATGGCGAGGGAGCTAGTCTCATGTTGTACTAGCTCTTAAGCTAGCGCGGACCGATGTGCGATGTCGTCCTTTCCGACAACGGACTGAGTAGTTAGGGGCTTATGGGTGCTTCCCCGCCAGTCGCACGGATGGCGGGAGAAAGGGGCGATCCGGCGACCGCCCCGCGTGTGTTTTTCAGGGCAGGGCCTTCAGCTTGCGCAGCCCAAAGCAGTCCGTGTTTCAGTATTTCGAGTAGCATTGTCCCAAATACTCGATCTGCCGCACAGGCAGTTGCGCACGTCCTGGGGGGTTCGGGGGCTGATCGAAAAACATCCGCTTGTGGTGTTGTTCACGAAACCGGGCTGCCCGGATTCATTCGACGGGGTATAGGTGCCGCCCGTCATGAAGCAGCGGCGTAGAAGGGGGCGGCTCTCGCCAAACCCGGAGGCCGTTGAGTAGATCGCGATGTAATAGGGTGTTTTTTCGCTCAGGGAAAATGATACAGAATTTCCTGATGCAAGATTCGGGCTGCCTGAGCTTATCGTGGCAAAACCACCCTCGCTACCAGTTTGAGAATTTGTCCGTGCGTTGTAAACCCTATATCGAAGGGGAAATGAAGTTGCCCCGCCATCTCCCAACTGGCTGCGCAGTGCACTGTAAAGGTTATCGCGGGCATCATAAGCCAAAGTTACTTGGTTGGGCTGTACGGCCGAAATCGTCCCGGTAAGAGGGTCGTCAGTCTCTCCCGTACCGACGCAGGCTGTAGGGCCTATCAACCCCGGCGAGGTTATGGTCTGCGCCATCACCGGCGAGGCCATCATTGACGCCACCAGTGCGGCGGCCGCGAGCGCGATACTCGTTCGCTTCA
>JAPOSC010000005.1 GCA_026709935.1 Thiotrichales bacterium
AATACCGGGCGCGGGGCATCCAGGTCGGAAGCGGGGTCGTGGAGGCCGGATGCCGGACGTTCGGGCTGCGGCTGAAGCGCCCCGGCACCCGCTGGTCAAGGAGGGGCGCCAACGCCATGCTCGCGCTGAAGGGCTGCGTCCTGAACCTCCGGCTGCCCGGCCCGCTCGACTGGCGGGCGAATCAGGCCGTCGCCGTCTGACGTCAAAAAGTTGGGATACACCCCTGGCCGTCCGCGGCTTTGACAAACCCCGGGCCAAACGCTAGGGAAGACCCGAACTTCGCTAGCGGAAGGGATCGCCAAAATGGACGGCGAAAAACTATTCACCATTCTGTTCGTCGGGGGCTGGATGGCCCTGCTTGTCATTCCCGTCGTTGGGCTGGTTATTGCGAACGTTTGACGAGTCCTCGTCCTCCGATCCGATCAGGTCCTTGGCGATGGCCAGCGAGCCGCCGACAAGCGCCATTAGAGGAGCGCTTACGATGTCGTACGCTCCGGAGGCGTCCATGTCCTTCACCCACATCAAAAGGGCGAATATGAACAGGGTAGCGCCGTAACCCATCAAGACGAGCACCAGCACGTTCTTTCGCCACTGGATTTTCATTTCGCGTTTCCTCTGGATTGGACGGGACTTAGCGCGAACGGCTAAAACAACTTGTCAAGGCCGCTAAACGGTACGGATATGAGTGCGCCGTACAAGGTCGCTACAAGTGCGATCACTAAACGGATCACCCATCGAACAGACGCGATTTCGGAACGCACGGAAGCGATTTCTTCTTTCCGGGAATCCTTTTGGGCGAAACGCTCGTTTGCGCGATTGATCGCCACGGCTATGGCCAGAGCCTGATCGTGTTCGACACCGGCCGATCGGAGAACCTGAACCGTGTCTAGCGGGTTGGGGCCGGTGTCAGACATCTCGTGAACTCCGGTTACGGTATGTGGCAGAAATTCAGCACTAGATACGGAGGCATGTTGTTATGCGGGTCCCCGCGCCCGGTCTCTTCGGTGTTATGTTCCTTGAAATCATGGTGGTTGCGCTGGTCGTCACCATAATCAGCTAAATGTCGTCCGGCGTGCTGTCCCGCGTATTCGTATATGTGGGAATGGGGAGCCAGTTCATTATCGGTCAGGACATGACGGTATTCCCCACCTTCGCTACCAAGAGGGAAATTCATAATTTCCCCCCGATCATCGTTTCCCCGTCCGGAAGCGATAGCGAAACGACCGCTTATCGGTTGGTATGGCCTCCATGCCCTTCCGAACACGTCACAGTCTTGATCCGTCATCAGGATGGCGTTTCCGAACTTCTGTTCAACAAACAGCTCTATGTCCTGAAGGAATTCAGGATCATTGAACTCGGCACTTCTCCACTGCGCCGCTACCTCTCCGCCAAGCGCGACCATCGGCACGGCCGCCATGGCGGCGATGAGTTTCCTCATGGTTTCCTCCGTTTGGTTCCTGCCCGCCGCTCACGACCTCGGAAAGCACTCGTCCATCCGGTCGAGTAGTTCCCGGCACAGTTCCCCCGTGCGTTCGGCGGTCTGGTTCATTTTCGCGTAATGGCGCAGGATATCCTTGAGGAATCCGGCGTCGTGGCGCGTCATGGCGATCACGATTGTGTTCTTTCCCACGTTGCGCTCCGAGTCGTCCGTGCGCAGCTCGCTCACCGTTATGGGTAATGGCATCTCTCTCTCCTTTCGTTCTCTCCGACCTGTTCCGGAGCGTGATGTCTGGGGTGGACGGTGACGCCGCGGCGGAAGGTGACGCCCTCTTTCATCAGCCATTCGCCCGCGCCTTCGTGAGGGCGCAGGCCTTTGCGCACGACCCGCCACCATTGAAAGCTTTCCGGCGTGCCGTCGCGTTCGGCATTGCGCGTTTCGGCCCTGATCACCTGCCCGACGGCTTGCCCGGCCCCGGTGTGGCCGTAAATTTCCAGTGAGATATCGCCGTAGGTGACGACCGTTCCAGGACGCAGGCGCCTCACGATCCGGACGATTTCGGCGGCTTTGCCGTCAGTCATTCCCTTTTCGCCCCGAAGGAGGCCACGATGCCGGCCTTCTCGAAGACGCCGACCGTCTCGGCGTGGTCCGGGCCGTAGAACCCGCCCTGGATGCGGCTGTCGTCGCC
>JAPOSC010000075.1 GCA_026709935.1 Thiotrichales bacterium
TCACAGGCGGCACCATCAAGGCCGCCTCCACGGGCGTCCGGGCCACCAGCCGCACTTTGGGCGGCCTGACATTCGGCATGACCGGCGGCATGGTCGGAACCGAGGCCGCGCCCATCGGTCAGACCGGCGTGTCGCTGAGCCTCCTCAATGCTGGAAATACCAACGATCTTGACGCTGGCCTGACGGGTGGCGCGATCCACGCCAACTGGCGAGGACTGGATCTCTCGCACGCCGGTACCGGTGACATCGACATCGATCTCGGGACGGGCAGCGCCATCACCACGAAACAAAGCACCACCCAATTCATGAAGGATGGTGTGACGCGAACCATCTATGGATCCGGCGTCTACGCCTTCCACAGCGGATCGGGCGCCATCGACATCGACCATGCCGGCACCATCACGAACGCGGGCAACGGCCTCCAGGCCCTTCACTCCGGTACCGGGTCTCTCTCCATCACCAATACGGGCACCGTCACCGGCGGTCACATAGGGATTTTCGGGCGGCGCACCGGCTCCGGCGACGTAACGCTCAGCCACAGCGGCACGGTCACGGCCAGGGAGGAGCCGGGGATCTACGTGCGCCACGACGCGGGCGGGCTGGCCAGCGTCACCGTCGCGGGCGACGTGACCACGACGGCGCCGGGCCATGCCGCCGTCCACGCGTACAAAAGGGGACCGGTGGCCACCGCCCGCGTCCGCGTCCGGCAGACCTTCGGGACGCTGACGGGGTTCGGCGGGATCACCGCCACGGACTCCCGCTTCACCGGCTCGACCTTCGGGGCCTGGCCGGGACCCTCCCCGGCCCCCGTCGCCTACGCCGCTTCCGACCGGCCGGTGGTGCATGTCTCGATCGAGGGCGGGCGCATCGTCGCCCGCGGGAGCGCGGCGGGGGGTGCCGCCTCGCTGCCGGAGGTGGACCGGCTGGCGCGCTCCCTGGTCGGGACCAACTCGGCGCCCAGGGGCATCACCGGCGGCGGCGGCGACTACGCGCTGGTGGGGCGGTTCATCGCGGAGGGTGACGGTAAAATCGCACTGTCGGCCGGGGAGCGCGCGGTCGTGGAGGCGGTGTACGGAACCGGAGACCTCGACGCCGCGCTCGACGCCCTGCCGGTGGATCCCTACGACGCCGACTACAAAAATACCGTGCGCTGGTACGCGGGGGCCTACAACGACGCCGACTACCGCGTGGACTTCGACGGGAACATCGAGTCCGAGGGCGACGGCATCCGCGTCATCCGCCGGCACGTCCATGACCGGAACGGCGAGGCGCGCGTGACCATCAGCGAGTTCGACGGCAAAATCGGCGGCAGGATCGTCGCGGCGCGCCATGGCGTCCGCATGATCGGCGCCGGAAAGGACGCCGAGGGGGTCCGCAGGCAGCGCGTCGAGGTCTACGGACACCTGGAAAGCACCGGAGCCGACGGCGCCGCCATCGCCCTGCGCGGCGGCGGGCGCGTGGTGATCGGGAGCAACGCCACGGTGAGGGCCAAATCCGGCAGGCTCATCGAGGTGGACGAACCGGATACGGGCGGCAGCGTGCAGGCGTGTACGGCGGATCCCTGCGAGGGCGACAGTCTGGAAACGGGCGCCAACCTGCTCGTTGAGATCAACAGGAAAAAGGACGAGGACGTCGCGATGGCCCTCGCCCGCTTCCACCGCAATGACGGCGTGACGCCCGGGCTGATCGTCAACTGCGGCGGCAAGACCCGCGCCGTCGTGCATGACCCCTTCTCGCGCGACGGCGATTACAGGCTGGTGCCCGTCCGCGTGACGGCGCGGAACGGGCGGGGCGCGTGCGTGACGCCGCCGGACCCGACCGATCCCACCGATCCCGTCGATCCATTGGATCCCGTGGACCCTGTCGACCCGGTGGATCCAGTGGACCCGACTGACCCCGTTGACCCGGTCGATCCCACCGATCCCGTAAATCCCGGCACCACGACGGGTCCGGGTGGCGGGGCCGGTCCCGCGTCGGGTGGCGCCGGCCCCGGGATGCGACCGACGCCGGGCGATACAGGCACCATCCCCTCGGTCGACGACACCGACCGGGAGACGTGGCTGACGCTCGCGCCCTCCGACCCGCCCGGTCCCGCCGACCGCATGGTCTCGGGGGTGTACGGCGT
>JAPOSC010000058.1 GCA_026709935.1 Thiotrichales bacterium
GGGTCTCCGTGCCCGCTGAACCGGAGTTCGTCCATATCGAACAGGGCGATATCGGCGGCGGTGCCCGGGCGTAACTCTCCCAGTTCAGGGCGACCGAGCAGATCGGCGCCGCCGCGGGTGGCGAGCCGCAGGACGGATTGGTGGGTGACGGCGCTCGCGCCATACCGGAGCCGGCCGATCAGCAGGGCCTGGCGGACTTCCTGGATCAGGTTGGAGCCGTCGTTGGAGGCGGAGCCGTCGACGCCGAGGCCGACGCGCGCCCCCGCCGCGAGCAGGTCGGTCACCGGGCAGAGCCCGGAGGCCAGCACCATGTTGGACGACGGGCAATGGCAGACCCCGGCGCCGGCCGCTCCGAGGCGTTCGATTTCCGCCGGGGTGAAGTGGATGCCGTGGGCGAGCCAGACGTCGTCGGACAGCCAGCCGACGTCTTCGAGGTAGTCGAGCGGGCGCATCCCGAACTTCGCGAGACAGAACGCGTTTTCGTCCTCGGTCTCGCCGAGGTGCGTGTGGAGCCTGATCCCATGGGTGCGCGCGAGGATGGCGGTATCGCGCATCAGCTCCCGCGTGACCGAGAACGGGGAGCAGGGCGCGAGGGCGATTTGGCGCATGGCATGGGACGACGGATCGTGGTAGCGGCGGATCAGCCGTTCCGACTCGGCCAGGATGGTGGCTTCCGGCTCGGTCACGGTCCGGGGCGGCAGTCCGCCGTCTTCGACCGAGAGGCTCATCGAGCCGCGCGTCAGCACCACCCGCATGCCCATCGCGCCCGCGACTTCGGCCTGGACGTCGATCGCCCGGCTGAGCGCGGGGGAGAAGAGGTAGTGGTGATCGCTGGCTGTGGTGCACCCCGAAAGCATCAGCTCTGCGAGGGCAAGGCGGGTCGAGATCTCGACTGCCTCTTCCGTGAGGTTCGCCCATACCGGGTAAAGCGTCTTCAGCCAGTCGAACAACGGCTTGTTCAGCGCGGCCGGACAGGCGCGGGTCAGCGTCTGATAGAAGTGGTGGTGGCCGTTGATCAGTCCGGGCAGCAGCACCCGATCGGACGCGTCGAACACGGTGTCGGCCGGGGTTCCGGGCTCCTTGCCGGTTCCCACCAACTCGATGATCCGGTCTCCCCGCACGACGATACCGCCGCCAGCGTCGAGATTGTTGGCGGTGAAGACCGCCAGGGGATCCCTGATCCACGTGGTGGATGTCCGCTCTGCCATCACCCGAGTGTCCCTGATCGACCCCGCTCCGGGGAGGACGGTATCAAGAAAGGCGGACACCGCCGGCAGGCGCGCATCGTGCGTGAGAGGATTCCCGGTATGGGAGGCGTATTGGTGTTCGGTGACCGCAGTTGCCTGACCCCTACGGATCGGCCTTGCTCTTCGACCAGTCGGGTTCGAATCCGAGGACGATGCAGTCGCTGGAAAGTCTGGGGTTGAAGAGCAGGTTGTGCCAGAACGTCGCTTCGCGCAACGGATTGTTCGGTGACAGGCGCCGGACGGTGCAATGCACGTCGAACCGCTGGCTGAACTGCTCGAACGCGAGCCGGCACTCCCGCCCCGCCGCCAGCACTGCCGCAGTTTCGGAACGGGCGGGGAAGGTTGCGGCAAGAGTGTCCGAGAACTCGCGCGTGCCCTGGTAGTACCGTTCCGCGAAGAGCTTCAGCGCGCTCTCGCGCCGCTCGGCCGGGTCGTGGGTGCGGCGCGCCAGATGACGGAGCTCCATGGTTACCGAGTGCTCGGGCCGCTTGCAGAGTACCGTGACGATCCGGGTGACGGGGGCATTCCCCCCGTCGACCGCGGCCACGAGCGGTGTCATCCCGTCGGTCGGGCGTCCGCCGTGGTTGCGCATCGCGATCTGGCGGATGCGGCACTGCCAGCCGAGGAACCGATGGCGCAACTGTTCGTGCGAACGCTCGCCGGCGCGGTCGAGGCGTACGACGTTCGAGTCGGGGGAAGTCGTATCTCCCGGCATCAGGATGCGGTCGCCACCGGAGACGGGCTGTGTCTTGCTGTCGTGTTCACGGCGGCCGGCCGTCGCATTCCGGGTCAGGCCGCCGCGCTGTGCCTCAGCTCGGACTCGGGCTCGTCCGGATGGTTGAACCGTTGGTCGTGCCGAAGGCTCGGGACCCGGCCGCGGGCAGTCACGACGCTGTCGATGTCCACCGTGGTGACCATGTAGCCCACCCCGTCCCCGCCATCGGCGAGCACCTCGCCCCAGGGCGAGATGACGAGCGAGTGTCCGTAGGCCGCACCGCCTCCCGGCACCGGCCCCACCGCGCATGGGGCCACCACCAGCGCGCCGTTCTCGATGGCTCGCGCGCGATTCAGCACGTGCCAGTGCGCTTCGCCCGTCAACTTGGTGAAGGCGGCCGGGACCGCCAGAATCTCCGCCCCGGCCTGCGCGAGGGCGCGATAGAGCTGGGGAAAGCGCAAGTCGTAGCAGATGGTCATACCGAGCCGGCCCCAGGGCGTTTCCGCCACCACCGCCTGTCCGCCGGGCGCGACCACCGCGGATTCGCGATACTGCTGCGAGGGCGAGAGATCCACGTCGAACAGGAAGATCTTGTCGTAGTGCGCCCGGATGTCGCCCTGATCGTCGACGAGGTAGCCGCGGTTGATCAGCCGGTCACCCGGGCCATCGACCGCGATGGACCCGATCAGCGTCCATGTCCGGTGATCGCGTGCGAAGTCACGCAGGGCGCCGAGCACCGGATGCCTCGCCTCGGGGGCGGCCGGGGGGATCAGCAGCCCCCCTTCGCTCTTCAGCCCGCCGCAGTATTCGGGGAGACACACCAGCTCCGCCCCGGCCGCGACGGCGCCGGCGGCGAGGCCGTACGCCTCCTCGACCGCTTCCTCGAAGGTCGCGAGCGGCCTTGTCTGTACACAACCGATTCGGACTTCGCGTGTCATCGTCACCCCTCCGGCTCGGAGCTTCCTCTACGCCTCGCGCCACCGCGCCCCGACGGCGGGTGGCCCTTGCCTGGCGCTCAGAACTTCCTGTAGGCCCTGCGCAGCTCCACCATGGGATGGCGCTGCGACATCTGGAACTTGATGAGCAGCTCGCGGGCGATCATGTCGCGGTCCTGCTGGTTGTCGGGGAGCTTGATGTCGTCGGGGATGCGGACCCAGCCGTTGATGTTGCGGTCGAACACCGCAGCGTGGCCCTCTTCGTAGCCCATGTGCACGTCTTCGAGCCAGTTGAGATCGTCCCAGCCCATGAGGTCGATGTACTTCGCGAGGAACGGCGTCAGGCGGTCATAGTCCGGAAGGAGGTTGACGTCGTAGCGATAGCCGATGTGCTGGCCGATCTCCTTCTCGCGTTCGGAATCCAGTCCGTCGCCCGCGATGAACTGATCGACGCTCCTGATCTCCGAGCCCTTGTAGCTGCTGCCTGCCATGGGTTTCTCCCTTCGGGTCGGCCCTCCGATCCATCGCGGAGGAGGCCGATCGCCCGTATCCTGAATGTTCGTCCGAGCCGCGGATGACGGATTCAGCGCAGTACCTCGTCCGTGAATTGCATCCGCTCCGTTTCATGTCGGATGACGTTGCGTTCACCGACCTACAGGTGGTGGTAGTCCTCCACGCCGACGGTGTAGTTGGTGCCCGCGAGCGGCACGCCTGCGATGGCCGACGCCTCCATGGTGAGCGCGGCGAGGTCCTCCGGCTCCAGACTATGGACGTCGGTCTTGCCGCAGGCGCGGGCCATCATCTGGGCCTCGATGGTCAGGGTGTGCAGGAAGTTGTAGACCCTTTCGGCCGCTTCGTCGGGGTCGAGCCGCTGGCGCAGGATCGGATCCTGGGTGGCGACGCCGACCGGGCACCGGCCGGTGTGGCAGTGGTAACAGTACCCGGCCTCTACGCCCATCTCCGTCTCGTAGTCGGCCTCCGGGATGTTCTTGTTGCAGTTGAGCGCCATCAGCACCGAGTGTCCGATGGCGATGGCGTCCGCCCCGAGCGCCAGGGCCTTGGCCACATCGCCGCCGTTGCGGATGCCGCCGGCGTAGATGAGAGTGATGTCGCCCCGCTTGCCGAGGTCGTCGATGGCTCGGCGGGCCTGACGGATGGCCGCCATGCCGGGCACGCCGGTCTCCTCGGTGGCGAGGTGTGGTCCGGCGCCGGTGCCGCCCTCCATCCCGTCGATGTAGATGGAATCGGGGTCGCACTTCACCGCCATGCGCACATCGTCGTAGACGCGCGCGGCGCCGAGCTTGAGCTGGATGGGGATCTGCCAGTTCGTGGCCTCGCGGATTTCCAGAATCTTCAGCGCGAGGTCGTCGGGGCCGAGCCAGTCCGGATGGCGCGCGGGCGAGCGCTGGTCGATGCCGGCGGGGAGGCTTCGCATCTCCGCGACCTGGTCGGTGACCTTCTGGCCCATCAGGTGGCCGCCGAGCCCCACCTTGCACCCCTGGCCGATGAAGAACTCGCACCCGTCGGCGAGCATCAGATGGTGGGGATTGAAGCCGTAGCGGGACTGGATGCACTGGTAGAACCACTTCGTCGAGTAGCGTCGCTCGTCGGGAATCATCCCTCCTTCGCCCGAGCACGTGGCGGAGCCGGCCATGGTGGCGCCGCGCGCGAGCGCGGTCTTCGCCTCGTAGGACAGCGCCCCGAAGCTCATGCCGGTGACGTACACCGGGATGTCGAGCACCATGGGAACCTTTGCGCGCGGTCCGATGACGGTCCTCGTGTCGCACTTCTCGCGGTAGCCCTCGATCACGAAGCGGGTGAGGGTGCCGGGGAGGAAGGTCAGGTCGTCCCAGTGCGGGATCTTCTTGAACATCGAGAAGCCGCGCATCCGGTAGCGCCCGAGTTCGGACTTGATGTGGATGTCGTCGATGACCTCCGGGGTGAAGATCCGGCTCTGCCCGAGGAGGCTGGTGTTGCGCCTGTGTCCGGCCCTGAGCCCCGGGTCGGCCTGCGGTGCGGTTTCGCTCTTCGCCATCTCAGTGTGTCTCCTGTACGCCTCGTTCTTGCGCCGGATCTGCCAGGCATCGTTCCCGGGCCGTTGCTTCCGTTTCTTCCCTAGCCCGAATTTTCGGGCTGACCGGACGCAAGCACCTCTTCCCGATGGAATGCAACAGGCGGTTGATATCCGTCATCGCGCCTTCCTCAAAGAATCGGCTTCAAAGAATCAGCTTCTTCTCCGTCGGTTCGAGGTTGTCGTAGTTCCAGAGCTGCTTGCCGGCCACGATCTTGGTGAAGTGGTCGACGCCCTGGGCGGGGAGCAGTTCGTATTGCCGGAGCTTGCGGGTGAGCCAGGCCTTGTCGAGGTCGGTGAGCTCGGCCGGCACCGCGTCCACACCGAGGTCGCGGATGGTGCCGCCGACGTAGATGGTGCCGTCGTACATCGAGTCGCCGAGGTTCTTGCCCGCGTTGCCGCATACCACCATGCGCCCGCGCTGCATCATGAAGCCGGAGAAGGCACCGGTGTCGCCGCCGACGATGATGGTGCCGCCCTTCATGTCGATACCGGTCCGCGACCCGACCGAACCGCGGCAGACCAGATCGCCGCCCCGGATCGCGGCGCCGAAGGTCGAGCCGGCGTTCTTGTCGATGACCACCGTGCCCGCCATCATGTTCTCGCCGCAGGACCAGCCGACCCGCCCGTGGATGCGCACGTTCGGGCCGTCGATGAGGCCGACCGCGAAGTAGCCGAGCGAGCCCTCGAAGATGAGGTTCAGCCGGTTGAGGATGCCGACACCGAGGGAGTGCTTGCCGCGGGGATTGCGCACCACGATGGTGCCGTAGCCCTGGTCCATCAGCGCCCGGAGCTTCGAGTTGACCTCGGTGGAGGTCAGGGTGTCGGCGTCGATCTCGGTGCGCCGGTTGTAGTCGACGTCCGGCGCCCACGGATAGAGAAACCGTTCTTCCTCCTCCGGACGGAAGAAGACCTGCTGGGTGCGGCCCGCAAGCTGCTCGGTGTGCATTCCCATCTCATGGGAGCGATCGTGGGACCCATCGCGGAACCCATCGCGGAACCCATCGCCTGGGGAGCTCATGCCTGCCATACCCGGATCTCCTCGTCGTAGGGGTCGGTGGTGTCGATCTCCTGGGGGAGGATGGCGCGGATTGCCACCTCCTCGGAGGCCAGCGCGATGAGGTCGTCACTTTCGTAGAGCACCAGCGGTTTGGCCGCCATGGTGTCCTTGGCCATGCCAAGCTGGTCGCGGGTTGCCACCAGATAGGTGAACACGCCGTCGATCTCGCGCACCGATCGCTCCAGTGATTCTTCGAGCGTTACGCCGTGCGCGAGGTTGTGCGCGGTGTAGACCGCAAGCAGCTCGGAGTCGCAGTCGGACATGAAACGGTGGCCCCGACGCTCCATCTCGCGCCGCATCAGCCAGTAGTTCGTGATCTGGCCGTTGTGGACCACCGCGACGTCGTTGTACGGGAACGCCCAGTACGGATGCGCGGAGCGGATGTCCACGTCGGACTCGGTCGCCATGCGGGTGTGCCCGATGCCGTGCGTGCCCCTGAACGCCCCGAGATCGTACTGCTCGGAGACGACGGTGGCGTCGCCAAGGTCCTTGACGAGCTCCAGCGCGCCGCCGAGCGAGAGGATCTCCGTGCCTTCCACATCTTCGACGTAGCGGGCGAGGTGTTCCAGGTCGCCGTCATGAGAGATGACGTAGCGCATGGCGTACTCGGTGGATACGGCCCGATCCCTGACGGTGACGCCCAGCTCGGCGAGCCGGCGGTCCACCTCTTCCAGACGGCCGCGAATCCGGGCGTGGATGTCGAAGCCGGAGGCCATGTCTTCCTGCTCCGCGACCTTGAATCGCATCACGTAGTCGCCTTCGGCCGGCGTCCCGTAGATTGCGAATCCGGTCGAGTCGGGTCCGCGGTGCCGCAGCGCCTGCAGCATCGAGGTCATTTCGGCGCCGATGCCACTCGTGCCGCCCCGGTGAATGACTCCTGCAATTCCGCACATGTTGGTTGTCCGTTGCGAGGTTGTGAATACCGCTCCGATTCGATCAGGGCAGACAGTCCATATAAGTGTCCATGTCCCATTCCGTGGTGGTGTGGAGGAAACGTTCCCACTCGTCGCGCTTGTACTCGTCGTACAGGCGGTACATCTCCCCCGGCATCGCCGACCGGATCACGTCGTCGTTCTTCAGCGCCTCCAGCGCGTCGCCCAGCGTCATCGGCAGCCGCCGGACCTGCTTGCCCGCCTCCATCGCCTGGTAGATGTTGCGGTCCTCCGGCGGGCCGGGGTCGATGTCGTTGCGGATGCCGTCGTCGGCCGCCCTGATGATGGCGCCGGCCATCAGGTGCGGGTTGACCATGGAGTCGACGGCCCGGTACTCGAAGCGTCCGGGGGCGGAGATGCGCAGGCCCGTGGTGCGGTTCTGGTAGCCCCAGTCCGCGAACACCGGCGCCCAGAATCCGGTGTCCCACAGCCGCCGGTACGAGTTGACGGTGGAGCAGCCGATGGCGGTGAGCGCCGCGAGGTGGGCGACGATGCCGCCCACGACCTGCAAGCCTACCTTGCCCGGCATCTGCGGGTCGTCGGTGTCGGGCATGAAGGTGTTCTCGCCGCCGGAGAGATAGGTGAAGTTGCTCTCCATGCCCGGGAGCGCCGCGGGATCCTGTCCCAGGGTCTTCACCGACTCCTCGCCGTCGCGCCAGAAGCTGATGTTGTGGTGGCAGCCCGACGCCGACACCCCCATGAACGGCTTGGACATGAAGCAGGCGATGAGGTTGTTCTCGCGCGCGACCTGAGCGCAGATCTGGCGGTAGGTGGTGAGGCGGTCCGCGGTACGCAGCGGGTCGTCGAACGTGAAGTTGAGCTCGAGCTGGCCGGGCGCGTCCTCGTGGTCGCCCTGGATCATGTCGAGGCCCATGGCCCGCGAGTACTCGATGACCCGCAGGTACACCGGCCGCAGGCTTTCGAACTGGTCGATGTGGTAGCAGTAGGGGTTGGAGAATCCGCCGTCCGGCTTGCCGTCCGCGCCGCGCTTGAGCCACATCATCTCCGGCTCGGTGCCGTGGCGCAGGTGCAGCCCGTCGTGTTCGGCCTTGAACTGCTCGTGGATGCGGCGCAGGTTGCCGCGGCAGTCCGAGGTGAGAAATGCGCCCGGGTTCTGGCGCTCTTCGCGGTTGCGGAACAGCGTGCACCACAGCCGCGCCACCCGCTTGTCCCAAGGAAGCTGGCAGAAGCTCTCCGGCTCCGGAATGCCCACGAGCTCCTTGTCCTGCGGGCCGTAGCCGAGATATTCACCGTGCCGGTTGAGGAAGAGGTTGACGGTCGCGCCGTACACGAGCTGGAACCCTCTCTGCGCGATGCTCTCCCAGTGATCGGCGGGAATGCCCTTGCCGCAGATCCGGCCGGTGACCGATACGAACTGCAGGTAGAGGTACTCGACCCCGAGCTGGTCGATCTTCTCCCGGACCTGCTTCACCAGCTCGGCCCGGCCGGGCGCTTCCACGAAGCCTTCGATGTCCATCGTCATGCTCTTCGTCTCCTGAGGTTTGGTCGGGGTTGGTCGGGGGTGGCCGGGTGATGCGGCGCCTCGCCCTGTCCGCCGACATCATCCGTCGCTACGGGTTTTTCGGATCCTCTTCGGCAATGAGCCGCTCGAGTGATTCCCGGCTCCCGTACTTCCGGATCTGCTCCTCGTAGTCGCGGTTCTCGCGCTTCGCCTGGATCACATGCCAGATGATCCACAGGACCACGCCGATGACCACCAGGAGCCCTTCTGTGCCCACCATCGGATAGATGGGGCCGATGTCGGCGATGGTCCCGCCCCAGCTTTCTACCGTTGCCATGGTCATTTTCTCCCCGTTGGCCGGTCAGATCTTGCGTGCTGCTTCGCTCTCGGCATCGATGATCGCCTGTTCCTCGGCGGCGAGGTCCCGGATGGCCGCCGTGTCGAGACCCATCAGCTCGACTTCGCGCGGAATGCGCAGCAGACCGAATCCGTTGAGGATCTTCGCCATGATCCAGCCGGGCAGGAAGCCCAGGAGCCCGAACATGATGAGCGCGCCGATGAAGTTTCCGAGGGGATTGATCGCTGCGTATCCTTCGTTGGGTGACGAGGGGTAGCCCCACAGTACGAACCCCGCGACCACCACTCCGAAGAAGCCGGCGTATCCATGCACGGCGACCGCGCCTACCGCGTCATCGACCTTGAACGTGCGCTCGACCCAGTAGTGCATCTTGTACATGAACACCACCCCGACCGCCGCGATGATCATGGCCTGGATCGGATGGTAGAGGTCGTTGCCGGCGGACGCCGCGATGATGCCCGCCAGTCCGGACGAGTAGGTCCAGAAGGCGTCTCCCTTCGACACGACGTACCCCATCAGCAGCCCGCCCGAGAGCGACATCAGGAAGTTGAACGTGATGGCGGACAGCGTTGTCGGTCCGAGATAGATGTTGGTGGCGGAGTAGAACACCTCGTCACCGGCCTGGATGTCCCACATCGGAACGTTGCAGGCGACGTAGAAGCCCCAGAACCCGGTATAGATGAGGAACAGGCCGATGGTGACCAGCCACGGGTTGCGCGGGTTGATGTTGCGCGGCGTCCCGTCCGGCGCGAACTTCCCGATGCGCGGACCGAGCACCACGAGGACTCCGAGCGCGAATCCTCCCGCAATCGCGTGAATCACGCCGCTCGCGTAGGCGTCGTGGTAGCCGAGAACCTGCACCATCCAGCCGTCCGCGTGCCAGCCCCAGGAAGCGTCGATAATCCAGAACACGGAGCCGATTGCAACGGCGAGGATCCAGAACCCGGACGACTTGATGCGCTCGATGACCGAACCCGACACGATGGACGCCGCGGTCCAGGAGAACAGCAGGAACGCGGCCCAGAACACCCCATTGATCCGGGCCCATCCGTTCTCGAGATCGTCCGCGCCCCCCATGTGGGCGCCCATCACCTCGCTCCACGGGACGGCGTGCGGCGCTTCCACGAGACCGCCGATGATCCCGGGGCCGTTGGGAAACGCGAAGTAGATCCACCACCCGAAGAAGAAGAAGGTGATGGTCACCAGCGGGATGAGCATCGTGTTCTTCATCAACGTGTGCATGTGGTTCTTGTGCCGGGATGCGCCGACCTCGTACATGCAGAATCCCACGTGGATGAAGAACATGAGCACCACGGTGAGCCAGTAGTAGAACTCCGTGAAGATAATTCCCAATGCGGTCAGTTCATTGTCCACTGCTCGATCCCTCAAGTGTCTCCGGCCTGTACGCAACGCCTATATACACGGGTTTCCCCGAGAATTCAGAAGTCGAAGTGAGCCACTATCGAAGATCCGCCCATTTGCGTCTCGGCGGAGCCTCGAACCGCGGCCGGCACCGCTCCTCGTCGTCGATGTCCTCAGCGCCGGCCCGGACGCTGTTGGAGCTCGGTTTCCATCTCCTCGAGACGCGCCTCGATGCGGGCGGAGGCGTAGAAGTCCGTCTCCCCCCCGGACTCGCGGCTCGCGCGTCGCAGTTGCTCGATCGCCTGACCAAACAATCCGGCCCGGTAGTAGTACTCGGCGAGATCGGCCCGGCTCTCGAGCGTACGTCCGAGTTTCTGGTACGCATCGGCCCGCAGCCGGTACATCTCGGAATCGATCGCGTACAACTGTCCGTATCGGTCGATGAGTTCGACCGTCTCGGCCGGCCGACCCGCCGCGTTGAGTGCCGCGGCATGGCCGCGTACCAGTACCCGGTCGTCGGGATACATGTCGAGCCCTTCGGAGTACAGCGCCAGTGCTCGCTCCAGGCTCCCGGTGCGCAGCGCGTTGCCGGCGAGCTCGGCCCGGAACGCCACGTTGTCCGGATGGGATTCCACCAAGCCCTCCAGCACCTCGCGAGCCTCTCCGTCACGTCCGAGCCTCGCCAGCGCGACCGCCTGTCCGTAGGCGTTGGCGGTCGGACTCTGCGCCCGATCGCCCGAGAGCTCATCAAGGAGCTGGTCGAGCGCCTGCTGCGCATCGACGGCGGTGTTTGCCAGCAGCCTGGC
This sequence comes from Thiotrichales bacterium, assembly GCA_026709935.1. GTDB lineage: Bacteria > Pseudomonadota > Gammaproteobacteria > HK1 > HK1 > HK1. The sequence goes on from JAPOSC010000058.1 coordinate 10,949, forward strand.
GCGGACGAGGTGATACGACTCCGAGCTTGCGTGCTGCCGGTACGGGAGCCGCTCCGCGCGGTCGCGGGCTTCCGCGATGCGGTTCGTGGTGAAGGGATGGGTGGAGAGGTATTCCGGGAGGCGGGTGGAGTAGCGCGCAGCGATCTGCAGCTTCTCGAAGACCCCGGCCATCTCCCGGGGGTCGAATCCGGCCTCGGCCAGTATCCGGATGCCGACGCGGTCCGCTTCCAACTCGTTCTGCCGAGTGAAGTTGATCCCGCTCTGTGCGGTCGCGCCGAACACCGCCGCCGCCGTGGCGTGACCCGCCTCGATGTCCTGAGTGCCCAGAACGATGGCTGCGAGCACGCCGGCCAGAACCGGGAGACTCGAGCGGTTCGCATGATCGATGGCCCGGACGATGTGGCGTTGGGTGACATGCGCGATTTCGTGGGCGAGGACCGATGCCAGCTCGCTCTCGGAGGTCGTCGCCAGGATCATCCCGGAATTGAGGCCGATGAAGCCGCCCGGGGCGGCGAACGCATTGAGCGAATCGTCTTCGACCACGAAGAACGTGAATCCGAGATCGTACTGTCCGGATGCTGCGACAAGCCGGTATCCGAGCGACTGGATGTACTGCTCGACAAGGGGATCGTCGACTAGCGTCAGTCTCGCCCTGATTTCGCGCATGAACGCTTCCCCGAGTACGCGCTCGTCGGCGGGTGAGAGGGCCGCTTCCGCCGAATCGCCGAAGTCCGGCAGTCTCACCTGCGCGTCCGACCGACCGGCGAGACCCGCTGCGCCGATGAGGGTCGCCAGCAGCAGCAGGAACGCCCGCATCGTCATGCCTCCGGGGCCGGCACGGCGGGCGGGCCGCGGCGTGCGATGGGGGTTCGGTGGGCGGTCGTGGCTGTGCATGAGGGCTCCGTATGACCTCTGTTGACTCCCGCCGCCGCCCCGCGTTCCATTTCGCGCCATCCGGCCATCCGGCCATCCGGCCATCCGGCCATCCGGCCGAATCGTGGCATGATCGGGCTGCTTTGAGCGAGAGAGGTACGCTGATGCCCGGAAATGCCTTCTATGCCCAGTCGGGTGGAGTGACCGCCGTCATCAACGCGACCGCGGCCGGCGTGATCGAGACTGCACGGGCGCACCCGGATCGAATCGGAAAGGTGCTCGCCGGCCGCAACGGCATCATCGGCGCGCTGACCGAGGACCTCATCGACACGAGCCGGGAGAGTGCGGAGTCGATCGCCGCCCTCAAGCATACGCCGTCAGGGGCGTTTGGATCCTGCCGCTACAAGCTGAAGGGGCTCGACGAGAACCGGGCCGAGTACGAACGGCTCATCGACGTCTTTCGCGCCCACGACATCAAGTACTTCTTCTACAACGGCGGTGGGGATTCTTCGGATACCGCGTTCAAGGTTTCGCAACTCGGGGATTCACTGGGCTATCCGGTGATCGCGGTCGGCATCCCGAAGACGGTGGACAACGATCTCCCGGTGACCGACAACTGCCCCGGGTTCGGCTCGGTCGCGAAGTACGTCGCGGTGTCCATCCGCGAAGCCTCGTTCGACGTGGCCTCGATGGCTCTCACGTCCACCAAGGTCTTCATTCTCGAAGTCATGGGTCGCCACGCGGGGTGGATCGCAGCCGCGGGCGGCCTCGCCGCGGAGCGTGCGGGCGATCCTCCGCAGGTCATCCTGTTTCCGGAAGTGCTGTTCGACGAGGAAGCCTTCATCGCGAAGGTGAAGGCGTCGGTGGAGAAGGACGGCTTCTGCGCGGTGGTGGTCTCCGAGGGGGTCCGCAACCGGGACGGAAAGTTCCTCTCCGAGACCGGGACCAGCGATGCGTTCGGCCATGCGCAGCTCGGGGGCGTCGCGCCGGTGATCGCAAACCTCGTCAAGGCGCGACTCGGGTACAAGTACCACTGGGCGGTGGCGGACTACCTGCAGCGCGCGGCGCGGCATATCGCCTCGCAAACCGATCTCGATCAGGCGTACGCCCTCGGCCGGGCGGCGGTCGAGATCGCGCTGGCCGGCAGGAACGGCGTCATGCCGGTGGTGGTGCGCACGAGCGACGAGCCCTACGCTTGGGAGGTGGGAGAAGCGTCGCTGTCCGAGGTCGCGAACGTCGAGAAGAAGGTTCCGAGCGAGTACATCGCCGAGGACGGGTTCGGCATCACCGAAGCCTGCCGGCGCTACCTCGCCCCCCTCATCCAGGGCGAGGCGTACCCCCCGTACCACAACGGTTTGCCGGACTATGTGGTCCTGAAAAACATTGCGATGCCGAAGAAGCTCGGAGAGACGTTTGCGCTGAGGTAGAGGTAGCCGGCGCAAGGGTCGCAACGTTTCCGAAAGCGCTTCCGCCGGCTACCGCCAGTTCCAGCAAATCCCCTCATGGCGGTGTATCGTCCCGCGCCCTTACTCGGCACTGTCAGAGGCCCCCATGAGCACGATGAACAGCGAGGTCTACGACGCGCTCATGGATGCCGGTGCCGATAAGACCAAGGCTCGTGAGGCGGCAAAATCCGTTGCTCGGTACGACACCGATATCGCCGAGATCAAGGCGAGTCTGCTCTTGCTCAAGTGGATATCCGGTTTCATTCTGGCTTTTGTCGTCGCACTCGCCTGGCGGGTGTTCCAGTAGTCTGTTCCCGGGGGGACTTTCAACTCGCCGCCACCTGCGATCCGGATGATTTCGACATCCGGGAGCATCGTGGCCTCGAGCCGAGACTCCGTGTGCGCACTCGCGCCGCCTCAGCCCAGCAGCGGCGCGATCACCAGGCTCACGATGGCCATCACGTTGATCAGGATGTTCATCGAGGGTCCGGACGTGTCCTTGAACGGATCGCCGACGGTGTCGCCCACCACCGCCGCGTGATGGGTCTCCGAGCCCTTGCCCCCGTGGTGTCCCTTCTCGACGTACTTCTTGGCGTTGTCCCACGCGCCGCCCGCGTTGGCCATGGTGAGCGCGAGCAGCACGCAGGCAAGGAGCGCACCGCCCAGCATCCCGCCGAGCGCCTCGGCGCTGATGCCGAATCCGACCACCCAGGGGGCGGCGACTGCGATGACCCCGGGCAGAATCATCTTGCGTAGCGCCGCCCCGGTGGCGATGTCCACGCAGCGCTCGGTGTCCGGATTGGCCTTGCCCTCGAGCAGGCCGGGGATCTCGCGGAACTGCCGTCGGATCTCGTTGATCATCTCGAACGCCGCCTTCCCGACCGCGTCCATCGTCAGCGATGCGAGATAGAACGGAATCACCCCGCCGATGAAGATGCCGATGAGCACGTGCGGGTTGTTGAGCTCCAGCCGGAAGTCGGGGTGATGCGCGGCCACGGTCTCGATGAACGCGGTAATGATCGCCAGCGCCGCGAGGGCGGCGGCACCGATGGCGAAGCCTTTGCCGATCGCCGCGGTGGTGTTGCCCAGTTCGTCCAGCGAGTCGGTGATCTCGCGGGTCTCCTTGCCGAGACCGCCCATTTCCGCGATGCCCCCGGCGTTGTCCGCCACCGGTCCGTAGGCGTCGATGGCCATCGTCATCCCCACCGTCGCGAGCATGCCGACCGCGGCCACCCCCACGCCGTAGAGGCCGACCAGTTCGCTGGAGACCGCGATGATGGCGCAGATGGACAAGAGCGGGATCGCAACCGACCGCATGCCCACGGAGAGGCCGGAGATGATCACCGTCGCCGGTCCCGTTTCGCCCGATTTGGCGATCTCGCGCACCGGATGGCTGGAAGTGAAGTACTCGGTGACAAGCCCGATCACGACCCCGCCGACCGCGCCCGCGACTACCGCCCACCACACCCGCCAGTCGACCCCGATCATGTCGGTGATGACATAGAACGACAGGAGGATGAACAGAACGGTGGCGCCGATGGTTCCGGTGCGCAGCGCTACCTCCGGCTTGCTGCCCGAGAAATGACGCACCACCATGATGCCGGCGATGGAGCACAGCAGGCCGAGGGAGGCGAGCCCGAGCGGCAGGAACATCAGGGACTCGCGGGTGCCCAGCGCCCCGATGACATCGAGCGACATCGTCGACGCCATCGCGATGGTGGCGATCATTGCCCCGCAATACGATTCGAAAATGTCCGAGCCCATGCCCGCCACATCGCCGACATTGTCGCCAACGTTGTCCGCGATCACGCCGGGGTTGCGCGGGTCGTCCTCGGGGATGCCGGCCTCGATCTTGCCGACGAGGTCCGCGCCCACGTCCGCGCTCTTGGTGAAGATGCCGCCGCCGACGCGGGAGAACAGCGCGACGCTCGATGCGCCCATCCCGAAGCCGTGGATGGTGTGTGCGGTTTCGGGATCGCCGCCGAAGAAGAGGTAGAGCACGCCGAGACCGAGCAGCCCGAGGGATGCGACCGCGAGCCCCATGATCGAGCCGCCGAAGAACGCGACGGTGAGGGCGTCGGCGGCGCTGCTGGTATGTGCGGCGGTGGTGGTTCGCACGTTGGCGCGGGTCGCGGTGCTCATGCCGATGTAGCCGGCGGCGCCCGAGCACAGTGCCCCCACCACGAATGCGAAGACGGTGCCGGTGCCGAGCGTGAACCAGAGCACCAGAATGACCACCAGGCAGAACAGCGCCAGCATCTTGTACTCGCGCCGCATGAACACCATGGCGCCACTGTGGATCGCCTCGGCGATCTCCGCGACCTTGTCTTCCCCGGCCGGGAACTTCTTCACCTGACGGTAGATGAACCAGGCGGCGGCAAGGCCGATGATGCCGAACAAGGTCGGTACGAGAGCGCTGCCGCTCATGGGAGCCTCCTTGAGAATCGAGTCCGAAAGTGGGCCGCCGGTGGTGCGCTCGTCTTCGTGAACGCAGGCCACGGCGGCAGTCGTGAAATCTTCATGGAAGACGGCGAAGTCTAGCTATGGTCATGCCATGTCTCAATGGCAGACGGGCGCGGGCCGCGATTCCTGCTGGCGGCCCGAGAGGCCGTCACGCGGTGCGATTCCGGGGAGTTTCGGGCCGGAGGAGGGTTCGGTCGGGGGATTTCGAGCGCATGCTCAGGCCCGACGGGAACGGCCGGGGTGCGTGAAATGCTTCTGGAGCGCCCGGTGGCGGTCAGGGCGATTCCGGTCGGAACACGTGCCGCAGCACCAAGTCCTTGAACGCGGTCGCGTCCACCGGGCCGTCTTCGTCGAATGCTTCCGGCTCCGACGAGATGACCAGCGGTCCGTCCGGCTCCGCGGTCAGTCGGCCGTGTGAGCCCCGCACGAGCTGCGTGTCCCGGATCGAAGTCAGGTCCATCAACTGGCGGAACCCGAGCTTGCGCTTGACGAGCTTCAGGCCGGCGCGCAGTTTGGGCATCGAGATGGTGGGGTCGAAGAACATCTCGACGGGGTCGTAGCCGGGCTTGCGGTGGATGTCCACGGTGGCCGCATAGTCCGGCGCCTTCGCGTCGTCGAGCCAGTAGTAGTAGCTGAACCAGCGGTCGGCGTCCGACACCGCCACCAACTCACCGGACCGGGGGTGGTCCAGGCCGTGGGCGCGCTTCTCTTCCTCGCCCCAGACCGCATCGACGCCTTCGATACCTTCCAGCAGCGCGCGGATCTCCGGGATACGCTGCGGGTCCTTCACATAGACGTGCGCGAGCTGGTGATCGCAGACCGCGAACGCCTCCGAGGCGCCGGCGTCGAAGTACTCCCGGCCTTCGGCTTCGACCCGCACCGCGATCAGGTCCTCCCCGCGCAGGCGCCGATTGAGCGGGACCGCGTCCTTCACCGGTGTGATCCCGTATTCCGAGACGACGACGATGCGTGCGCCCGTACGCTCCGCTTCCGCGATGAGCTGGCCGCACACCTGGTCGACCTCGCCCAGATCCTGCTGGAGGCGCGGATGCGACGGATCGGGGCCGAGACGCTGCAGGTTGTAGTCCAGGTGGGGGAGGTAGCACAGCGTCAGCGTCGGTTTGCGCGTCGCCATCACGTGGCAGGTCGAGTCCGCGATCCACTGCGACGCCTCGATCGTCGTCATCGGTCCCCAGAACTTGAAGAGCGGGAACATGCCGAGCCGGGCGTTGAGCTCGTCGCGCAGCGAGGCGGGGTGGGCGTAGTGGTCGGGGATTTTCCGCCCGTCGGCCGGGTACTGCGGGCGCGGCGTTGCGCTCCAGTCGGCCGTCGAGTACATGTTGTACCACCAGAACATCTTGGCGCAGGTGAAACCGGGGTTGCGCTTGCGCCCTGCCTCCCAGATCTTCTCGCCGTCGATGAGCTGGTTCGGCTGGCGCCAGAGCAGCACTTCCGCCATGTCGCGGAAGTACCAGCCGTTTGCGACTGCGCCGTGCACGGACGGCGGCGTTCCGGTCAGCAAGGTGGACTGCGATGTGCAGGTGACGGCGGGAACGGGGGGTATCAGTGGCCGCAGCGCGCCGTTCGCCGCCAGCCTGGCGAGGTTCGGCGTGTGGGCGCCCACGAGGCGAGGGGCGAGCCCGACCACCAGAATGACCAATGTCTGTTGCATGACCGTCTGTCCGTCCGTGACCGGATTGCGCTGCACCGAAGCCCTTGCTCCGCGAGGCGGTAGAGCGGCCCGCGGTGCGAGCGTCGCACCGCAGCGACCGGCCGGGTCGACGCGCAGGATCGGTGGCGGCGTTGGTTCGCTAACGGGCCGTGAACGGGCCGTTGGTAGGCCCGGTTCGGCATGTATAGAATCTACTGAACCGGCTCGCGCAGCGTCAACGGAACCTTTCCTCATGCCTTCGCCCTGTCCGCCCGTCGATCTGCTCCGGACCTGGGTCGTGCGTCAGGCCGGCGATCAGGCTGCCTGGTTCGAGGAGGGCCTTGCCCGGCTCGCGGCGGGGGCAGTGGAGCGCGAGCTGCATATCGTGCTCGGCCTGGCGCCGCGCCGTCTCGGCAAGGCGGATCTGGCCCTGGACGAGGCGGATCTGGCCGCGGCCGACGCCGTGTACGCAGGCTGGAATCCGTCCGGGTGGAGCGTCGATGGTGCAGCGCGCGTCGCCGCCCTGCTGGCGCATCACGGCAATCGCCCGTTCGCGGAGATGTTCAAGGACTTGCGCCGCACCGCGGACGTTGCGGAGCTGGTGGCGCTCTATCGCGGCCTGCCGCTGTATCCGGAGCCCGAGGCCCTGGCGTTCGAGGTGGGAGAGGGGCTGCGCTCCAACATGCGGGCGGTCTTCGAGGCGATCTGTCATCACAACCCCTACCCGCGCGACCAATTCGACGAGCATCGATGGAACCACATGGTTCTGAAAGCGCTGTTCGTCGAGACCACACTGGCGCCGATCGTCGGTCTCGACGAGCGCGCCAATCCGGAGCTTGCCCGCATCCTGCGCGATTACGCCCACGAGCGCTGGGCGGCGGGGCGTCCCGTCTCGCCGGAGCTGTGGCGCTGCGTCGGCCCTTTCGCGACGGATGCGGCGGCGCTCGACGACCTGGATCGAGCCCTCGGCGGTGCGTCGGTGGAGGCGGCCGCCGCCGCGCTCGCCCTCCACGCCAGCCCCTCGCCCGACGCGGCCGGGTTCCTGGCGGCCCGCAGCGATCTCGCGGCGCGCATCGCGGCGGGCACACTGACCTGGCACACCCTGCCCGAGGCGGAGGACTGATCCGATGATGCTCATCGACCCGCACGCACACATGATTTCGCGCACCACCGACGATTACGAGGCGATGGCGGCGGCCGGGATCGTCGCCCTGATCGAGCCGGCGTTCTGGGTCGGCCAGCCGCGCACCTTCGTCGGCACCTACGTCGACTACCTGTCCACCATTGTCGGCTGGGAGCGGTTTCGGGCCGGGCAGTTCGGCATCCGTCACTACTGCACCATTGGGCTGAACTCCAAGGAAGCCAACAACGAGGAGCTGGCCGAGGGCGTGATGGAGTGGCTCCCGCGCTTCGCGCTCAAGGAGGGCGTGGTGGCGATCGGCGAGATCGGCTACGACGAGCAGACCGAACTCGAAGACCGGTACTTCCGGCAGCAGTTGACCCTCGCCCGGGAGCTCGAGCTGCCGGTGATGATCCACACGCCGCACCGCGACAAGAAGCGGGGCACCTCGCGCAGCATGGACGTCTGCGACGAGATGGGCATGGACCCGAGCTGGGTCGTGATCGACCACAACAACGAGGAGACGGTCGCCGAGACCCTGCAGCGCGGGTACTGGGCCGGCTTCTCGATCTACCCCTCCACCAAGATGGGCAACCGCCGGATGGTGGAAATCCTCAAACAGTACGGCGCGGAACGGATCATCGTGGACTCCGCCTGCGACTGGGGAATATCGGACGCCCTCGGGGTCGCGAAGACCGCGAAGCTGGCCCTGGAGTCCGGGGTGCCGGCGGAGACGGTGCACCGGGTCTGCTACGCCCACGCGCTGGAGGTCTACGGCAAGTCCGGCCAGATGAAGGAGAGCGACTGGCTGGAGCCCGCCGCCATCGATCAGCGCACCCTGTTCGAGGGGAACTCCATCCTGCGCGGTGGCCGCGAACCGCGCATCGAGCTGCCCGACGAGCGCCGGAGCCAGTCGCTCTACATCGATTAGCCCGGATGACCTTCTACGCCGACCTTCACGTCCACTCCAAGTACTCCCGCGCGACCAGCCGCAACTGCGACCTGGAGCACCTGGCACTCTGGGCTCGCAAGAAGGGCATCGGCGTTGTCGCCACCGGCGACTTCACGCATCCCGCGTGGCGGGCGGAGCTGAAGGAAAATCTCGTGCCGGCGGAGCTTGGGCTCTTCCGCCTGCGCCCGGACCTGGAACGCTCCGTCGAGGCGCGGCTGCCGCCGGCGTGCCGGAGCGCGTCGACCGCGGCCCGGTTCATGCTGTCGGTCGAGATCTCGACCATCTACAAGAAGTTCGACCGGACCCGCAAGATCCACCACCTGATCTACGCCCCCGACTTCGAGTCCACGGATCGGGTGGTCGACAGCCTGTCGAGGATCGGCAACCTGCACTCCGACGGGCGACCAATCCTGGGGCTCGACTCCCGGCACCTGCTGGAGATCGTCCTGGAGTCGGGCCCCGGCTCGTACCTCGTCCCCGCCCACATCTGGACGCCATGGTTCGCCGCGCTGGGCTCGAAATCCGGGTTCGACGCCATCGACGACTGCTACGGGGATCTCGCGCGGCACATCTTCGCGGTCGAGACCGGCCTCTCGTCGGACCCGCCGATGAACTGGCGGGTGTCTTCGCTCGACCGCTTCCGGCTGGTGTCGAACTCCGACGCCCATTCGCCGGAGAAACTCGGGCGCGAGGTGAGCGTCTTCAACACCGAGCTGGACTACTTCGCGCTCCGGCGGGCGCTGGAGACGGGCGAGGGATACGGGGGCACGCTGGAGTTCTTTCCCGAGGAAGGCAAGTACCATCTCGATGGGCACCGCAACTGCCGGATCCGGCTCTCCCCCGGCGAGACCCGCGCCCATGACGGCTTGTGTCCGGCGTGCGGCAAGCCGCTCACCGTCGGCGTGATGCATCGAGTCGAGGACCTGGCCGACCGGCCCGAGGAGACCGCGCCGCCGGAGACCGCGGGCCCGATGCAGAGCCTCGTCCCGCTCCCCGAGATCCTTTCGGAGATCCATCAGGTCGGCGCGAAGAGCAAGCGGGTCGCACAGCACTACGAGAGCCTCCTCGGCCGGCTCGGGCCGGAGCTTCCGCTGCTCAACGCGCTCCCGCTCGAGGACATCGCGCCCGCGTCGTCGTCGCTCGTCGCCGAGGCGGTGGCGCGGCTCCGACGGCAGGAGGTGATCCGGAATGCGGGCTACGACGGGGTGTACGGTACCATCCGCCTGTTCGGG
>JAPOSC010000039.1 GCA_026709935.1 Thiotrichales bacterium
GCTATTTCGGTTGAGCCGATTCGGCACCAGGAGACCGATGCCTGGTATGCGATGATGCGCTCCTGCCATCCGCAGGGCATTCCGAAGAATCCGGGACAAGCGATAAAGTACTGGGTGGTGAGTGAGTCTCATGGCCGCTTGGGCGGTCTGTCCTTTCATGCGGCCAGTTGGCATGAAGCGGCCCGGGATCGGTATATTGGCTGGTCACCACGAGCAAGGGTCAGAAATTTACATCGGGTCCTCAACAATGCCCGGTTCCTGATTCTGCCCCAGATCAGAGTGCATGGTCTGGCCTCAAAGGCACTCACCCTGGTCAAGGATCGCGTGGCGACGGACTGGGAGCGGGTGTATGGCATCAGGCCATTGCTGGCGTATACTCATGTGGATACGGCCCATAGTGGTCAGTCTTATCTGACCAGCGGCTGGCGCAAAGTGGGCATGACTAGCGGGCGTCGCTGTGCCACAGGCGCGCCAAAGCAGGTGCTGGTGGCTCCCTTGCAGCGGGTGTGGCGAGTCGGCTTGAAAGCGTGCCCCCGGGAGTGCTTCCGGGCCACGCAACTCCCTGGTCTGCCGGACGAGGCTCACTGGACTGAATGGGAATATGGTGCCTCAACCCATCCCGATGGTCGCATTGCCAAACGGCTGTTGGCCATGGGTCAGGCTTGGGATGAGGCACGAGGCGATGAGACACCTCGCATATTCAGGACCCCCGCCACCAGCAAGGCGGCCTACCGATTGTTGTCAAACAGGCAGGTGAGCATGGACGATATTCTGGAGTCACACAGGCAGTCGACCGTACTGCGCTGTTCTCAGCACCCGGTGGTGCTGGCGGTGCAAGATACCACGGCACTGAACTTTGACACCCTGAAGAACGCTACGGAGGGTTTGCACTCGATTGGAGGCACGGCCAAGGGGATCTATGCCCATGCCAATGTGGCGTTCTCCGAAGAGGGAAGTCGAGTCCTTGGCGTGCTTGATATTGATGGTGAGTTCCGCAACCTCGCTAAAGAGGATGAGCATCGGAAAGAGTCGGTTCGCTGGATTGAAGGGATGGAACTGGCTGGCGAGTTATCAACAGCGTGTGAGGGCACCAGGGAGTTGCTGGATGAAGAGGCTGGTCTGTTACCGACTCGTATCGTTTCAGTGTGCGATCGAGAGGGTGATGACTGGGAGATGTTTGAGCGCCAGCATGAACTGGCGGATCAGGTGGGTTTGCTGGTACGTAGCAACGGGGCCCGGCAACGCAGGATATTGTGTCAGAATGGAAAGTCTGCCCCCTTAAGGGAGTACATTGAGTCGCTTGATCCGGTGGCGGATAAGGAAGTAACTATTGAAGCCCAGGGTGGGAAACGCGCCCGAACAAAACGGATCGCCAAAGTCTCCCTGCGGATAGCCAAGGTGGAGATGAAGGCACCCAACAGTAAGAAAACGGCTCATAAAAGTTTACCCATCATAGTGGTGTCGGTGAAAGAGGATCGCCCGGCTCGCAACGTCAAGTCGCCATTGAACTGGTTATTGCTATGCACAGAGGGAGAAGCCGTTGCTGAAAATGCTTTACGCATTTGCCAATGGTATGAAACCCGTTGGGGGATTGAAGAATACTTCCGGGTCTTGAAAAGCGGCTGCGAGATAGAGAAACGTCAGTTTGATGATACTGAAGCCATGATCAAGTGCATGGCTTTTGATTCAATAACGGCTTGGCGTGTTTTTGATTTGCAAAGACGAGCCAAGCATGAAGGTGACAGGTTGGCCCGCGAGATAGTCGGTGCTGAAGAGATAGAAGTGAGTCAGATGTTGCTACATAGCCAGGATATGAAATTGCCACTACGGGCACCTCCCGATCTGACTATCCGTGATTATGTGGTGGGATTGGGTAAACTGGCCGGATTCAACCCAAGGAAAAATCAAAAAATCCCTGGTACAAAATTATTATGGAAAGGAACGGTAAAGCTTTATGCTGCAATAGTGGGAATTAGAGCTTACAAAATCGCACAGTCAAAATCAGA
>JAPOSC010000040.1 GCA_026709935.1 Thiotrichales bacterium
CTCGCGACCGCAGCACCACAGGGCCTGCACCTCCATGCCGTCCTTGCGCGCCGTGAGCCGGAAGTGGCCGAGTTCCTCCTGCCGGCTGAACCGCTCGATGCGCGCGCCATTGAATAACCGACACAGCGTCGCGAAGCCGTGGAAGGCGAGGCGTTTTCGCACCGCGCCGCCCCGATTGTCGATCAGCCCGTAGCCGGGCGCGACCAGTTGATGCCAGTAGCAAGCGCTCACCGACCCGGTCGCCAGCGCGAGCAGGTAGTACCGCACAAGATAGTGGAGCTGCTCGCGCTCGCCGACCTGGCAGTGATCCAGGGCCGGCGCGTAGCGCCCGGTGTCCTCAAGCGGCCAGTTGACCTCCGTAATCCACAACCCCGCATCGGCCTCGTCCACCTTGTTGCTACTCTGCACGAGCCGGCGCAGCACGTTGATCTTGCCCTCCAGGTCGAACCCCATCTGCCGGTTCTCGGGAGCGCCGCGCCGGTCCACATAGAGCAGAGAGGCGTAGCCGTCGTAGGTGAAGGGACAGCCGTTGCGCAGCGAACGGCAATGGTCGAGCAGATCAAAATCGATAATCGCGCCGCCGAGCAGGCGGAGGTGCGGAAACTTCCGGTTGCGAAGATCCCAGGCCACCTTGAAGAATCCGAGCCACTCGTCGACGGACACGAACCCCCACTTGAGCCGGTTGACGGCGTTGCCGATCTGGTAACAGTCCACGATGCCGGAGAGGGCGGCGAAGATCCTCTCCAGGGACGACTCCAGCTTCGCGGGATCTTCAATGGTGGCCCGGTCCTGCAGAATGACCCCCAGGATCCGGTACCCCGGAAACTGGCGGATGAAGTCCACATGGTCCTGCAGGTTATCGATGTCGGACAGCGGAATCCGCACCGCGATGCGGCGCAAGTTCAGGGTCCCGACGATCTCGGCGAGCTCTGCGCCGGAGAGGATCTTCTTGTCCTCGAACGGACGTTCCAGATTGACGCAGAGCCCGATGGCGTCGTCGTTCGCATGGGGGCGAGGAGGCTCGCGCCGAACCATGGTGCCGAGAACCGGGCGCGGAAGGAGGAACGCCGACGAGAGACCCCTGACCACGCTGCCGATATCACGCCCGCGCAACCGCCGCTTGGCTCGACGATCGAGCGTGGCCGGCTGGTCGGAGTAGCCATCCCATCTGAAGATCGACTTGTCGATAATCATTGCGGTGGGGGCGCTCGGGCGTCTCGATGCGGGCGGAAGGCTGCGGCCTCATGTTCCTTGCGCGACAGCGCGAGATCCACTGACCGGCAGCTCCTCACATCTCCGAGAGACAGCCGTTCTTCGCGTAACAGCGCAGCATTCGGTGCCAGGAACGCCGCCGGACGATCTTCTTGTGGATCTGGTGCCGCTTGCGCCTCAGCCATTGCACGGGACGAAACGAAACCTTCCGGGACAGAGGGCGCGCTCCGATCGAGGAGCGGCCTCCGTCGTCGTGGAGGACCACGGGAGGATCGATGGAGCACACGACCAGCCCATGGGTCCAGTGCTCGTAGAGCGCGTGGTCCCCACGCTGGACCATCCGCGGAATGGCGGCGATGAGACGAGCCGCAGCCTCCCGGGTGATGACATAGGCCTGCAGCCCGGAGTCGGTAGGCCGCACAAAGCCTAACGAGCCATCGCCAAAGCTGCGCACCGGAACAAATTTCCGGTGCATCTTGAAGCGATGCAAGCGGATCACGTCGAACCGCCCTGCGGCACCATGCTCGATCTGATCGAGAATATCCGGCAAGTTGTCGCCGATGGCGATATCGTCTTCAAGGATCAGAGCCATCGGCTCAGCACCTTCCGCCACCATCCGATGCGCTTGGCGATGGCTGAGCCAGCAGCCGATCATGCCAGGGGAAAACTCCAGGCCGCGTGCTACGTGGGTGGCGCGGTCGATCAGGCTTTCGTGATGGGGTTCGAGGCGGCGACCATCGACGGCGGGAAGCCGTTCCCAGGGCAGACCCAGCTCCGCCAGCCGTCTCTCGATACGCGCGCGGCGGCCGGTGTCCCAGTCGAGGTTGATGACGATGATGCGCACGGTCATTCTCTTCTCAGTCGTCGCGAATCGGGCTCCAGACGGCGGGCATCGGGCCGACCGACGAGGAACGATGCGGCACGGTCACCGGCGCAACCAGGCGAGCGCTTTCTTCATTCGGCGTCTTCGCGCCGCGAATCGGCGCTGCGCCGCCTCGAAGCGCGCGCAGAATCTCTCCGGATCGGCATCGCACAGCCCCGCGTACCGTCGGCCAATGATTCTCAGGCAGTCGTTCTGCGTGGTCAGGGGCGCCAGTCCGCGGGCGCGGTCGCCGATATCAAGATGCCGAAAGCGCAGGCGATTGAGGTCGACGAGCGCGAACTCGAAGCCGTCACCCTCCGATCGGACCAGAATGTTCCCGGGATTGTAGTCGAGGTGCAGCACCCCGCGGTCATGTTGCGCCACCGTGAACTGCGCCAGCGCCTCCAGCAGTGCCGGAGCATCGGCGCCGGGGGGAACGCCGTGGTACAGCAACGCAGTCAGATCGCGATCGTTCGGCCAGTACCGGCAGACGTAGTAACTCCTGCGCAGGCACCGGTAGCTCTCGTGCTCGATGCAGGCCACCGGCTCCGGGGTGCCGATACCCAGTTCCATCAGCCTCCGGGCGTTGATCATGCAGCGCCGGGCCTTCGAGCGACGCAGGTTCTCGTAGACGAAGCCTCGTACCCTCGCAGGAACGGCGAACGCCTTGACGACGACCTCGATCGGTTCGCCGTCGGGGCCGGCGAGTCCGAGCCGCTTGATGAGGTTGCGCCCCGAATGCAGCGTGACGCCTTCACGCTCAAGGCGTTCGGGCAGCTCCTCGATCTGTGCGCGACAGTCACGGTACGGCTCGGCGACGCACACCCGAACCGACGTCACGGGCACCACCGGGCGCCGGTGGCGCAGTTGGTGGCCGCGGGCTCGGCGGCGGGATTCCAGGCGCAATCAAGCACTCCGCCCCCTCACGCCGGTGGCCGTTCCTGTCCAGGCGACGCTTCCCAAGCTCTCCGGAGGAACGGAACCCACGCGATCAGCCTCGGGTGGTGCGGTGCCGCAGCAGCTCCGCGCCATACGCCGGCGGTGCATCGGGGGGCCGCGTCTTGAAGCGCCGGTGCACCCACAGGTACTGCTCGGGGCTGCGCTCGATCTGCCTCTCCAGCACTGCGTTCAGCCGTGTCGCATCCGCCACGTCATCGCCGCTCGGAAAGTCTTGGAGCGCAGGACCAATCACCACTTCCCAGCCTGATTCGTCCGCCAGCCGGTACGATGCGAACGGAACCACCCGGGCGCCGCTCGTGCGGGCGAGCCATGCGGTGGCGGTCGTGGCCACCGAGCGCTCGGCGAAGAACGGCACGAACACGTTGCGGCGACCGCGCCGGCTCGAGAAGTCCTGATCCGGCGCGTACCACAGGATGCGGTTTGCGGCCAGGTGCCGGATCATGGCCCTCGCGTCCTTGTGCGGCACCAGCGCCGCGAGATGGCGCCCGCGGCCGGCACGCAGGAGCGCATCCCACCCCGGGTCGTTGTGTGGCCGGTACGTCGCGCCGCACTCGAATCGCGAGGCGAGAATCCGACCGCTCAACTCGAAGGTCGTGAAATGGCCACCGAGGAGAATCACGCCCCGTCCGCAAGCCAGCGCCGCCTCCAGATGCTCGGCGCCCACGATGCGCGAGCGCGCCATGATTCGCGGCTCGCTGCCCCACCAGGCAAGCGCCGTCTCGACGATCCCGAGGCCCAGAGCGTGGAAGTGGCGACGTACAAGGCGGGCGCGCGCCGCATCGCCAAGGTGGGGAAAGCAGAGCGCGAGATTCGTCTCCGCGATGCGGCGCCGGCGCCGCATCAGGCAGTGCATCAGACCGCCGGCCGTACCGCCGATCCTGCGCTGGATGCCCCACGGCATCCGTGCGACGCCGCGCATGGCGGAGAGGAAGCATGCCGAAAGGACGCGGCCCATGGCCGAGCCTAACCGGTGCGACTTGCGGGCATGGCGTGCTTCGCCGGGCCGCGGGTGCCGATGAGCAAGGAGACGACCATCCGCTTCATTGTGGAGAGCCTACACTGAAGCGGTCGGTACTGCGTGATGGTTCGCCGCAATCCTCCCGGACCCGGTCGCCGATCTCGGTCATGTCCTCCGGTCGGGGTCCGGCAACACCGCGGCCGACGCTGGACCTTCACTTCCCGATGCAGAAGCTCGAGAAGATCTGCGCGAGGAGATCTTCGGTCGCGAACTCGCCGGTGATCGCGCCGAGCGCGACCTGCGCGTCGTGCAGTTCCTCGGCAACAAGCTCCCCGGCCTTGTCCTCGCTCAATCGGTTCTGTGCCCGTTCGAGGGCGGCCAACGCGCGTTCCAGCCCGTCGAGGTGGCGCCGGCGCGCCATGAACGCGTCTTCGCAGGCTCCGGCGCCCCGCATCACGCGGGCGACGATCGCCTCCTCGAGCGCAGTGAGTCCACTCCCATCGAGAGCGGACACGCACACCGTCGATATCCCCTCCGCGTCGGTGCCGACACCGGGGGCCGCCCCGCTCAGGTCGATCTTGTTCCGCACCAGGATACGCCCGTGAGCGACGGCGCTCGGATGCGGCAGCGGACCGTGAACCGCGTCGCGGTCGTCGACGACCACGAGTATCAGATCCGCATCGTCGATGGCGTCGGTCGCCCGTTCCACCCCGATGCGTTCCACCGGATCCGATGTCTCGCGAAGCCCCGCGGTATCATGCACATCGAACGGAATCCCTGCGATGACGACCCGCTCGCGTACCACGTCCCGAGTGGTGCCCGGAACATCGGTGACGATGGCCGAGTCGGTGCGGGCCAGGCGATTGAGCAAGCTCGACTTTCCGACGTTGGGGGCGCCCGCGATCACCAGCTTCACCCCGCTGCGCAGAACCGCACCGCGATGCGACTCCGCGAGCGTCCGCGCGACGGCGGTGTGCAACGCCTCCAGCCGGGCTGCCGTCTCCGGGGTGCCGAGGAGATCGAGCTCTTCGTCCGGAAAGTCGATGGCGGCTTCGATGAATGCCCGCAGCTCGACGAGCGTGTCGCAATGGCTCTCGACGGTCCTCGAGAACTCCCCCGACAGTGACCTCTGGGCGCACCGCACCGCCGCGGTGGACGCGCCGTCGATGAGATCGGCGATCGCCTCGGACTGCGCGAGATCGATGCGATCGTTGAGGAATGCGCGCAGCGTGAACTCACCGGGTCCGGCCGGACGCGCCCCGAGCTCACACACCCGCTCCAGCACCATGCGGGCGACGACGACCCCGCCGTGACCCTGGAGCTCCAGAACGTCTTCCCCGGTGAACGAGTTCGGGGCCTCGAAACGCAGCGCGAGACCATCGTCGATCCCCGTCCCGGCGCGGTCGGTGAACCGGGCGCGGATCGCCCTGCGTGGGGACGGGATCCGACCGAGCAGCCGGTGCGCGATATCGGTCGTCGCCGGCCCGGAAACGCGCACCACCGCGATGCCACCCCGGCCGGGCGGAGTGGCAATCGCCGCGATGGTGTCGCCGGGTGCGGGGAGGTTCATGGGGAACTTCATGGGCCGGGCGGGCCCGTCGGGCATGGCGGACGGCTCAGGTGTCGCCCACGATCTTCTTCGTGATCACCCATTGCTGCAGGATCGACAGCACGTTGTTGACGAACCAGTAGAGCACGAGTCCCGACGGGAAGAACAGGAAGAAGAACGTGAACACGAAGGGCAGGGCCATCATGATCCTGGCCTGCATCGGGTCGGGAGGGGTCGGGTTCAGCTTCTGCTGGATCAGCATGGTGAGGCCCATGGCGATCGGCAACACGAAGTACGGATCGTGGACACTGAGATCGTCGAGCCAGCCGATGAACGAGGCCTGGCGCAGCTCCACGCTCTCCAGCAGCACCCAGTACAGAGCGATGAACACCGGTATCTGGACCAGGATCGGCAGGCATCCGCCGAGGGGGTTGATCTTCTCCTCTCGGTAGAGCTCCATCATCGCCTGATTCATGCGCTGCTTGTCGGCGGTGTAGCGCTCGCGCAACGCGACGATGCGCGGCTGAAGCTTGCGCATCCGCGCCATGGACTTGTAGCTCGTGGCCGAGAGCTGGAAGAACGCCAGCTTGATCAGCATCGTCAGGATGATGATCGCCCAGCCCCAGTTGCCGACGAACCCGTGGATCCAGCTCAGCAGCCAGAACAGAGGCTCTGCGATCAGCCAAAGCCATCCGTAGTCGACGGTGCGCTCGAGGTGCGGAGCGACATCCTGCATGCGCTCCTGAATCTTCGGACCGACATACAGGGAGAGGGTGAATTCCTCGGCCCCCCCGGGCGGAACGTTGGCGACCGGGCCCACGACTCCGATGGCGAAGCGATCGTAGGGGAGACTCTTCGAGTAGTAGTGGTTGGTGTCTTCGGATCCGGGGATCCAGGCCGCAGCGAAGTAGTGCTGGATCATCGCCACCCAGCCGCCGACGACATCGCGGTCGACGTCCTGGCTTGCCATGTCGGAGAAATCGACCTTCTCGTAGGGCTTCTCGGGCCCCGACAGGATGCCGCCGGTATAGGTGTAGGTGCGGAAGATTCCGCCCTCGCTCTCCGGCTCGCCGCGCTGGAGCTGCGCGTACTGGGCGACGCGCCAGGCCTCCTCGCTCCCGTTCACAACACCGGTGCGTACGTCGATGAGATAGTCGTCACGCTTGAAGCGGTACGTGCGCACGACCTCGACACCGTCATCGGAGCGCCACCGCAGGGGGACATCGACGAAATCGGCACCATCGGCGAGCTCGTAGGTGTCCGAGATGGATTCGAAGCGGGTGTGATGGTTCGGCGCGAACGGGGTACCGGTCAGTCCGGACTGCGCGATGAAGTAGCTCTGCGGGTTGGTATCGTCGAGCAGGCGGAAGGGCTCGTCGGGTTTGTCGTTGGACACCGGGTAGGATCGAAGATCGGCGCTGGCGATCGTCCCGCCCACGGTATCGATGTCCACGGCCAGCACATCCGTGATGACCCGGATCTTCCGGTCGGGAACGGCGGTGCCGTCTCCCGCGCCCACGGATGGGGCGGCGGTTCTTTCGGTGGTAGGCGCCTCGGGAGCCCGGGGCACATCGACCCCCGGCGATGCCGGGCTACCCGATGCAGCATCGGGAACCGTCTGCCCGGCGCCCGTCGGCGGGGGGGGAGGTTTGGGTCCGTAGTCGCGCTGCCACGCGTCCCACAGAAGAAACGACACCACGCAGAGCGCAACGATCAGGATCAGACGAATCTGTTCGGTTGCCATCATGCGCCCGCTCCCCGGCGGCGCGCGGTGGCGCTTGCGCGTACCCACGCACTCGCCAGCAGGGCCCGGAAGCGTTTCGAGTCCATCTTCCCCGCCCCCGCTCTGGCGATCACCACGATGTCGAGCCCGGCCAGATGTTCGGTGTGGTGACGGAAGCTTTCGCGTATTCGTCGCTTCAGCCGATGGCGCGCGACCGCTCTTCGCACTGCCCGACGGGGCACTGCCAGCCCAAGCCTTGGATGGTGCGTCCCGTTGGAACGCAAGACGAAGGTCATGACCTGCGCGTTCAACCGGGTGCCACCGGACAGGACCCTTTTGAATTCCTTCCGCTGCCGCAGCCGGAATTCCGGCCTGAACCGCCGATCGGAGAACTCGCCCTCAGGCAGAGAGTCTGTGTCGTCCCTTCGCACGTCGCGCGCTGAGAACCCGCCGACCCGCCTTGGTCGCCATGCGGGCCCGGAAACCGTGGCGTCGCTTGCGCTTCAGATTGCTCGGCTGAAATGTGCGTTTCATCGTACCGCTTCCACCCGGGTGAGAATCCGCCGGAGACGGCGGTCCGCGCTCAGCGCGAGGGGGGCGGAATCTACAGGCCCACACGGGCGAGTGTCAATTTCCGCTCCGCTTCGTTTGGCCGTCTCGATCAACCGAGTTACACTCCCGAGCCTTCCGCTTCCGGATTGTCGTCGCCGTCATCATCGAAGGTCGGAGCCGTGTCAGCTACCTGGGAACGCTGTCTCGATCATCTGGAAGTCGATCTGACACCGGAACAGTTCAACACATGGATACGCCCCCTCCACGCAGTCGAGGACGGATCCATCCTGCGGCTGCTCGCACCCAACCACTTCGTCAGCGACTCGGTCAACCGACACTTCCTGGATCTCATCAAGAAGATCGTCGGTCGATGTGAATCCGACGCGACGAGCGTCACCGTTCAGGTCGGGAGTCGGGAATCATCATCCCCCGGTGACGGCACACCGGGCCTGACGGCGGGAACCGCCACAGCCCGTACCCACCAACGAGAACGCTCGGCCACTGGATTGCGGACGGAGTTCCGGTTCGAGAACTTCGTCGAAGGGAAGTCGAACCAGATGGCCCGTGCCGCCTCGATGCAGGTGGCGACGAACCCGCGCGACACGGACAACAACCCCCTGTTCATCTACGGCGGCGTGGGACTCGGCAAGACCCACCTGATGCACGCGATTGGCAACAGGATGCTCGAAGACAACCCACGCGCCATCGTCATCTACCTGCACTCGGAGCAGTTCGTGGCGGAGATGGTGACTTCGCTGCAGCACAACAGAATCAACGATTTCAAGCGTCTGTACCGTTCGGTGGATGCGCTCCTCATCGACGATATCCAGTTCTTTGCTGGAAAGGAACGCTCGCAGGAAGAATTTTTCCATACATTCAACAGGTTGCTGGAGAGAGAGCGACTCGTCGTACTGACCAGCGACCGGTACCCGAAGGAAATCCACGGACTCGAAAGTCGACTGAAGACGCGATTTGGCGGTGGACTGCCGATCGCGATCGAACCACCGGAGCTGGAGACCCGGGCGGCCATTCTGATGAACAAGGCAGCGGCGGTCGATATCGAATTTCCCGACGACGTGGCGTACTTCATTGCGCGACGGATGCAATCGAACGTGCGTGAGCTCGAAGGGGCGCTGCGCCGGGTGATCGCGAACGCGATGTTCACCGGGCGCGCCGTGACGGTGGAGCTCGCCAGGGAGGCGCTGCGCGACCTCCTGGCATTGCAGGAGAGGCTCGTCACAATCGAGAACATCCAGCGCACCGTTGCCCAGTATTTCAAGATCCGGGTCATCGACCTCACCTCCAAGAAGCGCAGCCGATCCATTGCACGACCGCGGCACATCGCGATGGCGCTGTCGAAAGACTTGACGAACCACAGCTTGCCGGAGATCGGGGATGCCTTCGGTGGGCGGGATCACACCACGGTGCTGTACGCATGCCGAAAAATCGCCAAGTTACGCAACCACGACGTGACCACCCACGATGACTACACCACACTGGTCCGATTCCTGACTGCGTAGGTAGTGAGAAAGATCTGTACAACCCTGTGGACAAATGTGTATTCACGCAAACGCGCGAATGAAATCACAGATAATCCACAACCGTTCCACCGTGAAGGCCAATGCTTCACATATGATTTTTATCTCACGTAAATCACTGAAAATAAATGATAATAAGCAATAACCCACACCCACCGCATGGACTAGAAGTTATAGATCTAAAAGGTTTGATCCATGAAATTCACTATTGATAGAGAGACACTGCTTGCGCCGCTGCTCACGGTTCGCGGGGTCATCGAGCAACGGCACCCCCTTCCGATCCTCTCGAACATACTTGTCACCGCGCGCGATGGTGCGCTGACGTTCACCGCGACGGATTCGGAGGTGGAGCTGCAAGCGCGGGTGTTGGTCAGTGATTCGGTCGATGGCGAAGTTACGATTCCGGCCCGAAAAACTATCGATATCTGTCAGGCGCTCCCGGCCCAGGCGCGGGTCGATTTCGAGGTTGATGACGCCACCAAGGCCCATATTCGTTCGGGGCGGAGCCGATTCACCCTGGCTACCTTGCCGGCGAGCGATTATCCGAGCACGGAGGAGATTGCGGATGAATCGGTGATCACCATCGCGCAGAGCGAGCTGAAGCGTTTGATCGATCTCACTCAGTTCGCGATGGCGCGTCAGGATGTTCGCTACTACCTCAACGGGTTGCTGCTGGAAATCGCCCCTCGGGGTCTGAGGGCGGTGGCTACGGATGGTCACCGGCTCGCGGTGGCCCACCTCGAGTCCGAAACAGGGGTGGAGGAAGAGGCGTCGAAAGCGATCATCGTTCCGCGGAAGGGGGTGCTGGAGCTCGTACGCCTGCTGACATCCGAAGACGCCGAGCTAAATATCCGCGCCGGAAGCAATGCGTTGCAGTTGACAGTCGGCAACGTCCGGTTCACCAGCAAGTTGATTGACGGCAAGTTTCCGGACTACACGCGCGTGATTCCGGATGGGGATGCATGTGACAAGCGGCTGGCCATCGAGCGGGAATCGCTTCGTCAGTGTCTGATTCGCGCATCCGTGTTGTCGAGCGACAAGCATCGCACGGTTCGATTGACACTGAATGCCGGGACATTGACCGTCGCTGCAAACAATCCCGAGCAGGAGACGGCGGTGGACGAGATCGAGATCGATTACGGAGGAGGCAACCTCGAGATCGGTTTCAACGTGTCATACCTGATCGATGCACTGGGGATACTGCCGTCCGAGACTGCTGACATCTTTCTGACCGACTCGTCCAGCAGTTGCCTGATCCAGCCCCATGACCAATCGACCTGTCAGTTCGTAGTGATGCCCATGCGGCTCTAGTCCGCAACGGGTCGTGACGCGAGGGTGCGGATCGGGTATCGGCCGACGGAATGCTCGGTCATGCGTGTCGCATCCATTGAGGTTCGGCATCTCCGAATTATCGACAGTGTCCGTCTGGAGTTCTCTACGGGCGTCAATCTCGTCGTCGGACCGAACGGCAGTGGGAAGTCGAGCCTTCTGGAGGCAGTTCACATCCTCGGATCGGGCCGATCCTTCAGGTCGCACCGCCTGCGCGACATCATTACCCACGGAAAATCCGGTTTGCGTATCGTGGGACGCACGATCGGTTCGGACGGGGTTTCCGAAACGACCGGCATCGAACATGAATCCGAGGGACTGCGGATTCGCCGCGGCGGCGCCGACATCAGGGCGGCATCCGAGTTGGCGGCGCTTCTGCCGATGGTCACGGTGACTCCTGACTCACATCGGTTGATTACCGACGGTGCGGACCTTCGGCGCCGGATTGTCGACCGGTTGCTGTTTCACGTGGAACCGACCTATCTCAAGCACCATCGGCGATACCGGCGTGCGCTGCGTCAGCGCAACGCTGCAATTCGCGGTGGGGCTGGGGTCAGCGATCTCAGCGCTTGGGACACGGAGCTGGCAGAAGGGGGAGAACTGCTGTCGGAGCAGCGCGCGCGATACCTGGACCGGGCATTGCCGGCAATGAATGAAGTCGTGGGAGCGCTGCTCGGAAGACCTGCCGATATCCAGTTCTACCGCGGGTGGGACTCGGATCTGTCGCTCGTTCAGGCATGTGAGCGCTCACTCAAAGACGATCGGCTGCGGGGTTATACGCAGGTGGGGCCGCACCGCGCCGATCTTCGGTTCACGGTTTGCGGCCGGCCCTTGCGGCACTCGCTTTCCCGTGGTGAGGCGAAGCTTTTCGTCACTGCCATCGCCGTCGCACAGGTTCTGGATCTGGCCTCGGTGCTCGGTTATCCCCCAGTGGTGCTGGTGGACGACATCGCGTCCGAACTGGACTTGGACAGTCGAGGCCGATGTCTTAAGGAATTGAGGGCCACCGGTGCGCAGCTTTTCCTGACAGCAGTTCCCGATGCCGGGATGGGAATGGGCGATATCGGGTCAGACGCGGAACCGCATGTGGAACCAGGCCGGTTGTTTCACGTGGAACGGGGACACATTCACCAAGTGGTATGATTACCCGTTTTCCGCACTGCGGGTGCCTCCAGTGGACGCCCAAACCTACGATTCAACAAACATCAAGGTCCTGAAGGGCCTTGAGGCGGTTCGAAAGCGGCCGGGCATGTACATCGGCGACACCGATGATGGCACCGGGCTTCATCACATGGTGTTCGAGACCGTCGACAACTCCATTGATGAAGCGCTCGCAGGGTATTGCACCGAAGTCACGGTGACGGTTCACGCGGACGAGTCGATCACGGTCGCGGACAACGGCCGCGGGATCCCGGTCGACAACCACGAAGAGGAGGGGCGACCAGCGGCTGAGATCATCATGACGGTGCTGCATGCCGGCGGCAAGTTCGACGACAACTCGTACAAGGTGTCCGGTGGGCTTCACGGAGTGGGGGTATCGGTTGTCAACGCATTGTCCGAGCACCTCGAGCTGACCATTTACCGTGAGGGTCATACCTATCGGCAGGTGTATCAGAACGGCGATCCCGAAACTGACTTGGAGATCGTCGGCGAGACGACCCGGCGCGGGACGGTCATCCACTTCCGTCCGAGTTCGAGGACATTCACCAACATCGCGTTTCACTACGACATTCTCGCCAAGAGACTCCGCGAGCTGTCTTTCCTGAACTCGGGCGTTCGAATCAGGCTTCTCGACGAGCGATCTGGCAAGCAGGACATTTTCCAGTACAAAGGAGGAATCCGCGCCTTTGTGAAGCACCTGAACCGCAACAAGACCCCGCTTCATCCAAGTGTGATCTTCATCGAGGCCGAGCGCGATGGCACCGAGGTTGAATTCGCAATGCAGTGGAATGACTCGTATCAGGAGAACATCTTCTGCTTCACGAACAATATCCCCCAGCGCGACGGAGGAACACACCTCGCCGGCTTCCGCTCTGCCCTCACCCGGACGCTCAATCAGTACATGGATGCCAACGGGTTGACGCAAAAGGCGAAAGTCGAGCCGACAGGGGACGATGTCCGGGAAGGTTTGACCGCGGTGCTCTCGGTCAAGGTGCCGGATCCGAAGTTTTCTTCGCAGACCAAGGATAAGCTGGTCTCCTCCGAGGTCAAGTCCGCCGTCGAGTCGACGGTCGGCGAGAAGCTGGCCGAATTCCTGCTCGAGACCCCAGGGGAGGCGCGGTCAATTGCAGGAAAGATCGTCGAGGCGGCGCGCGCGCGCGAAGCGGCCCGCAAGGCCAGAGAAATGACCCGGCGCAAGACCGCGCTGGATATTGCCGGTCTGCCCGGCAAGCTGGCTGACTGCCAGGAGAAGGATCCGCGGCTCTCGGAATTATTCGTGGTGGAGGGAGACTCGGCCGGCGGATCGGCCAAGCAGGGCCGGGATCGTCGTTTTCAGGCGATCCTTCCTCTCAAGGGCAAGATTCTGAACGTCGAGAGGGCCCGGTTCGACCGGATGCTGTCGTCCGCGGAGGTAGGAACGCTCATCACTGCGCTTGGTTGTGGTATAGGGCGGGAAGAGTACGACCCGGTAAAGCTTCGTTACCATCGCATCATCATCATGACCGATGCCGACATCGACGGCTCGCACATCCGTACCCTGCTGCTTACGTTCTTTTATCGGCAGATGCCAGAACTCATTGAAAATGATAACATTTTTATTGCACAACCCCCACTGTTCAAAGCAAGGAAGGGCAAGTCGGAGCGCTATCTGAAAGACGAGACCGAACTCGACGCATATTTCATGGAATCCGCCCTGGACGGTGCACGGATCGTGCATGGAAACGGAATCGACCATTCGGTGATTGAGGACTCCGGACTCCGGGAGGTCGCCCGGGAGCAGCTACTGCTCGGAGGGATAGTGAAGCGTCTCTCGCGCCGGATCCCTCCCGAGGTGCTCGGTGCGATGATGCACGCTCCGCTGCTCGACACCAACGGATCGAGCGCGCCCACGCAGGCAACCGAATGGGCGGATGCGCTCGGGGGACGACTCCAGGCGACCGCGCAGGGCCAGGATCGCTTTCGGTTGTTCGTCGAAGAGCGCCCCGATGGCGGGTTTTCAGTGTGCATCAAGGCAATCCTCCACGGTGTAGCGTCCGAACGCCGGCTCGGCAGCGAATTTTTTCGATCGATCGAGTACCGCGACTTGGTACGGCTCAGTGAGCGCCTTGAAGCCCGGTTGGCCGATGCCGTCGTGCACAAGGGTGAGAGACGCCATGAGGTCGCGACCACCAGGGAGGCGCTGGAGTGGCTTCTCACGGACGCCCGCCGGGGGACGCATGTCCAGCGCTACAAGGGTTTGGGGGAGATGAACCCCGACCAGCTCTGGGAGACGACGATGGATCCCGAGACACGCCGACTTCTCCGGGTTCGTATCGAGGACGCAGTCGCGGCGGACGAGCTGTTCACCACGCTGATGGGAGATCAGGTCGAGCCGCGTCGGGAGTTCATCGAGGAAAACGCGCTCTCGGTGGCCAATCTCGACGCGTAGGGTCCTGATGCCGCTCCGCCGTCGGCGGAACATCTGCGCACGATCGTGCCCATTCGGGTCAGTGCGTCTCAGGGAGTCCGCGCCACCGCCCAGACCTCGACCTCGCTGGCGCCAGCGCGCTTCAGACATCGGGTGAGTGCGTTCACCGTCGACGCGGTGGTGACCACGTCGTCGATGATTGCGACACGACCAGAGACGCGGGTGTGTGCCTGGAAGGCGTTGGCAACATTCACGCGCCGCGCCGCGGTGTCGGGCAGCGACGATTGGGGCGTATCGGCGCCCCGCCGCCGATGGACCACACGCGTGATTCCGATACCGGTACCCCTCCCCACTACCCGCGCGAGTTCGAGCGCCTGGTTGAATCCGCGCTGACGCAGACGTGAAGCGGTGATCGGTACCGGGGCGAGCCAATCGACTCCGGCACCGGGGGCGACGCGGCGGAGGAGCAATCCGGCGAGTGTAGGTACGACTCGCAAGTCGCTGTGAAACTTCATTCGTCCGACGAGATAGTCGACCGGCGAGCTGTATGCCAGCGCACAGATTGTGCGATCGACCGGTGGCCGCCGTGTCGTGCAGACAGGGCAAAGTCCGGTGCCCGGCACGGCGATCGCTGCGCAGAGCCGGCAGGGGTCGGGCGGTGTCGGCAGTTCGCGCGCACAGGCGTCGCAGAGATTCACGATGGTTCCGCCCGGCGCGTCGCAGAGAAGACAGATGTCGCTGCGTGTGAGTTGCACCGGGCACCGCCTGTGCGAGTGGATCGGGTGCCCATGATAAGGTCGGCACCGGCAGTGCGTGGTTCACATTCGTCTCGACACGCGTCAGCATTCGTCTCGCGCCGCATTGGACCTGCGTCTCCATACTCGTACATCTGTGCAGTGGTTTTCGGCCGATCGAGATGGCGTCGGCGAGGTCGTGATGGAGCGCAAATGGCTGATTTTCAATCGGTCATTTCCTGTGTACAGAGGTATTAGCCGCCATGGCAGAGCGCCAATCCGTGCGGCGTCCGATACCGCCGACGTTCGACCGGGTTGCGGTGCGTCGTCTGTTCGCGCGTGCCGGCGACGGTGACCCCGCAATCGAGAGCGTCATGCGGGACGCACATGATTCGCTACTGGACCGCCTCGAAGGCATTCGTCTCGCGCCTCGACGCATTCTCGATCTCGGGGCTGGCACCGGCGCGTTGGCCCGGCGCGTCGCGCGTCGTTTTCGCGACGCCGAGGTGCTGTCCGTCGATTCCGTCCCCGTCCTGCTCCACCGTGCCAGAACGCGCGCTCCCCGCTGGTTCTCGAGACATCGCCATGTCGTCGGCGATGCCGAGCGGCTGCCGCTCGCGCCGCACAGCATGGACCTCATCGTGTCAAGCATGGCGATGCCCTGGTTCGACCCTGTTGATGATGCGCTGGCCGAATGCCTGCGTACCTTGCGTCCAGGTGGGCTGCTGCTTCTGAGCACGCTCGGTTCGGGCACCCTGAAGGAGCTGGCCGAAGCGTGGTCGAGTGGCGATGGACCACCTCGCATGCACCCCTTCGCCGACATGCACGTCCTGGGAGACGCTCTGGTGCACGCCGGGTTCGCCGATGTCGTGATGGACATGCAGCGCATCCGTCTCAAGGTGTCCGGTTTCTGGCCTCTGTGTCGAATCCTGAGCCGGAGCGGAGGCTCCGGGGCCCTGAGGGCGCGTCGCCGCGGGTTGACAGCGGTCGAGACCTTCCGGGCGGCGGAGGTGCGATACCGCACACGGCGGAGCGCCGACGGCGCGCTGCCCGTAAGCGTGGAATTCGTGTTCGGTCATGCATGGGCGCCCGAGCGGGATCGGCCGGGCGTATCCGCCGTACTTCCTCGAATGGACTGGTCCGTCGAATCGGTGTCGGGCGTGCGATCGGCGAAGCCGAAATCGACTCCGAATCAGTGAGTTCGTCAGCTTATTGCGGGGGCGAAGGGGCCTGCTGTAGCATTGCCGCCCGCTCTTTGGAGGGCGGTGGTGACCCGGGACGCATGCTTGCCACCAGGATCGAAGACGGCTCCACACGGCGCATCATCATTCGACCGAACCGGTCGATGACGTGGGAGCAGACGAAAATCGTCTATCTCTGTATCGCGTCCTGCAGTCTGGCGATAGCCGGAGCGTTCGCGGTCATGGGATTCTGGCCCGTGCTGCCGTTCGCCGGGGCGGAAATCGTGCTTCTGGGAATCGCGTTCTACGCCAATGCGCTGGCCGGAACATCGGTGCAGGTGGTGACGGTGGGTGAAGACATCGTCACCGTCGAGAAAGAGCGGCCAGGGCCCCGGTGCGAGTGGAGATTTCACCGGGCGTGGGCCCGGGTCGACATCGCTTGGTCCTCCGGTGCTCGTGCGAGTCGTCTGGCGGTCCGATCACACGGGAACGAGGTGGTTCTCGGCGAGTTTCTGACCGAAGCCGAGCGTGCGTCGCTGGCCGCTACCCTAGTCGATGTGCTGCGGTGCGGAAACCCGAGCGGCGCCGTGGATGTATCCAGGCGTGTCGATCTTCACAACGGCATGAAATCGTGAGGCGATTTCAGTGGTTGAGCCGGGCTGGGACAGAGGTTTACCAGAGGTTCGAGGTTGCGCCCGATGCGGGGCGCGTAGGTTTCGGGAAGCTACCTATGCACACCACATGCCTCGTCGGTCCGATGATGGCCTCGCTCAGGAATTCGTGAAGCGGAGAGACGGGAAGATGCACAGAAGAACACCGGGCCAAGCGATGAGTTCGGGAATCGCGGCCCTGACGGCGCTTGTGCTGGCAAGCCCGAGCGCGTTCGCAGCATGGGATCTGAACCTGCCGGTCGGGGTGACGCCGATCAGCCGGATCGTGTACGACCTGCACATGCTGATTCTTTGGATCTGCGTCGCGATCGGCATTGTGGTCTTCGGCGTCATGTTCATCTCGATCATGCGTCACCGCAAGGCGGTGGGAGCGCAGGCGGCGCGTTTCCACCACAGCACGTTTGCGGAGATCGCATGGACGGTGATTCCGATCGTCATCCTCGTGACCATGGCAGTCCCCGCGACGACGACCCTGATCAAAATGGAGGACACCACCGACGCCGATCTCACCGTCAAGGTCACCGCCTACCAGTGGATGTGGAAGTACGAGTACATCGAAGACGGCGTCACGGTCTACAGCACGCTCGCCCCATCGAGCCGTCAGGCCATCTACGAGGATCCGACCAAGGTCGAGAACTATCTCCTCGAAGTCGACAATCCCATCGTGTTCCCCGTCGACCGGAAGGTGCGTCTGCTGCTGACGGCCGACGATGTCATCCACGCATGGTGGGTCCCGGAGCTTGGGCAGAAGAAGGACGCGATCCCCGGCTTCATCAACGAAATGTGGACCCTGATCAAGGAGCCGGGGGTTTATCGCGGCCAGTGTGCCGAGCTCTGCGGCAAGGACCACGGATTCATGCCCATCGTGGTCCGCGCGGCCTCCGAGGACGAGTACCGGGCCTGGGTCGCCGAGCGGAAGATGGCGCAGGCCGAGCAGGCGGCGCTCGCGATGCACTCCTGGGAGAAGACGGAGCTGATGGCGCTGGGAGAGAAGGTTTACGTCACCGCGTGCGCGACGTGTCATCAGCTCGACGGTGACGGAATCGCGGGCGCCTTTCCCTCCATACGTGGAAGCGAGGTGGCGACCGGCGGCCTTCAGGATCACCTGAAGCTCGTGATGGACGGACGCGCGGGGACGGCGATGAGGGCCTTCGGCGCGCAATTGAGCGATGTGGAGCTCGCTGCCGTCGTGACGTACCAACGCAATGCGTTCGGAAACGCCACCGGTGACGTGGTTCAGCCGGCGGTGATCTCGGCTGCGCGCAACTTGAACACGGGAGGTTGAGGGTCATGAGCACCTCGTATGGAGCCCACGCTGACGATCATCACGGGCCGGAACCCGGTCTGCTGCGTTGGCTGTTCACCACCAACCACAAGGACATCGGGACGCTGTACCTGTGGTTCGCGCTGATCATGTTTTTCGTCGGCGGATTCCTGGCCATGGGGATCCGGGCCGAGCTGTTCATGCCCGGCCTGCAGGTAATGGATCCACACCTGTTCAACCAGTTCACGACCATGCACGCGCTGATCATGATCTTCGGTGCGGTCATGCCCGCGTTCGTCGGCTTCGCGAACTGGCTGGTCCCGATGATGGTGGGGGCACCCGACATGGCGCTGCCCCGTCTGAACAACTGGAGCTTCTGGATACTCCCGTTTGCGTTCACCCTCCTCATCGGCACCTTCTTCCTGCCGGGCGGGGCGCCGGCGGCGGGTTGGACGATCTATCCCCCGCTGGTGCTTCAGGGCGGGGCGAACGTCGCGTTCATGGTCTTCGCGATTCACATGATGGGGATCTCCTCCATCATGGGCGCAATCAACATCATCGTCACCATTCTCAACATGCGTGCCCCGGAGATGACGCTGTTGCGCATGCCGTTGTTCGTGTGGACTTGGCTCATCACCGCGTTTCTGCTCATCGCCGCGATGCCGGTGTTGGCCGGTGCGGTGACAATGTTGTTGACCGACAAGTTCTTCGGCACCTCGTTCTTCAACGCGGCCGGCGGTGGCGACCCCGTCATGTTCCAGCATGTGTTCTGGTTCTTCGGACATCCCGAGGTCTACATCCTCATCCTCCCCGCGTTCGGCATCGTCTCGCAGATCATTCCCACTTTTGCCCGCAAGCCCCTGTTCGGCTACGAGTCGATGGTGTACGCCACGGCCTCGATCGCGTTCATCTCGTTCATCGTGTGGGCGCACCATATGTTCACGGTAGGCATGCCGCTCTCGGGCGAGCTGTTCTTCATGTACACCACGATGCTGATCGCGGTGCCGACCGGAGTGAAGGTCTTCAACTGGATCGCGACCATGTGGCGAGGCGCCATGACGTTCGAGACCCCGATGCTGTGGGCGATCGCATTCGTGGTGCTGTTCACCATCGGGGGGTTCTCCGGCCTCATGCTTGCGATTACGCCGGTCGACTTCCAGTACCACGACACCTATTTCGTCGTCGCCCACTTCCACTACGTGCTGGTCACGGGCGCGATCTTCGCCATCATCGCCGGGGTGTACTACTGGTTGCCGAAGTGGACCGGCCACATGTACAACGAGCGTCTCGGCAAGTGGCACTTCTGGCTCTCGACAGTCTCCGTCAACGTGTTGTTCTTCCCCCAGCACTTCCTGGGCTTGGCGGGCATGCCGAGACGGATCCCGGACTACGCGGTGCAGTTCACCGATTGGAATATGGTGTCGAGCATCGGCGGGTTCGCGTTCGGGCTCTCACAGCTCCTGTTCGTCTACATCCTGGTGCAGACCATTCGCGGCGGCGAGAGAGCCGCGGATCGGGTATGGGAGGGCGCGCATGGACTCGAATGGACGGTGGCGTCGCCGCCTCCGTACCACACGTTCGAGAAGCCGCCGCGTGTCACCGAGGCGGAAGCTCACGGCTGAGATCATGCACGGACCCATGGTCGTGACCGTCGAAGGGGACCGGGGCGGGCGCAGGCAGAATGTTCGGCTCGCCGTCATGCTTGCCATGGTGGCGGTCGCGTTCTACGTCGGCATTTTCCTGTTGCAACACTCATGATTGTCGATCGGATGCGGACGAACAGGAGGACGGCGCAGCGTCTGGCGATCGTCGTGGTCCTGATGTTCGGTTTCGGTTACGCGCTGGTCCCTCTCTACGATGTGCTGTGCGAGATCACCGGCCTCGGCGGGCGCACCGGAGTGGTAGCCGCCGGATCCCTTGATGGCGCCGTCGACACGAGCCGCACCGTCAAGGTCCAGTTCCTCGGCACGGTGAACAGCCGGCTGCCGTGGGAGTTCCGTCCCAGCGTCGGCTCGATGGAAGTGCATCCGGGACAGGTCTACGAGACGATGTACTTCGCGAGGAATCTGTCGGAGACCGTCACCGTCGGTCAGGCGCGTCCGTCGGTGGCACCGAGCGTTGCGTCGCTGCACTTCAACAAGACGGAGTGCTTCTGCTTCCTTCTGCAGGAACTCTCGCCGGGGGAAGCGCGAGACATGCCGGTGCGTTTCGTGTTGAGCCGGGATCTTCCGGCGGAGATCGCGACGGTGACACTGTCATACACGTTCTTCAATTCCGGGCAGACGGGATGATGCGCCTGCCGGGATCGGTCATGCCGCCGGACCGGGCGGTTTGAATTCAGCGAACGGGATAATCACGGAAATGGCTGCGGCAAACGGCGGGTACTACGTTCCACACGGCACCAAGTGGCCGATCATGGGCTCCATCGGCATGTTCACGCTGCTCGGCGGGTTTGCGATGCTGCTCAACGGCAATTCGTCGGCAAACTGGATCATGGTCGCCGGCACCGTGATTATCGTCGTGATGATCATCGGCTGGTTCGGCACGGTCATCGGGGAGAGTGAGTCGGGAGCCTACAACGCGCAGGTGGACATCTCCTTCCGGCAGGGGATGCTCTGGTTCATCCTGTCCGAAGTGCTGTTCTTCGCGGCGTTCTTCGGGGCTCTGTTCTACGCGCGCATTTATTCGGTGCCGTGGCTTGCCGGTGAAGGCGCCGGCGGGATGATGACCGGACCTCTGCTCTGGCCCGGCTTCGAGGGGACGTGGCCGACGAACGGCCCCGGTGACATCGGCGGCACGTTCGGGACGATCCCCGCGTTCGGAATCCCCTTCATCAATACTGTCATCCTGATCTCCAGCGGGGGGACCGTCACCCTCGCGCACTGGGCGCTGAAGAACAACGATCGGGGGAAACTGTGCTGGTGGCTCTTCGTGACGGTCGCGCTCGGACTGTTGTTCCTCGCTCTGCAAGCGTACGAGTTCGCGTACGCGTACGGTGACCTCAATCTGACCCTGGGTTCCGGAGTGTACGGGTCGACCTTCTTCATGCTGACCGGGTTCCACGGTCTGCACGTCACGATCGGTGTGATCATGCTACTGGTCATGCTGATCCGGTCGATGCGAGGCCACTTCACTCCGCAAAACCACTTCGCGTTCGAGGCTGCCGCCTGGTATTGGCACTTTGTCGATGTGGTATGGATCGGGCTGTTCATCTTCGTGTATTGGTTCTGATCGGGTATCGGCCGTCTGGCCGTATCCCCGATCGGCGGCTTGCGCCTCCGGCCAAGCCGACCAGTAGAGCGGCTGATCCGACCGACCGAAGGTGCCGGGCCAGGGCAGCGGGGATGGTTCAGGGGGTTTAGGGGCGTATGCCGTGCGGCTCGATGAGGCCGAGTGCCCACAGCAGCATGAGCAGGCAGAGAAGCCCGATCGAGATACCGACGCGCATCGTCAGTGCCTTCACGATGCGATCCGACTGGCTCCCGTCCTTGACGAGATAGAGCAGTGCCGAGGCAAGGCTCGCCAGGATGCCGACAAATACTGCCGCTACAAGAAGTTTCGCCAGCACCGGGAGTCGACTCGAAAGGAGATCTTGTTGTTGTCCATCGACGAGATTCCCGCCTTATTCGATGAAGAGCGAACGCGCGACGGGCGTAATCATCGCAACCGGAGATAGGCTACGGCAACATCCGCGGCCACGTCGCACGGAGTAAACCACAATCGTTCGTGACTTCGCATCGCGCTATCGTACCTTGGCCCCTGACGTGGAATCGTGTCGGGGATCCGGGCGAGCCACATGCTGATGACTCCTGCAGGCATGCGCCAATACGTCCCGGCCACGGCAGCGATTGTAGCCGTCGCGGCACTTTCCTGGCTTGGCCTGTGGCAGCTCGAGCGCGCCGACGAGAAGGAGCGTCGCGAGAGAATGTTCGCCGAGCGTACCGGCGATGCACCCATTCTTCTCAACGAGCGTCTCTCACCCATGCCTTCCAGGCTCGACCCTGACTGGTGGCGGTACCGGCGTGTCGAGATCGCGGGGGAGATGTTGGCCGCTCGCCAGTACCTGCTGGACAATCGCACTCGCAATGGTGTCGCCGGCTATCAGGTCCATGCACCGATGCGGGTGACGGGGCTCGATCGCTTCGTGCTCGTCAACCGCGGCTGGGTGGAGGCCGGCCTGCGTCGTGAGCAGCGTCCGGACGTGTCGCTGACCTCTTCGGAAACCGTGATCTCGGGCGTTGTGGAGCATCCGCGGCAGACCCCCCTCCTCGGTGACGACGGCTACTCCGGGTCCACCTGGCCGAAGGTTGTGCAGCGGATCGATCTGGAGAAGACGGCTCAGGATCTCGATCACCAGGTTCTCCCGTTCGTGGTACTGATGGACGCGGCTCTTCCGCATGGCTTCGTACGCGAATGGACTCCGCATCTCGGCATCGGTCCCGAGCGGCATCGGGGCTACGCCCTTCAATGGTTTTCGCTGGCGGCCGCGGTGGCCGTATTGTGGATTGTTCTCAAGGTCCGTGGTGCACGGCGACACTGAATCGCCCCGTCGGGCGCGACGGGGGAACCGGCTGGCCCTGGCAGGGCTGTTCGCAGTGTTCGTGGTTCCGATCCTGACCGCGTACGCGCTCAACGTGTGGTGGCCGTACTGGAGCCCGTTCGGCCGGATGAACCACGGTGAACTCGTCAAGCCCGCTCGGGAGATTGAACTCGACGGGATCGCCGAGCCTGCGACCGGGCGCTGGATCCTGCTGCACCCCGTTGAAGCGTCGTGTGACGATGCGTGCGAGGCGCGACTCGGTCTCGTGAAGCGCGTGCACCTCTCCCTAGGCAAGGATTATGACCGCGTGGTACGGGTATTCGTACATCGCGCCGGCGTGTCGGGTGAGCGGGTGCGATTCGGGGACGCAGGGTTGATATCGCTGCCGGCGCCCGATGCGTGGTTCGACCGATTCGGGGATGACGTGCCGGCGCTCCTGATCGTCGATCCACAGCGTCGGGCAGTGCTGCGCTATGGTTCGGAGATTGAGCCGAAGGGACTTGCGCGCGACCTCGCCAGGATGCTGAAAATCTCGAAGATCGGCTGACCGGGCGCACGAACCGACCGGTGCGGCGCCCTGACTTGGTATCATGCACCGCCTTCCCGTCCTCCGACCAGCGAAGCCGCACCGTGCCTTCATCGACTGTTCTGGCCTCGGGAGTGAACCGCACGTGGCGTGACTATATCGCGCTCTGCAAGCCGAAGGTCGTCGCGCTGATCGTGTTCACCGCGATCATCGGCATGTTGCTTGCGACACCCGGGATGGTGCCGCTGGATGTTCTGGTGCTCGGGTCGCTTGGGATCGGGGGCGCGTCGGCCGCGGGAGCTGCGATCAATCATCTCGCCGATCGGCGCATCGACGCGCTGATGGCCCGTACGAGCCACCGCCCGCTTCCGAGCGGAAAGGTGGACACGGTCTCCGCGGCGATCTTCGCCACGGTGCTGTGCATCGTCTCGGTGGCGATCCTGGCATGGGGTGTCAACCGACTGACGGCAGGGCTGACATTCGCCTCGATGGTCGGATACGCGGTGATCTACAGCCTGTTCCTCAAGCGTGCGACACCCCAGAACATCGTCATCGGCGGTGCGGCGGGAGCGATGCCGCCGGTGCTCGGGTGGTCGGCGGTGACCGGCGAGGTCGATCCCCATGCGCTGCTGCTGTTTCTGATCATCTTCGCGTGGACACCTCCCCACTTTTGGGCGCTGGCGATCCATCGCCATCGCGAGTACGCGGACGCGGATATCCCCATGCTACCGGTGACGCACGGCGTCGATTTCACGCGGCTGCATGTGCTGCTCTACACGGTGATTCTGTTCGTGGTGAGCCTGCTGCCGTTCGCGACGAGAATGAGTGGGGTGATCTATCTCATCGGCGCGACAGTGCTCGGCGCGGGCTTTCTCGCCTACGCCCTGGCCTTGTACCGGCGGCGCGACAAACGCCTGCCCATGCGCACCTTCGGCTATTCAATCCACTATCTGCTCGGGATCTTCGGCGCGTTGCTCCTCGACCACTACGCACGCCTCTGGTAGCCGCGCGCACGCGAAAAGGTAGGTGGGAACCGGGCCGACCACGGCCCTATCGCCAGTTTCGAGCACTGGCTTGATCAGATGTCGATGAGTTTGCGGAGCTTCTTCAGCGCGTTCTTCTCGATCTGACGGATCCGTTCGGCGGAAACGCCGTACTCGTCGGCCAGCTCTTGCAGGGTCGTCTTCCGCTCCACCAGCCAGCGGCGCGTGACGATCGAGCGGCTGCGCTCATCAAGGACCGCCAGGGCATCGGCGAGCATCGACGCGCTGTGCGCCTCCCAGTCGTCGTGTTCGGCCCGTGTCGCCGGCTCGAACCGCAGATCCTGCAAATAACCGGCTGGCGCCGGCCGGTCGTACTCCGAATCGTGTTCGACGAGAGGATCGTACGATGCGTCATGTGCGCTCAGTCGCTGCTCCATCTCGACGACGACCCGCGGTGCCACTCCGAGGTCAGCGGCAATGTCTTCGACCTCCGCCCGCGACATCCAGCCGAGGCGCTTCCTCAAGCTTCGCAGATTGAAGAAAAGTTTGCGCTGCGCCTTGGTGGTGGCGACTTTGACGATTCGCCAGTTGCGCAGGATGAACTCGTGAATTTCGGCCTTGATCCAGTGGACCGCGAAGGAGACGAGCCGCACGCCAACGGTCGGGTCGAAGCGCTTGACTGCCTTCATCAATCCGATGTTGCCCTCCTGGATCAGGTCGGCCTGCGGGAGGCCGTATCCGTCGTAGCCCTGCGCAATACGGACGACGAAACGCAAGTGAGCGGCCACCAACTCCCATGCAGCCCCCAGATCCTGCTCGTCTCGGTACCTCTCGGCCAACTCCCGCTCCTTCTCCGCGCTGAGCATGGGGAGCGAGAAGACCGACTGACGGTACGCCGCCAGATTCCCGACCGTGAGCGTGGTGGCGGTCAATTGCAATGCTGTGCTCATTTCACTCATCGTAGGACATTGATCTCCCGCAATGCTAGCACTCGATGGTTTCGGGTGCCAGACAGGTCCTCGACTTCTCTACTGTGGTGTGGATTCCTGGGCGAGTACTCGGGTCACCGCGATCCATGCGCCCGCCAGGCCCAGAATCCCACCGGCGGCCACCGCCAGCGCGGCCGACCACGGTTGCAACCCGATGAGCTCGAAGTCGCTCGCATAGAGCGCCACCAGACGTTCCACCGGCCCGGCCACGAGCCGGGTTGCGCCGGCGACGAGTGCGCAGGCCACTGCGCCCGCGCTCAACCCGTGCCACAGTCCGGAGTACAGAAAGGGGCGGCGGATGAATGCATCCGTCGCCCCGAACAATCGGACGATCCCGATCTCTTCGCGTCGACTCTCGATGTTCAGTCGAATGGTGTTCCCCACGATGAGCAGTATCCCGAGCGCGAGCATTGCGAACAGCACTTCGACGATGCGGCTCAACGTCTCCAGGATGGCGGCGAGTTTGTCGACCCACGCAAGGTCGAGCTCCACCGCGTCCACCTCGGCGCGAGCCGAAATCCGGTTGCGCAGCGCGACCAGATCGGCGCGGTTCGAGTGATCGTCACGTGCGGTGACGACAATCAGATCGGGAAGCGGATTCTGCCCCTCGAAGATGTTCCGGACATCGTCGAATCCGGTCATCTGCTGGTATTCCGAGAGCGCCTCGGCCCGTGTGACGACACGTACGTGCCTCACCGCATCCCAATCGCGTATGGCCGACGCGATCGCCCTCGTCTGAGTCTCGCCGAGATCGGGCCGGAGAAACGCGGTGAGCTGCGCGCTGCGATCGAGCCCACCCACTGCCTGCTGCGCATTGTTCAGGATGACGTAGAGAGCAAACGGCAACGAGAGTGCGACCGCGATCGCGAGCACGGTCACTACTGTCGCCACCGGCCGGCGGATCAGGCGCCCGAACGAGGAAACCGCCGACTGAGCGTGTCCCGACAACCATGCCGTGGGGTTGAAACCCGTCCCGTGGGACAGGACGAATTCCCCCTTTCGTTGATGTGAGCGCTTACTCGCTTTCATGCTGTGCCACGACCGAGATCATCGCCGCTCGCGTGAGCTCGTCCGTACCCCGGTTTCCCGGTGTCGCCGCCGATCTCCCGTGTCGTCGACGATGGCGCCTTCACGCAGGGTGACAATCCGGTGCGACATTGACCGGGCAAGATCCAGATCGTGAGTCGCGATGACCACCCCCCCCCCGATCTGATTGAACCGTTCGAACAGCGCCATGATGTAGCGGCTAAGCCTGGGGTCCAGATTCCCGGTCGGTTCGTCTGCCAGCAACAGCGACGGCCGGTGAACCACCGCCCGCGCGATGCCGACGCGCTGCTGCTCGCCGCTCGACAGCACCCTCGGTTGCTGGCGCTCTTTGTCGAGCAGACCAACGAGATCGAGAGCGGCCCGCACCCGTCTGCGCACCTCGCCGTGACGGTATCCGGCCGCAACCAGCGGCAGGGCCACGTTGTCGAACACGGTCCGCTGCGCGAGCAGCCTGTGGTCCTGGAACACGACGCCGAGGTGCCGTCGATACAGCGCGATGTGTCGTGCGCGCATGCGCGAGAGATTGTGGCCACCGACCACCACCCGCCCGTGAGTGCATCGCTCGATCAGCGTGATCAGCCGCAGCATCGTGCTCTTGCCGGCCCCCGAATGGCCAGTGATGAACATCATCTGCCCGGGCGGCACGCGCAGGTTGACCGAGCGGAGCGCCTCCTGGCCGGCGGGGTAACGCATCGTCACGTTATGGAACCGAATCACGAGCGGCTATCCGCAATCGGACCGGGGGTGCGTGTCCCGGTGCCCCGCCGATGTGGCGCGGCCGACGCGTTCAACGCCTGACAATCGCCGCGACGAACGTCTTCGCGTCGAAGTCGCGGAGATCGTCCACTCCCTCACCGACGCCAATCAACCGGATCGGGAGCTTCAATCGTTCCGCGATCGCGAAGATGATCCCACCTCTGGCTGTACCATCCAGTTTGGTGAGGGCGATTCCCGTCACCCCTACTGCATCGTGGAACCGGATTGCCTGAGTCAGTGCGTTCTGCCCGGTTCCTGCGTCCAGCACGAGCAGCACCTCGTGGGGCGCGGACGGGTCGAGCTTCCCGATGACCCTTCGTACCTTGCGAAGCTCGTCCATCAGTCCGACTCGGGTGTGCAGTCTTCCGGCGGTGTCGGCGATGAGGACGTCGATGTTGCGCGCGCGCGCCGACTCGAATGCGTCGTAGATGACGGACGCGGAGTCGGCGCCCGGCTGTTGCGCGACCACCGGCACGCCCGCGCGACGCCCCCACTCCTGAAGCTGCTCGATGGCGGCCGCCCGGAAGGTATCGCCCGCCGCGATCATTACCGTGCGGCCCTCGGCCCCGAGGCGTGCCGCAAGCTTCCCGATGGTGGTGGTCTTGCCCGCGCCGTTGACCCCGACGACCAGGATGACGTACGGCCGGCCGAGATCGGGAATGGCAAGCGGCGCCTCCACCGGCTCCAGCATCGCCAGCATGTCCTGCTCGAGCGATGCGAGAAGCGCGCTCGCGTCGCTGACCTCGCTGCGCTTCACTCGCGCCTCGAGACCGCGGATGATGCGCTGCGTGGCTTCAATGCCCACATCGGTGGCCAGGAGGATCGTCTCGATCTCTTCGAGAAGGTCGTCGTCGATGCGTGCGCGCGCACCTACGAGACGGACAATTCCGTCGGCGATGGCGTTTCGAGTCTTGCCGAGCGCCGCGCCGAGACGCCCCAGCAACCCCGGTCGAGCGGGTGCTTCCCGGTTCGAATCCTTCCGGAGAAAATGGATCAATGGTCCGACACCCTCGGTAGCACCATCCGGCCAAGGCTCGCCCGGGCGGACCGCTCGTTGACTGAACGATCAGGGGAGCGTGACGATCCTAGCCCGAAAAATTCACCAATTCACGACCGCGGGGGTGAATCGGTTCGGGGTTCCACTCGCGGGGCAAGTGCGGCGGACATCGGTCGGGCGGTGGTCCGCCCGGGCCCGGCGGCGCGCGACATGAAGCATGCGGTTTCGAGAGGGGCGGTGCGTATCATCGCCGGGCGCTGGCGCCGCCGTCGGCTGCCGGTAGCCGCGTCCGGCGAGATTCGCCCCACGCCCGATCGAGTGCGCGAGACCCTGTTCAACTGGCTGGGCACCGGAGTCGAAGGCACGCGCTGCCTCGATCTCTTCGCCGGAACCGGGGCACTCGGGTTCGAGGCCGCATCGCGTGGGGCGAAGGCGGTTGTTCTGGTCGAGCGCGACCGGGACGTCGTCGCCGCTCTGGAGTTCGCGGTGCGCACTCTCGGGGCGGACAACGTGACGATCGAGCGCGCCGACGCTCTGCAGTGGGCGCCGCCGGCCGACATGCGGTTCGACATCGTGTTTCTCGATCCGCCCTGGTTCGGGCCGGCGCCGGAGGAGGCACTCGCCCGGCTCGAAGATGCGGATGCGCTTGTCCCCGGCTGCGTGGCCTACCTCGAGACCAAACGCGATCCGGCCGACATCAAGCTGCCGCCGGGATGGCGGCTCCTGCGCACCCGCCGCGCCGGACGTGTGAGATATCATCTCGCCTCTCGCAACGACCAGCCGGCCGGCCGCCGGCGTGCCGCACACGGAGACGACTGATGGAGCGGACCGCCATCTACCCCGGAACGTTCGATCCGATTACCAACGGCCACGGGGATCTCGTCCATCGAGCGGCGGCCTGCTTCGACCGGATTATCATCGCGGTGGCGGGCAGCACCGGGAAGGCGACGCGTTTCAGCCTCGATCGACGGGTGTGGCTCGCACGCGAGGCGTTGAGCGATCTCGCCAATGTAGAGATCGAGTCGTTCGACGGGCTGCTCGTGGAGTTCGCCCGCCAACGCGGAGCGCGGGTGATCCTGCGCGGACTTCGGGCGGTGTCGGACTTCGAGTACGAGTTTCAGCTCGCGAGCATGAACCGTAAGCTCGCACCGGGCATCGAGACGATGTTCCTCACCCCCGACGAGGGATACACATTCATCTCGTCGAGTCTCGTGCGCGAGATCGCCGCCCTCGGCGGAGACGTGGGAGGATTCGTGCACCCCGCCGTCGAAGCGGCGCTCAAGGACACCGCTGACTGAGGCGGCAAGAATGCCGCTGGTTGGAGCGGTGGACACCCCGCCGGTTGAAGCGGCCCGGAGAGGGCATGGCGCTCCAGATCACCGACGAATGTATCAACTGCGACGTATGCGAGCCCGAGTGCCCGAACGAGGCCATCTCGATGGGGGAGGAGATCTACGTCATCGACCCCTCGCGATGCACCGAATGCGTCGGCCACCACAACGAGCCGCAGTGCGTGCAGGTATGTCCCGTCGCGTGCATCCCGAAAGACCCCGAACACGAAGAGACTCACCAGGCGCTGTTCGCGAAGTACCTGCGCCTCACCGGCGGGGCACCCTGACGCCGAGCCGCTTCGTTCAACGCTGACACCTCCGGCAGTACCAGGTGGATCGCTGACCGAGGTTGGTCCGCGCGAGCGGCACCGCGCACCGCGGGCACGGCTCGCCTTCCCGCCCGTACACGTTCAGTCGGCTGGAGAATTCCCCGCTCGCCCCGTCGGCGCGCGCGTAGTCGCGAAGTGTCGTGCCGCCGGCTTCGACCGCCACCCTCAGCACGTCCTGCAACGCGTCCACCAGCCGATCGATGCGTCTCCGCCCGATCCGTCCGGCCGCCCGGCGAGGGTCGATACCCGCGATGAACAAGGCCTCGTTCGCATAGATGTTTCCGACCCCGGCGACGATTCTGGAGTCCATCAGCATGTTCTTGATCGGTGCGGTCCGTCCGCGAAGCCGCCGGTGGAGCCCGGCGCCATCGAAATCCACCCCGAGCGGCTCGGGCCCCAGGTGGACGAGGAGCGGGTGGCGCGTCGGATCGGATTCGGTCCACAGCCAGCAGCCGAACCGGCGCGGGTCGCGATAACGTACGAACCGGCCGTCGTCGAGGACGAGGTCGATGTGGTCATGAGGCCCCGGCATGGTGGGCACGCGGTGCAGGCGCAGGCTTCCCGACATCCCGAGGTGGACGAGTACGGTCCCGTTTTCGGCTCCGATCAGCAGGTATTTCGCACGGCGCCGGATATCGGTGATCGTCCTTCCCGCGAGCTTGCGTCCAAGCGCTGCGGGCACCGGCCAGCGCAGGCGCCGGTCGCGGACCACGACCGCGGCGACAGACCGCCCGATGACGTCGCGCTCGAGGTCCCGGCGCGTGGATTCGACCTCCGGCAGCTCCGGCACGGCGATGACGTCAGGTCCGCGGCGGCCCGCCGCGCCGCCGGGCAAGGTTCTGGATGACGATGACCAGCGCGATGCCGATCGCCATCAACGCGAATGCGCCGAGCGTGGCGCCGTCGGTGGTGTCCGGCCAGACCGGATCGCTCGACACCAGGCGGCGTTCGTCGTGCACGACCTCGAAGCGGCGCGCCTGGAATGGCCAGATCACCCACAGCGATCCGATCAGCAGGCCGCAGATCGCAAGCCGCGTGATGCGGTAGCACTCGCGCAGCAGCCAGGTGAGCAAGCGGCTGAATGCGATCAGTCCAACCACCACGCCGACTCCGAACGGAACGAGGACGCCGGGGTCGAGGCGGCCGATGCCGTCGAGGACGTATGCGTACTTGCCCAGGATCAGGAGGATGAATGCGCCGGAGAGGCCCGGCAGGAGCATGGCGGAGATCGCCAGCGCACCGCTCAGAGCGACGAACCACCAGGCGTCCGGGGTCGAGACCGGAACGAGGTTCACGATTCCGAATCCGACGGTGGTGCCGACAAACACTGCGATCCACTCCATCGCGCGCACACCACCGAGCGATCGGAACAGGACGACCACCGAGGCGACGATCAGCCCGAAGAACAGTCCGTAGACGAGCTCCGGATGCGATGCGATCAGCCGCGGGAGCGGCACGACACGGGCGAAGAACATGAGCGCGGCGAAAATGCCGAGGCCGAGCGGGACGATGAACGCAAGGTCCGCGTGAGCGCCCGCGGGCCGGAACCGGCCTGCGAGCAGAAGGCGCACCAGAGCGGTGTCGAATGCGCGGATCGCCTCGATGAACCGGCGGTAGATCCCGAGGATGAACGCCATGGTTCCGCCACTCACCCCGGGAACGACGTCCGCGGCCCCCATACAGAACCCCCGGGCGAATCCGAGCGCTGCGTCTTTCAGTGCGAATTCCGGAACTGGTCGGCCGAAATGCGCTCCCGCCTTCGCCGCCGCCGCGTTCCCGCCAACGCGGTGGTCCGTCGACCGATGGTCAGGCATTGCGAATCTCGACGCCCGGACCCCGGACCTCAGGAGGTGCGGTGGTACGTGGCACTGAGTTCGTGCACGGCGTCGACGCAGGCGCCGACATGATCGGGGTCGATGCCCGGCGTCACTCCGTGCCCAAGATTGAAGACATGGCCGGGGCCCGTGCCGTACTCGGCGAGCACCCGGCCGACCTCGTCGCGAATGCGACCCGGCGAGGCGAGCAGGGTGACTGGATCGAGGTTGCCCTGAAGCGCGACCCGCGCTCCGACCCGCGCGCGCGCATCGCCCAGATCGACCCTCCAGTCGAGCCCGATCGCATCGCAGCCACTCGCCGCAATCGACTCCATCCAGCCGCCCCCACCCTTGGTGAACAGCACCACCGGAATCGGCACGGACCCGTGCTCGCGGGGAATGTGCTCGACGATGCGGCGCATGTACGCAAGAGAGAACGCGTGGTACGCGGGAGTGTTGAGGATGCCGCCCCAAGTGTCGAAGATCATCAATGCTTGAGCGCCTGCATGCACCTGCGCGGTGAGGTAGCCGATGGTCGCGTCCGCAAGCAGCGACAGCAGGCGGTGAAGCTCGCGCGGGTGGTCGATCAGCATGGTCTTGGCGCGCGCGAAGTCCCGCGAGCTTCCACCTTCGAT
This sequence comes from Thiotrichales bacterium, assembly GCA_026709935.1. Lineage (GTDB taxonomy): Bacteria > Pseudomonadota > Gammaproteobacteria > HK1 > HK1 > HK1. Next base: position 32,049 of record JAPOSC010000040.1, read on the forward strand.
CACGTATGTCGCCAGCGTCCAGGGGCTTCCCGCGAATCCGATGAGTGGCACGCGGCCTTCGAGTTCGCGCCGGATGACCCTGATCGCATCCATCACGAACCGGAGATCCTCTTCCGGGTCCGGAATGCCCAGCCGATCGATGTCGGCCGGGGTGCGCACCGGCGAGCGGAACCGGGGTCCCTCCCCTTCCACGAATTCGAGTCCCAGCCCCATCGCCCAGGGGATGGTCAGGATGTCGGAGAAGAGGATGGCGGCGTCGAGCGCGAACCGGCGCAGCGGCTGCAGGGTGACCTCGCAGGCGAGTTCCGGGGTGCTGCACAGAGCAAGGAAGCTGCCCGCGCGCGCGCGCGTCGCCCGATACTCGGGAAGATAGCGCCCGGCCTGGCGCATGAGCCACACGGGCGTGCGGTCGACGGGTTCTCTCGCGAGCGCCCGCAGCAGACGGTTATTCACCGAATCGTGTCTCCCAGGTCCAAGCCTTGGGCCCGGGCCGGATCGAGACAGGTCCGGGCGGAATGCTCCCGGCCATTCGTCTCGGATTCGCCCCGGGGGGTCACGGGTAGTCTATCCCGCGGATCGGGTGGCGACACGCCCCGCTCCCGCGCGCATTGTTCCACCGGCGCGGAGCGCTTCCCGCCGGCGCTCCGAGAGGCACGCCGGAGGTACGATTCCGGTGGCATTTCGGCCTTCGGTGCTTCGGGTCGGGGTCATTTCGATCGTGGGCCTTGGCCTGGCGGGAACTTCCGGTGGATGCTGCCGGCACTTGACGCATCCACCGCTCACCGTTCACAGTCGGGCGTCCGTCCTATCGCTGGCGGATGGAAGCGGCACTTCTTCGCTGATCCTGTCTCGCGGTACCTGGAGCGCCCGGCCGTCCGGCGGCGGCAGGGTGCAGGGTCCCTGTCCGCTCGGGATTCGGCGAGGCGACAGGTCAAGCAGAGCACGATGAACACGACAACCCCGACAATTCGCAAGGGCGCGGGCTTGCCCCCGGCCCAGGGGCTCTACGACCCCCGCTTCGAGCACGAGAGCTGCGGCGTCGGCTTCGTGTGCCACATCAAGGGCCACCCGAGCCGGGGCATCGTCGACGACGCGAGGCACATCAACTGCAGCATGGACCATCGCGGCGGCATCGGCTACGAGCCCAATACCGGCGACGGTGCCGGCATCCTCACCTCGTTGCCCCACCGGCTGCTCGCTCGAGTTGCCCGCGAGACCTTCGGCCGGGAGCTCCCCGAGCCGGGCCGGTACGGCGTCGGGAATGTGTTCCTCCCCCGTGATGCGAGTGAGCGGCGGGTGTGCAAGGAGCGCATCGAGGCCATCATCGCCACGCAGGGGCAGGAATGCCTTGGCTGGCGGACGCTGCCGTTCGATGCCGGGCGCGCGAATCTCGGCAGCGCCGCCGTCGTCTCCATGCCTCACATGGAGCAGCTCTTCATCGCGGCGGGTCCCCACTCCGATGGCAAGCCTTTCGATGGCGACCGCTTCGAGCGGCAGCTCTACGTCATCCGCAAGCATGCGAGCCGGACCCTGCGCAGCGACGAACGTCTCGCCGAGCGTGCCCTGTTCTATTTCAGCTCACTCTCGTCGAAGGTGATTGTCTACAAGGGGATGCTGACCCCACATCAGCTCTTCGAGTTCTTCGACGATCTCGAGGACTCCGACTACGAGACCCACCTCGCGATGGTGCACTCGCGCTTCAGCACCAACACCTTCCCTTCCTGGGATCGGGCGCAGCCGAACCGCTTCATGAGCCACAACGGCGAGATCAACACCCTGCTCGGCAACTGCAACTGGATGAACGCGCGCGAGGGCGTGATGCGGTCCGAACTCTTCGGCGCCGATCTCGCAAAGCTCTTCCCCGTGGTGGAGCCGGACTGCTCCGACTCGGGCAACTTCGACAACGTGCTCGAGTTCCTGCTCATGTCCGGGCGCACCCTCCCCGCGGCGGTCATGATGATGATCCCCGAGGCGTGGCAGAACCGCCACGACATGGCGCCCGACAAGCGCGCGTTCTACGAATTCAACTCCTGTCTGATGGAGCCGTGGGACGGCCCGGCATCCATCGTGTTCACCGACGGCGACTCTATCGGTGCGGTCCTCGACCGCAACGGGCTCCGCCCGAGCCGCTACTACGTCACCGACGACGACCGCTGCATCATGGCGTCCGAGGTCGGGGTGGTGCCGGTCGCCCCCGAACGCGTGGTGGAGAAGGGCCGGCTGCGGCCCGGGCGGTTGTTCTTCATCGATTTCGAAGCCGGCCGGATGGTGCCCGACCACGAGATCAAGGCCGAATGGGCCCGGCGGTGCCCATACGGCAAATGGCTCGCGCGTCAGCGCCTCGATCTGGACGCGCTCGACCGACCGGGAGAAAGAGAAGTTCCCGGTCTGCACGAGGGCACGCTTGTCCAGCGCATGCAGGCGTTCGGGTACACCACCGAGACCATGCAGTTCATGCTTCTGGACATCGTGCGCGAGCGCCGCGACCCGTTGGGCTCGATGGGCAACGACGCGGCGCTGGCGGTGCTCTCCGACAAGCCCCGCATGCTCTACGACTACTTCAAGCAGCGGTTTGCGCAGGTCACCAACCCGGCCATCGACTCGATCCGCGAAGAAGTGATCATGTCGCTGGAGTGCTATGTCGGACCCGAGGCGAACCTGCTGGAGGTGACCGAGCACCACGCGCACCGGCTGCGGATCCCCCACCCCATCCTCACCAACGAGGAACTCGCCGCGCTCGCGCGGATTGACACCCGCGGCTGGCGGGCGCAGACCCTGGACATCACGTTTGCGCGGGGCTCCGGCGAGACGGGTTTGCGTGAGGCGTTGACGCGCCTTGAGACTGAAGCCACGCAGGCCATCGACGACGGGTACAGCCTGCTTGTGCTCTGCGACCGTGCGACGGGACCCGACCGCGTCGCGATCAGCACCCTGCTGGCCATCGGTTGCGTGCACCACCATCTGGTGCGTACCCACCGCCGCACCCGCATCGGCCTCATCGTGGAGACCGGCGAGGCGCGCGAGGTGCACCAGCATTGTCTGCTCATCGGATACGGCGCGGATGCCATCAACCCGTATCTTGCGTTCGAGTCCCTGTGGTACTCGCGGAGATCGGGGCTGTTCGCCGACTGCGAGCACATCCGATCCGACGCCGATGTGGTGGCCGCCTACCGGAAGGGCATCGCCAAAGGTGTGCTGAAGGTGCTTGCGAAGATGGGGATCTCCACCCTCCAGTCCTACAAGGGCGCCCAGATCTTCGAGGCGGTCGGTCTGGGGCAGGAGATCGTGGAGCGCTGCTTCGTGGGCACCGCGAGCCGCGTGGAGGGGGTCGGCTTTGCGGTGCTGGCCGAGGAAATGGAGCGTCGCCACCGCATCGGCTATCCCGACGGGCCGCACGATGCGCTGCGCGAACTGCCCAACCCCGGCGACTTCCACTGGCGCAGCGGCGGCGACCAGCACATGTGGGACCCGCCCGCGATCGCCGACCTCCAGATCGCCGCCCGCACCCGCTCCGAAGATGCGTACTGGCGATTCGCGAAGCATGCCAACGAGCAAAGCACCCGGCAGGCGACGCTGCGTGGACTGCTGGACTTCACGCCGGTGGGACCGCCGGTCGAGCTTGACGAGGTGGAGCCGGAGGCGGCCATCGTGCGCCGCTTCGCGACCGGAGCCATGAGCTTCGGCTCCATCTCCGAGGAAGCGCACCAGACGCTTGCGGTGGCCATGAATCGCATCGGCGGCAAGTCGAACACCGGCGAGGGCGGCGAGGACCCGAAGCGGTTTGTCCCGCGGCCGAACGGCGACTCGCAGCGTTCCGCCATCAAGCAGGTCGCGAGCGGGCGCTTCGGCGTCACCATTGAGTACCTGACGGAGGCCGACGAGCTCCAGATCAAGATCGTGCAGGGGGCGAAGCCCGGCGAGGGTGGCGAGCTGCCGGGCGGCAAGGTCGACGACAACATCGCCCGGATCCGCCACTCGACTCCGGGCGTGGGACTCATCAGCCCCCCACCGCATCATGACATCTACTCGATCGAGGACATCGCACAGCTCATCCACGATCTGAAGAACGCGAACCCGCTGGCGCGCATCAGCGTCAAGCTCGGCGCCGAGATCGGCGTCGGCACCGTCGCGGCCGGGGTGACCAAGGCGCGTGCCGACCATCTGGTCGTCGCCGGCGACACCGGTGGCACCGGCGCATCGCCGCTCAGCTCCATCAAGCACGCCGGCGTGCCCTGGGAGCTCGGCGTCGCCGAGACCCATCAGACGCTGGTCATGAACAACCTGCGATCGCGGGTGGTGCTCCAGACCGACGGTCAGCTCAAGACCGGCCGCGATGTCGCGGTCGCCGCCTTGCTCGGGGCCGAGGAGTTCGGTTTTGCCACCGCGCCGCTCGTCGCGCTCGGCTGCATCATGATGCGCAAGTGCCACCTGAACACCTGCCCGGTCGGCATCGCGACGCAGGACCCGGCGCTACGCCGGAAGTTCAGCGGTGCTCCGGAGCACATCGTCAATTATCTTTTCATGGTGGCGAAAGAGCTGCGGATCATCATGGCGGAGCTCGGGTTTCGTAGCGTGAACGAGATGATCGGTCGGGTGGATGCGCTCAAGGTGTCGCCCCGGGCGTCGCACTGGAAGGCGAAGGACATCGATCTGGCCGCCGTGCTCGCGCCCGCGCCAGAGCCCGAGGATTGTCTCGGGGTGTACTGCCGGCATTCGCAGGACCACGGTCTCGACGCTGCGCTCGACAACGAGCTCATTCGCCTGGCGGAGCCCGCGATCACCCGCGGCGAGCGGGTGTACCGCGAGATGCCGATCCGCAACACCCACCGAGTGGTGGGCGGGATGCTCTCGAACCACATCATCCGCGAGACCGGCCCCGGCCTGCTGCCTGACGGGAGCATCCACTTCCGGTTCACGGGTCACGCCGGGCAGAGCTTCGGGGCGTGGCTTGCGAAGGGCGTGACCCTGGAAGTGGAGGGAGACGCCAACGACTACGTCGGCAAGGGACTCTCGGGCGGACGAATCGTCATCTACCCGCCGCGTCAGGCGAAGTTCAGGGCCGAGGAGAACATCCTGATCGGCAACGTGGTGCTCTACGGTGCGATCAGCGGCGAGTGCTTCTTCCGCGGTATCGCGGCGGAGCGGTTCTGCGTGCGCAACAGCGGCGCCCGCGCGGTGGTCGAGGGCGTCGGCGACCACGGCTGCGAGTACATGACCGGCGGACGGGTGGTGGTGCTCGGCGAGACTGGCATCAATTTTGCTGCCGGTATGTCGGGCGGCATCGCCTACGTCTGGGATCCCGCGAGGCGTTTCCCGGGCCGTTGCAACATGGAGATGGTCGAGCTGGAACGGCTGGGGGACGAGGCCGAGCGGCGCGAGGTCCGCGGCATGATCGAGTGTCATCTGGAGCTCACCGGATCGGTGCCCGCGCGGACCGTGCTGGCCGACTGGGACCGATCGGCGGCGGATTTCGTCAAGGTCATGCCCACCGACTATAGACGGGTTCTGCGGGCGCGAGTGGCGGCGCGCGCGACCGAGGCCGACCACATGACCGCGACGGCGGCGGACTGAGCGCCTCGTCGACTTCTGCGGGGTACGCGGGGCGCTTCGCCCCGATCACGAGGTCCGATCACGGGGCCCGATCATGAGGATTTCGAAGGGCGTTCCGAGCCGCGGCCGCCCGATCGCAGACACATGGGCAAGATCACCGGATTCAAGGAGTTCGCGCGCGCCGCAGCGCCCTATCGGGACGCCGTGGCGCGTTTGCGCGACTTCGACGAGATCTACACGCCGCACGACGAGGCGCGCCTCGCCACCCAGGGCGCCCGCTGCATGGACTGCGGCGTCCCCTTCTGCCAGGCCGACAACGGTTGCCCCATCGACAACCTGATTCCGGAGTGGAACGACCTCGTCTACCGGGGGCGCTGGCGCGAAGCGCTCGACCGGCTGCACAAGACCAACAATTTCCCCGAGTTCACCGGGCGCGTCTGCCCGGCGCCCTGCGAAGGCGCCTGCGTGCTCGGCATCACCGATCCGCCGGTGACCATCAAGAACATCGAGATGGCCATCATCGACCACGGCTTCGCCGAAGGCTGGGTGGTGGCGGCCCCGCCCGCGACTCGAACCGGGAGGCGCGTCGCCGTGGTGGGGTCGGGACCGGCGGGCCTGGCTGCGGCCGCACAGCTCAACTCGGTGGGCCATCGGGTCACCGTCTACGAGCGCGAGGATCGAATCGGCGGGCTGCTGATGTACGGGATCCCCAACATGAAGCTCGACAAGCGCACCGTCGAGCGGCGTGTGGACCTGATGTGCGAGGAGGGTGTCGAGTTCGTGACCAGCGCCGCGGTCGCCGACGGCGGTGGCGGTTCGGTGGACGTCAGAAAGCTCGGGGAAGAGAGCGACGCGCTGCTTCTGGCCACCGGCGCGACCGCACCGCGGGATCTCCCCATCGAGGGCCGTGACCTTCCCGGGGTGCACTTCGCCATGGAGTACCTCACCGAGAGCACCAGGGCGCTGCTCGACGGAACCGCGCCCGCACTCTCCGCCGAGGGCAGGAACGTCATCGTGATCGGCGGCGGTGACACCGGCACGGACTGCATCGGCACGTCCCTTCGCCAGTCGTGCCGCAGCCTGACCAACTTCGAGTTGTTCCCCACCCCGCCCCTGGAGCGCGCGTCGGACAACCCCTGGCCCACATGGCCGCGCATCTTCCGTGTCGACTACGGACACGAGGAAAGCGCCGCGATGTTCGGCCCCGACCCGCGCATCTACTCGATCTCGTCGAAGTCGTTCGTCGCCGGCGACGACGGGGCGCTTGCCGGAATCCGCACGGTGGAGGTCGCGCTCAGGGACGGGCATTTCGAGGAGGTCACCGGCACCGAGCGCGAGTGGAAGGCGGATCTGGTGCTGCTGTCGATGGGATTCCTCGGCCCGGAGCACGAGGTCTCCGATCCCCTCGCTATCGAGTACGACCCGCGTTCCAACTACGCGGCTGAGTACGGCCGGTACATGACCAGCGAGGAAGGGGTGTTCGCGGCCGGCGACTGCCGCCGCGGCCAGTCTCTGGTGGTGTGGGCCATCAATGAGGGCCGCGAGGCGGCCCGCGAGATCGACCGCTACCTGATGGGGTCGACGCGGCTGCCGTAACGGGTTCCCGTCACGTCAGCTCTCCGACCGTGAACAGCCGTCGGTGCTCAGCGATGGCGAACCGATCCGTCATGCCGGCGATGTAGTCGGCGACGAGGCGGGCGCGTTCCGGCTCGCCCCCGCCCCGTTCCTCGATACGCCGCTGGACATCGTGCGGCAGGCTGCGGGGGGTCTCGAAGAAGACGCCGAAGAGATCCCCGACGATCCGCTGCGCCTTCATCGACATCCGGAAGACGCGATAGTGGCGGTAGAGGTTGCGCAGCAGAAGCCGCTTGAGCGCCCGGTGCTGTTCCAGCATTTCGGTGCTGAAGCCGATCAACGAGGTGCAGTGACTTCGCACGTCGTCGACGCTTCCCGGGCCGGCGGCGTCGATGGCGGCGCGGCTTGCATCCAGCAGGTCCGTCGCCTGACGGTTGATCATCGCCCGAATCGTCTCGTGGATGACACGCCGTCCCGAGAGATCGGCCCAACGTTCGCGCACGGATTCGTACTGCTCGCGGAAGAAGGCGGTCGAGGTCAGCGTTTCGATGTCGAGGAGTCCGGCCCGCAGCCCGTCGTCGACGTCATGGTTGTTGTACGCAATCTCGTCGGCGAGGTTCGCGACCTGCGCCTCGAGCGACGGCTGGCCACCGTTCAGAAACCGCTCCCCCAGCGCGCCGAGCGCCCGCGCGTTCTTCCGTGAGCAGTGCTTGAGGATGCCTTCGCGGGTTTCGTAGGTGAGGTTCAGGCCCGGGAAGCTCGCGTAGCGCTCCTCCAGCATGTCGACGACCCGCAGTGATTGCAGGTTGTGCTCGAAGCCGCCGCAGTCGCGCATGCAGGCGTTGAGGGCGTCCTGCCCGGCGTGGCCGAACGGGGTGTGTCCAAGGTCATGGGCCAGCGCGATGGCCTCGACCAGATCCTCGTTCAGCCCGAGCGCCCGGGCGATGGTGCGCGAGATCTGCGCGACCTCGATGGAATGCGTGAGGCGGGTGCGGAACATGTCCCCTTCATGGTTGACGAAGACCTGGGTCTTGTATTCGAGCCGGCGGAACGCGGCACTGTGAATGATGCGGTCGCGGTCGCGCTGGAACGCGCCCCGGTACGCGGGCGCGTCCTCGTGGTGCGCCCGCCCGCGCGACGTCGCCTCCCGGACCGCATAGGGCGCAAGCGTGGTCATGCCGCTTCGCGCCCTGTCTCCAGCGTTTCGCGCAGCACCTGCGGGTCGAACTCGCTCGTCAGCACCGCTTCGCCGATCCGTCGCAGCAGGATGAGTCGCAGCCGGCCGCGCCGGACCTTCTTGTCCACCGACATCAGCTCCAGCATGCGCTCGGGCGACAGCGCTGCCGGTGCCCGGACCCGAAGCCCGGCCCGAGAGAACAGGCGCTCGATCCGCCCGCAATCCTGCCCGGCGAGCCACCCCATGCGATGCGACATGCGGGCGGCGAGCACGATCCCCGCGGCGACCGCCTCGCCGTGCAGCCAGGCGCCGTAGCCGGTGCCGGTTTCGATGGCGTGGGCGAACGTGTGCCCGAGGTTGAGCAGCGCCCTCACTCCGGATTCGCGTTCGTCGGCCACCACCAGCGCTGCCTTGCGTTCGCACGCCTTCACCACCGCAGTGGCCAGCGCATCGTCGTCGAGTTCGAGCAGGGCGGTTGCGTTGGCTTCGAGCCAGTCGAAGAAGTCAGGGTCGTCGATGAGTCCGTACTTCACGATCTCGGCAAAACCCGCCCGCACCTCGCGGGGATCGAGGGTGACGAGCGTCGCGGTATCGCTGACCACGCACCGGGGCTGGTGGAAGGCGCCGACGAGGTTCTTGCCGCCGGGCAGGTTGACCCCGGTCTTGCCCCCGACCGAGGAGTCCACCTGGGCGAGCAGGGTGGTCGGCACCTGCACGAAGTCGACCCCGCGCTGGTAGCAGGCGGCCGCGAACCCGGCGAGGTCGCCGACGACTCCCCCACCGAGCGCGATGACGACGCCGTCGCGCGCAACACGATGTGCGACCAGAGCGTTCTGAATGGCGGCGAAGGTATCGAGTGTCTTGTGTCGCTCGCCGTCCGCGATGACGTGGGTGCTCACTTCGACTGCGTCCGCCAGGGCCGGCCGGAGCCGGTCGAGGTAAAGCGGCGCCACCGTCTCGTTGGTAACCACGAACGCATGGCGGCCGTCGACGTGCGGGGCGAAGAGCCCACGTTCGCCGATGACCCCGGCGCCGACGTGGATCGGGTAGCGCCGCTCCTCTCCCAGGTCGATCTCGATGGTCCGGCTCACAGTGCCTCGATGCGCTGAAGGATCTCTCTGACCACGTAGCGGCTCGATCGGTGCGTCGATCTTACGATGAGGTCGGCGCTTCCACGGTAGAGCGGATCGCGCGCCCGCATGAGCTCGCGCATGGTCGCCTCGGGGTCATCGGTCTGGATCAGCGGACGCTTGCGGTCGCGTGCGACCCGCGCTACCAGCAGCTCGATCGGTGCGTCCAGGTAGATGACGAACCCGCGCTCGGCGAGCCGCGCCCGGTTCTTGGCCGCGAGCACCACACCCCCTCCGGTGGCAAGCACGATGCCCTCGCGCTGAACGAGCCTTGCGAGCATTTCGCTCTCGCGCTTGCGGAATCCGGCTTCGCCTTCGAGCTCGAAGATGAGCGGGATGTCGGCCCCGGTGCGTTTCTCCAGCGCCTGATCGGCGTCCACGAACGCCTTGTCGAGCGCCGCCGCCAGCCGCCGTCCGATGGTGCTCTTGCCCGCACCCATGGGGCCGATCAGGAAGATGTTGGAAGGAGAGTTCATCGCCGGGACCGAAACCATTCATACCTGCCCATGCATGGTGTCATGAAAATCACTGGATATCACATGACCTTCTCTGAATGACCAAGTTCAGCCTCTTATAAACCCATAGCGGACTGACTGTCGGCTGGAGCGTTGGATTAGGCGATGTAGCCCCATTTGCGGAAGGTGATTTGGAGTTCCGGATCACCTCGGAAAGCCTGATAGTAGATATATTCCGGTGCCAAATCTGCTCCATTGGGCCATACGATCGTCTGAAGTTCTTCGTCGACCAGAAATTTCCTGAACACTGCCGGGTCTTTGAGCGATCCGAACATTGGTCCATCGAGTGCTTCTGCCAAATCCGCGATACCATCGCGTCCATCATCGAACCACACCTTCACCCGGTAACCATCGAGTGGCTTTGCATTTGTCACGTGAAGAAACATCGGTTTATTCCAACGGATCGATGAGATTCGGAGACTCTTTCCTACGGCACCTTTCCCAGTTGTCTAAGAGTTCATCCTTTGCAAGATCGTGTAGTGCTCTCGGTCGCGCTGACGACTCTCATATATGATTTTCTCCAATTTACGAGAAGTATCTATTTCGGCACGTATGATCCGCCCGAATGCATCTATCTCTGTTTTACTTGGTCGGTCCCCTACGAAGGAAATCATGAAATCAAAATGGGATCCATGCCGGTAGAGTCTCCCTGGTAGTGGATAATGTTTTCTATCTCCAAGCATGATTCCATAACGAAGATAAGGGTGTACGGTTTTATGAGACAGAGCTTTCTGAGAATAAGTGATCGCATCATGAGTTGTTACGCTGCTCTTTTTTGCTTCAACGATGACACGAGGCTTCCAGGATTGTTCGTCTTCATAATCGATAACTACGAGATCTGTTTCGTACTGATTAACATTCGGCTTCGGAGCATCCACATCATCATACGATCGAGCTTCTAACCCATAAGGGATTTTCCTCCCGGTTTCTACTGAGCACGCTCGATATGGAATCTCGCTCAACTTATCCCGAAGAAAGTGAGCAATGCTTTCCGTCCATTCTTTTTCTGTCATGTGTATTGGTCTATCCAAACAGGGCGCCCCGGGCGGCGCGCCCTGCCTGGATCGGCGGAATCGGCGTGCTACATCGTTGTCCAGGTGCCGTCGTCGCCGACGCCGTTGAGGGAGTAGGTGCCGGCCACGTCGCCGTTCTTATCGAACTCGATGGCGCCCGATGCGCCCTCGTAGTTGATATCTTCGCCCGCGGCGATCGCCGCCCTGGCCTTTTCCCACTCGCCGGGGCGAATCACCGTGCCCGGCGCGTTGGCGACTTTGCGCAGCGCGGCCGGGATCATGCTCCGATCCGCGGCCCCCGCCTTCTCGATCGCCAGCGCCATCAGGAACGAGACGTCATAGCTGTGGGCCACGAACGGTGAGGTCGCATTGTGGCCGGCCGCTTCGAAGGCGCTGGCGAACGCCTGGTAGGAAACATCTTCGGTATCAGAAGCAGGCTGCGAAAGCATGATGTTGCCGCGCAGGGTGTCGGCGCCGATCTGCTCGATGACGGAGTTGTCCATCATGCCGTCCGCGCCCAGGAATTTCCCGAACAGGCCGTTCTCCAGGCTGTTGCGCAGGATGGTGATGCCGCTCGAACCGTAGTAGGCGAACAGTGCGAGCCCCTCGCCGCCGGCCCCGGCGAGCGTGGAGAGTTCGGAGCGGTACGATGCCTTGTCCGGCTCGTGTACCTGACTCGCGGTGATGGTGCCGCCAAGCTCGGCGAACGCGGCCTCGAACACCCCGGCGAGGCCCGCGTTGTAGTCGTCGTTCGCGTAGGTGACGGCGAGCGCGCGGTAGCCGTTGGCCCAGGCGAGTTCGGCGAGCGAGCGACCCTGGTAGGCATCCGATGCCGCTACCCGGAACACGAGATCGTTGTCATCGAGCTCCGAGATGGAAGGCGCGGTCGCGCTGTCGGACAGCATCACCACGCCGGCGGGAATGGTCACCGATTGCGCCATGCCGTTCGTCGCGCCGGAGCAGTTCGCCCCGAGGACCGCCACCACCTGCTCGACATTGACGAGCTTCGCGCCCGCATCGACCGCGGCCTTCGGGTCGCACTGCGAGTCGCTGGCCACGAGTTGATAGGTACCGCCGCCGAGCAGCCCGCCCTGCTCGTTCACATGGGTCGCGGCAAGGTTGCGGGCCGCCATGATCGGTACCACCAGCTCGGCGATCGGTCCGGTAATGCCTCCCGCGGAGCCGACCTTCACGTCGGCGGCCATGGCACCGGCGCCGCCCAGGCACATAGTGAGGGGCATGGTGGCGGTCACTGCGGCAGTCAGGATTCTCTTCATGATGTGTTCTCCCGGTTGAACGGCGGTGGATGGACGGACGCCGCGGAGGTCTGAAAGCGGCGTTCGCGAAAGATGCCCTCCGGAAACTTCTGCAGGATGATCTGGAGCGCGAGGCCGACGAGAAAGATGCGCAGGTAGGCGGCCTTGGTTGCCCACTCCGAAGGCAGTCGAGTGGTGAGGATCTCGGTCGCGGACCATATCGTCCACACGAGAATCGCGCCGAAGATCGCGCCCCGGTTGTTCCCGCTGCCTCCGATGACGAGCATAACCCAGACTAGGAATGTCGCGGAGACGGGTTCCGCCACGTTGGGCTCGATGAACTTGATGTGGTGGGCCATCAACGCCCCTCCGAGACCCATGAGGGCGCCGCCCAGAATGAACGCTTCGATCCGCAGGCGCTCCACGTCCTTGCCGGCGGCACGGGCGGCGTCCTCGTTCTCGCGGATGGCGGCCATCACCCGCCCCCAGGGGGAACGACGCGCCCGCTCGAGCAGGACGTAGAGCACGAGCACGATTGCGAATACCAACAGCAGCATCCCGACCTGGTTCCACGGTTCCGCGACGTGCTCGAACGGCTTCGGGATCCGGGAGATCCCCCGCGCCCCGTTGGTGGCCCAGATCTCGTTCTTCAGCACGAGACGGAGGATTTCCGCGATTCCGAGTGTCGCGATGGCGAGATAATCGCTGCGCAGCCGGATGCAGATCCGCCCGATCCCCCACGCCACGAGGGCGCTCGCGATCATCGCGGCGCAGATGCCGGCGGGGACGGGAAGGTCGTACCCGCCGAGATGGCGGGCCGAGGCGGCGGAGGTGAGGATGGCGCTGACGTAGGCGCCGATCGCGAAGAATCCGCCCACCCCGGCGTTGAACAAGCCCGTGAAACCCCACTGGATGTTGAGGCCCAGGGCGAGCACCGCGTAGATCCCGCCCATCGTGAGCAGGAAAACCGCGTAGAGGAAAATGCCGTAGAGCTGATCCATGTCAGAACACCCGGCCGCGGAACAGTCCGCTCGGCCGCCAGATGAGGATGGCGACCATGATGGCGAACGCGACCCCCGCCTTGTAGCCCGGCGGGACCAGCGGCTCGGTGCCGATCCATGGATAGGTGGAGAGCTCCTCGGCCATGCCGATCACCAGCCCTCCCGCCATCGCGCCGTAGGGCCGGCCGATGCCCCCGAGCAGGGCGGCGGCGAAGATCGGCAGCAGCACCCGGAATCCCATGTTCGTGTGCAGGTGGGTGTCATAGGCGAGCAGTGCCCCCGCCGCGGCCGCAAGCCCCGCGCCGACGATCCAGGTGGTGCGGATGACGCGCTCGGTGTCGATGCCGGTCAGGCGGGCAAGATCGGGCGAATCCGCCATCGCCCGCATCGCCTTGCCGGCCCGGGTGCGACTGAGCAGCAGGTGCACCGCCGCCATCAGACCGAGCGCGGCGCCGATGATGACCACGTGCTTGGGAAAGATGCGCAGCGTGTCGAGCAGCACCCACGGAAGATCGATGCCCTTGCTGAAGGTCTGGAGCTTCGCGCCCCAGACGATCTGCACCAGGGAGCGCACCATGAGCATCAGCCCGAACGAGGCGATGACGAGGATGATCGTCGGGCCGTGCCGGAGCGGGCGGAAGAACAGCCGGTCCATCCCCAGCACGGCAAGCGCGGTAAGCGCCATCGCGACCGGGACGAGGAGGAGCGGGTGCAGGCCGGTCAGCGCGATCAGGGCGAGGGTGAAGTACGCGCCGAGCGTCATCGTCTCCCCGTGCGCGAAGTTCGCGAAGCGCAGGATCCCGAACGTGAGCGTCACCCCGATCGCGCCCAGCGCGTAGATGCTTCCGAGCACCAGGCCGGGAACGAGGTGGAAATTGACGAACTCGATCATGGCCGATCCGCGGTCCGGAGCCGCCCCGACGCTCCTGCGTTCGATACCATGCCCGCCGCCCCCCGGGGTCCGGCGCCATGTCTCCGGAGCCAGCCATTCCCGCCGGGCGGGAACATGCCCTCGAACCCCCCCCGATTGGGCGCCATGAGGGTCGAGATCGCGCGAAAATTGCCCTGAGATACCATCTCTGCCGATGCGGGTGGGAATGGCTGTCCCAGAGCCATTTCAGCCGCGCGTATCGTCGCCATGATCGGACGCCTCCGCCCGCGACTCGCCGCCGCCCCCACCGAGAAACATCGCGCCTACGTCCGGGTCGGCAAGCAGTCCGGCGCCGGTGCCCTCCAGCCGATTCCGGCCGTCGACCAGCACGTAGCCCCGGTCCGCGATGCCGAGCGCCTGCCGCGCGTTCTGTTCCACCATCAGAATCGGCGTGCCGTGCGTATTGATCTCGCGCACCACCCGGAAGATGTCGCCGCGCACGCGGGGCGAGAGGCCCGCCGTCGGCTCGTCGAGCAACAAGACGACGGGCTCGACCATGAGCGCCTTGGCGATGGCGACCATCTGGCGCTGGCCGCCGGACAGGGTGCCGGCGGGCGCACGCCGTTTCTCCGCCAGCGGCGGGAAGAGCGCGTACATCTCCTCGATCCGGGGACGAAAGTCGTCGGAGCGGATGTACGCCCCCATTTCCAGGTTCTCGTTGACGGTCAGGTTCGGAAACACGTTTCCGGTCTGAGGCACGAAGCTCACGCCCTGACGCACGATCTGCTCGGGCGGCACGCCGGTCATGTCGCGCCCCGTCAGCCGGACGTGGCCCCCGTCGACCCGGAGCCGCCCCAGCACCGCGTTCATCACGCTCGATTTGCCCGCCCCGTTGGGTCCGATGAGCACCACAATCTCGGCCGGATCAACTCGCACCGACACCTCGTGGATGACCTCGGCCCCGCCGTAGCCGCCGGTCACGGAGTCGAGCTCCAGAACTGACGGCTCAGGCGCCATGCGTCAACCCGGCTTCCGGTCCGGCAGCGATTCCCGCCGGGCTGGAACATGCGCTCGAAATCTCCCGGATTGAGCGCTCTGGTGGTCAAAGTTTCGCCAAAACCGCACTGCGGGATGGCCTCTCGGGGCATTGGTGGGAATGGCTGTGCTCATGTGCTCCTCCCCACCGATGCCGGGAACGGCTCGACCGCCTCTTCCTCGCCCCCGCCGAGGTAGGCGTCGATCACGCGGGCATCGCGGCGCACGGTGGTCATGGTGCCCTCGGTCAGCACCGCGCCCTCGGCCAGCACGATGATGCGCTCGCACAGCGACGCGATGAAGTCCATGTCGTGCTCGATGATGACGATGGTGTAACCGCGTTCGCGATTGAGCCGCCGGATCATGTCCCCCAGCTTGACGAGCAGGGTCGGGTTGACCCCCGCCCCCGGCTCGTCGAGCAGCACGAGCCGGGGCTCCGCCATCATCGCCCGGCCGAGCTCCAGCAGCTTCTTCTGACCTCCGGAGAGGTTCATCGCGAGCGCGTCGCGCAGTTCCCACAGCGTAAGAAACTCCAGGGTCTCCTCCGCCCGTTCCCGCACCTCCCGCTCGCGCCGCGCCACCGCCCCCGGCGCGAGCCACACCGGCCACAAGCGCTCCCCCGGCTGAGCGGCGGGAACCGTCATCAGGTTCTCCAGCACCGTGAGGCGGCCGAATTCGTGCGGAATCTGGAAAGTGCGGACGATCCCCCGGTGAAACAGAACGTGGGCCGGGAAGCCGGTGACGTCCTCACCCTCGAAAAGGATCCTTCCGCCGGTGGGCGGCAGGGCCCCGGCGACGATGTTGAAGATGGTGCTCTTGCCCGCCCCGTTCGGCCCGATGATGCCGGTGATGCGGCCGGCGTCGATGTGGAACGAGCACCGATCCACTGCGGTCAGACCGCCGAAGCGGCGGGTGAGCCCGTCCACCTGCAGGACGGGGGGGTTCCGTGACCCCGACTGTTGCGCCATGGTCGTCACGGCACCGATTCTAGCCGGGAATCGGCGCCATCGACGCCGAGCCGAGTAGAATGCTCGCCGGTCGTGGGTCAGCCCGACGGCGGCAACTCGGCCATGACTCGCTGATTTTCCGTCGGCCGAGCGCGGCCGGCATCACAACCTGCTCCGGATCTTCAGGTCGATGAATCGCGGGATTTCGGTCGGCCCCCGCAATCCGACGAGTCGAGGGAGGACGTGACTGCATGAATCGGGAAGCTGCAGCCGCTCTCGAGCGCGCCGGCGCGATGCAGGCCGAGGTGCGGCTGCCGAGCCGCGACCTGCACGCGGATCTTGCCTTCTACGGCGACAGGCTCGGCTTTCGTCTGGAGTCGATCTTTCCCGCCGATGACCCCGCGGTGGCGGTGATGGTCGGCCACGGCCTGCGTATCCGGCTCGATCGTGGCGCGGAGGAGGCGCCCGGCGCCATCCGTCTGCTCTGTGAGCGCCCGGAGGCGCTCGCCGCAGATGTCGACGCGCTGGTGGCTCCCAACGGCACCCGCATCGAGATCCGGGCCCGCGAGCCGGTGTTCGCCCCGCCGCCGGCCCGGCATGCTCTGGTCGTGCAGCGGATGGACGAAGGGAAGCCGTGGGTCGTCGGTCGCGCCGGCATGCAGTATCGGGACCTGATCCCCGGGCGCCTCGGCGGCGCCGTGATCGCCTCGCACATCCGCATCCCGAAGGGCGGACCGGTGCCGGACATGGTGCACTTCCACGCTGTCACCTTTCAGCTCATCTACTGCCGCCGGGGCTGGTTCGACCTGGTCTACGAAGACCAGGGACCGCCGTTCCGCCTGGAGGCGGGGGACTGCGTCATCCAGCCCCCGCAGATCCGGCACCGGGTGCTGGAATCGTCGGACAACGGCGAGGTGATCGAGCTGGGGGTGCCCGCCGAGCACCTCACCACCATCGACCACAAGCTCGCCCTGCCCACCGCCACCCTCGATCCGCAACGCGATTTCGGCGGCCAGCGTTTCTGTCGCCACCGGCGGCGGGATGCGGCTTGGGGGCCATGGCGCATACCAGGCTTCGAGGCGCGCCGCACCGGCATCGACGACGCCACCCGCGGGGTCGCGAACGTCGAGGTGGCCCGGATTCCGAGCGGTGCTGCAAACGGAGTTGCGGACGGCGCCACGAGCCACGACGCGGATATCCTCTTCACCTTCGTCCTGCAGGGAGCGATGCGGCTTCGAGCTTCCGGACTGGAAGTGCAGGATCTGTGCGCCGGCGACGCCTTCACGGTGCCCCCGCGAACCCGCACCGCCTACGAACAATGCAGCGCGGATCTGGAACTGCTGGAGGTGTCGCTGCCGGGACGGTTCGAGACCAGGACGCACGACGATGGGATATAGCGAGAGACTGAAGGCGGAAGTGTGCGCCCGCAGGTCCGAACGGCCCGAGGCCGAACGACGGAGTCCGGCCGGAACGCGAATGCCCATCCGGCTCGACCCGTTCCCGGCCCGGACGGTACATGACCCCGGATCGGAAAGATAACGACCAGCCGATGACCGACTTCAACCGAACCAGATCCCTCTTTCATCTGCCCGAGGGCGTCATCTACCTCGACGGCAATTCGCTCGGCCCCCTGCCGCTTGTCGCCCGCGAACGCGTGGCCCGCCTGCTCTGCGAAGAATGGGGCGAGATGCTGATCCGTGGCTGGAACGACGCGGGCTGGATGACGCAGCCGGCCCGGATCGGCGATCGCATCGGACGACTGATCGGCGCGGCTCCCGGCACCGTGGTGATGGGCGACACGCTCTCCATCAAGGTGTACCAGGCGGTGGCCGCCGCCCTGGAGATGCGGCCGGAGCGCCGCGTCATCCTCTCCGACTATGGCAACTTCCCCTCCGACCTCTACATGGCCGACGGGCTGATTCGCTCGCTCGGGCGCGGGCACGAGATCCGGACCGTGGCCCCGGAGGCCGTCGGCGGGGCGCTCGACGAGAGCGTCGCGGTGCTGCTGCTGACCGAAGTCGACTACCGCACCGGTCGCCGGCACGACATGGCGCGCCTGACGCGAGCGGCGCACGCGGCCGGCGCATTGACGGTCTGGGATCTGGCCCACTCGGCGGGAGCGCTGCCCATCGACCTTGCCGGCGCCGGCGCCGACTTCGCCGTCGGCTGCACCTACAAGTTCCTGAACGGGGGCCCGGGCGCACCGGCATTCATCTACGTCTCACCCGAACACATCGGCCGGGTGCGCCCCGCCCTCTCGGGCTGGCTGGGCCATGAGGCCCCGTTCGCGTTCGATCTCGACTATCGGTCAGGTCCGGGCATCGAACGGATGCGGGTGGGCACGCCGCCGATCATCGCGTTCGCCGCCCTGGATGCGGCGCTGGATGTATGGGACGAAGCGTCGATCCACGACGTTCGCGCCCGCTCGATGGCACTTGGCGACCGGTTCATCACGGAGGTGGAGCAGCGCTGTCCGGGGCTCGAACTTGTCAGCCCCCGATCGGCCGAAGATCGCGGTTCCCAGGTATCGTTCCGATTCGAGCACGCCTATCCGGCCATGCAGGCGCTCATCGACCGGGGGGTCATCGGCGACTTCCGCGCCCCGGACATCATGCGGTTCGGGATCGCGCCGCTCTATCTTGACGCCGACGACATGGTGCGGGCGGCGGAAACCCTCGGCGACATCGTGGCCCACGGGCGATGGGACGGGCCCCGATATCGGGAGCAGCGGGCGGTGACGTAAGTCCGTTCGGTTGCCGGCCGATGGGCCTGAAATGTTGGGGCTGGCGCAACGTTCGAACACCGGCGTGGGGGAATCTCGGACGCCTTTGCGGTCCGGCCCCGAAGCCGAAGTCCGCGCCATCGCCCATGACGCGGTCGAAGCCGCCCGCGAGCGCCGCGCGGGGCCATGAAGGTCGTTATCCGACCGGTGCCTCCCGCCGGCCAGGCGCCCCGGCTCAGGACCGACCCCTCGGAACGACCTCATGGCCCGGTTCCTCCGGCTCGTCGTCGACCATCTGCGCCGGAAATCCCGGCGCGAGAATCGACAGACCCGTCGTGCCCTCGAGGCGGCGGATGATGTTCGGGGACCATTCGCGCGCGCCGTAGCGCGCCTCCCCGTCCCTGAAGATCTGCACCAGGACCGGGTTGAGCTCGACCGGGACGCCGCACCGATCGGCGATCGCCTGGAACAGGCCGATGTCCTTGCGCACCAGATCCATCGTGAACGAGATGTCGCGCGAGCCGTTCAGGATCACCTGGCTTTCGGTCTCGTGCACGAACGAGTTGCCCGACGAGATCCGAATCGCCTCCCAGGCGGTGTCGAGATCCATCCCCGCCGCCTTCGCGGTCACCAGCGCCTCGCAGCAGGACACCAGGTTGGCGGTGGCGAGGTAGTTGGTGATCACCTTGAGGATCGAGGCTGATCCGAGCGGGCCGGTGTGCAGGATGCGCCGACCCATGGCGGTGAGCAGCGGCAGGATGCGTTCGAAGGTCGGGCGTTCGCAGCCCGCGAAGATGGAGATGTTGCCGGTGTCGGCGCGATGGCAGCCGCCGGAGACCGGGCAGTCGACCGGCTCGCCCCCGAGCGCGCTCACCTTCGCTCCGAGCCGGCGGACCTCGGCCTCGTCGGTCGTTGACATCTCCATCCAGACCTTGCCCGTGGTCATCGCCGAGAGCAGGCCGTCATCGGCTTCCAGCACCGCGGCGGACGCGGCGGGAGTGGGAAGACAGGTGATGACGGCGTCGCAGGATTCCATCATCCGTGCGGGGGTCTCGCCCCACTGCGCGCCCGCGTCCAGAAATCGTCGGGCGGCGTCGCGGTCCAGGTCGCGCACCGTCAGCTCGAATCCGTTGCGCAGGAGGGAGCCGGCGAGCTTGCCGCCGACGTTGCCGAGTCCGATGAAGCCGATGTTCATGTAAATGTCCGGTGTTTCACGGCGGTGGTCCAGCGAGTACAGTACACCCCAAGGCTGCGGAGGGTTCCCCACCCGTGGAAGGGTTGTGCATTCGCGGCCTTCCGGGGGGAGCATGAGGCCCTTTCGGGAACGGTGTTTTCACGCATCGGCTTCGATTCCGGGGAGTCTCATATCAGATCTGCGCTTCAGGCACTCTCCGGGCTTGACTCATTCAACAGAGGGAGAAACACGATCATGTTCAAGCCAACCCGGTGGTCGGCAGGGCTTGCGGGCCTTGCCGCCACGGCAATGATTGCCTCCTCGGCGGCCCTCGCCGAGACGAAGATTCGCGTTCAGTCGGTCATTCCGTCCAAGGCCGACGAAGTACACATGCTCAACGAATTCGCCAAGGATGTGCACGATCTGACCAATGGTGAAGTCGTCATCGAAGTGCTGCCCGCTGGTGCGGTGGTCGGGGTCAAGGAGACCCTGGATGCGGTCGACGCCGGGCTCGTCGAAGGCGGTTTCGCCTGGACCCACTACTGGTCCGGCAAGCATCCGGCGGCGATGCTGTTCGGCTCGCCGGTCGCCGGCGCCGGGGTCGGCATCGACAACATCGCCTTCATGTCGTGGTTCCTGTACGGCGGCGGCAAGGAGCTCTACGACCGGCTCTGGGACGAGATGGGCGTCAACGTCAAGGGCTTCATGCTGCAGCCGGTGGGGCCGGAGGCGCTCGGCTGGTTCAAGGAGCCGATCAACTCCATGGACGACTTCCGCGAGTACCGCTTTCGCGCCCCGCCCGGCATTCCCGGCCAGACCTACAACGACATCGGGGTGGCCGCGGTGGCCATGGGTGGCGGCGACATCCTGCCGGCGCTCGAGAAGGGCACCATCGATGCGGCCGAGTGGTGCTGCCCGAAGCCCGACAGCGTGTTCGGCTTCCAGAAGGTGCTGAAGCATTACTACCTCCAGGGCCTGCATCAAGTGGTCGTCAACGCGGACATCTACATCAACGGCGATGTCTACAACGCGCTCACCGATCATCAGAAGAAGGCGCTCGAAGTGGCGGCGAACGCATCGCTCACGAAGGCCCTGGCCTACCGCATCTACGAGAACGGCAAGGCGCTGAAGGATCTGACCGAGAACCACGGGGTGCAGCTCCACGACACGCCCTCCGACTACTTCAGCGAGTACATGAACGCGGCCCGGGCGTCGTTGGAGAAGAACGCGGCGGAGAATGCATTCTTCAAGGAAGTGTGGGATTCGCAGCGGGCCTTCGCCGAGATCGCGGTGCCGTTCTGGGCCGGCGCGCAGACCTCGAACGCCAGTCTGGGTCAGGCGTTCGCCAAGTCGTTGCAGTAAGCCGGGGCATCAAGCCGGGGCATCAAGTCGTTGTACCAAGCCGGTGCACCAAGCCGCGACGGCAAGTCGCACGCCGCCGCGGCGTGTAGTGCACGAAGTCACATGGCGGGGCGCCGTCTCCGCCATGTGACGATGACCGGCCCGATTCCGCGTCCGATGCAGACTCCGGCCGGTGGTCCGACGAACGGGATGTTCGTGCCGTCGGTCGGGCCTCGCCGCCGCGGGCCTTTCCCGCCCGGCTACCGAGGGTAACGAAGCGATGTCCGAACCACTCGAAGAGTTGGACATCACCGACGAGCTGATCGCCGAACGGCGGGGCGGCGAGCCGGGCGACCTGCCGGACGACATGACAGGCTGGATGCGCTCGACCATCACCTGGATCGACACCCTCAGCCTGTGGTGCGGACGCATCTTCTGCTGGCTTCTGGTCCCGCTGATGGTGGCGATGGTGTGGGAAGTGGTGGCCCGCAAGCTCTTCGTCGCCCCCACCTTGTGGGCCTACGACGTGAGCCGGATGCTGAGCGGCGGGCTGTTCATGGCCGGCGCCGGCTACGCCCTGATGCGCGGCGTCCACATCCGCGCCGATTTCATCTACCGGAACTGGGCGCCGCGCCGGCAGGCGCTCATCGACGCCATCCTGTACCTGTCCCTGTTCTTTCCCGCGATGATCTTCTTCTTTCTGATCTCCTTCGGCTACGCGGAGAAGGCATGGGTGCGCTGGGAGCTCAGCATGGACACCGCGTTCATGGCACCGGTCGCGCCGGTGCGTACGGCCATGCCGCTCGGCGCCGCCCTGCTGATCATCCAGGGGGTATCGGAGTTCCTGAAGTGCGTCTACGCGATGCAGAAGAACCGGTGGCCCTGACATGAGCCCCGAAGCCATCGGCTTCATCATGATCGCGGTGATGCTGTTCGCGATCTTCGTCGGTTTCCCGATCTCCTTCACCCTCATCTTCCTGGGGCTCGTGTTCGGGGCCTGGGGATTCGGGCCGAAGCTCGTCGTCTACCTCATGACGCTGCAGTTCAACAACGTCATGCTGGAGCAGACGCTGGCGGCGGTGCCGCTGTTCATCTTCATGGGCATCCTCATGGAGCAGGCGGGGTTGATGGAACGGCTGTTCCGCTCCGTCCAGCTCATGCTTGCCCGCACCCGCGGCGCGCTCTATATCGCGGTGCTCTTCGTCTCCACCATCTTCGCGGCTGCCACCGGCATCGTCGGCGCCTCGGTGACGATCCTCGGCATCATGGCGGCCAAGACCATGAACCGCTCCGGCTACGACGTGAAGCTCGCGGCCGGCACCATCACCGCCGGCGGGACGCTGGGGATCCTGATCCCTCCGTCGATCATGCTGGTGGTCATGGGGCCGGTGCTGGAGGTGCCGGTCACCGATCTGTTCGCCGCCGCCATCGTGCCCGGCATCATGCTCGCCTGCCTCTATACCGCCTACGCGTTGATTCGCTGCGGGCTGAACCCTTCGCTCGGGCCGCCGCTACCGGAGGACGAGCGCCCGGAGACCTCCGGCAGCATGTGGCTGGAGTTCGTCGCGGCCATCGTGGTGCCGGTCGCACTCTTCGTCGCCGCGACTTTCGTCGTCCAACAGTTCGCGGCGGCATTGCTCGGGCAGGGGCTGCTTCACCGGCTGCTGGCCCTCGGGCTCTACCTCCTGGCGTACGCGGCCATCTTCCTTGCCCTGAGGCAGGCGCACCGCTGGCTCGAGACCCACCGGCCGCTCGGGTTCTACGTGAGCGAGGTGTGGACCGAGTTCTACCTGGGCCTCGTGCCCCCGGCCCTGCTCGTCGGTTTCGCACTCGGCTCGATCCTGCTCGGTTGGGCGACCCCCACCGAGGGTGCGGCCTGCGGCGCGTTCGGCGCGCTGCTGCTGACCCTCGCGTACCGGAAGATGACCCCCTCGAAATTCCAGGAAGCGCTGATCAAGACCCTGGAAATCTCGGTGTTGATCCTGTTCCTGGTCGCCGCGTCCAACTTCTTCGGCGCGGTGTTCTCGCGACTCGGCACGCCGACGATGCTGACCAACGCCCTGCTGTCGTTCGAGCTGTCCCAGATCGAAGTGCTGATCATCGTCATGGTGCTGATCTTCCTTCTGGGCTGGCCGCTGGAGTGGGTCCCCATCGTCCTCATCATCGTCCCCATCCTGATCCCGCTGCTGGACAAGATGGAGATCAACCTGACCTGGTTCGGCATCCTGGTGGCGGTCAACCTCCAGACCGCCTGGCTCTCGCCCCCCGTGGCCCTCTCGGCCTACTTCCTCAAGGGCGTGGTGCCGGAATGGGATCTGAAGGACATCTACCTGGGCATGATGCAATTCATGGTGATCCAGTTGATTGGTCTGATCCTGATCATGTTGTTCCCGCAGATCGTCCTCTGGTTGCCGGGCTACATCTACGGGCCGTAGCAACGGAGCTGACGCAATGCTGGTCTTTCCCGAAATCCAGATTTCCGGCGGCAAGGTGGTCACGCGAATCTCGCCCGCGGCCGAGAACATCGTCCATCCGATCACGCCGGACGAGGCCGTCCGCAAATTCGAGGCGCAGGGCGCTGAACGGCTGCATCTCATCGACGTGGACGCCGCGCTTGGCCGGGAAACCACGAACCACGATCTCATCGCCGGGCTCATCGCTTCGACGCAAATCCCGGTGCAGATCGCGGGCGGCATGCGCACGCTGCACCACATCGAGTCGTGGTTCGACGCGGGCGCGGCCCACGTGGTGCTGGGCACACTTGCCATCACCAACCAGCAGTTGCTGGCCGAAGCCTGCGCCCGGTTTCCGGGCGCGATCCTCGCCAACGTCGCGACCAGAGACGGCTACGTGATGATCGATGGCTGGCGGACGCAGACCGCGTTCCGGCCGCAGGACATCGTCTACGACCTCCAGATGTCGGGGGTCGCGGGCATCATCCACTTCGACATTGATCGGTTGGAGGGGGATGCTTCGACCTCGCTCGCGCTGACGATGGAGATGAACCAGGACGTGGTCATCCCCGTGTACTCCAGCGGTACCGTGCACAGCATCGAGGACATGGCCCGGCTGCGCTACCTGCCGAACATCCACGGCGTCATCATCGGCGAGGCGCTGATCCACGAACGGTTCAGCCTGCAGGAAGCACTCCAGGTGGCGGCGCAGAGGGAGACCAGCCCTCAGCCGGAGGTAGAGACCGCGGTCGACGTGCGCGGCATCCAGCATCCGCGCAAGGTCTATCTCGCCTCCTACAGCCTCTCGCCGACGGTGCGATGGTGGAACCAGGATCTGCGCCAGGCCGTCACCGACGACAATCCCTACATCGAGATGGTGATCCCGCAGGAAGATCTGGATATCGATCCCGCCACGCTCACGCCGCGCGCGCTTCAGGCGGCGTACGAGAAGGTGGTGGACGATGCGGACGCGGTCGTGGTCGTGCTCGACGGCATCGATTACCAGGCATGGACCGGGTTCGAGTGCGGGTACGCCCGCGCGCGCGGCAAGTACCTGCTGGGCATCGCCACCGACGCCCCGAACGAGGCGCGCACGCCCTTCGAGGCGATGTGCGACGACGTCATCGTCATCGATCCGCAAGAAGATCGTCAGATCGTCTTCGCGTCGATCGCGAAGCAGATGAACGCGCACCTGCTGGTGGACCGCGACGGGAGCTGAGCCCTGGTGGGGCGGGAGCCCCGCCCCCGCCGCGAGACGGTCATGGAACTGAACGAAGTCATGCGGACCACCTTTGCGGCCCGTCGGTTTACTGGCGAGCCGTTGTCGGATGGGGTGCTCCACGAGATTCTGGAACACGCCCGCTTTGCCCCGAGTGGCGGCAACCGCCAGGGTAACCGGGTCATCGTGGTCCGGGACCCCGACACTCGCACCGCGCTTGCGAAGCTCGCGCAGCCCGCCGCGAAGCGGTACGCGGCCCAGAAGGCGGCGGGGGAGAATCCATGGAACTCGATCATGCCGAGCGCGCTGCCCGCCTCGGTGTTCGAGCAGACTCCGCCGCCGCCCCTGCGGACGCACCCGTTCCGGACCGCGGACGTGGTGCTGGTATTCGTGGTGGACCTGAAGGTAGTGGCCTCGACCGACCAGTACCTCGATCGGGTCGGGGTCATCAGCGGCGCTTCGATCTACCCGTTCGTGTGGAACGTCCTGCTCGGCGCCCGTCAGGCCGGATTCGGCGGCACCATCACCACCATCGCGGTGGCCCGGGAGCCGGAGGTGCAGGCCCTGCTCGGCATTCCGGAGGAGTATGCAGTGGCGGCCCTCGTGCCCCTCGGTCGGCCGGTGGAGCAGCTCACGAAGCTGCGCCGACGTCGGGTGGAGGAGATCGCGACCCGCGAGCGCTTCGACGGCGAGCCGTTCGATGTCGAGGACTGATGCGATGAACGGCGCCGAACTGCTCGTCGATACCCTGGTGCAAGCCGGGGTGCGGCGCATCTTCAGTCTGTCCGGCAACCAGATCATGCCGGTCTACGATGCCTGCATCGATGCCCGCATCTCCATCGTGCATGTGCGGCACGAGAGCGCGGCGGTGCACATGGCCGACGCCTGGGCGCAGATCACCGGCGAGATCGGCGTCGCGTTGGTGACGGCCGGGCCGGGGTTCGGCAACGCGCTCTCGGCGCTCTTCTCCGCCCGGCACTCGGAAAGCCCGGTTCTCCTGCTGAGTGGGGATTCCCCGGTGAGCGCCGACGGAAACGGCGCGTTCCAGGAGTTGGCGCAAGTCGATATCGCGCGCCCCCTCGTCAAGATCTCCCGGCGGCCCGGGCGTGTCGAGCGGCTCGGGCATGACACCGCCGCCACCATCGCCTGCGCGCGCTCGGGACGGCCGGGGCCCGCGCACGTGGCGTTGCCGTTCGACGTGCTCGGTTCAAAGGCCGACGATGCGTCCCGGATCGGGACGGCGGCCCTCGGTCGTCGCCCGCGGGCGCTCGCGCCGCCGAGGGCCGAGGCCATCGTTCACCGGGTCATGCGAGCGAAGCGCCCCGTCGTCCTCACCGGCCCGAGCATGAACCGGAGCCGGAACGGTGCTCGGGTGACGGCGCTCGAAACCGCTCTCGGGGCTCCGGTGGTCCCGATGGAGAGCCCGCGGGGGCTGCGCGATCCGGCGCTCGGCACGTTCTCCGACGCGCTCGCGGCCGCGGATCTGGTGGTACTGCTCGGCAAGGCGGTCGATTTCACGATGGGGTTCGCGCGGCCGCCGGCCATGAATGCTGGGGCCGAGCTGGTGGTTGTCGACCCCGATGAGGCCATGATCGATCGCGCCCGGCGACTCGCCGGCGATCGGGTCGCGATATCCGCGTGCGCGGACCCGGATCTGGCGGCGGACGCGATGGTCGCGGCGGCGTTCGGAGAGACGGCCGGGGCATCGGGAGCATCCAAGGAGGCCGGTGGGGTACTGGGAGCGTCCGCGGTATTGTCCGGGGAGACCGCAGGAATGCCGGGAGGGTCCGCCGCATCGCACCGTGCCTGGCGCGACGAGGTCGCTGGCGCCATCGGCAACCGCGCGGTGGTTGCCGATGCCGATGTCCGGTTCCATCCCCGCGCCGTCTGCACCGCGGTGCAGCGCGTTCTGGATGCGGCATCGGACCCCGTCCTCGTCTGCGACGGCGGCGAGTTCGGGCAGTGGTCGCAGGCGTTGTGCACTGCTCCCGTGCGCATCATCAACGGCCTGTCCGGAGCCATCGGCGGCGGGCTGTGCCATGCGCTTGCCGCGAAACTCGCGCGGCCCGAGGCGACCGTCGTCGCGATGATGGGAGACGGCACCGCCGGATTCCACTTCACCGAGCTCGACACTGCGGTGCGCGAAGAAGCGGCGTTCGTGACCGTCATCGGCAACGATTTCCGCTGGAACGCGGAGCATCAGATCCAGCTTCGCGAATACGGTCCCGATCGCCTCATCGGCTGCAATCTCGCGCCGAGCGCCCGCTACGACCTCGCCGCCGCCGGGTTGGGCGGTCATGGCGAGCACGTCACGGAGCCGGCCGACCTCGATGCGGCACTCGCCCGGGCGCTCGCGAGCGGTCGCCCCGCGTGCGTGAACGCGGAGATCGACGGTGTCGCAGCGCCCGCGTTCCGGGGGAAGGCCGCCCAGGGCAGTCATTGAGAACGCGATTCGCTCAGCGAGACACGCGGACGCCGGGCAATGCGTGGCGAGTGGAAGGGCGGATGAGATACGGGCTCGCTCAGATTGTCAGGGCGATGCCCCGCCGCCGGCCTTCGTCCCTGACATCCTTTAAAAGCACGCCGCGCGATGTGCTCCAATCCAGGACGATTTCGGCTCCGCGTGCGGTTGCGGCAACATCCTTCTTCAGATCGCCGTCATGCGCAGACATACCTCCCTGATCGACGCCGGATTCCTGAACAGAAAGCGCGGTTTGCGAGAACATCCACTTGCTACCGACGCCGTCGAGGACTGCGTCCAGATCCTCGGCGGGCATCCGGGATTTCGGCGCTGAAGGTGATCGAATTCGAGGCGACGGCCCGCCCGGGCGCATGAGCATACGACTGACGCCGTCAGGACGCCTGCGCTGGGAATCCCCCGGGGAAGAAGCCGGGCCGCCAGGATCACCGGCCGAATCACCGGCCGGATCGCCAGCCGCATCGCCTCCCGAGTCACCTTCCCTGCAAGGCGCCTTCGAGGCCGACTGGCGCGAGGCCCTGTTCACTCTGGCGGTGGCGGCCCCGGCCCCAGGTGTCGGTGACCATCGGCGCCCGGGCGCCGTCGAGGCTCGGTCTCGGCGCGATGCTGGACTTCGACGTGAGCGTCGCTCTGGGCGATGCCCGTCTGTCGCCCGGAGAGATTGAATCGCTGCTCGACGGCGAGGGCGGGCTGGTGCTGCTCAAGGGCCAGTGGGTCGAAGTCGACCGCGAGAAGCTGCGCCAGGCCATCGAGCACTGGGACGCGCTGCAACGGCAGGCCGAAGACGGCGAGATCTCGTTCGTCGAAGGGATGCGTCTGCTCGCCGGCGCATCGGCGGATCTCCGGCACGAGGAACAGGCGGACGACGAACGCCACTGGGTGCACGTGACGCCCGGTGACGCCATGCGCGAGATCCTCGCCGGCCTGCGCCAGCCGGACGCCCGGGACGCGGTGAAGATCGACGAAGCGCTGAAGGGCGCGCTACGGCCGTATCAGCACCAGGGACTGAGCTGGCTGCGCTTGCTGACGGGGCTGGGCCTCGGTGCCTGCCTCGCCGACGACATGGGTCTGGGGAAGACCATTCAGGTGCTGGCGTTGCTGCTGTGCGAGCGGCGCGGCGGCATCCGCCAGCCGGGATCGCCGTCTCTGCTGGTGGTTCCGGCGTCGTTGCTCGGGAACTGGCGCAGCGAAGCGGCGCGATTCGCACCCTCGCTGAAGCTGCGCTTCCTGCACCCGTCCGAGACCGATCGGCAGAGCCTGGCGGACATTGCGGCCGCGCCCGGGACGGAGCTCGCCGGCACCGATCTGGTCGTCACCACGTACGCCATGCTGGTGCGGCAGACCTGGCTGGTGGAGATGTCCTGGCGGCTTGTGATCCTGGACGAGGCTCAGGCCATCAAGAATCCGGCGACGCGGCAGAGTCGGGCGGTCAGAAAGCTCCCGGCCGATGCCCGCATCGCCCTGACCGGCACCCCGGTGGAGAATCGTCTGGCCGATCTGTGGTCGCTGTTCGACTTCCTCAATCCCGGACTGCTCGGATCGCGCAAAGTGTTCCAGTCCTTCGTCGACAGCCTGGAGGCGCGCGAGGAGAACCCCTATGCGCCCCTGCGGCGGCTTGTCGGCCCGTACATCCTGCGCCGGCTCAAGACCGACCGTGCGATTATCGACGACCTGCCGGAAAAGATGGAGACGGCCTGCTACTGCTCCCTGACCCGGGCCCAGGTCAAGCTCTACGGGCAGGTCGTGCGGACCATGCAGCGGGAGCTGGAGTCCGTCGTCGACCTCGCCCGGCGGGGCGTGGTGCTGCGCTCGCTCCTGCGCTTGAAGCAGGTGTGCAATCATCCCAGCCAGCTTCTCGGCGACGGCGAGTACACCCCCGCCGACAGCGGCAAGTTCCTTCGTCTCGCGGACATCTGCGAGGAGCTTGCCGAACGCCAGGAGAAGGTGCTGATCTTCACTCAGTTCCGCGAGATCATCGATCCGCTGGCGGAGCACCTGACCGCGGTGTTCGGGCGGTCCGGGCTGGTGCTGCACGGTACGACCGGTGTCCGGCAGCGCCGCGTCCTGGTCGATCGATTTCAAAGTGACGACGGACCGCCGTTCTTCATCCTGTCGCTGAGGGCGGGCGGCACCGGTCTGAATCTGATCGCCGCATCACATGTCATCCACTTCGACCGCTGGTGGAATCCGGCGGTCGAGAATCAGGCCACCGACCGCGCCTTTCGCATCGGCCAGCGCCGCAACGTGCTGGTGCACAAGTTCATGACCACGGGCACGGTCGAAGAGCGTATCGCCGTGATGATCGCCGAGAAACAGAAGCTGGCCGACGATATCCTTGCCGGCGACGGCGAAGTCAATCTCACGGAGCTGTCCGACGAGGCACTGATGGATCTTGTCCGTCTCGACGTGACCCGTGCGGCGCTGATGAGGACCTGATCACGATGGAGTGGAGGCCGTATGTTCCGGTGGCCGCGCGCCGCGCGAGGGCCCGCCGGGAGATGAACAGGCTCCGCAAAAAGAGCAAGGACATCCAGCCCATCGAGATCGCGGGGCACGCCATCGCCCGGAGCTTCTGGGGCAAGCGCTGGTGCGAGCACCTGGAATCGTTCTCCGACTACGCCAACCGGCTGCCGCGCGGCCGCGCCTACGTGCGCAACGGCTCCGTCTGCCACCTCGCAATCCAGCCGGGCCGCATCGACGCCATCGTCAGCGGATCGGAGCTCTATGACGTCACCATCCGAATCGACGAGTTGGAGGCGGCGGTCTGGAAATCCATCAGGGCCCGATGCTCCGGGGAGATCGGTTCGATGCTCGAGTTGCTCCAGGGCAAGCTGTCCCGAGAGGTGATGGCCGTCGTGACCGACCGTACGCGCGGCCTGTTTCCCGGACCGGGCGAGATCCGGTTCGATTGCACCTGTCCCGACTGGGCGTCGATGTGCAAGCACGTTGCCTCGGTGCTCTACGGCGTGGGCCGCCGGTTCGACGATCGCCCCGAATCGCTCTTTCTCCTGCGCGGCGTCGATACCGCGGAGCTGATTGCCACCGAAATGGTCCTGCCGGATGACATGGCCGCGGACGATACCCTGGCCGATGATGCGCTCGCCGGCATCTTCGGTATCGACCTCGATGTCGATTCAGACCATCAACCCCCCCGAACATCGGCTTTCGTCGTTCCCGGAATACTTCATCGACGGACTCGACTGACGCGATCGGCCCGGAGCCTCGACGCATCGAGCGCCGCCTCGCGGGCAAGCCGTTTAGGAACCGGGGGCGTCCGGAGCCAAAGCGCCGAAGAGATCGCGCAACGCGCCGATCAGTGCATCGGTATGCTCCGGGCGGCCCACCGAGATGCGGATGCAGCCCTCGAGGCCGGGCTTGTCGTAGTGCCGAACGAGGATCCCGTTGTGCTCCAGGGCGAGCTTCAGGCCCCGGGCGTCCCGCCCGAGGATTCGGCACAGGATGAAGTTGCCCTGCGAGGCCGGGACCGCTTGGATGCCCGGGAGCGCATCGAGCAGTCCGTACAGTCGCGTCCGCTCCGCCTTGATCTTCCGGACCACGGCCTCGATCCGACGGGCGCTGCGCAGGCTCGCGAGCCCGGCGACGCTGGCCGCGACGTTCACGTTGTAAGGTTGCTTGAACTTGAGCAGCGCCTGCATCAACCACGGCGGGAACACCCCGTACCCCAACCTGAGTCCCGCGATTCCCGCCGCCTTGCTGAATGTGCGCAGCACCACCAGGTTGTCGTGGTCGAGCACCCGGGCGGCGCGGCTCGGGGGGTCGGCGAACTCGACATACGCCTCGTCGAGCACCACCACCGCCGGCAGTGCAAGCACCCGCTCCAGCGCGCGGTCGGTGAGCCAGTGGCCGGAGGGGTTGTTGGGGGAGGTGAGGAAGACGAGCTTCGCCCGGTGGGCCTCGACCGCCGCTTCGACCGCCTTGATGTCCACGGAGAAGTCGTCGCGGCGCGGGACATCGACGACCTTCGCGCCCGCGAGCTTTGCGTCGAAGCTGTACATCCCGAACGTCGGCGGGGTGTTGATCGCCGCATCCCCGGGCGCGAGAAACAGCCGGCAGAGGTAGTCGAGCAGCTCGTCGGCACCGTGCCCCGCCACGATATGGGAAGCGGGAACGCCGATGAACGCCCCGAGCGCCTCGCACAGCGCGGACTGCCGGGGGTCGGGGTAGATGTGGAAGTGTGAATACCGCGCGAGCGCCTCGGTCACCGCCGGAAGCGGGCCATAGGGGTTCTCGTTCGCGTCGAGCTTCACGATGCGCTCGGCGGGGATGCCGAGCCGGGCGCTCAACACCTCGAACGGTTCGATCGGCGCGTACTCCTCCAGCTCCGCGAGGTGCGGGTTGAGCAGCCGGCCAAGGCGTGGCGAATCCATCGGCGGTCGGAAAGTCGGGCATCGGTGCAAGTCTTCACGCCGGACTGTACACGGTCCACGCCACCTCGTTCCCGCCGGAGCGGGAATGTGTTGGAGCGCTGTTCGCGGGCGCTGCGTGCTCGTGATAGGTTCCGGACGAAGGAGCGCGGCGGGGCGAGTGGCCGCCGCCACGGGTGGAATACACGGAGAAACCCCGATGATCACCAAGTTTTCGTCCCTCTACGCGGGCCACGTCGATCTGGGCGACATGGGCCAGGACGCGACCCCGGCGAACGACCGCCGCTATCCGAACGAGCACCTCATCACGGTGTTCTCGAAGACCGAGGCGCTTGCGAAGTCGATGGACCGGCTCGGCTTCGACACCCTGTGGCTCGCCGAGCACCACTTCCAGCACGAAGGCTACGAGTGCATCCCGAACATCCTCATGCTGGGGGTGCATCTCGCGCATGTGACCAGGCGCCTGCGGATCGGCTGCGGTTTCAACATCTGCCCGATGTGGCACCCGCTGCGCCTCGCCGAGGACTTCGCCACCGCGGACATCCTCACCGACGGGCGGGTGATCTTCGGGGTCGGGCGCGGCTACCACACCCGGGAGGTCGAGACCCTCGGCGGCGTCCTGACGGACCAGGCGCTCAACCGGGAGATGTTCGAAGAGCAGGTCAACATCATGTTCAAGGCGTTCAACGAGGAGCGCTTCTCCCACCAGGGCCGGCACTACACCATCCCCCCGAAGGTTCCGTACCGCGGTTACGAGCTCGAGGAGCTCACCCTGGTGCCGCGCCCGAAGCACCTGCCGGTGGAGTGTGGTGACCGCGTTGCTCATGCTCGACGACATGACGCCGGAGAATGGCTGCCTGATGGTGGTTCCGGGCAGCCACCGCGGTCCGATGTATTCACTGTTCGACGGCGAGCGTTTCACCGGCTTTATCGACCCTGGCGAGGAGCGATCGCTGCGCGAGCACGAGGAGCCCATCCTCGGCCGCGCCGGCAACGTGTGCCTGATGCACACCCGGCTCGCGCACGGCTCGGAGCCCAATCGCTCGGCGTCGCCGCGCGGTCTCTACATCTGCGTCTACAGCGCCGCGGACGCTTTCCCCATCGCGCGCAATCCCATGCCCAGCCGGAACGAGGGCATGGTGGTGCGCGGCCGATCCACGCGCCGGGCGCGGCTTGCGGAGGCGGTCGTCGAGCTTCCGGAGCAACCGCGGCGGGCCTCGTTCTTCACGGTGCAGGAGGAGGCGAGCGAAGAGGCGAGCTGAGTGCCGGTGCCGGTGCCGGTGGGGGTCGGCCGTCCCGGTGCTTCCCCGATCGTCGCCGGATCGCTACAGCGTGTTGCAGGGTCGGCGCAGAGTGCGCCACATGTGCGAGGCGGGGGTGTTGTCGTTGCCGAGACCTTCGGGCGGCTGCCGGAAGTGTCGTCCCACGATATCCTCGAACTGCTCCAGCTCGACCTCCATATCCGGGTCGAACGAATAGAGGTCGTTCACGCAGATCATGCGTGCGGACATGTACCAGCGGTGCTTTCGCGCCCTCTCGTACTCCGCCACGATGTAGGGCTCGGGCCGGTAGTGCTCCCCGAACATCGTCCGGTACAGGTCGGGGTACTCGTACCCGACGGATTCGTCGGGGAAGAACCGCAGGGCCTGATGCACCCGAATCGCCCAGCTCACTTCCTCGTCCACGTAGGGCTCGATGAGCTGGGCGCCCCAGTAGCCATGGTCGGCGCGGATGAATCCCACCACCGCGATGTCGTGCAGCAGGCAGGCGAGCACCATCTTCTCCGGCAGCCCGTTCTTTTGCGCGAGGCGCGCACTCTGCAGCAGGTGCGCCTGACCCGGAGCGAAGCGCAGGCGGAAGAAATCGACCAGGGTCGGCTTCTCCGGCATGGGCGGGAGGCGGGGGTCCTCACCCATGAGCTGCCGCTTTCCGGGCCGGCGGAGACCGAGCGTCCGCTCACCGTCCGCGAGATGGTAGAGAAGCGACTTGACGACGACGCGCTCGCCAAGCTCCTGCATCCGGCGATGTTCCAGTTCGTCGGCCAGGTCGGACAGCGAAGGTGCGGTGCTCATCAGGCCTCTTTCCGGGAGAAGGGTGGCGTCTGCGAAAAGGCAGGCTAAGTCGGGGATCGGACTGCGTCAATCGGACCCGACCGACGGTAGTGTCTCACCTTGACTCCTGAACTCTCGGGAAAGCTCGTGCATGCAGGCCGGAGTCACCGGGCAGAATTTCAAAGTGAGGTACCACGCACGGTTCGACACGTCGATCGGCCCGACGCCCGTTGTACCATCGCGCCCTTCGCGGTCAGCCGTCGAAGCGGAGCCCCACCCATCATGCCCGACGCCATGAACACCATCTTCGGCCGTGAGGCATTCCTGGCCCTGCTCGAGAGTGAGGGGGTGTCGCATCTGTTCGGCAACCCCGGCACCACCGAACTTCCGGTCATGGCCGCGCTGCCCGACCGACCCGCGATCCGGTACGTGATGGCGCTCCAGGAGGCGCTGGTGGTGGCGATGGCGGACGGCTACTCGCGCGCCTCCGGTGATCTCAGCGTCTGCAATGTCCACGTCGCCCCCGGGCTCGGCAACGCCATGGGCTCGCTCTACAACGCGAAGTGGATGGGTTCTCCCGTCATCGTGACCGCCGGCCAGCAGGAGCAGGGCCACGGACTCACCGAGCCGATGCTCTACGACCCGCTGGTGCCGATCGCGCAGCCGCTGGTGAAGTGGGCGGTGGAGGTCACCCGGCTCCAGGATCTGCCGCGCATCGTGCGCCGTGCGGCGAAGGTCGCGACGACCCCGCCGACCGGGCCGGTGTTCATCTCGCTTCCCGGCGACATCCTCAACGCACAGGAGGCGCTGGAGCTTGGCCACTCCACCCGGGTCGACACCGCGGGTCGGCCGAGCGATGCGGCGCTCGATCGGCTCGCGGATCGGCTGCTCGCGGCGCGGCGCCCGGTCATCGTGGCCGGCCACGAGATCGCAACGTCGGGGGCGTTCGATGAAGCGGCCCGGTTCGCGGAGCTGCTGGGCGCGCCCGTGTATCAGCAGACGGTGTGCGACGGCGCCCACTTCCTCTCCGAACATCCGGCGTTCATGGGGGCGCTCACCCGCGACCAGCGCCATGTTCGCGAGACGCTCTCTCCGTACGACCTCATGTGTTGTGTCGGCTCCGACGTGCTGCGCATGTCCGTGTTCAGCGAGACGGACCCGATGCCCCCGGGCCTGGCGGTGGTCCAGATCGGACTCCGCGATTGGGAGATGGGCAAGAACTACCCGGCGGAGATGGCGCTGCGAGCCGACGTGAAGGAGACGCTGGCGGCGCTCGCCCCGGTGATCGAGCGCAAGCGCGGCGTGGAAGGAGCGGAGCGGGCGGCGGCCGTCATCGCGGCGCTGGGGGAGTCGAACTGGACCGCAAAGCGCGACGCGGCCCGCGCCCGGTTGCTTTCCGGCCTCGGCGCCACGCCGATGCATCCGGATCTGGCGATGCTGCGCCTCGTCGACGCTCTGCCGAAGGATGCGGCCATCGTCGAGGAAGGGATCCTGAGCGCCCGCGCCCTGCCGGCGCTCTTTCCGTTCCGCGACGCAAAGGCGTTCTTCGGGCTCGGCAGCGGCGGCATCGGCTTCGCGATGGCCGGAGCGGTGGGCGTGCAGCTCGCGCTGCCGGACCGGCCGGTGGTCGCCGTCATCGGCGACGGCAGCGCCATGTACAGCATCCAGGCGCTGTGGACGGCGGCGAACGCGAAGCTCCCCATCACCTACGTCATCGCCAACAACGGTGGCTACCGCATCATCAAGGAGCGACTGCGGTCGTTTCACGGCGTGGAGCACTACACCGGCATGGAGTTCAGGGCCCCCCCGATCGATTTCGTCGGCCTCGCCCGCGCTCTGGGGGCGACCGCAATGCGGATCACGGACCCGGACGACATCGGTCCCGCCATCGCCGAATCCACCCACCGCGACGGGCCGACGCTCCTGGACGTGGTCGTGGACGACGGATTCGGAAACGAGGGGCGGTAGGAAATGACGCACATGGCCATCGGCGGAGCTGAGTCAGGCCAAAGCTTCAGGCAGACTCTCGGGCAGATTCTCAGGCAAACTTTGGAGAATGGAATCTCTGCGAGGGGCGTTCAGGACCGGACCGCCGCGTCCGAATCGAGCAGCGGTTCAGCTCGCAGCTTCAGGCCGAGAGCCCTGACGACTCCGAGGACCGTGCCCAGGCTCGGATTGCGTTCTCCCGAAAGCGCCTTGTAGAGGCTTTCACGGGACAAGCCGGCATCGCAAGCCACCTGCGACATGCCCTTGGCGCGGGCGATGTCGCCCAGCGCCTTGGCGATGAGTGCGGCGTCTCCCTCGGCCTCCTCCATGCAGACCTCCAAGTATGCGGCCATTTCCTCCGGGGTGCGGAGGTGCTCGGCGATGTCGTAGGGTGAAGTGACGGTCTTGGTCATGGTGTCCACCTACAGGTTTCGTGCGAGGCGCAGGGCCGTCTCGATGTCCCGGCTCTGGGTCCGTTTGTCCCCACCCGCCAGCAATACAACGATCGTGCGGTCCTGTTTCTTGAAATACACCCGATAGCCCGGTCCGTAGTCGATCCGCAGCTCCGAAACACCTTCGCCCACGGATCTGGTGTCGCCCGCGTTGCCGGCTGCCAGCCGTTCGATCCGAATCAGGATACGAGCCTTGGCGCGAACATCCCGCAAGCCGTCCAGCCACTTGGCGTAGACTGCCGTCCGACGGACCTCGAACATCAGGGGAGCGTAGCCAATCGGCTACAGGCAGTCAATTCCTGCTCTTCGGTGCATGCAGCTTGCGTATCACGCCACGTCCCGGCCTGATCCGCCGAGTCCCCGCATCACGTTCATCACCACCGCGAGCCCGGCTTCTTCGTCGAGGGTCAGGATCGATTCCGGGTGGAACTGCACTGCGGCGACCGGGAGGTCCGGGTGTTCCACCGCCATCACGATGCCCTCGTCGCTCTCGGCGGTGATGGTGAGCGCGCCGGGGAAGGTGTCCCGGTCCGCATGGAGCGAGTGGTAGCGCCCGCCCTCGAACCGGCTCGGCAGGCCCTCGAAGAGCCGGCCACCGCGCACGTTGACCATCGACGGCTTGCCGTGCATCGGTGACGGCAGCACGGACAGTCGGCCGCCGTAGTACTCCACGATCCCCTGGAGCCCGAGACAGACCCCGAACAGCGGGATGCCGGTCGCGAGCGTCGCGCCGATGGTCTCTCCGAGGCCGAAGTCCGCCGGGCGGCCGGGACCGGGCGAGAGCAGCACGAGATCCGGGCGCTCCTCGGCGATGCGGCGGCGCGGGAAGCCCGAGCGGTAGGTGATCACCTCGGCGCCGGTGCGGCGGAAGTAACCCGCCAGGGTGTGCACGAACGAATCCTCGTGATCGACCATGAGCATCCGCCGGCCGTCGCCGGGGCGCTCCGCCCCCGCTTCGATGCGCGGTCCGGGCGTATCGTCGCCGCGCCGGATCGCGTCGAGCAGGGCCGACGCCTTCAGCCGCGTCTCCGCCTCCTCCGCGTCGGGGTCGGAGCCGAACAGGAGGGTGGCCCCGGCCCGGACTTCGGCCACGCCGCTCTTGACCCGCACCGTGCGCAGCGTGAGCCCGGTGTTCATGTTGCCGTCGAAGCCGAGGAAGCCGATGGCCCCGCCGTACCAGCGCCGCGGCGAGCGCTCGTGGTCCTCGATGAACTGGATCGCGTGCTGCTTCGGCGCCCCGGTCACGGTGACCGCCCACGTGTGGGCAAGGAAGCCGTCGAGCGCGTCGTAGCCCTCGCGCAGCCGCCCTTCGACGTGGTCGACGGTGTGGATGAGGCGCGAGTACATCTCGATCTGGCGCCGCCCGATCACCCGCACGCTCTCCGCTTCGCACACCCGGGACTTGTCGTTGCGATCCACGTCCGTGCACATCGTGAGCTCGGATTCCTCCTTCTCCGAGTTCAGCAGGGTGCGGATCTGGCGGGCGTCCCCGATGGCGCTGGTGCCGCGCGCGATGGTGCCCGAGATCGGACAGGTCTCGATGCGTCGGCCCTCGACCCGCACGTACATCTCGGGCGAGGCGGCGACGAGGTACTCCTGCTCGCCCAGGTTCATCAGGGCGCCGTAGGGGGCGGGGTTGCGGGCCTTCAGTCGCCGGTAGAGCTCCGAGGGCGGAGTCGCACACGGCTCGAAGAACACCTGACCGGGCACCACCTCGAAAAGGTCGCCGCGCCGGAACGCCTCGATCGCGTCGCGCACCGTTGCCGCGTACTCGCCGGGGGCGTGGTCACACGCATGCTCCACCAGGCCGGCTCTGCCGGCTGATTGGCCGGCTCTGCCGGCTGACTGGCCGGCTCTGTCGGCCGAGCCAGCATCGCCGGCCGCGATGTACGGCGTTCGGCCGCCGGTGCGGGCAAGGCCATGGGTGCGCTTGCCGCCGGCCTCGAACTCGTAGCGGTAGCGGGTCGCGGTTTCCCGTCGGTGGTCGACGATGAGGATGTCGTCGGGCAGGAAGAGCACGACGTTGCGTTCGGTGGCGTCGCGCGGCATCGCGAGCCGAATCGGGTCGAACTGGAACGCGAGCTCGTAGCCGAAGGCGCCGTAGAGCCCGAGGTGGGCGTCCTCCGGGCTGCGGAAGAGGTCGATGAGCGCGCGCACCACCGAGAACAGGGTGGGCTGCTTGCTGCGCAGTTCCTCGGGAAACCAGGCGTCGGAGACGCGCACCGTTCCGGTCACGGCATGTGCGTCCGATTCGATCGCCTCGATCGCGTCGTAGCCCCGGAGCACCGACGCAACGGCGGGGATGAGCACCGCACCCCGCTCGTTGCAGGCCCGGACCTCGAAGCGACGCTGCCGGCCCGTGAACGAAAGCGCCGGATCGCAGAACCCGATGTCCCAGCGGGTGTAGCGTCCCGGATACTCGAACGACGAGGTGAGCAGCACGCCGAGGCGCTCGTCGAGGGCGGCGGCGAGCGACTCGACGGCGTCGGCCCGAGGTTCGCGCCGGGCGGTGCGGGTGATCGCGATGCCCCCGTCGCTCACGTAGGTGATGGATTGATCGTCGCTCATCAGATCGTCCTCCGATGGATCCCGCGGATGCTCCGGGGCCGGAAGCCGGGGGAGGAGGTGCAGACGAAGAAAAGGGCCGTCCACCTCCCGGTGGCGGCCCTCGATGCTCGAATGCGCGCGCGAATGCAGGGCCGCCCGGTCAGCCGGGCCACCACCAGCGGTGCGCGCATCGCCGTATGTTCATGGGGCGTCAGCTTGGCAGGATGCCGGATGCGCGTCAATGCGACCATGCGACATGGCTGCTGTTGCCCGCCCGCTCAGCCGGTGATCGGCCCGCGGTCGGTCAGTTCGATGTGGGTCAGGGTGCGGTCGAGGTGCTCGGCACGCCACGCGAGCAGGGCCTCCGCGCAGGCGAGTCGGACGTCGCGCCTGGCTGGATCGTCGGCGCGACGGAGACGGGGTGGGATGGCGGACCGTTCATTGCCTGGACGCGAGGGCCGCATCACAATCCGACGGGACGCGAGGGAGGGTTCCCACTTGGACGGCACGGCCCCGCCCAACGGCAGAGACATTCGCTACGAACCGGACGAGCGCCCGCCCACCCCGCTCGCTTTCGGCCTGGGTGCGCAGCAGGCGGTGCTGTGCATCGCGGGGGTGGTACTGACGCCGGTCGTCGTGATCCGGGCCGCGGGCGAAGGCGATACGTACCTGACGTGGGCGGTCTTCGCGGCACTTGTCGTCAGTGGACTGACGACGATCCTGCAAGCGGTGCGGGTTGGTCGTATCGGCGCGGGGTATCCGCTCCTCATGGGGACCTCCGGCGCCTTCATCGCGGTGTGCGTGACCGCGCTCGTGGAGGGTGGGCCGGGGCTGCTCGCCACCCTGGTCGCAATCTCGGCCCTGTTCCAGTTCGCGCTCTCGGAACGGTTGTCGTTGCTGCGGCGGATCATTACCCCGACCGTCGCCGGCACCGTGATCATGCTGATCGC
>JAPOSC010000045.1 GCA_026709935.1 Thiotrichales bacterium
CCCCTCCTCGCGCAGGACTCGCAGGATCCGCACCGAACGTGCGCTGTCGCCTTCCAGCGCGGGGTCGATCAGATCGAATGCGCCGAACCGGGCGCTGTCCGCGACGGTGCCCATGACGTCATCCACGGTGACCGGCCGCCCCCCGCACAGCAGGCGGAGCTTGTCGATCTCCTGCGCACACGCGAGGAGGTTGCCCTCGCTGCGTTCCGCGAGCGCTCCGGCCGCATCCCGATCGAAGGCGACGCCGCGCGCCGCCCCCCGATCGGCGATCCACCGCGGAAGGTCGCGGGCGCTCACGGGGAACACTTCCACCACGTCCCCGGTGCCTTCGAGGGTCTTGAACCACTTCGTCGACGTCGAGCGGCGGTCCAGCCGCCGGCACGACAGCAGCAGCACCATGTCCGGCGGCGGGTTCGCAGCGTACTGCGCAAGCACGGGTCCGCCCTC
This sequence comes from Thiotrichales bacterium, assembly GCA_026709935.1. Taxonomy (GTDB): domain Bacteria; phylum Pseudomonadota; class Gammaproteobacteria; order HK1; family HK1; genus HK1. The sequence goes on from JAPOSC010000045.1 coordinate 448, forward strand.
CCGTCCCGGTGAGGCGTCCGTCATTCTCAGGTCGATGAGTCTGCGCTCGGCGAACAGCGAGAGGCTCGCGGCATGGGCCTCGAGCTCGCTCCAGTCGAAGCCGGACTCCGTGTGGAGCACGATGCGTTCCTCGAACCCTGCGGCGCGAGCGGCGGCGCGGATTGCGTCGAGAGATTCTTCACGCTGCAGGGGCTCGTCGCCGTGGACGACGTATACGCTTGCGAGACCGCGGTCGAGGTGGCGCTCAAGCTGTTCGGGTCGGACGCGCACCCTACGTGCGGCTCCTCGTGGCGTGGTCCGGACGGCTCCCGGTCACTGTCGGAGCATCGCGGCGACGCGATCGACGATCCGAGCGGCCGCATCGCGGCGCAGCTCGGCGTGGAGCACCTCCTGCTCGCGGTCCTTCGCGAGCACCGCACGGGTATCGAACACATAATCCCGGAGCAGCGACACGGTCTGCTTCGGCACGAGTTCCTCGCCCTGCGCATCGGTCACCCGGAACGTCACCCGATAGGCGAGCTCGAACTCCCTCTCCCTCACGGTGTCCGGATCGACGGACAGGACGCGGCGGTCCAGCCGTTCGTCTTCGAGATGCAACACGGTGCCGGCCGAGTCACCCGCCGAGTCATCCCCCGAGCCGCCCGCTGGCTCGACCGGTACGCCCGCCCCGCCGAGCACCCGAATCACGGCGGTGCGGATGTCGCCAGGGCCGGTGACGCGCATCGCGCCGAGCTCTGGCGCGAGCGAGGCGGCGCCGCGGAGCTGGTAGCCGCATCCGCTGGCCATCGCGATTGCGATCGCGATAGGGAGGGCCAGGACGACGTTCCGTGCCTTGCTGCGTGCGGTGATCATCGGCATCCCCAGACGCCCCGGGCGGCGTCGATCCTCGTAATTGAACCCCTTGCAATTGGACCAGGTCCTCGAAGCGGGTTTCCGGGAACGACCGGACGCGGCTTCGAGCGGTACGGGGTCCCGCGGCGGCAGGCGCCTCCGCCTCCCATCATACGACGATGTTGACGAGCCGTCCGGGCACCACGATGACCTTGCGGATCGGTTTCCCGCCGATGAAGCGGGCGACGTTGTCGTTGCGCTGCGCTTCGCGCTCCACCGCCTCCCGGTCCGCGCCCGCGTCGACGCTGACGTGGCCCCGTCGCTTGCCGTTCACCTGGACCACGAGCTCGATCACGTCGCGCGACATCGCGGCCTCGTCCGCCACCGGCCAGGGCGCGTCGATGACCGCCTCCCGGTGGCCGAGCGCCCGCCACAGCGTGTGGCAGATATGCGGCACCACCGGGGAGAGCATCAGGACCACCGATTCGAGCGCCTCCCGAACCACGCTGCGCCGGGCCTCGGTGCTCGCGTCGAACGCGGTGACATCGTTCACGAGTTCGCGGCAGGCGGCGCACGCAGTGTTGAACTTGTAGCGGCGCCCGACATCGTCGCTCACCTTGGCGATGGTCTCGTGGATGCGGCAGCGCAGCTCGCGCCCCGGTGCGTCGAGCCGGTTGACGTCGAGAGCGGGCGCCGGTCCTGCCTCGACATGCTCGCGCACGATGCGCCACAGCCGGCGCAGGAACTTCGACGCGCCTTCCACCGCACGGTCCGACCACTCCAGCATCTGGTCCGGCGGCGAGGTTTCGATGATGTAGAGCCGTACGGTATCGGCGCCGTACCGGGCGATCATCTGCTCCGGATCCACGCCGTTGTTCTTCGACTTCGCCATCTTCTCGATGGCGCCGACCTCGACCGGCGCGCCATCGGCGAGCAGACGCGCGCCGACGATGCCCCCCTTGTCGTCGTGCTCGACCTCCACGTCGGCCGGCGCGTGATACTGCACCCCGTCGTTCTCCTCGCGGAAGAACGTGGGCGCCACCACCATGCCCTGGGTGAGCAGGTTCGCGAACGGTTCGCGCACTTCCACGAGCCCTGCCTCGTTCATCAGCTTCTGGTAGAAGCGCGCGTACATCAGATGCAGGATGGCGTGCTCGATGCCCCCGATGTACTGATCGACGGGCATCCAGTAGTCGGCGCGCGCGTCGAGCATGGCGGTGTCGGCGTCCGCGCAGGCGAAACGCGCGAAATACCACGACGATTCCATGAAGGTGTCGAAGGTGTCGGTGTCGCGGAGGGCGGGCCCGCCGCACTTCGGGCAGATGGTCTCCACGAACGCCGGGAGGCGGGCGAGGGGAGAACCGCCGCCTTCGATGTCCACATCCTCCGGCAGCCGCACCGGAAGCTGATCGTCGGGCACCGGCACCATCCCGCAGGTGTCGCAGTGCACGATGGGGACCGGACAGCCCCAGTAGCGCTGGCGCGAGACGCCCCAGTCGTGGAGCCGGTAGTTGATTCGGCGCGCGCCGTGGCCAGTCGCCTCCAGCCAGTCCGCCATGCGGTCGAAGCACTCGCGGAAGCCGAGCCCCGAGTACTCGCCGGAGTTGACGACGACGATGTTCTCCTTGTCGGTCCAGGCGGCGGCCTGGACATCCACCTCGGTGCCGTCGGCGGGGGCGATGACCTGGCGGATCGGAAGCCCGAACCGGAGCGCGAACTCGTGGTCGCGCTCGTCGTGGCCGGGTACGGACATCACTGCACCGGTGCCATAGCCCATCAGCACGAAGTTCGCGACCCACACCGGCAGGCGCTCGCCGTTGAACGGGTTGACGGCGTGCAGGCCGAGCGGCATCCCGCGCTTTTCCATCGTCTCCAGCTCGGCCGCGGAGGTGCCGCCGCGCCGACACTCCTCGACAAACGCGGCGATGTCCGGGCGCCGCTGTGCGACCTTCGTGGTGAGCGGATGTTCGGCCGCCACCGCCATGAAGGTGGCGCCATGGATGGTGTCGGGGCGGGTGGTGAAGACTCGCAGCACCGGCCGGGCGTCGTCGGGGTCCGCGTCGTTCGCGTCGTCTGCGTCCGGGCCGTCGATCTCGAAGTCGATCTCCGTGCCCTCGGAGCGGCCGATCCAGTTGCGCTGCATGGTCTTGACCGGCTCGGGCCAGTCGATGTGATCGAGCTCCTCGAGCAGCTCTTCGGCGTAGTCGGTGATGCGCAGGAACCATTGCGGAATCTTGCGCCGCTCGACCACCGCGCCCGAGCGCCAGCCGCGCCCGTCGATGACCTGCTCGTTGGCGAGCACGGTCTGGTCCACCGGGTCCCAGTTCACCTCGGACTCCCGGCGGTACGCGATGCCCTGCTCGAACAGGCGGGTGAACAGCCACTGCTCCCAGCGGTAGTACTCCGGCCGGCACGTCGCGAGCTCCCGGCTCCAGTCGTAGGCGAACCCGAGCTGTCGGAGCTGGCCCTTCATGTAGTCGATGTTCTGGTAGGTCCAGCGCGCAGGCGGCACCTGGTTCTTCATTGCCGCGTTCTCGGCCGGCAGCCCGAATGCGTCCCATCCCATGGGCTGGAGGACGTTGCGCCCGCGCATGCGCTGGTACCGGCTGATCACGTCGCCGATGGTGTAGTTGCGCACATGCCCCATGTGCAGCTTCCCGCTCGGATACGGGAACATCGACAGGCAGTAGAACTTCTCGCGAGAGGGATCTTCCCGGACCTCGAACACGCGATTCTCGTCCCAGAAGGCTTGCGCCTCGTGCTCGATTGTCTCCGGCAAGTAGCGTTCGTCCATCGTCGTTCGATCATGGCCTCGGTAGCGGCGCGGGATGATAGCAAGATCGATTTTGGCCTACACTCGAAGCGCCGGACGCCGACGCGATGCGAGACCTGGCCCGGAAATTCAACGACTATTGGGGATGGTGCTCTCTTCCCCTCCCGGGAGGCCTCCCGCGATGTGCAGCGTGGAGGTCGGGAACGCGATCTCGGCGCCGTGGCGGTCGATGATCCCGATGATGCGCAGCAGCACGTCCTGCTTCACCTGGTGATACTCCGCCCACGCCCTGGTGCGGGTGTAGCAGTAGATGAAGAAGTCGAGCGACGACGGGGCGAAGGCGTTGAAGTTGACCATCAGGAAATTGTCGGCGTCGACGCCCTCGTGCGCGCGCAGCATCGTCTCGACTTCGGCGACGATGGCACCCATCACCGCCGCATCGTCGTACCGGATCCCGATGGTCTCGTAGATCTGGCGGTTGTGCATGCGCGAGGGGTTCTCCACCGCGATGCTGGCGAACGCGCTGTTCGGGATGTAGAGCGGCCGGGTGTCGAACCCGCGGATGATGGTCTGGCGCCACCCGATGCGTTCCACCGTGCCCTCGATGCTCCGGTCCGGGGAGCGGATCCAGTCCCCGACCGCAAAGGGCCGGTCGAGGTAGAGCATCAGCCCGCCGAAGAAGTTCGCGAGCAGATCCTTGGCCGCGAAGCCGACCGCGATGCCGCCGATGCCGCCGAACGCGAGCACGCCGGAAATGCTGAACCCGAGCGTCTGCAACGCCACCAGGAAGGCGGTGATCATCACCGAGAGCCGGAGCAGCTTGACGATCGCGTCGAGGGTGGCGCGGTCGAACGCTTCGCCCTTCGCCTGCCGGTCGGCGATGAAGTTCGTCTCCGCGATGCGGATGAACCGCGCCGCGAACCACGCCAACGTCGCGATGAGTCCGACGTCGCGGATCGGGTCCACCGCCTCGAAGATGGCGGCTCCCGCCTCCTCCTGGATGATCTCGACCGCGAACGCGATGCCCGCGATCCAGATGAACGCCCGCAGCGGCGGGCCGAGCGCCTCGACGAAGCTCTCGTCCCATACGCCGGGGGTGCGGGCCAACGCCGCGTGGAGCCGCGCCACGAAGCGTCTCGCGGTGAACGCGAGCACCGCGGTGGCGAGCACCGCCACGAATACCTGCACCACCCACGACTCGACGCCGATGGTGTCCAGCACTCGGTTGACGGTTTCGGTGCCGTTCATCGGTCGGTCGGGTTCACCCCGGAGGTGGGAGGCCGGCGCTTCGAGGCGAGCCCCGAACCGCCGAGTCGGAGGCGATTATGCAAGAATCCGGTCTGGTCTTTCGACGCCATCCTCGCCCATCCTGCCATCTCCGCGCCCGGCCGGAGGGTGGGGCCGACGTGCTCATCGAAATCGGCCGCCGTCCGCCGTCCCCGCGCCCGGTCGGAAGGTGGTGGCTACAGCGATTCGAAGTCGAACAGTTCCCGGTCGGCGAGATGCGATGGCCCGACGTGTCGGATGGCGCGGAAGATCTGCGCCGTCCGTCCCGGCGACTCGTGCTCCCACGCGGCAAGCATCGCCTTGATGCGCTGTCGCTCGAGCCCGTCCTGCGAGCCGCAGAGGTTGCAGGGAATGATGGGGAAGCGCATCGCGCGGGCGAACCGGTCGAGGTCGCGCTCGGCGCAGTACGCGAGCGGCCGGATCACCACATGGCGACCGTCGTCGCTGCGCAGCTTCGGCGGCATCGCGCGCAGCCGCCCGCCGTGGAACATGTTCATGAACAGCGTCTCGACGATGTCGTCGCGATGGTGGCCGAGCGCGATCTTGGTGAATCCCCGCTCGGCCGCGTGGCGGTACAGCACGCCGCGCCGGAGCCGCGAGCAGAGCCCGCACATCGTCTTGTGCTCCGGGAGCACCCGTTTGACGACGCTGTAGGTGTCCTGCTCCAGGGCTTCGAACGGGATACCGCGCGCCGTGAAGTACGCGGGGAGCACGTCGGCGGGGAACCCCGGTTGCTTCTGGTCGAGATTGACCGCGACGACCTCGAACTTCACCGGCGCGCTGCGCGCGAGTGCCGCCAGCATGTGCACCATTGCGTACGAGTCCTTGCCGCCCGACACGCACGCCATTACCCGGTCGCCGTCCTCGATCATGCGGTAGTCGGCGATCGCCTTGCCGCTCAGCCCGCGAATCCGGGCCTCCAGACGCTTCATGTTCCCGGAACTGCCGGTCTTTCCGGATGCCGCCGCGCTTCCCGGAAGCTCGGTGGTTCGGGAGGGCGCCGGGTGCTCTCCCGGCACCCGCGCGTGCCCGGAGGCGAGTGAAACGTCGGGGGCATTCATCCGCCCAGGAACTCCTCCAGCGCGGCGTTGAACGCGCCTGCCCGCTCGACGTTGCAGAAATGGGCGGCCTCGGGGAGCATCACGAGCTTCGAGCCCGCGATGCGGTCGTGGATGAGCTCCGCCGCGGATGGCGGGGTGCCGGAGTCTTTCTCCCCGACGATAACGAGCGTGGGCCGGTCGATCGCGCGGATGCTCTCGCGCTGGTCCATCGCCGCAATCGCCTGGGCGCAGGCGATGAACCCCTCCGGCGGGGTTGCGAGAATCACCTCTCGGACCTGGGCGACATCGTCGGGCATGCGTTCCTGTCCCGGTGCGGTGAACCAGCGGTCGATGGTTGCGTCCACCACCGCGGCCATGCCGCCGTTGGTCACGGCCTCGATGCGGGCCGCCCACATGTCGCCACCCCCCATGTAGGCGGAGGTCGAGCAGAGCACGAGTCTGTCGATGCGGTCGCCGTGCTTCGTGCCGGCCATCTGCCCGACCATCCCGCCCTTCGAGCAGCCCATGAAGCTCGCGCGCTCGATGCCGAAGGCGTCGAGCAGCCCGACCGCATCGGCGGTCAGCATCTCGATGCTGTACGGGCCGGGGGTGACCCCGGACTGCCCGTGTCCACGGCTGTCGTAGCGCAGTACCCGGAATCCGAGCCCGAGCAGGGTATCGATCTGGTGATCCCACATGGTGAGGTCGGACGCGAGGGAATTGGAAACGAGGATGACCGGCGCGTCCTCCGGTCCGTCGAAGTGGTAGTGCAGGTCGGCGCCGTTGACGTGCGCAGTTGGCATGGGTGGTCTCCCCTGGATCAATGTGGCTATTGGGTCAGTGTGGCTGCGAGCACCGGTAACCGGGTGGGCGCTCGCGTGTGAAATGGTCTCGCGCGCGATGGTGCAGTCAGCTCCCTCGCGTCGGGAGCGGGCCGGCGAATGTTACAGCAGCCCTCCGAACACCTTCTCTCCCCGTTCGTGCGCCAGCAGCATCGCCTTGCGGTTCAGCCCTCCGCCGTAACCGACGAGACTGCCGTTGGCCCCGATGACCCGGTGGCACGGGAGAACGATTGCGACGGGATTGGCGCCGTTGGCGGCGCCGACGGCGCGGGCCGCGCCGGTGCGTCCGACCGCGCGGCGGGCAAGCTCCCCGTAGCTCCAGGTTTCTCCGTAGGGGATGCTCGCAAGCTCCGCCCATACCTTGCAGCGGAAGGCGGTGCCCTCGGGTTCCACGGCCATCTCGAACGCCCGCAGTTCGCCCGCGAAGTAGGCGTCGAGTTCCGCGATCTCGCGGGCAAGCCCCGCGTCGTCACGGACCCAGTCGGATGCGGGCTCCAGCGGCTTCGTCGCCCCGCGGCGGGGGGAGTCCGGGCGCGATGGGTCGCGGTCCGGAATGGTGATGCGCCGGACCGCGATCTCGTCTCTGGCCACGAGCAGCCGTCCGATGGGGGACTGGTACCAAGCGTATCTCACGGGGCCTCGTCCCTGGTTTCGTTGTGTGGTGCGATCGAGCTGCGGTGTCGCGAGGGGAATCGTATACCCTACCGCACACACTGTACGACCGTGCGCAGCCTACCGCGCGAGTCCGGGTCCGAGTCCGCGCCGAAGTCGTGCTGCGCATGAGAGGAGAAGGCTTCCGTGCAACGTCTCGAATCGAAGATCCGCGCGATTCCCGGCTTCCCCAAGCCCGGGGTCGTGTTTCGCGACATCACGCCGCTGGTCAGCGATCCCGCGATGCTGCGGCTGGCCGTCCATCAGCTCGTCCAGCCGTTCATCGGGGAGCCCATCGACGCGGTCGCGGGCATGGAGGCGCGCGGTTTCATCTTCGGCGCCCTGTCCGCGCAGGAGCTGAACGTCGGGTTCGTCCCGCTGCGCAAGCCGGGCAAGCTGCCCTACGACGTGCAGTCGGTCTCCTACAAGCTGGAGTACGGCACCGCATCTCTGGAAGCCCACATCGACGCCATCAATCCCGGCGATCGGATTCTGCTCATCGACGATCTCATCGCTACCGGTGGCACCGCTTCGGCAAGCTGCGAGCTGGTGGAGCGGCTCGGCGGGGAGATCGCAGCGTGCGCATTCGTGATCGAGCTGGATGGCCTCGGGGGGCGCGAACGGCTGCCGGGTCGCCGGGTGCATTCGCTGCTGCACTATTGAGATCCGGAGGGAGGCGGTCATGACCGGGATGGTGGAGGGGAAGGTCGCGCTCGTCACCGGCGCCGGACGCGGCGTCGGCGCCGAGATCGCGAAGATGCTGGGAGCGCACAGTGCGAAGGTCATCGTGAACGACCCGGGCGGCTCCGCCGCCGGCGAGGGCGATGACCGGCGCCCGGCGCAGGAGACGGTCGCCGCGATTCGCGAGGCGGGCGGCGAGGCGGAGGCGAACTTCGACAGCGTCGCGGATTTCGCCGCCGCGCAGGGGATGATCGATCAGGCGCTCGACCGCTTCGGCGGGATCGACATCGTGGTCAACAACGCGGGGATTCTCCGCGACGCGATCTTCCACAAGATGACCGAGGAGGACTGGGACGCGGTCATCGGCGTGCACCTCAAGGGGAGTTTCAACACCTCGCGAGCCGCTGCGCCCCGTTTCCGCGCGCAGGGCTCTGGCTGCTTCGTGCACATGACGTCCACCTCGGGGCTCATCGGCAATCTCGGTCAGGCGAACTACGCTGCGGCCAAGCTCGGCATCGTGGGGCTTTCGAAGGCGCTCGCGCTGGACATGGCGCGGTTCAACGTGCGTTCGAACTGTATCGCTCCGTTTGCCTGGAGCCGGATGATCGGCACCATCCCGGTCAGTGACGAGTCGCAACGCGCGCGAGTCGAGAAGCTGAAGCAGATGACTCCCGACAAGGTGGCCAGCGTCGCGGTGGCGCTTGCCTCGGACCGCGCGGCGCACGTGACGGGACAGATCTTTGCGGTTCGCAACAACGAGATCTTCCTGATGGGCCAGTCCCGTCCGCTGCGCGGTCTTCAGGAAGGCGCGGGATGGACCCCGGAGTCGGTGGTCGAACACGCGCTTCCGGCGCTGGAGTCCCACTTCTATCCGCTCGACCGCAGCGCGGACATCTTCAGTTGGGACCCGGTATGAACGGCGCCATGCCTGCGAACCGCCCGCGGCCGCGCCGGCATTCGGACCGCATCCGCTGGATTTCAGTTGCCGCGCTCCGGTTGCCCCGGAGCGCGGGGCAATGAACGGCGCCGGCATTCATGCCTTCGGTGGCTATGTCCCGCGGCTCCGGCTGCAACGCCAGGTCATCGCCGAGGCCAATGCCTGGTTCAATCCGGCGCTGAAGGCGCTCGGACGGGGCGAGCGCGCCATCGCCGGCTGGGACGAGGACCCGATCACGATGGCGGTCGAGGCAGCGCGCGACTGCCTCGCGCGGCGCGGGCGGGACGGGATCGCGCAGGTCATCCTCGCTTCGACCACGCTGCCGTTCCAGGACCGCCAGAACGCCGGGGTGGTGGCCGAAGCCCTCCACATCGCCGGCGACCTGGGAACGCTCGACATCGCCGGGTCGCAACGGGCCGGGACCTCGGCACTGATCGCCGCGGGCCAGGTGGCGAGGGGCGGCGGCGGACCGGTGCTCGTTGCGAGCGCCGAAAAGCGTCCGACGAAGGCCGCGAGCCCGCTCGAACTCACCACCGGCGATGCGGCCGCGGCGCTGCTGGTCGGCGAGGGCGACGGGCTCGCGAAACTCCTGGGGCACGCCACCCGCTCCGCCGATTTCGTCGACCACTATCGCGGCCAGGACGAACGATTCGACTATGTCTGGGAGGAGCGCTGGCTGCGCGACGAAGGATTCCTGAAGATCATTCCCCGGGCCGTCGCCAGCGCGCTCTCCGCCGCCGACCTCGACGCCGGGGCCATCGACCACTTCTGCTTCGCCTCCCCGATGCGCCGGGCCAGTTCGAGCGTCGCGAAGAAGCTCGGCGTCCCTGAACGCAGCGTGCGTGACAACTTGCAGGGCATGTGCGGTGAGGCGGGGGCGGCCCATCCCCTCGTCATGCTTGCGCATGCGCTCGAAGATGCGGCGCCGGGTGAACGGATCCTCGTCGTCGGGTTCGGGCAGGGGTGCGATGCGCTCGTGTTCGAGACCACCGAAGCGCTCGCGGAGATGCGCCCGGAGCGGGGAGTCTCCGGATATCTGAAACGCGGGCGCGCGGACACCGACTATCACCGCTTCCTCGGGGTCAACGATCTCGTCGCTCTGGAGCACGGACTGCGTTCGGAGGCGGATCGCCAGACCGGCCTGACCACGCTCTATCGGAACCGCGGCATGGTGCTCGGACTCATCGGGGGGAAGTGCTCGCGGTGCGGCACGGTCCAGTTCCCGAAGTCGAACGTCTGCGTCAACCCCAACTGCCACGCCGCCGACACGCAAGCAGACTATCCGTTCTCCGAAATGCGGGCGACGGTGCGCTCGTACACCGCCGACCGACTGACGTACTCGGTGGCGCCGCCTGCGTTCTACGGCATGGTGCAGTTCGAAGAAGGTGGCCGGGCGATGATCGACTTCACCGACATCGACGCGGACGCGACGCTCAGCGTCGGAACCCCGATGCGGATGGTGTTCCGCGTCAAGGACTACGATGCGAGGCGAGGCTTCCGCCGTTACTTCTGGAAGGCGACGCCGGAGGCACCTTGCCTCGATGCCGGTCTCCCGACGGATGACCGGTATTGTTGAGGAGCCTGGAATCGCGATGCAGCCGGCACGCGGTCCGAGGACCATGTCACGGTCGTGTATCACGGAGGCCGTATCGCGGTAGCGCAGAAGACCGAGGAGGGGGCTGAATCATGGCAACGGGCATTCGCGACCGGGTCGCCATCCTGGGGATGGGGTGCTCGAAGTTCGGGGAGCGCTGGAACGACAACGCCGAGGATCTGATGCACGAGGCGTTCGGCGAAGCGCTCGCCGACGCGGGGATCGAGAGAGACGAGATTGAGGCGGCGTGGCTTTCCACCGCCATCGAGGAGCAGCACGTCGGCAAGTCCGGGATGCCGCTCGCCATCGCGCTTCGCCTGCCCTACATCCCGGTCACCCGAGTGGAGAACTACTGCGCGAGCGGTTCGGAGGCGTTCCGCGGCGCGGTGTATGCGGTCGCGTCCGGGGCCTGCGACATCGCGCTCGCGATGGGGGTGGAGAAGCTCAAGGACACCGGCTACGGAGGGCTGCCGCAGCGCACCCGCGGGGCGGTGAACGATCTGTACTGGGCAAACTTCTCCGCCCCCGGCGCGTTCGCGCAGCTTGCCTCCGCGTACCGGGCCCGGCACGAAGTGCCGACCGAAGATCTGAAGCAGGCGATGGCCCACATCTCGGTCAAGAGCCACGACAACGGGGCGAAGAACCCGAAGGCGCACCTGCGCAACCGCATCGACGAGGCGCGGGTGCTGAACGCCCCGATGGTCGCCGAGCCGCTCGGGCTGTTCGACTGCTGCGGGGTCTCGGACGGTGCGGCGTGCGCGATCGTGACCACCCCGGAGATCGCCCGTGCGCTCGGCAAGGCGGACCTCGTCACCGTGAAAGCGCTCCAGCTCTCGGTCTCGAACGGGACCGAGGCGCAGCACAACTCCTGGGACGGGAGCTACTTCATGACTACCCGCAAGGCGTCGGAGCGCGCATATCAGGAGGCGGGGATCGCCAATCCGCGCGAGGCGCTGAGTCTCATCGAGGTGCACGACTGCTTCTCCATCACCGAGCTCGTCACCATGGAGGACCTGCACATCTCGCCCGAGGGTGGCGCGGTGGCCGACGTGATGAATGGCTTCTTCGACGCCTACGGCCCGCTGCCGTGCCAGATCGACGGGGGCCTGAAGTGCTTCGGGCACCCCATCGGCGCCTCGGGCCTTCGCATGATCTACGAGCTCTATCTGCAGATGCTCGGCCGGGCGGGCGAGCGCCAGCGCGAGAAGGAGCCGGTGCTGGGACTCACCCACAACCTCGGCGGCTTCCCGCACCAGAACGTCTGCTCGGTGGTGATCGTCGGCCGCGAGGGGGCCTGATTCATGCCCCCGGCATGGCCCGATCAAAGCCCTTGACTCCATGCAGGGAGGGCCCCGATGGTCTTCCATCAGCATCCTGAGCAAAGCCGCGCATTTCCCATCGCCGCCCGACCCGTTTCGGTGAGAACACCATGAGCCGCACCAACGTCCTGAACACGACGACCGTGAACTACCTGAATCGGATTTCGGGTGGCGGTTGGTTCCAGGGCGCGACTTTCCTCCACCGGTGGCGGTGAGATTCCCCGTCGGGTACGGACACGTCGCCCATCACACGTAATGAGGAGTGCACGATGACCGAGATTCATTACCAGTCGGCTACGGAGCTGATGTCGCGGCTTGATGCGCGAGAGATCGGCGCGCGGGAGCTGCTCGAACACTTTCTCGACCGCGTCGAGCGGCACAACCAGGCGGTCAACGCGATCATCTGGCAGGACACGGACCGCGCGCGGGCGGAAGCCGATGCTTCGGACCGGCGTCGCGCGGTGGGGGAGGCCGTCGGTCCGCTCGATGGCCTGCCGGTGACCGTGAAGGAAAGTTTCGACCTGACGGGCGCGCCCACCACCTGGGGCGTTCCGGAGTATCGGGACAACATCGCGGACGCGGACTCGGCCGTGGTCGAGAAGTATCGGGCGGCCGGGGCGGTGGTCTTCGGCAAGACGAACGTCCCGCTCATGCTGTCGGACTGGCAGAGCTTCAACGCGCTCCACGGTACCTGCAGCAATCCGTGGGACCTGACCCGCACGCCGGGCGGCTCCTCCGGTGGTTCGGCGGCGGCGCTCGCCGCGGGGCTGACGGGGCTGGACGCCGGCTCCGACATCGGCGCCTCCATCCGCAACCCGGCGCATTACTGTGGTGTCTTCGGCCACAAGCCGACATGGGAGATCGTCTCGGGCCGCGGCCAGGTGTTGCCGGGCGACCATGCGCCCACCGACATCGCCGTGGTCGGCCCGCTGGCTCGATCGGCGGCGGATCTGAAGCTGGCCCTCGGCCTTCTCGCCGGCGCCGACGGACCCGCCGCACGGGGTTGGCGGCTGGAACTCCCGGCCCCGCGCAAGCGGAGCCTGCGGGAGTACCGCGTCGGCGTCCTCCTGAGCGACCGGCAAGCCGAGGTGGAGCAGTCGTACCAGGACGCCATCGCTTCGCTCGCCCGCTGGTTGGAGGGAGAGGGCGCGACCGTCGAGATGGGTGCGAAGCCCGACTTCCCCACCAGCGAGGCGATGGAGGTCTACACGATGCTGCTCCGCGCCGCGACATCGAAACGCCTGAGCGACGAGGTGGTGGCGCAGTCGCACAAGGATCTGAACCGCCTCCCGGCGGACGCGATCGCCTACCGCCGGCGGATGCTGGAAGCCCAGACCATGGCCCACCGGGACTGGCTCCGGTGGAACGACCGCCGGTTCGAGTTGATGGCCGGCTGGGAAGCTTGGTTCGAGAATTTCGACCTGCTGCTCTGCCCCATCGCGTCGTCGCCGGCCTTCCCGCACGACCAGGCGGGTGAGCGCCATGACCGGACCATCACCGTCAACGGCCGGGACCAGCCGGTCGTCGACCAGCTCTTCTGGGCCGGCTACCCCTGCGGATACTACCTGCCCTCGACGGTGGCCCCCATCGGGCTGGCCAACGGTCTGCCGGTCGGCATCCAGATCATCGGACGCCAGTACGACGACCTGACCTGCCTGCACCTGGCGGGGCTGATCGAGGAGGGCTACCGCGGGTTTGCACCGCCGCCGGGGTATTGAGGGTGGTGGTGATGAAACGGCCTCGCGACATCAGCCTTGTACGTCGCAGAACACCACAGTTCTGGCGTCTCCCCGTGTATCTCTACGCGGCGAATGAGAAATCATGCTCCATGAGCTGCGATGTCTTCGTTCCCCGAAATGCATTCGCCTGCGTATTGCTTACCTTGGAGCTGACACCGGTGTCCACGAGTCGCACGCTTCGATTCAACCCGGTCGAGAGTGATTGCACGAGCCCGTCCCGTAGCTCGGACTTGCACAGTCGACGCCCGCCAATGCGGACGACCAGCCGTACCCGCTCAGCCAGCAAGGGAGCGAGGCCCCTCCACGACGCTTGCAGAAACTCCCAGTACATCTCACTGGCGTAGTGGCGGTCATCGGCGCGAGCGTATGTGGTCATGGACCTGGAGCCCAGAAACCACAGGCGCAGCCACTGATCCTCGCGATAGTTCGTCGTGTCCAGGTAGGGCGGCGACGTGATGACGTCGGTGACGCGGCCCTTCAGTTCGGGAAATGCCTCGCCGATCCGTCGTGCATCCACCTCGGCCACGCTGCCGGTTCTCTCGGGTGGTCCACGATCGAACCCTCATCACGGCCCGCAGATCGCCCCGCGTGCGTCACGGGCGGCAACCGAGACTGTCGAGAAAATTGGTGTTCCGTGTGCTGTTCATCCACAACGGCAGGGTATTTCTCCGCCCGCGCCAACAGTTGCGAACGTTCTGGATGGTGCGGGGGCTGATCGAGAGGCACCCGCTCGTCTGGCCCGCAACGGGGTTGACCGCCATGGTGTAGCTTCCGCCCGTCATGAAACAGCGTCTCGCCAAATACTGGACGGGCTTTCCCGCCGGAGACGCGTAAATCTCGACATGATAGGGAGTCCGTGCAGCCAAACCGCTTAAGGCCTTGGACCCGCCCTCATAGATCAGCGATGTACTGGATATGATTCCAAGTAAACCTAGGCTTCCTGCTCTTACTTCTGTTTGTGCATTAATGACTTCCGCATATACAACAGCGTTTGCAGGCGCCTGCCCGCACCCTCCCTCCATCTCACTTTCCGCCCAAATTGCCCTTGGCTTTCAAGCGGTTAGCCTTTTATTCGGGTCTAGATTCTCCGTCTTCGCCTCTAAGTAGTTGTGAGTCTTTGAATTTCGCTTCTATGTCGTCGGAATTGGATATCATATTCGAGAAATTGCGTGAGAAGAGACATTGGAGTGATCGTCGTGATGAAGGGGATGTAGGCGAGGTCATTCCGATTTCGGATCAAGTCGCAGGTAGCGGGATTGAGCCTTCTTCGCGGCCTCGTCTAACTCCTCGGACAGCGCGAGAGCTACTGCGGGGGTCAGCGGAATCACAAGACGTGGCTGTGGATGTAGCGGGTGGGTCGAGACGAACTCCAGAAGGATCGTATCGCCGGAAGATTCGGCTGGACGGTCCAGGATCTGGACTAATGACATATGCTCAGCTTGTTGATTGCTATGAAGACAAGATTCGAAGCGCTCTCGAATTTCTGGAATTTCTATCTTCCTTGCCATCGGAGGAATCCTCTAGCGGGCATGGGGAAGGCTCTCCGGAGGGAGGGGATGGGAGTGTGTTTGGTTCAATTTCTAATGGGGAGTGTATCCAGCATTCGGTGGCGCCATTCAAGCCGAAGGAATCGCAGCCTGCCTTTCTAGTTCCTTATGAAACGCTAGGCCTAGTGTCGCCGGAGCATTTTCAGGAGGCTATAGTCTATGAGAGGGCTGAAAGGAGCGCATAGAGAATTTATTTATACCAATCCTTTGAGCCTGACCAAATCCGATATGAATTACGGCGCGATCCAGGACCGTAGACAGGTCCAGACTGTTCGTAACGTATCATTTCATTGAAGTTTTTATTGAGCGGAAATCTCGCAAAAAAATTGGTTTGTAGATGATCTACTTGCCGTTTTAGTGCGAGTATATTCGAGGGAACTGGATCATTCGGTGCACATTGTGTATGGAATCGAATGAGATCTTGGATTTGGTCGATGATCTGGATGCCAGTGAATAATACGATAAGATGCGGGTACGTAAATCCACCAAATCTTACTGCACTTGCTAGTTCATATTTCATTTTATTACCTTCGCCATGTTGTTCGGGGTCGAAACCTCCTCCAATTAAAATAGGAAGAGTGAATTCTCTATGAGCACCTTCGAAATTAGTGACTAATCTAAGAAGATCTTGGATCTTATAACTCACTGAATTGACCTGAAGCACTTTTAGCGCTAACCACTCATCTAAAGCTATCGGCGGGATAGAGTGATCGAATGGAGAGTAGACTGCGCAGGCGTCATCTAGGAATGTTATCCCATACAGACGACCGAACTGAATTTTGTATTCTCTCACGGGAATATCTATTTTCTCTTGTTTCCCATTCTTGAACGCAAGATAACCGTTGATAGGTGGAGTTTTCCAAGTGAGTGTAGCTTTACGATGTTTGTTCTTCTCTCCATCGAGAGGATACATAAGAGGTTCACTGATGGCTTGTTTTATCGATTTTCCTTCTTTATCAAGAAGAAGTTTTCTTATCGATACTGACATTTGTCGAATTGCAGATAGAGAGACATCCCAAATTCTCTCCTTTGCGTGAGGATCTGAACTCGACCCACATTCCATCATTGCTCGGAAATTTACAGTAATATCAGTGATGCAATTGATTAATGCCGTGGAGTCTATAGGGTGTCCAGGATCTTTGAGGACCCAAGGTTGCATGGGGGTTGCAGGCTATCTTGAGTAGTGCCTATCCGCAATATCTAAGGCATCATGAGGATGGATACTTTGCGGCTTATCATTGTTCATGGATACCTCTCCAGTGAGTAGGGAGCCGCGAGCCTAGCCGTATGATCTTCGAGATCGATCATGTATCTTTGGGTATTGCATACCTAGCTATGAAATTAGGAGTATCTGCTAATTCAGATTTTCGAATGCGATCTCCGAGTCCATAGCGATTAGCAAGAGATTCTACTAACTCAAAAAACCAAGGCTCAGCAAATGGCGCGACGACGATCTCCTCAATAAGTTGCTTAAGATCGATTTTGTAGCAAATGCCTTCTGGAATCAATTCACCTTCATCGACTGCTTGGAGGATCAGAGCTCTAACTTCCTGCTCGTGTTGAAAGCTGATTCTCTTATAGATAAATGGAAAGATTGCGTTACCTGAAGGAATTGTATCGGCGCGGTAATTTATATATTGAATTTTAGATACATAGACAATTTCCTTTCCAATTAGCGCTTTCCGAAAATTCTGAAATGGCGTCCTAATCGCAATTCCATCGTGTTTCCTCGCATAAATTCTCCACATTGCTTCCGATTCAAACTCTCCACTATGCCAACAGTTTGCATATATCATTCGAGTGATTTGTCTATTGTCAATTTGATGTATAGAAAATCGATCTTCAATTAATTTCTGCAAGTTCTCAGGAAGATGCCTTACTTGTGGGATCGATCCTTCAAAAGGATCTCCGAGAAGGTCAGCGCGACAGAAGAATAGAGATTGACTCTCTAGCAATGACACGAATTTAGTGAAATCCATGTATCGCCAAAGTACTGCATCGTCTGGCGGAGGCTGGCAAGTTAGATGATCCTCATACATACCTGAATACTCATTCTCAAATTAGTTCCCACCAAAGTATTCTGATTTGATCGCTTTCAAGATTGCGACTGAGTCATGAACCCCATGTGGAAGGCGCTCTAGAAGGGCTACATTGGGATTACGTGCTTCTTGATGCGCTAGCGCATTTCTGATTGCAAATGGAATTGGAACAGGTTTGGGTTGAGCACTGTATCCGTTCTTAGAATAGGAATAGTACGGCGCAGTGAATGATCTGCCTCGAAGAGTATTAGCGAATTTTTCTTTAAATCCCTTGCCATTAATCCATTTATTGAGTTGCTTTTTCTTTTCATCATCTGGAAGATGGTTAACGAGTTCACCGTAGAGTTCGAATAACTCTCCCACAGAGAACTCGTATAGTGATTTACCAGAGACTATATCAGACAAGACTTGGGTCAAGATTGGGTTAAGTTGCTCATTAATTAGAAAATCCTCAGTCAAGATATCTTGTGCCAAGGAGAACATTCTTTGTCTGTAGAGTAGATTTGGGTCAAGAGATAAGAAAACTGCCCGCAATGGAACTGGAGGTCCGCCACCTGGAATCATTTTCGGCCCCAAGATGCCAAGACCTGCGCAATTTCCAGCTTCGTACTCTCGGAGGTGATGCTCCATTCCCTCGCGCGAACGCTTCTCTTTCAATTCTTTCCATAATTCTGAACCAAGAACTTTCATATTTTTTTGGTTGATTGTGTAAAAGAAAAAGCATTTGTCTCTAGTAACGATTGAAATTCATCATTAACTAATCGATGAAATTCCTCCGCTGGAGTAGTTAATTCATCTACCTGATTTGAAATAGACATCACCGCTCGGTGCATCAATAGATCAACATGCCCCTTGGGAGTTTTAGGATTAAAATCCTTCTCTGATTTTTTCCTGAGAGCAACTAGATCAAACTCGACGTTTTGAGGGATTTCCCACCCTATAGGATTTCTTGTAGCCATATCAACGCACTCCTGATGTGTTTACTCAGGCTCTTGGTCAGGGCCATTCAAGAGTTCGCTCGTCTCATGGGTTTTAACTTATATTCACAGTTAGTGCGATTATTAAAGGCAGCGTTAATCAAGAAAGCGAGCCTCTCACCGGTAATTTTCTTCCACGGGATAACTGAGATTTTGACGTTAGGTTCTATGAGATTATCAATGATTCGATCTGGCATATATGGATATATTTTCTCGTACTCAGTTCGATTCTTAATGCGCTTCCATGACTTAATATCCGGGTAGAGTAATTGCTCTCTATCTCCGTAAGACGCATGTATGTGGTTAGAGATTCCTGGAAGGTTAACGACTATAATTCCTGATCGCTTGTTTACAGAGCCGTTATACATACTTGAGAAAATTTCCCAATCAACATGTTTTCGTCGTTTGGTTTCTTTGCCGACTAATACGATAGTTACTGTCGAATCTATAAGCGGGACGGCGCATCGCGTTGACGGTCTGCCGCGCGATGAGCATGGCCATGACCGTGGTCTTGCCGGCCCCGGTCGCGAGTTTGAGTGCAAGGCGGTCGAGACCGGGGTTCGCCTGCGTGTTGGCGGTCGCGAGACGGTCGAGGAAGCGGCGGCCTTCGTGGCCGAGACTCGGCGCGACCTCGGTCAGCCAGATCGCGGTCTCCGCCGCTTCGACCTGGCAGAAG